>NZ_RPOH01000042.1 GCF_003818135.1 Buttiauxella warmboldiae | reverse complement strand
AGGCAGCTTAGAAAAATTGAGTTACTCCATGCTGATATGTCGGGTAGTTCACTGCCGTACAGGCAGCTTAGAAAGGATCCGTTCGGCCCGGAAACTTCGGTGATTTTGTTCACTGCCGTACAGGCAGCTTAGAAACATCACGCCCCAATGTTCCCGGGCAATGTCTTGTTCACTGCCGTACAGGCAGCTTAGAAAAGTGGGTGTTGCTGCGTTTTCCGCTGCGGTGGGTTCACTGCCGTACAGGCAGCTTAGAAACTGAACAGTGGAAGCAAATCCACGCCATGCGTGTTCACTGCCGTACAGGCAGCTTAGAAAGATGTAGAAATCATTCAGAGCCTGAACGTTTCGTTCACTGCGTACAGGCAGAATATTAGATTTAGCGAGCCTTATAACTCTTTTTTGATTTATACCATGGCATTATGAGACTCATTTTTACACATTAGTCGAGGTTCACGGCATTGTGGTAAAACACTTCTGTTTAGCATTTTCATGGCATATTAATAACATTAAATATTTTATATATTCTCGCCAGCCTCCGTGATCTATCTTTGGGAAGCAAATGGTGAATACATTCAATGAAATTAATTGCTGGGATGGCCAATAAAAATTGTGAAAAAATGGCCGTTTCAAACCGGATCTTTTTTCTCGGAGTACTCTTTTCATGCTTATGCCTGCGGATCTTAAAACAATTCTTCATTCAAAACGTGCAAATATTTATTACCTGCAATATTGCCGGGTACTGGTGAATGGTGGGCGTGTGGAATATGTCACCGACGAAGGTAAAGAGTCATTTTACTGGAATATCCCCATCGCCAATACCACTGTCATTATGCTGGGTACGGGAACATCGGTCACTCAGGCGGCAATGCGGGAGTTTGCCCGCGCCGGGGTACTGGTCGGTTTTTGTGGCGGTGGCGGGACGCCGCTTTATGCTGGAAATGAAGTCGATATTGATGTTTCCTGGCTGACTCCGCAAAGTGAGTATCGCCCGACAGAATATCTGCAAAACTGGGTAGCTTTCTGGTTTGATGAAAATAAACGGCTTGCCGCCGCGAAGTATTTTCAGCAGGTGCGAATCGAACAAATTGAACGCCACTGGTTAAATACCCGAATGCAGCGCGAAAACCGTTTCCAGCTTGCTTCAGCAACCTTGAGTGAAAAACTCTCTCGCTTTCGCGAAGGTATTGCGGCCGCCGGTTCGCAAAATGAGTTGATGCTACAGGAAGCCTTGCTTACCAAAACGCTCTATAAGCTTGCAAGCCTGGCCGTACAATATGGCGATTTTACCCGTGCAAAACGCGGTGGTGGCAATGATTGTGCAAACCGTTTCCTCGATCATGGCAATTATCTGGCTTATGGCCTGGCCGCGGTGGCAACATGGGTAACCGGTATTCCACAAGGGCTGGCAGTTCTGCATGGCAAAACCCGGCGTGGCGGGCTGGTATTTGATCTTGCTGACCTGATTAAAGATGCATTGATTTTGCCACAGGCATTTATCGCTGCGATGGAGGGGGAGGACGAGCAAACGTTTCGCCAGCGTTGCATTACCGGCTTCCAGCAGTCAGAGGCGTTGGATTTATTGATTACCTCGTTGCAGGCAACCGCCCTTAAATTCGGGCAGCCTCGTGCATGAATATTTTACTTATCTCGCAATGTACTAAAAAAGCCCGTGAACAAAGCTGTCAAATATTGGATCAATTTGCTGAACGCAAAGGCGACGCGGCCTGGCAAACGCCAATCACTCTTGAGGGGCTGAATACGTTACGCAGGTTGCTGCGTAAAACCGCGAGGCGTAATACGGCAGTTGCCTGCCACTGGATAAAAAAAGGTGGGCAAACCGAGTTGCTGTGGATTGTTGGCAATGCGCGTCGGTTTAATTCGATGGGGACCGCGCCAACCAATCGAACATCGCGGGATATTTTGCGTAGCCAGAGTGAATCACACTGGTGCAGTACGGAGAGTATTGCGCTGCTCGCCGCTATTGCCGGTCTGTTTCATGATTTTGGCAAAGCGGGGGCATTATTTCAGGCCGGGCTACAAGGTGATACCACGCTAAAATTTCAGCCCTTTCGCCATGAGTGGGTATCTGTACGGCTGTTTCAGGCATTTGTCGGCACGCAAACTGACCATGAATGGCTGGTGCGGCTGGGCATGCTAACGGCGCAGGATGAAAGAGATATTTTACAGCGAGTTCAGCAAGATAGCATAAACCACCATAGTAGCCCATTTACCGATTTGCCGCCGTTAGCCAGAACTATTGCCTGGCTTATTCTTTCCCATCATCGCCTGCCGCAATATCTGGGCGATAACGCACCGTCGCTGTCGGAACACTGGTTAACCTGCCAGCTTAATGCCGACTGGAATGCGCTTAATCATCGGGATAGCCGCTTTCGCGAGTCTGATTTTCGTCGGCTCTGGACGTTCCCGCACGGAACCCCGCTGCAAAGTCAAACCTGGCGGGATAAAGCGCAACAGTTAGCAAAACGCGCGGCTCATGCTGTTTCACTCACTGAATTTGGTACCCTGGATCAGCACTTCACTGTGCATCTTGCACGCCTGGCCCTGATGCTTGCCGATCACCACTACTCTGCGCAGCCTGTTCCCGTATCGGCATGGCAGGATGCCAGCTACCTCGCGTGGGCGAATACCGATCGCCAAACCTCGCAACGCAAGCAAAAGCTCGACGAGCATAACGTTGGCGTGGGGCATCACGCGTTACTATTGGGGCGCACACTGCCTGCTTTACGCGCACATCTTCCGGCTATTACACGGCATAAAGGGTTCCGGCAGCGGGCCGGAGACGATCGCTTTCGTTGGCAAAACCGGGCGTGGGATGTGGCTGAAAGTCTGCGCGATGTTTCTCGTAAGCAGGGCTTTTTTGGCATCAATATGGCTTCAACTGGCTGCGGAAAAACCTTTGCCAATGCACGTATTATGTACGCGCTTGCACAGGAAGAAGAAGGCTGCCGTTTTACCGTCGCGTTGGGGTTGCGTACCTTAACGCTACAAACCGGGGAAGCATTACGCACCCGTCTTGGGCTGGGTGAAGATGACCTTGCGGTACTGATTGGTTCGTCTGCGGTGCGGGAATTATATGGCGTCAACGCAACCGAACCGGATCAAAGTAGCGCATCTGCGGATGAGCTGTTTGAACAACATCAGTACGTCCATTACGATGGAGTCGTAAATCAGGGGCCGTTGCGCCACCTGTTCGACAGCGATCCTAAGCTCAGCAAACTGGTTAACGCCCCGGTTTTAGTCGCCACCATCGACCACATTATGCCCGCAACCGAAGGCGTGCGCGGCGGAAAACAGATAGCACCGATGTTACGCCTGCTGACCAGCGATCTGGTGCTTGATGAGCCGGACGATTTTGATATTGCCGATCAGCATGCGCTTTGTCGGCTGGTGAACTGGACGGCCATGCTCGGCGGGCGTGTATTGCTCTCTTCTGCAACGCTGCCGCCCTCGCTGGTGCTGGCATTATTCTCCGCCTACTGCTCCGGGCGTAAGGCGTACCAGCAGGCCTGTGGAGAGGCGGGATTGCCGTTAAATGTCTGCTGCGCCTGGTTTGATGAGGATGATTCTCACGCGGCGGCGTTTGGAGAGTCGAAAGCGTTTTATGATGAGCATTGCAAGTTTGCGCAGCGTCGCGCAAAACGTTTGCCTGCGAAAGCCGTTTTACGCCAGGCGGAAATGGTTAACGTTACATCAGCCAGCCCGCAACCCGGTGCCGTTATCGCCGCGCTTGCCGGGACGCTACATGGCGAAATCCTAAGGTTGCATAAGCGGCACTATCAAAAGCATAAAAACGACAAAACGGTATCCCAGGGTCTGGTGCGTATCGCGAATATCAAACCGCTGGTTGCAATAGCGCAGGCTCTGATGCGTATGCCATCACCTGTGGGATATTGCATTCATTATTGTGTTTACCATAGCCAGCATCCTCTTGCGATACGCTCGCATATTGAAAAATGCCTGGATGGGGCCTTTACCCGTGATGTGAGAAACCCGCTTGAATTGCACCCGGCAATTGCGCGTGCGGTTGAACAGCATCCTGCTCAGCACCATATTTTTGTCGTGCTTGGTACCTCTGTTATTGAAGTCGGCCGCGACTGGGATGCCGACTGGGGAATTATTGAACCGAGTTCAGTGCGCTCTCTGATTCAGTTTGCCGGGCGCATTCAGCGTCACCGGCAAAGGGTGCCGCAGCACCATAATCTGCTCATTCTTAGTCAAAACGTGCGGGCGATGAAACAAGAAAGCCTCGCGTATTGTAAGCCGGGTTTCGAAACATCGCGCTTTACGCTCTCCAGCCACGATCTCACCGAACTGCTCCAGCCAGAGGATTATCGCTGTATCAATGCCGTACCGCGCATTCTCGATATGCGTCCTACGCCGGGCATTCGCCAGTATGACAGCCTGATAGCCCTGGAGCACGGCCGGACATGGGAAGAGCTGCTGGGTAAAAGTAAAGAGCAGCCCGTTGCCGCACACTGGTGGCGGCTGCCGGTGAACTGGAGCGGGGAGTTGCAGCGCCGTACCCCATTCCGCCAGACGCAGAAAGAATCTCAGTATTTTCTCTATATGGAAGATGAGCTCGATGAGCCCACATTTATGATACGTGACGACGGCGTGGCGAAATGGAAGGAGCCGGGAATATTCAACTACCGCGAGCTGGAAATGGCTGAGGGGGTGCGAGCCTGGATCGATACCGATTACGCGACGGTGCTAACCGAGCTTGCAGAGGCGCGCGATCTGGAGCTTGCCGCGGTAAGTGAAAGATACGGCGAAATTAATTTACGCGCCGGTGACGATGACTACGAAGCGTGGTTGTGGCATCCGGTATTGGGGATTTTCAGGGACGTTTAAGGAGTGAATATGTCACAAAGAGGACTAACGGAATTTATCGTTAGCTATATCTCAGGGCGACGTCAAACCAAGCTGGAAGCTTTCGATAAAGAGGCGGCAAAGCGGTTGCACGGCACAGATGCAGCGCTTGAAAGCCAGATATCACAGGAGCGTCGCGAGCTGGAACTGCGCTATGAAACTCGGGCGTGGTTAACGGATGCGGCCTATCGTGCCGGGCAAATTAGCCTGGTGACGCACGCGGCTAAATATACTCATGGTGATGCGAAAAACAGCAGTATTTTTAGCGCAACAAATTCAGCGGAAGGCTATCTTGCTACCGCGAGTCTGGCGAAGCCTGCCGTCGATGCGGTGGGAAATGCCGCCGCGCTTGATGTCGCGAAGCTTCTGCAAACTGAGATTGACGGCGATTCTTTACTTGCTTGTCTGCAAAGGAAAGATGACTCAGCGCTGGCTGAATTAGCTGAAAACGAACAGCAGCTGGCGGGGTGGATTGAAGGGTTTTCCCGTGCGCTAACCACCAAAGACCCCGCATCCCATAAGCTTGCTAAACAGGTCTATTTCCCTGTTGCTGGCGGCTACCATCTGCTTAATCCACTGTTTTCCTCTTCGCTGGCTCAGGCGTTGCATCAGCGTATGGTGGCGTTGCGGTTTAGCGAAGAGAGTAAAGAAAACTGGAAGGCACACAAGGAAAAGAGATGGCATCCGCAGCCGTTGGTGATGTTTCCCAAAACCGCCGTAATGAATTTTGGCGGCACTAAACCGCAGAATATCTCCGCATTAAACAGTTCTCGTGGTGGACGAGTGTGGTTGCTTGCTTGCGCTCCACCTCAGTGGGAGCAGCAAAGCCATCCTCCATACGGCAGCAAAACGCTGTTTGGGCAGGGGCCATTTGAACGCTCCACGCGTGAAATACGTCGCCGCCTTATAGGGCTCTTAATCAATACTGGTGATACCAATAATTACCTTATTCGCCGCGCACGCGATCGCTACATTGATGAAATCATTGACGTACTCTTCAGTCTGGCCGCAGATATTCAATGCGAAGAATGGTCAGCCTGGACTCAGAATGAAAAATGTCAGCTTAAACCTCACCAGCAACTGTGGCTCGACCCGTGGCGGGCAGAAACTGACGAAGCGTTTCGTCTTGAGCGGGAAAAAGACGACTGGCAGGACGCCGTTGCCGATGATTTTGCGCTATGGCTGAACAGTCATTTGCGACGCGCAGAGTTAAACGTGGGCAAAACTGAACGGCGCGAATGGCAGGGCAAACCACTTTTCCGCCGCCGTCTGCATGAAATGGAACAGGCTATCAGGAGCTCTCCCCATGCGTAATGTGATTATTTTGCCGTGGCTGGAAGTGGAAAATGCGAATGCCGTAGCTGGATTAACCTGGGGCTTTCCTTCCATAACCCATTTTCTGGGCTATACGCATGCGCTATCGCGCAAATTAGAGCTTAGCCACGGGTTGCGGCTGAATGGCTGCGGTGTGGTTTGCCATCGCCATCAGGCTCATGCTTATTCCTCCGGGCGCGATTATCAGTTTGCGCTGACTCGCAATCCGCTCACGCGCGAAGGGAAAACCGCCTCGTTTAACGAAGAGGGGCGTATGCACCTTACGGTTTCTCTGGTGCTGGAGTGCCACGGTGAAATCGCCAATGGTGATAATGGCTTACGTGAACTGGCGGCACATTTGCAAATCCTCTGTCAGTCTCAAAAACTGGCGGGCGGCACCATTACCAGACTACGCAATGTGCAGGTTTGCAGCACCAGCAATTTTAAAAACCATCGTTACAGTCTGATGCCCGGCTTTGCGTTGCAGGATCGCTCACCCTGGCTTGAAGAGCACTATCAACTGCTCAAACAAAGCCATCCTACCGTGGAAATGATAGATGCCTGGCTTGATTTTGCCGCGCTAAAAATGGTGGCCAAAAAAGATGAGCAGTCAGAAGACGACGCAGAGTGGACATATCAGGCAAAACCACAGCCTGGTTATCTCGTGCCGTTGATGACCGGCTGGCAGCGCATTTCTCCACTTTATGAACCCGGCTCGGTTGCAAACGCCCGCGACGGTGATTCGCCATTTTGCTTTGCCGAAGCGGTGTACGGCATTGGCGAATGGAGCGGCGTGCATCGTATTAAAGAGGCAGACGATTTGTTCTGGCGTTATCACACCACGGCAACCGGTTATTACTGTCGCGGACAGGCCGCGAATGATGAGGATTTGCCTGACGATGGCCTGGCAAACGACTCAGACTATTTCGATATTTTTTAGGGGATTACCACATGGCTAAAACTTCTGTTATCAAAACGGCTTCGGTACTGGCTTTTGAACGTAAACTGGCAAACTCCGATGCGGTTATGTTTGCCGGCAACTGGCAGGGCAATGACTGGCAGCCCGTGCGTATTCAGGAAAAGGCGGTGCGTGGCACCATCTCTAACCGCCTGAAAAACGCGCTGGTCAGCGACCCGGCAAAACTGGATGCTGAGATCCAGAAAGCTAACCTGCAACGTGTGGATGTCGCAGCGCTTCCTGCCGATGCCGATACTTTAAAAATGTCATTTACCCTACGTGTGTTGGGGAACCTGTCGACGCCTGCTGTCTGTAATGACAGGAACTATCAGGATGCATTGCAGGAAGTGATTGAGGGTTATGTCAGCGAGCATGGTTTTACTGAACTGGCGCTGCGTTACGCATCCAACCTGGCGAACGGGCGTTTTTTGTGGCGCAACCGAGTCGGTGCTGAACATATTCGTGTGTTGGTGAAGAAGAGCAATGAGAAAAGCTGGGAGTTTAACGCACACGACTTCCCGCTGCGGGATTTTACTAATCGTGATGGCGCAGTTAAAGAGCTGGCCGATGAGATTGCGCGTGGCCTGAATGGCGATACTTTCCTATTGCTCGACGTTGAGGCTTATGTGCGTCTGGGCGAAGGGCAGGAGGTCTTCCCGTCTCAGGAGCTGGTGCTGGACAGTAACAGCAGCAAAAGCAAAGTGTTATATCAGGTCAATGATGTCGCAGCGCTTCACTCCCAGAAAGTAGGGAACGCGCTGCGCACTATTGATACCTGGCATCCGCTGGTAGAGTCTTTGGGCGCTATTGCCGTGGAGCCTTACGGTTCGGTTACCAGCCGCGGTATTGCCTGCCGCCAGCCAAAAGAGAAGATGGATTTTTACACCCTTCTGGATAACTGGGTAACCAGAGGCAGTAAGCCTGCCCCAGAGCAACAGCACTACGTCATGGCGGTGCTGATCCGTGGCGGTGTGTTTGGTGAAAAAGCTGAATAAGGAGCCGCCGATGGAGAGCTATCAGGAGATCCGTATTTTGCCGCATCTTGAATTCCAGCAGCCAATGCTGATGGCAGCGCTATTTGCCAGACTGCATCTGGCGCTGGCTGCGCGCAGGAGTGGAGATATTGGCATTAGTTTCCCTGAGTACGGGAAAACGCCTGGCGGCGTGCTTCGTTTGCATGGTTGCCAGCAAGCACTTGAAGAGCTGGATGCTACCCGTTGGCATGCTGGTTTTCAGGATTATTGTTCTGTTGCGGCCATAGCCCCTGTTCCGGCGGTAGCTGGCTGGCGTACGGTGAATCGCGTGCAGGTAAAAAGCAATGCTGAACGCCTGATGCGCCGCTCTGTGCGTAAGGGCTGGCTGACTGAAGAGGAGGCTGAACAACGTGTGGCGCAAATTCGTACTCAGTCGAGTAGCCTGCCTTTTTTACCGTTGAAAAGCCTGTCGAACGGGCAGCATTTCCGGCTATTTATTTGCCATGGTGAACTGCAAACCTCCCCGGTGACGGGAACGTTCAGTAGCTATGGGTTAAGTGGCGCCACCACCATTCCCTGGTTTTAACTCTTTCTCACGCCATACAATGTTGTGTGGCGTGAGGTATTCCGTAGCTTGTGGTAAGTGCTATTTAGTTTAAATAAGCCGCAGAAAAGATTAATAATAATTAACTAATCCGGTCATGCGGCTGATATTTTCGCTGTCAACTGTGATGCAGTCGAGATGTCGGATTTATATTATTCAATGAAAAAAAGAAAGTTATTCGCTGGCCCAAATCTCGCAGTGTTTGCGCATTAGCTCAGTTAAAAGCCCGCCTTCAGCGATAAACTGGCGAATGCGGCGGGTATCGCTGTGGTTATTACGCACATAGCCTTCAACGGCCTCTATTGCTGATGTTGCCCTGAGCTGCGCCGCATAGGGGGCGAGAGTGTCCAGCAGGGGTAAAATATCTTCCGCCAGAGTGCGTTGCTCGCCGGTGCGGACTTCGGTCAGAGTCCCTGCCAGCCCAAAACGGCAGGCCTGAAAACGGTTAAAGCGGTAGAGCAGGTAATCTTCCGAACGCGGAACAAACGGGCGCTCGCTTAGCAGCCAATAGGCCAGCGCCTGAATAAACCCGGCGATATGTACCGCCCGCGTAATGGTCAGAGGAGTATCCATCACGCGCACCTCCACGGTGCCAAATTTTGGGCTGGGGCGAATATCCCAGTGGAGATCTTTCATCGACTGTACGATGCTGCTGGATTCGAGGCGCTGGTACATCCATTTAAACTCATTCCAGTCGCTCACAAAAGGGGCCGGGCCGTTATCCGGGAACGCCGAGAAGATATTCAGGCGCGATGAAGCATAGGTGGTATCGGCCCCCTGAATATAAGGTGATGAGGCTGACAGCGCGATAACGTGCGGCACAAAGCGCGCCAGGCCATGCAGCAAATAGATGGCGTCCTCTTCGTTTTCACATCCCACATGCACATGCTGGCCAAATACCGTAGCCTGTTTCATTAAATAGCCGTATAGCTCAAGGGTTTTGCTATAGCGCTCGCTCTGGCAGACCTCCTGGCGCTGCCACTTTTGAAAAGGATGAGTTCCCCCGCCGCAAATGGCCAGGCGATGTTGACCTGCCGATTGCAGAACATGCTTGCGCAAATCTGAAAGCTGCGAATAAGCCTGTGCGACATCGGCACAGACTCCGGTTGCGATCTCCAGCATACTTTCCGTGATGTCATGTTTGACTTCGCCCGCGGCCACCGCGCCTTTTAGCGACTCAATCAGCAGCGATGAATCCTGGCTGAGATCGTTGGCGGGAGGATTGATGATTTGCAATTCCAGCTCAATGCCGAGGGTATACGGGTCTGAATGAACAAAATCACTTAATGGCATACAGGGCTCTCACTATTGATACGTTCGTGAATTGAGTATAGCCAGCCATCGGCAAACGACCCTTGTCCCCCTCTTTTTATCTGGTTAACACCGAACGCAATTAACCATTACAGATAAATGCAATGGTAATCTTGTAAAGAATATTCAGCTAATTAAATACGGGCTAAAAGTTGCACATGGATTCGCTTGCTATCATGATAGGCGCTGTTTAGTAAGGAGTTATTATGAAAGATTTGGTTTCATTTTTAAGTGCTTTTGGCGTGGCCCTTGACCCCACCACTTCTATATTCGTGGTGCTCGGTATTATTTTCCTGTTTGCGCTGATAGTACATTTTATTCTGCACCGCATCGTGCTGCGCACCTTTGAAAAAAGAGCTAATTCCAGCCACAATTTATGGCTGCAAATTATTACGGAAAACAAGCTGTTTCATCGGCTTGCTTTAACCCTGCAAGGTATCATCGTTAATATTCAGGCGGTGCTCTGGCTGCAAAAAGGCAGCGACGTAAGCGAGATATTGATTATTGGCGCACAGCTATGGATTATGCTGTATTCCCTGCTGTCGTTATTTTCCCTGCTGGACGTTATTTATAATTTCTCACAGAAATTTACTATTACCTCAGATATACCACTGAAAGGAATATTTCAGGGAGTAAAACTGATTAGTTCTGTGGTGATCGGCATTATGATGATCTCAAGAGTCATCGGCCAGTCACCAGCGATTCTTATCAGCGGCCTGGGAGCGATGGCTGCGGTACTGATGCTGGTATTTAAAGATCCCATTCTTGGCCTGGTAGCCGGTATTCAGCTCTCTGCAAACCGCATGTTAAAGCTGGGTGACTGGCTGGAAATGCCGAAGTTTGGCGCTGATGGTGCGGTAACGGATATTGGCCTGACGACGGTAAAAGTACGCAACTGGGATAATACCATTACCACTATTCCAACCTATGCGCTGGTTTCTGATGCTTTTAAAAACTGGAGCGGGATGTCGCAGTCCGGTGGCCGTCGTATTAAGCGTAGTATTAATATTGATACCACCAGTATTCATTTTCTTGCGGCTGATGAAATTCAGCGCCTGATGAATGCACGATTATTAAAACCTTATATCGATGCGCGCAGCAAAGAGATTGAGGAATATAATCGCACCCACAATAGCGACGGAGGGTCGGTGCTTAATGCGCGCAGTATGACCAACGTTGGTACATTCCGCGTCTATCTCACCGAATATCTGCAAAACCATCCACGGATCCGCAAAGATATGACCTTAATGGTGCGCCAGTTAGCGCCAGGGGCCGAAGGTTTGCCGATCGAAATTTATGCCTTTACCAATACCGTCGCCTGGCTTGAGTATGAAGCGATTCAGGCAGATATCTTCGAGCATATCTTTGCCGTAGTCGATCAATTTGGCCTGCGTATTCATCAGGCGCCCACCGGCAACGATATTCGTTCGATTGTGTTGCCGAACTCTTTGTAGAGCGGTTAAGCGTAGCGCCAACTGGTAGAAGGGGGCGCTAGTCGCTTATTCACCCGACGCAGCTCTGTCAATCCCTGTTAATTGAAAACCAGCGCCGCCAGATAAAGCGAATCACAAAATATTCAATTGCCCCCAGGGCCAGGAACCACAGGCAGAAAATAAGGGTGTAAAGCTGGTTCATATCCAGCAGATGGAGCGTTTTAATCAGTTTCTGTGCCTGTTCAATAGAGAGCGCTGGGGCGGGAAGCAGCAGGCAGGAGAAAAAGGCCAGCAGCAAAATACTGCCGGCGCTTATCAGGGTTTCAAGAGGGTGTTTCATATCAGTGTTTCACCGGGGGTTATCAACGCCGCTAAAAGGCCATTGTCCGGGAAATTAACCGCTGATACAAATCTCCCCGGTGGTCATTCACCGGGGAAAGCGGGCTGGGAATTACAAACCTTCGGTACTCTCTTTCTTCGCCTCTTTGGCAAGAACGGCGCGATACCAGCGCGGATGGTGCTTCTGCGCCCAGCGGCGGCTCACTTTGCCGACGATCATCCCTTTAATCGAGCCTTTGACCCAGAACGCCATATAGATATGAATCAGAATGGCGTGAATCAAAATAATGGCGACGGTTGCGTGGATCAGCAGGCTGTAGCGCACCAGTTTGATGGGGAAGTGTTGGGCAAAGTAAGGGCGCCAGATAATCACGCCGGTCACCAGCAGGACGAAAATCATGCTCATGATGGTCCAGAACATCATCTTCTGCCCGGCGTTATATTTGCCGACGTCCGCCACTTTATGTTCGTTGCCTTTCAGCACTTCAACAATGTTTTTCACCCACGGCCAGTCCTGCTTTTCCGGGATATTGTGATGCACGAAACGCACAAACATAAACATCAGCGCCACGAAAATCAGCACGCCAAAGAACGGGTGCAGAATTCGCCCCATCTGCGGGGTGCCGAAGGTTTCCGTCAACCATTGCAGCGTCGGGAAGAACAGCGCGATACCGGAAAGCGACACCAGAAAGAAGCAAATCACCACCGTCCAGTGGCAGGCACGGTCGATAAATTTGGTCCTGACAATCGATTTGCTCTGCTTAATCATGATGTTCCTCCTCGTCTTCATCCACCTCTTCGTTCGGCCCGATACCGATGTAATGGAAAATCAGCCCGGCGAAGGTGGCGATAAAGCCTGCCGCCGACAGCGGTTTGAGGATCCCTTTCCACAGGTTAATCGGCACGTCGATTTGCGGATCTTTCGGCAGATTGTGGTAAAGCTCCGGCTGGTCAGCATGATGCAGGACATACATCACATGCGTGCCGCCAACGCCTTGCGGGTTGTAAACGCCCGCATGCTCAAACCCGCGTTTTTTAAGCTTCGTGACGCGTTCATCGGCAACTTCCAGCATCTCTTTCTTGCTGCCGAAGTGAATAGCGCCCGTCGGGCAGGTTTTCACGCAGGCTGGCTCCTGGCCGACGCTTACGCGGTCAACACAGAGCGTGCATTTGTAGACGCGGTTGTCGTCTTTATTCAGGCGCGGAATATTGAACGGGCAACCGGCGATACAGTAGCCGCAGCCAATACAATGTTCCGACTGAAAATCGACGATGCCGTTGGCATACTGAATAATGGCGCCGGCAGACGGGCAGGCCTTCAGGCAGCCCGGATCTTCACAGTGCATGCAGCCATCCTTGCGGATAAGCCACTCCAGCTTGCCGTTTTGCGTGGTTTCGCTAAAGCGCATTAAGGTCCAGGATTTGGCGCTCAAATCGGCGGGGTTATCGTAAACCCCGACGCAGTGACCGACTTCATCGCGGATGTCGTTCCACTCAGAACAGGCGACCTGACAGGCTTTACAGCCAATACAGCTTGAGACGTCAATCAGCTTGGCGACTTCTTCTTTGAAGTCACGAGCCTGCGGCGGCGGCGTAAAGCCGTTGGTAGCCGAACGCTTGATAATATCCTGAGATTGCATGGACATGAGTTCGCTCCTTACGCCTTCTCAATGTTGACCAGAAACGCCTTGTACTCTGGCGTTTGCGAGTTGGCGTCACCGACCGAAGGCGTTAGCGTGTTGGCGAGATAGCCTTTACGCGCGGCGCCTTCAAAGCCCCAGTGCAGCGGAATACCGACGGTTTCCACTTCCTGCCCGCCAGCTTTCAGCGTTTGCAGGCGCGGCGTGACTACCGCAACGGCACGAATAAACCCGCGCTTGCTGCTGACTTTTACGCGGTCGCCGTTGCTAATGCCTTTGGCTTTTGCAAGCGCCTCGCTGATTTCCACAAACTGCTCGGGTTGTGCAATCGCGTTAAGCCGCGAGTGCTTGGTCCAGGTGTGGAAGTGCTCGGTCAGGCGATAGGTGGTGCCGACGTACGGGAACTCGTGGCGTTTGCCCATGCGTTTGGCATCGGCTTCATACAGGCGAGCCGCCGGGTTCGATACTACCTTCGGGTGCAGCGGGTTGGTGCCCAGCGGCGTTTCAAACGGCTCGTAGTGTTCCGGGAACGGGCCTTCGGCCATTTTATTGATAGCAAACAGGCGGCCTAAACCTTCCTGCTGCATGATAAATGGCCCAACGCCGCTGCCCGGTGCCGCCGTGTTGTAGTCCGGGATATCGTTCCCGACCCACTTCACGCCGTTCCACTTAATCAGCATACGTTTCGCATCCCACGGGTTGCCCTGTGGATCGGCTGACGCGCGGTTGTAGAGAATGCGGCGGTTAAGCGGCCACGCCCAGGCCCAGCCCAGGGTGTTGCCAAGCCCGGAAGGATCGGCGTTATCGCGATTCGCCATCTGGTTGCCTTTCGTCGTCCAGCTGCCGGTATAAATCCAGCAGGCGGAAGCCGTGGAGCCGTCGTCACGCAACTGCGCGAAGGAGTCCAGAAGCTGGCCTTTTTTCGCCACTAAATTACCGTTGGTATCGAACAGGTCTTCCAGCGCGTAGCCGTTGTTCTCTTTGGCGACTTCTTCAGATTCAGGATGGTCAGGCTGCTCGTAATGCCAGCCCATTTTCAGCAATGGCTCAGCGCCCTTGCCGCCTTCGGTGCGATAAAGCTCGCGGATTTTATGATAAATTCCCGCCAGGATTTCACCGTCGTTGCGGGCTTCACCCGGTGCATCCGCGCCTTTCCAGTGCCACTGTAACCAGCGCCCGGAGTTGGCAATTGATCCGTCTTCTTCAGCAAAACAGGTGGATGGCAAACGGAACACTTCGGTCTGAATCGCCGCCGGGTTCACGTCGTTCATCTCGCCGTGGTTCTGCCAGAAATTAGACGTTTCAGTGACTAACGGGTCGATAATCACCAGATATTTCAGCTTGCTGAGGCTTGCTACAATCTTGTTTTTATCCGGGAACGACGCTACCGGGTTAAAGCCCTGGCAGATGTAACCGCTCACTTTATTGCGGTCCATCATGTCGAAATACTTCAGCACGTCGTAGGCCTGATCCCACTTCGGCAGCCAGTCGTAGCCCCAGTTGTTTTCCTTTTGCGCATCGTCGCCATAAAACGCTTTCATCAGGCTGACGAAGAACTTCGGATAGTTGCCCCAATAGTTCACCTGGCCCGGCAGCGTGGCTTCTGGCGTGTTGGCCGCCAGATAGGTTTGCAGATCGGCGTGTTTTTCTGACGGCAGCGTCAGATAACCCGGCAGGCTGGTGGACAGCAGACCCAAATCGGTCAGCCCCTGGATATTGGAGTGCCCGCGCAGGGCGTTTACGCCGCCGCCCGCCATACCCATATTGCCAAGCAGCAGCTGGATCATCGCCATGGTGCGGATGTTCTGCGAGCCGACGGAGTGCTGCGTCCAGCCCAGTGCATACAAGAAAGTGGTGGTACGGTCGGCGGCGCTGGTGGAGGCCAGTACTTCGCATACTTTGAGGAAATCAGCCTGCGGCGTGCCGCAGATATGCTCGACCATTTCCGGCGTGTAGCGGGAAACGTGCTCTTTGAGCAGATTCCACACGCAGCGTGGGTCGGTCAGCGTATCGTCGCGTCTGGCATAGCCGTTCTCGTCGAACTGATAGTTCCAGCTGGTTTTGTCGTACTGGCGTTTTTCGGCGTCGTAGCCGCTAAACAGGCCGTCATCAAAGCTGAAGTCATCACGCACCAGCAGCGCGGCGTTGGTGTAATGCTTAACGTATTCGGCGTTGATTTTGTTGTTGGAAATCAGATATAGGATCACGCCCGACAGGAAGGTAATGTCGGTGCCGGAGCGAATTGGCGCATAAATATCCGCCACCGATGCGGTGCGGGTAAAGCGCGGGTCGACCACAATCAGCGTGGCGTCGTTGTTGTTTTTGGCTTCCATCGCCCAGCGGAAACCTACCGGGTGAGCTTCTGCGGCGTTGCCGCCCATCACCATCACCACGTTGGCGTTTTTGATATCAACCCAGTGGTTGGTCATCGCACCGCGACCAAATGTTGGAGCAAGACTTGCTACCGTTGGTCCGTGTCAGACGCGCGCCTGGTTATCTACCGCTAACATGCCCAGGGAACGGACAAATTTTTGTGTCAGCATCCCGGTTTCATTGCTGGCCGCCGAAGCGCACAGCATGCCGGTGGAGAGCCAGCGGTTGACCGTGACGTTGTGCTCGTTTTTCTCAATGAAGTTGGCGTCGCGGTCGGCTTTCATCAGGCGAGAAATGCGCGAGAAAGCGTCTTCCCAGCTGATGCGCTGCCATTTATCGGAACCAGGCGCGCGATATTCCGGGTAACGCAGGCGGCTTTCGCTGTGGATATAATCCAGCAGGCCCGCGCCTTTCGGGCATAACGCCCCACGGTTAACCGGATGATCCGGGTCGCCTTCGATATGGAAAATACTGGATTTAGCATTTTTTGAGCCATCGCCCAGGCTATACATCAGCAAACCACAGCCTACGGAGCAGTATGTACAGGTGTTGCGGGTTTCTTTTGCGCGCAAAAGCTTATAATTGCGCACTTCGGCAAGTGCCGCTTTGGGAGAAAATCCCAGTACAGCGGCGGTGGTTCCTGCCATCCCGCCGGCACAGATTTTGAAAAATTTTCTGCGACTGACGTCCATCGTAACCTCATTGTTATGACGTATGAATGGCGGCGAAAATAGCAACTGCGGCAGGGGGGTTATTGAGCAAAATCAATTCGCTAAGCATTGGGCAGTGAACTGCTACTTAATGGGTAGAGGGGACGTGGTTTCCAATAACCTTAAGGAGTATGTGCGTTTAATGTGTTGTGCGATAACCCCGGCAATCCATTGCCGGAAATCACGTATTAGCTTCGCCAGAAGGTTCGCGAGAAGAGAATCAACACCGGATAGATCTCCAGACGGCCCAGTAACATCGCCGCGCACATCAGATACTTCGCGCTATCGCTTAACGTGCCAAATCCTGATGCCGTCTCACCAAAACCCAGCCCCATATTGTTGATACAGGCGGCAACCGTGGCAAAAGAGGTCAGCAGGTCATAACCCTGCAAATTTAAAACCCAGATAAAAAAGCAGGTGCAGACCACATAGAGAAAGAAAAAGCTCCATACGGAACGCAGCACTCGGTCATTGACCGGCGAGTTGCCGATACGAATGCTCATAATGGCGCGCGGGTGCGCCAGCTGATGGACTTCGTGGCGGGTTTGTTTAAATAACACCAGGAAGCGTAGCGCTTTAACCCCGCCGCAGGTGGACCCGACGCAGCCGCCAAAGAAGCTGGCCGATAGCAGCAGAACAATGGTGTGTACCGGCCAGGAGGCGTAATCGCCAGTTGAAAGACCGTTATCGGTAATCATCGAGCTGGTCAGGAAAAAGGCATGTACGAAAGACGCAGGCAGGGCATACATCCCGGCACGCCACACCTCAAGGGTAATAATGACAATCACCACGCTTGCTACCAGCAAAAAGAATCGCAGTTCCGCACTTTTAAGAAAGGGTTTAATACTGCGGCGCGCCAGGGCAACAAAATAGAGCGTGAAATTGATGGCTGAGAGCAGTGAAAATGCCCCTGCGACCAGCTCAATGGCGTAGCTGTCATAGAAGCCGATGCTTTGCGATCTTGTTGAAAACCCGCCTAATGAAACGGTGGAAAGGCCATGGCATAGCGCATCAAAAAACGGCATTCCCGCGAGCCTGTATGCCATGATACAGGTGGCGCCCAGCAGCAGATAAGTCAGCCACAGGCTTTTGGCGGTATCCGCCAGCCGGGGAGTTAAGCGCTCTTCTTTAAATGGGCCAGGCATTTCAGACTGATAGAGTTTCATCCCGCCGATACCCAGCAGCGGCAGCACCGCAACAGCTAAGACAATGACGCCGAGACCGCCAACGAAATTTAGCTGGGCGCGATAATAGAGGATTGACTTAGGCAGATGGGTGACATCGTTAAAAACGGTGGCTCCGGTGGTGGTAATGCCCGAAACACCTTCAAATATAGCATCTGCTAAAGAGACGCTATAGCTATCGTCAAGCCACAGCGGCATGGCGCTGATGACGGAAAAGAGCAGCCAGAACAGCACAATGATAATAAAACCATCGCGGGTTTCGAGCTGAATGTTGGAACGACCGGTCATTACCCAACACAGGATGCCGAGCGTAAAAGTGATAATAAAAGTATACAGAAAACCAAACAGGCTGCGCTCTTTCTCAATCAACGCCAGTAACATCGGCGGGATCATGGTCAGGCTGTAGAGCACGACCAAAAAGGCACACAGGTGAATCACAATTCTTAAACGTGTTGATATATACATCAATGGTACCCAGATACCCGCGTTATTCAGGCATATCAATCAGGTAGGAATGGGAAGTATAGGGTATTTCAGGCCGGGATGGCGATATGAGAGTGACGGCAAAAACAGGATGAACAAGACAAGTGCTCATCCTGGCTTAGTTTGTGTGGTTAGCTGCGATATAGATTACTTCTTGTTGTACACGTCTGCGGTACCGTGGATTTTATTGTCGGTATCTGCAGAGGTGACGACATAAAATTGACCGCCAAGCGCATCAGCTTTTTTGGAGAGTTCTTCTTTAGCGTCACTCGGTGAAGTTTCACCAGAGGTAGTAATACTTCCCACTTTCACATACTGGTCTTGATGTTGTTTAAAATCTTCTTTACTCAACAACTCTGCCGAGATGGCACCGAATGAGAGGGAACCTAAAGCAATTGTGGCAAAAATGGCTTGTGCTATCTTCATGATGAACCTCATTTTTGATGGTGGAACATAGTGTGTTTTCCTAACGTTTAAACTATGGTTCAGGTTCGTGATTTTTGCCAATGCTCAAAGAAAGAAAAGGTAAAAATTCGCAGCTATCGTGATGTTAGTATTGCTTTTATCCCGAGGATGGCGCTCTTTTGCACAGAGGGGGCTAAGGATAAGGGGCTTTTAGCCTGATGACATTAATACGCTAAAAATATCAACCTTATAAATATTATAAAATTATACAAAAAATCCTGGCTGATATATTATCCCGGCCACTAAGAGCATTTCTTAATAGAAATAATATCTCGCGAAGAATAAATGTTACACTTATGAAAAACACCCAGCCTGTTAATTATGATGTTATTAAAAATGAGTGGCAGTTGTTAATTAATAAAACAAATACTGCAACTCATCAGACACTCATCGCCCTTAGTGATGAGGAGATCGGCTCCCTGGTTGATGCTTATTATCAATATATGTTGCAGGATGAGAAGGCACAGCTATTTCTTAGCACCTCTCAGGTTGAAGAGCGGCTGAGCGCCAGCATGATTAACTGGTTGCGTAAAGTTTTGGGGAGCTCACGTGAGGATCTCTCTGAACTCATTGCGCATCAACGTAAGGTTGGCGAAGTGCACGCCCGTATCGGCCTGCCTATCGAGCTGGTTGCCCGTGGCGCCCGCAAGCTGAAATATGAGCTTTTTCAGCTGCTATTAAGTAAAGCGCAACTCACGGCTGCAGAAATTAACCAGGCGATATTTTTTAGCGGCATGGCAATAGATTCAGCTATTGAAGTGATGACCGTCGCCTTTACGCCATCACATCAGAAAATGATGCACGATCAGGAGCATTTTCGCCTGCTGACGGTTTACGATGATATGAGCGTCGAACGCGAGCGGCAGCTCGGCGCTTTAAAAGACTGGGAAAATCAATTTATTTATAATGTTGCCACTGAGTTACCTTTTGAGGAACGAGTGCTGCTCAGTGATTCTGAATTTGGTTTATGGTTTTCCCATAAAGGCCAGCATATATTCAGACAGCCAGATTTAATTCACAAAATTGATTCGTTAATCCAAAAAATAGATCGGTTGATTGCGACTGAATTTGCTAACGACTCTGCTGATATGCTGAGTCGAATCCACCTGCTACGCCTGTTAAGACAGGATGTAGAGCAGGTCAATATGATTCTTAGCTCAATATTTGAAGAGATTGTGAAAAGTGAGAATGGTAAAGATCCGCTGACCAGGCTGCTCACCAGACGTTTTATCCCGACGATTATGAGACGTGAGATTGCTTTATCCATCGGTTCCGGTAAGTCTTTTACTATTGCCCTGCTGGATATCGATTATTTTAAACAAATTAATGATAGCTATGGCCACAGCGTAGGGGATAACACGCTAAAAAGCATCGCTGTGTGGTTGCATGAGCATGTTCGCAGTAGTGATTATGTTTTCCGCTATGGCGGTGAAGAATTTATGCTATTGCTGGTGGAAACCCCGCTAGCCCAGGCACAAACGCTTATGGAGCGGTTACGCAATGATATTGCCAGCCAGGTGATTGAAGTTGATGTAAATACCTCATTTAACATCACCATCAGTGCCGGGCTTGCCGAGTTTGATAATCATCCTGACTACCAATGGCTTATTAATAAAGCCGATAAAATGTTATATCAGGCAAAAAACAACGGGCGCAACCGTATTGAAAGCTACTCGCTCGGTATAGAACATACGCTTTAACGTGGGGTAGCTCATGACAAAACCAGCTCTGGTTATTTAAGACCTGGCTGGTTTTTCGCATCAACTACTGGCCACCCACTCCTGTTGCTGGCTGGATAAAGTAAAGTGCTGAGTAATAAAGGGCAACGCCCCGGAAATCACGCCGATATCCAGCCCAAACAGCAGCCCCGCCACCGCTGCGGAACGGAAACAAACAGCGTCATTCGGCGCGAATCGCGTACTTTGATGTTGAGATGAACAGGACGACCAGGCAAGACTTCATTAGACATAACTATTCTCCGTCAATCGCGGAAGCTCACTGTGCTTTCCGAAAACCGTTGTTGAACTGTATAAGAACTTGCTTATAACCGTCTTACACCGGGCTGACAGAGATATGGACTATTATGCTGTCGTGGTCATTTGTGTGATGAGTGTGGCATAAATGATGTATATGCTGAAATTAACCATAAAATAATAAATAACAACAGGATGATTTATTGATTTCTTTTCTTTCTTCGGGATCTATCCATTTTTATAGATAAATAGTTATGGATAAATATTGTTCTGTGGTTTTAACCGTGCAGAAACCAACTACGCTATTAGGTGCATGATACGAAAGGGATGCGTAGTGCCGCAGGAAAACCATGTGTGACCAGGATAATTGTCTGGCAGAGGCGTTGCCGGAAGTCGTTAGCTAAGCCTGATCTTAAATCTGCATGGATGAGATAAATAACGGCAGAGGAATAAGAATGAAAAAAGTGGCGATTATTGGTGCTGGCCCAACGGGAATTTATACTTTTTTTTCGCTCCTGAAAAACAATGAGCCCCTTTCCGTTTCGGTGTATGAGCAAGGCAGCGAGGCTGGAGTAGGCATGCCTTACAGCGATGAAGATAATTCCCGAATGATGCTGGCAAATATTGCCAGTATAGAAATTCCGCCTATTTTTTCGAGCTACATCGACTGGCTACTGAGTCAGAATGAATCCCATCTGGCTCGCTATGGAGTGCAGCGTGCCTCACTTCATATTCGCCAGTTCCTGCCGCGTATTCTGCTGGGTGAATATTTCCGCAACCAGTTTTTGCAACTGGTGTCTCAGGCGAGGGCGCAGGGGTTTGAGGTGACGGTTAATGAGTTATGTAAAGTCACCGATCTGGAAGCCACTGAAGGGGGCGTGAAGCTGTGGACGGCAAAGGCAAGAGCGGCAGAGCAGTTCGATCTCGCGGTGATTGCCACTGGACATGTCTGGCCTGATGAGGAGGAATCAACCCGTACCTTCTTCCCCAGCCCGTGGTCTGGGCTGATGGAGGCGAAAATTCCCGCGTGCAGGGTTGGCATCATGGGAACCTCTTTAAGTGGCCTGGATGCGGCAATGGCGGTGGTGATCCAGCATGGTGAGTTTGTTGAAATCGATGGCGAGCGCACGCAGTTCAAGCTCGATCATGGAAGCGAAGCGCTTAACCTCGTGCTTATGTCACGCTCAGGCTTTCTGCCGGAAGCGGATTTTTATTGCCCCATTCCCTATCAACCCTTAAATATCGTGACTGAAGCGGCAATAAATCACGAGATTGCTGCCGGTGCAGACGGTTTGCTTGACCGGGTGTTTGGCCTGATGGCTAAGGAAATAGAACAGGCCGATCCGCTATGGAGCGAACAGGTGGGGCTGCGTTCACTGGATGCCGATAGTTTTACTGATACCTGGTTTGCCACCCGGAAAAACAGCGATCCGTTTCATTGGGCTGAGTTGAACCTGCATGAAGTCGAAGCTAACAAGCGTGAGCGACGTACCGTGCCATGGCGTTATGCGATCCTCCGGTTACATGAAACCGTGCAGGAAATCGTACCCCACCTTAACGAGCGGGATCGCAAAAGATTCAGCGCAGGGCTTGCTCGAGTATTTATCGATAATTATGCGGCAATTCCTTCGCAATCAATTCGTCGTTTACTGGCCTTACGCGAGGCTGGAATTATCACTATTCTTACTCTCGGTCAGGATTATGAGATGGAGATACAAGAGAGCCAGACGCGGATTTGCACTCAACAACAAGAGCATGTGTTTGATATTTTTATTGATGCCCGTGGTCAAAAACCCTTAAAGACTAAAGATCTTCCATTCCCGACGTTACGCAGGCAGCTTGAGTTGACCGGTGATGATATTCCCGATGTCAGTGACGACTACACGCTGCAAGAACCCGCAGCGGTTCGTGGGCGTATTGCATTCGGTGCGCTACCCTGGCTGATGCATGACCGGCCATTTATTCAGGGGCTGACGGCATGTGCGGAAATAGGCGCTTTAATGGCAAAAGCCGTATTTGAAAAATCCACCGTATCCCGCAGGCGTTTGCTGTTTATCGACATATAAAAGCTGACAGGGCGCTTTTCCCATAAAGCGCAACCTTTAGCCTGCTTACCACAAACGCCGTTTCTGAAAGGTTATTTTCGCGGGCGATATTTTGCAGCATGCTGCCATCAAGCCCGCTCTTCAGACAGACTTTTAATGGCCGGACAACACGATGCGCAAAATTTCATCGTTGATATAGTCCGTTTGTTCCAGATAAATCCAGTGGCCGCATTCTGGTACCGCTTTGAATGTGACTGGATTGAGTTTACTGACAAGAATTTCGTCAATATCCCGAGGGTTAATCAAATCATGCGTGGCCTGGTACATGTGGATTTTCACCTTGCGTAATTGCTCAAGGCGTGTAAGAAAATCCAGTTCAGTATCAAAGCGTTCCAGCACGCGATGATGCTGTTCAAAGTTTATCGGCTGTTGAATAATCTTTGCCTGGTTTGCAGGATTGAACAGGTAATAGCGGTTGTAAATATTCTGGCAAGCGGCCATCCCGTCCTGCTGTTTCATTTCTCCGTGGTTAATACGGGCTTCAATTTCCTGTAAAGCCGTGCGGTCTTTATCGGATATTTTTGCACTTAGCCGTTCACCAAATAAACGCATTTGCTCAAGCCCGGAGCCTACGCTTGAGAGTAATATCAGGTGGTTGATTTGTTCAGGATAGTGAGACGCATATTGTAAACCAAGCATGGTTCCCCATGATTCCCCCACCACGGTCAGGCGCTTATGGCCGAGCTGCAGACGTATGGCTTCGATAACTTCAAGTTCATGAGCAATATGGTATTCGCCGCTTATCGACCAGTCAGAAGAACCGCATGCTATCTGGTCAAAATAGATAATCTGGCAATGTTCGCTAAGGGGTTTAAAAAAGGAGGCATAAGAATCGTGGCAACAGCCCGGCCCACCGTGCAAAAACAATACGGGTTCTCCTTCACCAAATACTTCAACGTTTATTTCAGTTTGCCTGTTATCTGAAAGGGTTATTTTCATTGGTTCCTCGTCTGAATCACTGGGTATGGAATGAGTGAGCCCTGAGCTTTACCCGCTGAACCGGGATGCGGATAAGATGATATCTCCCGACGATTAAACGCTGCGGCAACCAACAATACAGCGATCGCTGCTGGAAAATTTTACCGTGCCTATTACGGGGTTCTGTCCTCATCGTGATCTTTTTGATTGAGTCTTACTTGCTGGTAGCCGGGAGTATCCGAATATAAGACGAGTGTGCAGAAGAGCAGGGCGCTTATCAGTGAAATAGCCGCGTTGAATGCATGGATATCGCTGCAGGTTAAACGTACCTATTGGGAATAATTAATGGTTTCGATAAACGGGCAGACCTTTCTCAACAACTACTACATTGAAGGGGGCTGGCGCCATAACTCACTGTAATGTAGAGTGTTAGCCATAATGACTGGCTTTGCATTTCTGCATCCAGTCAAGTTGCCAGTCCGCTCCGATTTTTGGATAGAGGGTGATATTCACATCATCTTGATTAAATACTGCCTGATTCATGCGATATCTGTTATGACTAGCCTCTATCTTTTCATCAAGCCTAAACAAAATAAATTATGATTGTATGATTATTCTGGCTAGAATACCCTGTTCATAGCGCCCAAAGTTCTGCCCGTATAATGTTAATCCACGGGGGTTCTCACTTTCCGGGTGAACACTGAAGCGAAGAATAAAAGGCTCTTCTTCCCTGTTGTGCAGGATTTGAGCAATGTTAATGTCAGATATTTTTCGTCCATCAATAAAGGAACCATTATTATTTATTCTTAATAGTTTTAAAAAACCGTATTGATTCAGATGAGGCGGCCACCATATTGGATTACCACTATATTTAATACCGCCAATATCTCCAGGACTTTGCCAATATCCTATATCCATTCCATTAACAGAAAAATGAATATCAGATGGCCAATCATCATTATAATAAGGAGCTTCAGAACCTATTTCGAATGATATTTGAATTTCACTTACTGTGCGTCCAGCTGAGTAGTTTGGGATGCGATATTCTAAGAAACCTGTAGTAAACCAAATGATCCCCGCATCAATATGCTTTGGATCAGCAAATACCTGAGGGTTATCAAACTCTCCGATGATCATCTCTTTTGTTGCCATACCACAGGTGGGCGTTACTTGAAAATTGCTGTACTGTCCAACTTTTAGATCGGACTCATAGATATAATTTTCTTTATTATCACCAAACTCAATAAGAATTTTATTTTCAATAACATAGCAGTTTTTTTGTATGCCGTTTTTTGCATAATTTGATACTGTTTTTATGAGTCCAGCATCTTCAAGTTTTTTAATATGCATGGTAACAGCACCATTACTAATACCTAAATACTCCGCGAGGGCATTCATATTCATGCCATTACGTTCATTAAGAATCTCAAGAATGCTAATTCGGACTGCTGAGCTCAAAGCTTTAAATATAGATGTTCCAGTAGATAACTTATTAATATATAACACCAGAAGACACCTCTATAAATATTTATCACAATGTCAAAGTATAAACCATTTTACGTTTATGTAAAATGGTTTTTTATACGCGTGATAAATATTATAAATCAACATGCTATTGATAATGATTGCTTGCAGTTGCTCCTCCTTTTATCACTTGCAATTTTAGCAATCTGTGCTGACTCTCATCCATGGTGAGCAGATAGTTTTGCCAATGATCCTCCGCGATATGCCCCTGAAAAGGATTAGCTATTACGCAAGATTATTTAGACTTTATGCCCTCGGTTCTGATAGAGGATATTAACATAATATTTTTCCGTTACCGTTAGGCTTACTCTCGATAGTTTATATCTCCACTGGTTTCAGTATGGTTATTTAATTATTCCTTAATTCAAAGATCTGTACTGTGGTTACTGAGTTTTTATCTACATTTTGCAATTAATAAAATAGCAGAAACAATAACGGCCAGAGTAATGATTATCATTACTATATGTTGCATATTATCTCCATTTTCATCAAGCTACCATTAGCTGTACTAATGTTTATCTGAAATTTTAAAGCTGATAATTATTGATTAGACCTCGTGGGCTTTTTTATAATCGGCTAAAACATTATGGGTATTTATCGACTGATGATATTTTTCCGTTATCATATACTTAGACATAATAATTCCTGTAATCAGATGGAATGCTCCTGGTATTATTGTCAGCATCAATGCTATCCCGAGAGTGGAAGAAGGAGACTGCATGGCATTTGGCACATAGTCAAAATAACTTAACAAATAGCCAACAAGAGCGCCCGCTATGCCCATGCCAAACTTCTGACAGAACGCAATCCCGCCAAATGCCAGGCCGGAAACACGCTTCCCTGTTTTATAAAATCCATAATCTACTGTCTCAGGGATAGATGCCCAAAATATGGGGGCATATAATGTTGAAAAAAATGAAAGAACAAAAAATAAGAAACATGATAAAACAAAGCTTTGATTATCCGTAGTCATAAAAAACACTATGGAAACAATAAAAGTTATAATTTGACTGTATTTAAATACTTTTATTTTACAGTATTTTTTTGTTAACCAGGTAGACGTAATTACTGAACATATAAATGCAGAAACGCCAACAGTTAAAAAATATGAAATAGTAACTGAATCACCACTAAGGTTGTATTTAGCATAATATGCAGCAACCGAACCTCTCAAAACTGAACCAACGGACACAAATATGCAAGATAAGCAAAGAATAATCCATTGATCATTTTTTAAAAGGCTTTTCATTTGTTCTTTTAATGGTAAGTTATCACTCTTGTAATGAATACGTTCTTTCGTTGAAAAAAAACAGAAAAGTAGAAATAGTGTTCCCATCAGGCCCATCAATCCCATTGCATACTGGTAGCCAGACTGCATATTTGACGAGCCTAAATATGAAGCCAGGGGAGGAACAACAATTGAAACCATAAATGCCGCAGCTTTAGCAAAAAAAAGTCGATAACCATTTGCTGATAAGCGCTCTTTAGGATCATCAGTTAGAACACTAATTAATGATATATAGGGGATTGTTATAACCGTAAACATTAATGTTACAAATATATACGATGCATATGCATAAATTAGTTTAGCATTATAATCGACATCAGGAGTGCTGAACGCCAGGAAAATAGATATACCAAACGGTATTGCGAAATACAAAAGGTATGGTCTATAACGGCCATGGCGCGTTACAATTTTTTCTGTTACTAATCCCATAATTGGATCTGTGATACCATCAAGCAGCCTGACGATAATAAAAAGTAATACTAAATCTTCAGAGCGAATGCCAAAAATATCTGTATAGAAAAATGTTATAATTAGCATCATGGAAGAAAAAACCAGATTGATGGCCATATCCCCAGCACCAAATCCAATTTTTTCAAAAGTACTTAACTTGTGTTTGTACATAGAGTTACCACCTTGAATAAGGTTGATAATTGAAAAGTGGCGTGTGCAGCAAACTTAATAAATACTCCCGTTAGAGCTAAAATATCAACAGTTCGGGATGTGAATTATCATATGCTGACCATGCTAATAATATTTTAAAGTGTAATCACTGGTGCCAAATTGTGACACCAGAAAAATAATTACATATTTAAAAATCATATTTTCATTTTTACTGAAAAATGAAACCTGGCGATAGGTTTCATTTTATTTTATAACGTATCATATTCCATGATAAGGGCTCCAGGGATAACTGATTAGCTTCTGATGCGATTTTTTTCTCGATTGGCAAAACAAGGTTGGGGTTTTTTAATGTATTCACAGCGTAAACATTATCATTTTCTAGCGCGATATGTTGGATCATCTCAAGGTGACCAAAAGAGCGGAAATCACATTGAATTACCAGCTGGTCTTTAAGCGATTTATTTATTGCAAACAATGTCAGTTCAGTTTCATCTTCATTTAACACTGCAACAGCATCTAAAACAGGCACATCAGTAAAATCTCTACTATCGTATTTTGGTGATTGAATCACGCCTTGAATTGCAGTGCCACGTCCATATTTTGAAGTGTAAAAAATAGGGTAGAAAATAGTGTTACGCCACAATTGTCCATTTTTATCTGTCATAACAGGTGCTAACACATTGACAAGTTGGGCATAGGCAGCAATTTTGACTCGATCACTGTTACGAAGTAATGCAATTAACATTGCCCCTGCGACGAGAGCATCCTCGAAGTTATATGGCTCTTCTAATAGGCTCGGAGCAATTGGCCATTCATTGCCACGGTCACGAATGGCAGCCATATCATCTTTACGCGTATGATACCAGACATTCCATTCATCCAAAGAGATATAAATATTGTTGTGTGATTTATTTTTTACTTTCATATAATCAATCAAACTACCAATTGACTTAATATAATCATCGAAAGCCAGTGTTTTCGCCAGGAAGTTTGCCGTATCTTTTTCAACATTTAAATAGTATTGATGTAGGGATAGATAATCAATAAAAGGATGGGCTTCCTGAATTAAAGTTTGTTCCCATTCCCCGAATGTTGGATATTCCTGTCCAGCGCTTCCGGCAGCCACTATTTGTATGCTTCCATCTTGCCGCTTCATCGCTTTGGCTGTTTCTCTTGCAATACGTGCATATTCAAATGGTGTTTGCTGCCCCACCTGCCATACACCATCGAGTTCATTGCCTATGGCCCATGTTTTGATGGCATGTGGTTTTTTATAGCCATGAGAAACACGTAAATCACTATAGTATGTTCCTGATTCACGGTTGCAATAATCTAATAAGTTAAGTGCGTCCAGAATCCCTCTGGTTCCAACATTCACCGTCATCATTGCTTCAGCACCGACTTTATTAAGCCAGTCCATGTATTCATTCGTTCCAATCTGATTTGTTTCTATACATTTCCAGGCCAGGTCTGGTTTCCGTGGACGTTGATCTCTTGGTCCAACTCCATCCTCCCATATATAGGTTGCGACAAAATTCCCCCCCGGTAGACGAATCATAGGAACATTGAGTTCCTTGACAGCATCGATAACATCTTTACGGAAGCCATCGCTGTCCGCTGTTGGGTCCTGTGGATCATAAATTCCACCGTAAACGCACCTTCCCAGATTTTCTATAAAGGAACCGTAAATTCTATTATCAATTTTTGAAATGACATAGTCTTTGTCGAAAACAAGTCTTGCTTTGTTGAACATATTATTTACTCCATTAAAACTATCTGGTAGAGGTTGAATTTTTCAATTGAATATTTTTTGTTGCGATCTCTAACTTAGGACTTTTTAATGTGGCTAATAATAACCCAGCCATTATTTGCACTCCGACAATAAAGAATAACCCCATCTGAGTGCTGCCCGTAAGATCAATCAGATACCCAAAGAGGTATGGACCAACGAAACCGCCCAGATTACCGACGCCATTAATAAGACCGGTGGCTGCACCTATTGCCGCAGAACTAATTATTATTGAGGGGATTGTCCAGAATACAGGGCTAAATCCGGCCCAAATACCTTGTGCGATTAGGATAAATATAATAGATACAAACGGTGCCCCTTCAGTTAGGGCTGAAATTGCAAGTGCTACCCCACAGATAAGCAGAATGGATACCGCATGCCATTTACGTTCGCCTGTACGGTCAGAGTGGCTGGATACAAAAAACATAACGACCAGTCCAATAAGTGGAGCTATTGTGGAAAGGATCCCTACCAGGGTATAGCTTGAGCCAGTTACTGAACTTGCAATTGTTGGCCACCAAATACTTAAGCCATAGTTAAACATGTTGTTAAGGAGAAATACACATGTCAGCAGCCAAACAAATTTATTCTTCAGAACAAGACTGGTGACGCTCTTATTAGTATTTTTAATTGTATTGTCCGTATCATTTGCAAATTCAGTTGCCAAATAATCTTTCTCTGCTTTGCTGAGGAATTTTGCTTCGGCAGGAGTCTCTGCAATCAGCCATATCCAAAAAATGACAGCGATCAATACCGGAATACCCTGGAAAACAAAAAGCATCTGCCAGGAAAATGTATCGACTAAGAATCCTGAAAGCGGACCCACAATAAAATTAGAAACCGTTGCCCCAATTGACCAGTAGCCGATTGCTCGTGCACGTTCACGCTGCGGGAACCACTTACCGATCAGAATTAATGTTGTTGGATAAAGCATACTTTGGCTTAATCCCAACAAGAATCTCATAGTCAAAAGCTGCCCACCACTTTGGACAAAACCCATGGAAACACACACTAAACCCCACGCAACCATACAGAAAGTGATTATTTTTTTTGCGCTAACTTTCTGGGCCAGATGACCGCCTGGGATTTGTAGTAATAGATATCCAATGAAGAAGATCCCGCCGACCAGGCCGGAAATTGTCGCTGATAAATTAAACGATTGATCCATCCCATGGAACGCATATCCAATATTATTACGGCAGATAAGAGCCAGTAGATACATCACGGCAAGCATAGGAATTATGCGAGTAAATCGTTTTTTATCCCCCCAGCTTTGAGGGGAAACCTCACTATGAGTTACGTCCATTCTGTGCTCCTGTCTTTTTTGTTTTAGATAAACATGAAATATTTACGTAAAATCTAAAGTAAAAGTAAATTAATCCTGATGAGACTGTCAATAAGGATTGAAGAGTCGCGAAAAGAAAAAACATCAATAAAATCAATGAGTATTAAAGTTGGTTTTTTAGGCGCTTATCGTTGTTTTTATGCGTTTATTCAATGGGATATCTTTTAATAAGGGGGTTATGGTTCTGTTTTAAATAAAATATTGATAATGTGATACAAGTATCTTTGCTGCTTTTAGGTTTAATCACGGATGATGAGCATGGTGGTAATGCCATGTAAAATGGCTGATGGGCTAAGTAGATTTACTTATGGCTGAAGCTGGATATTTTTGTAGCGGCACATTGAATTTGAGCATCTTAACGGAGGTGATACGCTCACTTCAGGACAACAGATGACCCAATGAAAAGAGGGAGTTCAAATGTGAATTAGTTTAGATGGTTGTTAATCAAAACCACACCGATGGAGAGTTTTTCTCTTTACCCAAAACACGGTACTAAAAACGCCAATACTTAGCACCATTGCGTTTGACTAATAAATACCAACCACCGCCATCAGTCAGTTTGTACTCTCATTGGGTTTTGTAGTATCAATCAGTCGCGCATTTAGTGGCATAGGGGCCTCTAATTTCCATTGAACGAGATGAGCCCCCTCAAAGGCCCCCAGATACCACTTGATTTGGGTATCACTGAGTTGACCACAGTAGAGCTCGGGACAAAAAAATCCAGTTATTTCAGGGAGTATAAAGGAGAAAAAGCGAATTCAGTAGAGGTGTGTTGGCTTGAAAATGGTACGCCCTACAGGGCTCGAACCTGTGACCTACGGCTTAGAAGGCCGTTGCTCTATCCAACTGAGCTAAGGGCGCATGATATTCCTTGCGGAAGTATTGCGGATCCGGATTATACGGTCAGTACCTTTCTAGTCAATGGCTTTTCAACTGCCTGCGCGACAATTGAGCATAAACACTTAACAATGCCTGACAGCAGGCCGCGCTTCTGACAAAATAGAAACACTCCCCTCCCTTTTCGATTACAGACGGAATCATCTGACTGATGGCAGCAAAGATTATTGATGGTAAAACGATTGCGCAGCAGGTACGGCTTGAAGTGGCAGAAAAAGTGAAAGCCCGAATTGCCGCTGGACTTCGTGCTCCTGGGCTTGCGGTGGTACTGGTTGGTGAGAATCCTGCCTCGCAGATTTATGTTGGAAGTAAACGTAAAGCTTGTGAAGAAGTCGGCTTTATTTCCCGCTCCTACGATTTACCTGAGACCACCTCCGAAGCAGAACTGCTGGAGCTTATCGACACGCTCAATGCGGATAAAGAAATCGACGGTATCCTGGTACAGTTGCCGCTGCCTGCGGGTATCGATAACGTGAAAGTGCTTGAACGTATCGACCCGGATAAAGATGTGGATGGTTTCCACCCCTACAACGTGGGCCGTCTGTGCCAGCGTTCTCCGCGGCTGCGCCCTTGTACGCCGCGCGGTATCGTAACGCTGCTTGAGCGTTACGGTATCGATACTTATGGGCTGAACGCCGTAGTGATTGGCGCATCCAACATTGTTGGCCGTCCGATGAGTATGGAACTGCTACTTGCAGGCTGCACCACCACCGTCACCCACCGCTTTACCAAAAATCTGCGCCATCACGTTGAAAATGCCGATTTGGTGATCGTTGCGGTCGGCAAACCGGGCTTTATCCCGGGCGAGTGGATTAAAGAAGGGGCGATTGTGGTGGACGTCGGAATTAACCGTCTGGAGAGCGGAAAAGTGGTTGGCGACGTAAATTATGATGAAGCCGCTGCTAAAGCCTCGTATATTACGCCGGTTCCGGGTGGCGTAGGCCCAATGACCGTCGCCACTCTTATCCAGAATACCTTGCAGGCTTGCGAGGAATATCATGATACTGATGGAGAGTAAAATGGCGACCTTCTCATTAGGTAAGCACCCACACGTTGAATTATGCGATCTGCTGAAGCTGGAAGGCTGGTGTGAAAGCGGCGCACAGGCGAAAGCGGTGATTGCGGAAGGGCTGGTGCAGGTAGACGGCGAAGTGGAAACCCGCAAACGCTGCAAAATTGTGGCAGGCCAGACGGTAACGTTTGAGACATTAAGTATTACGGTTCAGGCGTAATCACACTCCGATAACGGCCTGTTACGGATAATGCCAGTCAGTTATGTATCTGACTGGCTATTTTTTTCTCGCTACCTTGCGCCCACAAAGAGATGGCTAAGAGACAGCCATTGTGAAGGAGCTGCGCTAGCGCTGATACTCGCCTGCGGCTTCTGGCTGGTATTGCAGCTCCAGCACTTCCAGATGCGTCTGGCTACCGTTCGGTAACGTCCAGTTAATTTTCGCACCCACTTGCAACCCCAACAGCGCCGCGCCAACCGGTGCCATCACTGAGAGTTGATTGTCGCTGTCCGTCAGGTTGACCGGGTAAACCAGCGTGCGAACGCGCTCTTCTTTTGAGGTCAGATCGCGGAATTTCACCCGGCTGTTCATCGTTACCACGTCAGCCGGGATATCGGCAGGCTTACGCATTTCCGCTCTGTCCAGTTCTGCGTTCAGCGCTAATGCTACCGGCTGGTTGGCAAATTGTGGCTGCTCAAGCAAACGGTCAATACGCTCGGCATCGAGTTCATTAATGATAATGGCTGGTCTGGACATATTTCTCTCCGTGTAAAAAAACAGGCACTGAGATTGCTGACTAAAGGGAAAAGCGGGGCTTTTCCTTACTTTGTCGTTATCAGCCGAAATCAATGAATTGATTTTCCTTGTTTTTTATTAATGTCTGGGTTCATTTTGTGAAGAACATGGGGTTTGTCATCAGTCAGAGGCCTGCTTGTGCCTGATGGGGACCTTACAAAAGAAAACCCTCACCGCTAAGTGTGAGGGTTTAGTCTGTAGTGATGATACTGAGCTTAGGGCCTACTTTAAAGCGACTTCAGTCACACTTTAGTAACACCACGGTTTACAGAATAATGCTGCCGACCAGGGCGAACAGGAAGGCGATGGTGCCAATCAGGGTTTCCATCACGGTCCAGGTTTTGAGCGTGGTTTTTTCGTCCATCTCCAGGAAACGGCCAACCAGCCAGAAGCCTGAGTCGTTCACGTGAGACAGCACGGTTGCACCACCGGCAATTGCCACCACGATAAAGCACAGGTCGAACTGGCTCAGGCCCGGCGTTGCTGCCACCATCGGGGAGATCAGTGCCGCGGTGGTGGTCAGCGCCACGGTTGCCGACCCCTGTGCCACACGCAGTGCGGTAGAGATAACAAACGCGGCCACAATCACCGGCATACCAGTATCAGACAGGATGCCTGCCAGCGCATCGCCAATGCCGCTGGCGCGCAGAACGCCGCCAAACATGCCGCCGGCACCGGTCACCAGGATGATGCCGCAGATTGGGCCAAGTGCGCCGTCGCACACCTTTTCCAGATGCTGGCGGCTATGGCGGCCGCTGAATACCGCAAGAGTGAAGAACACGGTAATCAACAGCGCGATCGGGGTTTTACCCAACATACGCAGGAACTGAACGACGGTGCTATCAGCACTTACCCAGCCCAACACGGTTGCCGTATTCAGGCCGGTATCCAGGAAAATCAGCACCAGTGGCAGCAGCAGCACCGCCAATACCGTGCCAAATGCAGGCGGCTGGTGATTAGGGTCCGCTTCGACATTGCCCAGGAATGAAGAAGGCAGCGGAACGTCGAATTTTTTACCGGCGTACAGGCCAAACAAATAGGCGCCGAGATACCAGGTCGGGATCGCGATGACCAGACCAACAATCACCAGCAGGCCGATATTCGCATCCAGCAATTCGCTGGCGGCAACCGGGCCTGGATGAGGCGGCAGAAGCGCGTGCATAACGGCAAACGCGCCCGCAGCAGGCAGCGCATATTTTAGCGTTGAACCGCCAAACTGTTTTGCCACGCTGAAGATAATTGGCAGCATCACCACCAGGCCCGCATCGAAGAAGATCGGAAAGCCAAACAGTAGAGAAGCCACGCCGAGCGCCAGCGGTGCGCGGTTTGAACCAAATTTACCGACCAGCGTGTCGGCCAGTACTTTGGCGCCGCCAGAAATTTCCAGTAAACGACCGATCATCGCGCCAAGGCCAACCAGCAGCGCAACGCCCGCCAGGGTGCTGCCAAAACCACCCAAAATCGTCGGAACAATTTTGTCGAATGGAACACCCGTGACCAGGGCTACTACAACGCTGACAAGGGTTAATGCTAAGAAGGCATGCACCCTGAAGCGCATGATGAGTATAAGCAGCAGTACAACTGCACAGGCTGCGATCCCCAGCAGGGTTCCAGCACCGTAATGGGCTGTCATTTCGGTCATAACATTTATCCTCTGCGCCGAATTTATCGGTGAATGGCCATTAAGCGTAATCCACCGTATTACTGATACCGGTAACATGATATCGGTAACATTCGCTAATCGGAAACGGAACTCCTCATCTTTATTAACATTTTGAGATCGTGGTCAAACTATCGAGATAAATCCTGCCTGATGCCTATGGAGTGATTGCCGGGCGTAAATAAACCTGTCGTGCAAAAATTTTGCATTACTCTTTATAGGCACGTTGCAACCCGGCGCCTTGCGTGGCCACTACCTGAACCGGAGATATCATGAGCCACTACGACAAACTCACGTTAAAGGACGGCAGTTCTCTTTACTTTAAGAATTGGGGGGCAGGGCAAGCGGTGGTTTTCAGCCACGGCTGGCCATTAACGGCGGATGCGTTTGAAGATCAGATGTTTTTCCTTGGGCAGAAGGGATTTCGGGTGATAGCTCATGACCGACGCGGGCATGGCCGTTCATCGCAATCATGGGACGGTAATCATATGGATCAGTATGCCGACGATCTTGCGGAGTTAACCGCGCATCTTAATCTCAGGGATGCGATTCACGTAGGGCATTCAACCGGCGGCGGGGAAGTGGCGCGTTATATTGGCCGCCATGGTACCAGCCGAGTGGCAAAAGCGGTGCTTATCAGCGCCGTTTCGCCCATTATGGTGAAGACTGATTTTAACCCGAACGGGGTGCCTGTTAAGGTATTTGACGGCATCCGCGAGGGCGTGCGTGCCAATCGTGCAGACTTCTTCAAGGCGCTAACGCTGCCGTTTTACGGCTATAACCGTGAGGGTGCCAGTATCTCGGAGGGCATTCGGGAAAGCTTTGTGGAGCAGGGTATGCAAGGAGGGATCAAAGCGCTGTACGACTGTATTAAGGCGTTTTCTGAAACCGATCTACGTGAAGACCTGAAGAAAATGACCCTCCCGACGCTGGTGATCCACGGCGATGACGATCAGATTGTGCCGTTTGAAACCTGTGGCAAAGTGACGGCAGCAACATTGCCGGACGCCACGTTTAAGGTTTATGCCGGCGGATCTCACGGCATCTGCACCACCGAGAAAGATCGGGTTAATGCTGATTTATTAGCCTTTTTACAAAGTTAGCCATCATGGCGGGTAAGCGCTTATTACCCGTCATTCAAAGCATCATTTTGCCGCAACCGGCAGCATAATCTCTCGCAAAATTTCATAGCGCTGTTGAGGAGAAAGCCAGATAAAACCCAACAGCTTATGCCCCTTGCCTTCGCGTTCAAACTGCCTTTTTAACTGGATTAAAAAAAGTTTTGTCGTGTTCATCATGACCTCCGCATTGGATAGCCAAAGCATAGATCGACAAAACCGGAACTAATAGTGAAGTGATTGTTTTTTGTCTTCCGTATTTAATCGAAGCGGGGCTATCTGCTAAGCAGGCGCGAATCAGCGCCCTGTCACACTTAATAACCGACCGCATCCAGACGAAACTGCTGTGCGCAGTTGCCTGAGTTGTGCTGTGCGGCAAACGAGCTGGCGTTTAGCGGAGCATTAATTTTTGCCGCAACCAGTGAGATTTGCATCTCCGTCAGGTAAGCCGGATTGCCATTACAGGTCAGTTTTACCGCCTTTACCGCCTTCTCACCCCAACTTTTTTCCAGCGCATTATGGAAGGCTTGTCGTGTGACCACCTTGCCGTAGTTCACCGCCAGGAACTCGCCGATTGCGCTTTGTTTGAATTCGCTGTTCAGGCGCACCATGGCGCCAAAGTAGGCATCAGGGGTGAAGGCAAAACAGGCGCCGTGTTTAGCAAACTCGTAGCGATCAAGGCAGGACTGGCCGCCTGCGCCGGGCATCACATCCGCCAGCTTGCGGGCGATATCGGCGGATAATGCCGGGGCTGGGGCCTGGCATTTTTGTGAGCCGCGCACCTCCGCCATATTGGGAGCCGGGCGGGTTGCGCAGCCATAGCGCATCCAGCGTTTCTCATCCACGCCTCGTGCCGCCAGCGATTTTGGTAAGCCAGGCCACAGGCCGTGGACCGTCAAAAAGGCGCGTTTATCACTCTGTTCTTGCTGCGTTTTGCATTCAGCAGGCTGCTTGCGATTGCGCTCATACAGGCTTTGGCAAAAGCCCGTTTGCCAGGAAAGCGCCAGTATGTAACGGTCAAAATCGCCGTATTGCTTTGCGGTCAGCGGTTCTGCCTGCAGCAGCTGGCTGGTGGTGAGTAAAGAGGTCAGAATTAGCGCGTTTTGCCACGTCAGTTTCATGCGTTTTCCCGCTCGGGTTGCCAGAAGTGACTTTATTTAAACATAAAAAAAGCGCCCCGATGAGGCGCTTATGACAAAGCTAAAAGTTAAGGCAGGATAGCGGCGGAAGGCACCAGGATTTCGGTGGCGATAATCACCACAATCAGCCCGACGGCGACCGGCACAGAAGTGCGTTTTACCACTTCAAACGGCGAGATTTTTGCCATACCGGCAACGGCGACAACCACACCGGATACCGGAGAAATGGTACGGCCCAGGTTGGAGGCTTGCAGCATTGGAATCGCCAGATATGCAGGGTTAATGCCGGAGGAGTGCGCCAGTTTCGGGATCATCTCAACGAAGGCATAAAACGGAGCGTTACCTGAGCCGGTGGTCATTGCCGCCAGCATGGTCAGCACCACCAGCACCAGCATCAGAATGATGCTTGCGGAGCCGAACGAGGTGGCAATGGAAATCAGGCTCTGAATAAAGCCGATAGTGCTCAGACCTTGTGCGAACACGCCCGCGGCAACCAACAGCATTACAACGTTTGCGAAGGCGTCAGCCATCCCGCGGTAGCACACTTCCAGGCCGGAAAAGACAGTTTGCGCTTTAAAGCTACGGAAGAACTCAATCAGTGCGGCAATCAGCACACAGATCACCAGAATGGCGATGATATGCAGCTGCGGGCCCCATTTACCGTCGAAAATTAGCACGCCGATAATTGGCGTAAACGGCAGAATGGCATAGAAAGAAGGGGCCGTGGTCTGGATTTCGCTGACATCAAGCATTTCATGGCTGATGTTTTCTTTCTTATCCAGGTAGCGCTGCCAGAAGAAGTGGGCAATCGCCATGGCGATAATGGCCGCAACTGAAATCGGCACGGTGGTTTTAAAGGCAAAATCAACCAGCGACATTTCAGCGGCTTTTGCCGCCAGCACCACATCGCCGGAGGTGGGAGACAGGATAATTGCCGCCGGGGAGGCGCAAATTGCCGCCGCAGCGCCACGGCTAATGCCGACGTTTACCATCACCGGGAACAGCGTTGCCATCAACAGCACGCCCAGACCGGTCGCGGAGGAAACCGCAAGCGACATCAGACAGGCCACAAAGTAGGCGGCAATCATCAGAATGTAGGGAGAGTTGATTAATTTTAACGGCTTAGAGGCAAGCTTCACCACCATGTCGTTAGCGCCAATATGCGTCATATAAGCTGCGAAACCGCACAGCATCATGATCATCATACCGAGATCGCCACCGCGGCTCATCAGCAGGATTTTGACATACTCAACGATGTCAGTGGCGGTGTAGCCGGTGCTCGGCGCGCTGCCGGGTAAAACTTTGTGGCCCATTAAGGCGCTAATAATCAGTAAGGTTAAACCACCAACGAATAAAACGCCGGTAGCGGAGTAGCCTTTGATGATGTAGCGAGCTACAGCAACAATAACTATAACCCCAATCAGTAATTCAAGAGTCGTTAGCATTAGAGTCCCCTGTTGCCTTAGGTACACGCCTGCCCTGTAAAAGGGTGAGACATACCTGAACGCAACGCCATGCCAGATAAATAAAAATTAGACGCTTTGCCAGCGTCAGTGAAAACGGTGCCAATCTGCCTTAACCATTCAGGCAGATTTCTGATAAGCATCAAATTTAGTTGGCTTCGTCACGCTGCTTTCACACATTTGCAGGCAGCCTGGCAATTATGACATTTACTTATTGCTAAGCGGTATATATTTATATCGTTTATTGCTCTATTCATCATCACTTGAGGAACAATTGATTAAAATTATATGACGTAATTGTTAATTAATACTCTGAATGTAAAGCAGCTAAAAATATCTTTAAAATAAAAGGGCCTGCTGTTTATACTGCCGCTTCGTATATTTCGGGGTTCGTATGCTGCAATCCACTTTCTGGTCGACAAGCCGTTTTCGCTTTTTCAGAAAGCATCTTTTGATGCTGCTGTTGGCGTTTGGCTGGCTGTTTGTCAACAGCCAGGTCGCGGTGGCGGCGCACGATTGCCCGGTAGACATTAGCGCCCAGTCTCTTTCTGTGCAGCATAACGAGCATATGCTGATGGGAAATCATCGGGATGGGGTAAAAGCGAAAGGGACGCTGTGCGATAAGCACTGCATTCCAGACGTGATGCAAAAAGATAACGGTCATAGTTCGCTGGCCGTATTGCCGGCCACGGATACGCTGGCTTTAGTGGTGCCCGAATGCAGTGAAACGGCCACATCCCGTGCCTTAATCGCGCCGCCCGCAACCGGCCCTCCGGCCACCATTCGTTTTTGTCGCTTCAGAGAATAACTCCAGCACTGTCTTGGTTTACAGGCGTTTTGCCATCCTTTGACTAAAGTTCTGGAGTTTTTATATGTCTGTTTTTTCTGCACGTTTGCTTTCAGCCGCCGCGCTGTCCGTATTGGCTTTTTTTACCGTGGCTCACGCCGCATCTGATGCTATGTCCCATGAGATGAAACACGGTGCCTCGCACGAAATGTCGATGCCGATGGCGGCTGAGATTTATCACGGCCACGGCGTGATAAAGAAGGTCAGCAATGACTCACTCTCCATCGCTCATCAACCTGTCGCGGCCCTTAACTGGCCGGCAATGACCATGACTTTCCGTTTACCGGAAACGGGAGCGTTGCCGGTGGTTAACGTGGGCGACACGGTTGACTTCACTTTTAGCCAGCAGGCTGAAGGTTACAGGCTCGACTCAGTTACCCCAGCTAAGTAACTGAGGCCATCATGACACAACATTCCCTGAGCTTATGGCTCGGCGGGGTGCTGTTTGCTACGTCTGTCTCTGCCGCCGGTGCGGCAGAGTTCAGTCTGCAACAGACCCTGGCCGCTGCTGTTCACTATTCTGCGGAGCTTTCCGCCAACCGGAATCAGAGCGATGCGCTGAGTTCAATGGCCGACTCCGCACGCCAGCTGCCCGATCCTAAATTGAAATTTGGTATTGAAAACGTCCCGGTGCAGGGCAGTAATCGCCAGCGTTTTACCCGCGAAGGCATGACCATGCAGCGCATTGGCATCATGCAGGAGTACGTCAGCGAGGAGAAACGCGAGCGCAAAGCCGCGACCATTCTCGCGCAGTCGGCCAGCAGCGCGGCGAAAGCGGGGGTAATTAAGGCGACCCTGCAAAGGGCAGCGGCGCAGGCGTGGCTGGATCTGGCTTTATCGCACAAAGTGCTCAGGACGGCGCAGAAGCTGGTCGCTGAAACTGAGCGTCAGGTTGACGTACAGAAGGCGACGGTTGCCAGCGGCAGTTCACCGGCCTCAAGCGTGGTGGAGATCCGCATGGCGCTGCTGGGGATGCGGGATAAAGTGACGCTTGCCCAGCGTGATGTAACGCTGGCCCGGACTCGTTTGCTGCAGCTGACCGGCGAAAACATTGATGACATTAGCGGCACGTTGCCGCGTTATCAGCGTTTGCCTGCGGACCCGGCTGTGCTGGAACAAAATATCGGGCAGCACCCGGAGGTGATTGAAGCGGCGCGTGAGGCGGACGTGGCGAAAGCTCGTTCGGCACAATCTGCGGTGGCCGCGCAACCCAATGTTGGCGTTGAAGTGTATTACGCCCATCGCGCAGATGATTACGACGATATGGCTGGCGTGATGTTTACCGTCGATCTGCCGATGTTTAAATCCCGGCGTCAGGACAAAGACCTGGCGGCAGAGATGTCCCGCGCGATGGAAGCCAATGACTAGCTGGCGCTGGCGAACCGCGAGAGGGTCGCGTTAGTGCGCACTCTGGTGGCGCAGTATCAGGCGGCACAGGTTCTCTGGCAGCGCCAGCAGGAAGAGATCCTGCCGCTGCAACGCCAACGCCTCTCGCTGATTGAAGCGCAGTACCGCTCCGGGCGCTCGACGCTTGCCGATTTGCTCAATGCTCGCCGCACCTTACTCGATAGTGAACTGAACGCGCATAGCGCTGAAAAAGCCGTGGCTGAAGCCTGGGCCGCCATTCGCTACCTGACGCCGCAGGAAACCACCTTATGATGAAAACGATGACCAGACTCTCTTTGTTAGCGCTCACTATCGCCGTATCTCTGGGCGCTGGATATTACCTCGGGAAACAGAGCCACAGCACAACGCCCCCTGCCGCTCAGCCAGAGCGAAAAGTGCTCTACTGGTACGATCCGATGACGCCGGGCCAGCGCTTTGATAAACCGGGCAAATCACCCTTTATGGATATGGATTTAGTCCCGCGTTATGCCGATGAGGCAACGGAAGAAGGCGGCGTGACGGTAAGCGCTCGCCAACAGCAAAACCTGGGGGTTAAAACGGCACGGGTTGAGAAGAAATCGCTGGATTATCAGTTTGATGCCTTTGCCACTGTTTCAACAGACGAGCGTAGCGTGCAGATTATCCCGGCCAGCGCTAACGGTATGGTGGAGAAATTATTCGTCAACGCGCCCCAGCAATTTGTTAAAGCGGGTGAAGCGCTGGCGCAACTCTGGATACCCGAGTGGACGGCAGCGCAGCAAGAGTACCTGGCGGTGCGTCGCCTGGGCGATAGCGCATTAAGCGCGGCGGCCCGTGAACGGTTGCAGCTGCAGTTTATGCCCGCAGAAATTATTCGCCAGGTTGAGAAAACCGGCAAACCGCAAACGCGCGTCACGGTGCGTGCAAAGCAGGCCGGATATATCAATAAGCTGGAGACCCGTGAAGGTGCGCAGGTTACGGCAACGGCACCGCTGTTTGAAGTGGCAAGCCTTGAGTCGGTGTGGCTGGTGATTGATTACCCGCAAACTCAGGCGCGGATGCTGCAGGTGGGAAGCGAAATTCTGGCTTCTGGCGATAGCCGGCCCGGCGAGATTTTCCACGGACGCGTCAGCGAGCTGCTGCCAAATATGGAAACTACCACGCGTACTTTAAAAGCGCGCATCGTGCTGGAAAATCCGCAGATGAAGCTGAAGCCCGGCATGTACCTCAATGTGAAGCTGGCGAACCAGCGCAACCTTGCGCCAGTGCTGGCGATCCCGGAAGAAGCGTTGATTGAAACCGGCAGCACCAGCCGGGTGCTGGTGACTCAGAATGACGGCCATTTCAATCCGGTTAACGTGGTGGTCGGCACGGCACAAAATGGCTGGGTTGAAATTAAGCAAGGGCTGAAAGAGGGCGATAACGTTGTCACCTCCGGGCAGTTCCTGATTGATTCCGAAGCAAGCCTGCGCAGCGCCCTGACGCAGGATAAATCCATCGCGCCTGCAAGCCCGGAATACCAGGCGCAAGGGGTGGTGAAAGAGATAACCGCTGAGGCAATTACGCTGGCACATCAGCCTATTCCCGCATTGAAATGGGGGGCGATGACGATGGATTTCACCCTGAAATCAGCGGCGGAGGCAAAGGGTGTAAACCCAGGGGACAGCGTGATGTTCAGCTTCACTATGGATGAAGAGCAGGGAGCGGTCATCACCCATCTGATGCCGATGGCGGGGGGAATGAAATGATTGCCGCTGTTATTCGCTGGTCACTTAAAAACCGGCTGCTGGTTTTACTTGCGGCCATTATTATGGCCGCGTGGGGAGCCTGGTCCCTGCAACGAGCACCGCTGGATGCGCTGCCGGATCTCTCTGACGTGCAGGTGATAGTCCGTATCAACTACCCAGGCAAGGCGCCGCAGGTGGTTGAAGACCAGGTGACCTATCCACTCACTACCACCATGCTTTCGGTGCCTGGCGCGAAAACCGTGCGCGGGTTTTCAATGTTCGGGGATTCGTATGTTTACATCCTGTTTGAAGACGGCACCGATCCGTACTGGGCGCGCTCGCGGGTGCTCGAATATTTAAGCCAGGTGCAGTCCCAGCTTCCCGCCGAGGCGAAAGCCTCTCTCGGGCCTGATGCTACCGGGGTTGGCTGGGTTTATGAATATGCGCTGGTGGACCGAACCGGCAAACATAGCCTTGCGGATTTGCGCGCGCTTCAGGACTGGACGCTCAGATTCGAGCTAAAAACCGTGCCAAACGTGGCGGAAGTGGCAAGCGTTGGCGGCATGGTGCGGCAATACCAGATTGTGCTCGATCCTCACCGTATGCGTGCGTTGAACATTACTCATCAGCAGGTGATTGATGCCGTTCAAAGCGCTAACCAGGAAGGGGGCGGTTCGGTTATCGAAATGGGTGAGGCCGAATATATGGTGCGCACCGCGGGCTACCTGAAAAACCTTACCGATTTTAAGCAGGTGGTGATTACCACTCGTGAAGGGGTGCCGGTATTACTGAGCGATGTAGCAACCTTGCGCCTGGGGCCGGAAATCCGCCGTGGCGTGGCGGAATTTAACGGAGAAGGGGAAGTAGCGGGCGGCATTATCGTAATGCGCTACGGCAAAAATGCGCTGGATACGATTAATGCGGTGAAAGCGAAGCTGCAGCAACTCCAGAAGAGTTTGCCTGCCGGGGTGGAGATCGTTCCGGTTTACGATCGTTCACAGCTGATTGAAAACGCGATTGAAACGCTCTCCCATAAGCTGCTGGAAGAGTTCATCGTGGTGGCGATTATCTGCGCGCTGTTCCTGTTCCACTTCCGCTCGGCGCTGGTGGCGATGATAACCTTGCCGCTGGGGATCCTGGGGGCGTTTATCGTGATGCACTACCAGGGGGTAAACGCCAATATTATGTCGTTGGGCGGGATTGCGATTGCGATTGGTGCGATGGTCGACGCGGCAATCGTGATGATTGAAAACATGCATAAGGTGCTGGAGCAGTGGCGGCACGACAATCCGGATAAACAGCCCAGCGGCAGCGATTACTGGCGTATCTCAGAGCAGGCGGCGGTGGAAGTGGGGCCGGCGCTATTCTGTAGCCTGCTGATCATCACGCTCTCCTTTATTCCGGTCTTTTCCCTCGAAGCCCAGGAAGGGCGCATGTTCTCGCCGCTGGCATTTACCAAAACCTACGCCATGGCGGTGGCTGCGGGCCTGGGTATTACGCTGGTGCCAGTATTAATGGGGTATTTTATTCGCGGAAAAATTCCTGACGAAAAGGCCAACCCCATCAACCGCTGGCTGATTGCCGCCTATGAGCCGCTACTGGACAAAGTGCTGGCGCGCCCGAAAACCACGCTGGTGATTGCGGGTCTGGTATTGCTGGCGACCCTGTGGCCGTTAAGCCGCCTCGGTAGCGAGTTTATGCCGCCGCTCGATGAAGGGGATTTGTTATACATGCCGTCCACGCTGCCGGGAATTTCTGCACGTGAAGCCGGGCGTTTACTGCAACAAACCGATCGCTTAATTAAAACTGTGCCCGAAGTTGCGACGGTGTTTGGTAAGGCAGGGCGTGCGGATACCGCAACCGATCCGGCCCCCCTGACGATGATTGAAACCACTATTCGTTTTAAACCGCGTGATCAGTGGCGCCCTGGAATGACGATGGATAAGCTGGTCAGCGAACTGGATAGCGTGGTGAAAGTTCCGGGTATTGCCAACGTCTGGGTGCCGCCTATTCGCAACCGCCTGGACATGCTGGCTACCGGGATTAAAAGCCCGGTGGGGATTAAAGTGAACGGCAATAATATTGCCGCTATTGAGCAGGTGGCTGAGCAAGTTGAACGCGTGGTGAAGCAGGTGCCGGGGGTGACATCGGCGCTGGCGGAACGGCTCGGCGGCGGGCGCTATGTGGATATTAATATCGACAGGCTGAAAGCGGCGCGCTATGGCGTATCGGTCAAAGAGCTGCAGTCGCTAGTGGCAACGGTCATTGGCGGGCAAAATATTGGGGAAACTATACAAGGGCGTGAGCGCTATCCGATCAATATTCGTTATCCACGTGAAGTGCGTGATAACGTCCAGAAGCTGAAAAATCTCCCGGTTATTACGGCTAACGGCAGCCAGATTGCGCTTTCTGAACTGGCGGATATCAGTATCACCGATGGTCCGCCAATGCTGAAAAGTGAAAACGCGCGCTTATCGAATTGGGTTTACGTTGACCTGCGCGGGCGGGATTTGAAATCGGCGGTGGAGGATATGCAGCTTGCCGTTGCACAACAGATAACATTACCAGAGGGCGTTTCATTATCCTGGTCAGGACAATTTGAATATTTAGAGCGCGCGAGCGCTAAATTAAGCATTGTCTTGCCGTTTACCCTGGTGATTATTTTCGTACTGCTTTACGCGACGTTTTCCCGTGTCAGCGATGCGTTATTAATTATGGGGACGTTGCCATTCTCACTCATTGGCGGTGTCTGGCTGCTCTACCTGCTGGGATATAATTTGTCCGTTGCCGGCGCGGTAGGATTTATTGCCCTGGCTGGCGTGGCGGCTGAATTTGGCGTGATTATGGTGCTTTATTTAAATCAGGCTATTGCAAGGCACAGAGCGCTTGAGCCCCTTGGCGGGAAACCAATGCTGATGCGAGCACTTCATGAAGGTGCGGTGCTGCGCGTCAGGCCAAAAGTGATGACCGTTGCCACGATAATGGCGGGGTTGCTGCCGATTATGTGGGGCGATGGCACGGGATCGGAAGTGATGCGGCGTATCGCGGCGCCGATGATTGGCGGCATGATTACCGCACCGCTGCTTTCCATGTTGGTCATCCCGGCAATCTATGTTTTATTAAAAAGAGATAAATAACAAAATGTTACCCCTGTCTTTTGGTATGGGAAAAGGCAGGGGGCATTTTGGCTGGCTGCAATTCTTATCTTTAGGATAATTTGTCGGAATAGATGGTAATTTTCGTCCTGTTCATGGCTACACGCCGGGGGCTATGGCCCTGCGACCTTCCAGATGGCCTGGATACCCGGCACCTGGAACAACGGTAACCTTTACTTCGCCTGGCTGCGTGTCCAGTTTTAACCGCGCCAGCGCCATGGAATCGCTCTCCGCGGCTATTATTTTTATCGTTTATTCAAAAATACGGGTTGCTGCACAGTTTTTAAAACAGGTAGCAATTTTTATCACTTTTTAGCAATTCTGGGCTGGACAAAATCCATCACAATTGGTGTACTGATGCCCGACACAGCATTTGTGTCGTTTTTCATGTAAAGGTAATTTAGATGTCTAAGATTAAAGGTAACGTTAAGTGGTTTAACGAGTCAAAAGGCTTTGGCTTCATTACTCCGGAAGATGGTAGCAAAGACGTGTTCGTACACTTCTCTGCAATCCAGAGCAATGGTTTCAAAACCCTGGCAGAAGGTCAGCGCGTTGAGTTTGAAATCACTAACGGTGCCAAAGGCCCATCTGCTGCAAACGTAATGCCTATCTAAGGCTTTACCAGCAGAATATAAAACCCGCTAAGGCGGGTTTTTTTTGCCCTGAACTCAGGGAAACAGATACATTTTCACAAAGCCCATCACAATGAGCGTGCTCATCAGCACTGCCGCCCAGCCAGCAACACGTTCTTTCATTATTTTGCTCCACGCTAATTTTTCATCAGCGTGGCAGACAAAAATTAAGCTAACCTTAACCCGCGGCTAATCACTGGCCCCAGGCAACAGAAACTAGCCAAAATGCGACGGCGGTCATAGTCAGCGATCCGGCGAGATTGAGCAGCATATTCAATCCGGCCCAGGCCAGGCGTCCATCCTGAAGCAGGAACACCACTTCCGCTGAGAAAGTTGAAAAGGTGGTCAGGCCGCCGCAAAAACCCGTGGTGATTAGCAGCTTCCAGACCGGATCGAGATGCGTGACGCGGGTAAACAGAGCCAGCCCCAGCCCGATGATAAATGCGCCAGCCAGGTTTGCGGTTAGCGTGCCAATCGGAATCGCGGCATGCACCGGGTTTAGTTTCATACTCAATAGCCAGCGCACCACGCTTCCCGTTCCGCCACCAATAAACACGGCTAACAATATCTGGAACACAATAATTTCCTGTTGTTGCTTATTTTAAAGTGTTTGAGTGTAACGTCAGCACGAGAAGTTTCACACCCGATATACTGAAATTATTCGCGGCCTGCTGAGGGATAATAATGAAAGTTGCAGTTGGGCAGTTTGCGGTCGGCAGGATATGGCAGGAAAATGCAAATACCTGTCTGGGGCTAATGTCGCAGGCAGTTGCCGCAGGAGCGCAATTGCTAGTGCTGCCCGAGGCGGTGCTGGCGCGTGACGATAACGATCCTGACTGGTCGGTGTCTTCTGCGCAGGCGATGAAAGAAGAGTTTATCGAACAGCTTTGCGATCAAAGCCGCAAAGATCGGCTGACCACCATCCTGACGCTGCCTGTCAAAACGACAGCAGGGCGCGCAGCCAATACGTTGCTGGCCGTTCGCGGTGGGGAGGTGATTGCCCGTTATCAAAAACTTCACCTCTATGATGCGTTTAACGTACAGGAATCGCGGCTGGTGGATGCGGGCGACCGCCTGCCGCCATTGATTGAGGTCGCCGGTTTTAAGGTAGGGCTCATGACCTGTTACGACCTGCGTTTTCCCGAGATGGCGTTGAGCCTGGCGCTGATGGGGGCCGAGGTTTTAGTCTTACCCGCCGCGTGGCTACGCGGCCCGAATAAAGAGATGCACTGGTCAACGCTGCTGGCGGCTCGCGCGCTTGATACAACCTGCTATGTGATGGCGTCTGGCGAATGTGGCAATAAAAATATCGGTCATAGCCAGATAGTCGATCCGCTAGGTGTGGTGATGGCAGCGGCAAACCAACGCCCCGCCTTGATTTATGCCGAGCTGGAACAGCGCTATCTCGCGGAAGTCAGAGAGATGTTACCGGTGCTGAAGAATCGGCGTTTTGCTTTACCCCAGCTGCGATGACGTTTTTTTGACCCACTCTTGATTCAACTTGTTACAGGTTGCTATTGTATGGCGCAAGAAAATGACCGTTAATTGTCTCCGTGTATTATTCGCCGTATCCGCGGCACGCATGTTTAAAGAAGGTTGTTATGGGTGAGATTAGTATTACAAAGTTATTGGTGGTCGGCGCGTTGATCGTTTTGTTATTTGGCACCAAAAAGTTACGCACCCTGGGGAGCGATCTTGGCGCGGCAATCAAGGGCTTTAAGAAAGCGATGAATGAAGACGAGATCGGTGCTAAGTCTGCCACCACTACTGATGCAGTCTCCGATCGTATTACGCATAAAGACTGATCAAAACACAGCTTTCGAACAGATATAAAAAAACCGGCATCGCAAATGCCGTTTTTTATGCGAGCTGCAAATTAAAAGTAACGATTTGTTACATCGTTATTTTACTTCCATCCCTTTGGCTTGCAGATCCGCATGGTAAGAAGAGCGAACAAACGGGCCGCAGGCGGCGTGGGTAAAGCCCATCGCCAGCGCTTCAGCTTTCATCTCTTCAAACTCGTCAGGGCTGACATAACGCTGAACCGGTAAGTGGTGACGGCTTGGCTGTAAATATTGGCCCAGGGTTAACATGGTGACGCCGTGGCGGCGCAGATCGCGCATCACTTCCACAATCTCAGCGTTGGTTTCCCCTAAACCGACCATCAATCCTGATTTAGTCGGGATATCAGGGTGCGCTTGTTTAAAACGCTCCAGCAGCTTTAACGACCAGTTGTAGTCAGCCCCGGGACGCACTTTGCGATAAATACGCGGCACGTTTTCCAGGTTGTGGTTGAACACGTCTGGGGGGGTTGCGGTGAGAATCTCTAACGCTTTGTCCATGCGGCCACGGAAATCGGGCACCAGGGTTTCAATTTTGATCGCCGGATTTTTTTCGCGAATGGCGCTGATGCAGTCGGCAAAATGCTGGGCCCCGCCATCGCGCAGGTCGTCACGGTCAACCGAAGTGATGACCACATAGCGCAGCGCCATATCAGCAATAGTTTGCCCCAGTTTTGCAGGCTCATTGGCATCAGGCGCCACAGGGCGACCATGCGCCACATCGCAGAACGGGCAGCGACGGGTGCAGATAGCCCCCAGGATCATAAAGGTTGCGGTGCCGTGGTTGAAGCACTCTGCCAGGTTAGGGCAGGAGGCCTCTTCACAGACCGAGTGCAGGCCATTTTTACGCATCGCCGCTTTAATACCCTGAATTCGGGTTGAATCAGAGGGAAGCTTGATCTTCATCCACTCTGGTTTTCTTAACAGTTCCTGGCGCTCGGTCACCACGTTTTTAACCGGGATCAGAGCCATTTTATCGGCGTCGCGATATTTGACGCCGCGTTCCATGACAATAGGTTTACTCATATCGTACGTGTTCCAGTTGCTGATAACGAAGTCAGGCTAATCGAATGTTTTATTTATCAACTATTTTTTAATAGCGCGGGCAGTATACCACCAGTGCGGGGGATAAATCAGCCTGACAAAGCAGTAAATGGGGAAAGAATTGTAAATGGTTTGTTGGTTCATGGGCTTTGCAGTGTTAACGATTATTCCGCTGGCCCTCGTACCACAGGGTAAAAATTTCCAGCGTTGGAAAGGGCATTTATTCAGTCGAAAGTGTGCAAGTTTGCCATAACGGTATGTTGATAAAGCGTTATTTCAAACTGCACCTCAATAAGTGCAGCTATAAAAATAGATTTTAAGCCGCCACGTAGTTAACGGGCGGGTTATTCAATAATGCTATGAAGTTATTGATCAGCAGCGGCTGTATCTCTTCGAGGGAAATGCCCGGTCGTAGCGAACTGACCTGTGTCATTTCAAGACCCGCATAGCCGCAAGGATTAATGCGTAAAAAAGGGCTGAGATCCATATCGACATTCAACGCCAGCCCGTGAAATGAACAGCCTTTACGGATGCGCAGCCCCAGCGAACAAATTTTACGGCTATTCACATAGACACCCGGCGCGTCGCGCGCGGATAAGCCTCTATCTGCAATTGGGCAAGGGTTTTGACGACGGTTTGCTCAAGGATGGTCACCAGCTCCCGAACGCCAAGTTTGCGGCGCTTCAGGTTGAGCAACACGTACATCACCTGCTGGCCCGGCCCATGATAAGTGACCTGCCCGCCCCGGTCGCTTTGAATCACCGGAATATCGCCCGGCAGCAGCAGATGTTCCGCTTTCCCTGCCTGGCCCTGGGTAAATACCCGTTGATGCTCCACTAACCAGATTTCATCGGCGGTGTTTTCATCTCGGGTATCGGTAAAATCGTGCATCGCCTGCGAAACAGGTTCGTAGGGCTGCAGGCCAAGCTGGCGGATTTGAATGGTATCTTGAGACAAAACATCGTCTCCGGCAGGTTAAAAAGTGAAGGGAATATATCACATGCCCGGCCAGAAGGCCGGGCAGGGTACGAATTACAGCACCATACGTACGATTTCGATATTCCCTAACTCTTTATACAGGGTTTCAACTTGTTCAATATGGGTCGCATTAATGGTAATCGAGACCGAGTGGTAGTTCCCTTTGCTGCTCGGTTTAACCTGCGGCGTGTAGTCACCTGGCGCGTGGCGCTGCACCACCTCAACGACCAAATCGACCAGCTCAGGTTTCGCCAGACCCATCACCTTATAAGTAAAGGAAGTCGGGAATTCGAGCAGTTCTTTCAGATTGGTTTTCATGGTAGCTCCAGCGTGGCGGCATTAAAAATAATAACTCCCGCAAGCCTGCGGGAGTTGCTTTGATGCATAGTATATGGGGACGACTTTCACTCTTTCAAGTGTTCGATTATTAACCAAACCAGTGGTGGAATGTCAGTTTGATGTAGTCAATGATACGGCTGAAGAAATTCCCCTCAGGCATCTCCTGCAGCACCACCAGCGGACGTTGTTCGATAGTTTTGCCGTCGAGCTGGAAGTTGATGGTGCCCACCACCTGGTTTTTCTGCAGTGGCGCGTGCAGTTCGGCGCTGTTAAGCACATAGCTGGCTTTCAGATCTTTCATGCGGCCACGGGGGATTGTCAGGTAGACGTCTTTATCAACGCCGAGTGATGCGCGGTCATTATCACCAAACCAGGCTGGCTCTGAGGCAAATTCTTTACCGGCTTTCAGCGGAGAAACCGTTTCGAAGAAGCGGAAGCCCCAGGTCAGCAGCTTTTTGCTTTCGGTTTCACGGCCTTTGTAAGTGCGTCCGCCCAGCACGGCCGAAATCAGGCGCATCTGGCCTTCGGTGGCCGAGGCGACCAGGTTGTAACCCGCCGCGTTGGTATGGCCGGTTTTGATGCCGTCAACCTGCAGGCTGGTATCCCACAGCAAACCGTTACGGTTTGTCTGGCGGATATTGTTGAAGGTGAACTCTTTTTCTTTATAGATAGCGTATTCGTTTGGCACATCACGAATTAACGCCTGGCCAATCAGCGCCATATCGCGCGCTGAGCTGTATTGACCTTCTGCGTCCAGGCCGTGAACGGTCTGGAAGCGGGTGTTTTTCAGACCCAGCGCGGAAACGTAGCTGTTCATCAGGCCAACAAATGCATCCTGGCTACCCGCCACGAAATCGGCCATCGCCACACAGGCATCGTTACCTGATTGCAGGTTAATGCCGCGGATCAGCTGTGATACCGGCACCTGCATCCCGGGCTTGAGGAACATCAACGATGAACCTTTAAATACCGGGTTGCCCGTGGCCCATGCGTCCTGGCCAACGGTGACAATCGAGCTTTCGTTAAATTTGCCCGCTTTCATTGCCTGGCCGATGACGTAACTGGTCATCATCTTGGTCAGGCTGGCAGGATCGCGGCGCGTGTCGGCATTGGATTCAGCCAGCACTTTGCCCGAGTTGTAATCGATCAGGATGTACGCTTCCGCATCAATTTGCGGCACGCCCGGGATCATGGTTTTAATGTTCAGGTCGTCAGCGTGTGCGGCAGCCATTCCCGAAAGGGTGAGGGCCGCAGTGAGCGCCAGGCGTTTAACAAAACGAAAAGAAGGGGCTGTATTCATGATTAGAACAACGACATCCGTGATGGAATAAAAAAAGTGCCTTACTATAGCAAAAGCGATTTTTGCTGACATCCGTCTTTGCGTATCATTTGTTAATGAAATTGACATTAACTGACGCCGGACGGATGCCAGACATAACCGCTTACATAGCGGGTGCGTTAGTGATGAAGGATTGCTGCTGGGTTTCGCTCATCAGGCGTTGCTGCAGGACGCTCGCTTCACTTTTACTGGCAAATGGCCCGAGCTGCACCCGATACATGGTGCCATTACTGGAAACCTGCCCGGGCACGCCAAATTGCTGGCTCAGTTTCTGCTGCCACTGTACGGCGCGAGCCCGATCGCTGACTGCGCCAACCTGCACCACATAGTGCCCGGCTGCAGCTGGTGCGGCAGTTGGTATGCTACCCTGAGCGGAGCCTGGCGCGACGATCGGCGCATTTTGTTGCACGGGTGTTGCAGCCGCCGCGGTGGCCGTCGCTTCGGGCTGTTCACTTTCAATCACGCCAGGAGCCAGAGGGGTAGCGGCACCTAAGAAACCACTGCTGCGAACGGGCGCGCCAGTCGTATCTTCACTTTGCAGCGTTGAATTACTGATTGCCAGAACGTCACCCTGAGGGGCGTCAACAGCAGCAGAAGTCGCACTGCCCATTCCGCTGTTTAAATCCGGGCGCGCGGGCAGGGCGTAAGTTTGCTTCGCGATAGTGGTACATGCAGTACCCGGGCCGGACATCGTGCCGTCTTGCGCCACAACAATCGGGTCGATACGCACTTTGGTATTGTTTGAGTTATTCAGGCGGTCGGCTGCGGCGCGCGACAAGGAGATCACGCGGTCATTGCCATACGGGCCACGGTCATTGATGCGCACGATAATCATGCGGCCATTCGCCAGATTGGTGATCCGCGCATAGCTCGGAATCGGGAGCGTTGGGTGAGCGGCCGTCAATGCTGAGGGATCGAAAGGTTCGCCTGATGAGGTCAGGTTGCTACCCGGTTCGGCATCATAAATGGCGGCAAAACCCGCCTGGCTGAAGTTTGCCGGGTTTTGCACGATCTTATAGCGCCTGCCGTTATTTTCGTAATCCTGATTAACCGAAGGATTTAACGGTTCGAAACGCGGATCGGCGCCGCTGATTTCAACCGTTGGGCCATTACACACCGCCGGCTGCGGCGGCTGGTTTACCTGCTGTTGGTTGCCGTCATCAGACGAGCAGCCAGCCAGTATTGCAGCAACGACACAGATCCCAAGCCAACGCTTAACCATTACGCACCTCATCCACTTACACGCTTTTTGATAACATTTTTCTGTGGGTATGTATCGACATCACGATACCAAACCCGGCCATCAGAACGATCAGGGCCGAGCCCCCGTAGCTCACCAGCGGCAAAGGTACGCCGACCACCGGTAAGATACCACTAACCATGCCAATGTTAACAAACACGTATACGAATAAAATTAACATTAACCCACCAGCCATCACCCGGCCAAATGTGGTCTGGGCGCGAGCGGCAATAATCAGACCGCGCATAATAAGCAACAGATAGAGGGCCAGTAACACCAGCACCCCAACCAGACCAAGCTCCTCGGCAAGTACCGCAAAGATAAAGTCGGTATGGCGTTCAGGTAAAAACTCAAGCTGCGACTGGGTGCCGTGCAGCCATCCCTTGCCACGCAGCCCGCCGGAGCCAATAGCAATTTTAGACTGAATAATATGGTAGCCGGCGCCAAGGGGATCGCTTTCGGGGTCGAGCAGCATCATTACGCGCGCACGTTGGTAATCGTGCATCAGGAAGAACCACAGGATAGGAATGAACGCGGCGAGCAGTAGTACGGCAACGCCGATAAGTTTCCAGCTCATCCCCGATAAGAACAGGACAAAAAGGCCAGATGCAGCGATAAGAATTGAGGTGCCCAGATCGGGCTGTGCGGCAACCAGCAGCGTCGGCATGAAAATCAGCACCAGCGCGATGCCGGTATTTTTCAGCGTCGGCGGGCAGACGTCGCGGTTAATAAAGCGCGCCACCATCAGCGGCACGGCAATCTTGGCGATCTCGGACGGCTGGAAACGTACGATACCGAGGTCAAGCCAGCGCTGTGCGCCTTTGGATATCGCACCGAAGGCATCCACCGCCACCAGTAAGATGATACAGACGATATACAGATAGGGCGCCCAGCCTTCATAAACGCGGGGCGGGATTTGCGCCATCACGATCATCACGATCAGCCCAATCAGGATCTGGCCGCTCTTGCGCTCCATCATCCCCATGTCCTGGCCACTGGCGCTCCAGATAACCAGTGCGCTAAAAATAAGCAGCGCCAGAATGGTCATCAGGAACAGCGGGTCGAGATGGATTTTATCCCAGAACGATTTTTTATTTGGATTATCAGTCATGGTTATTGGTCCTCAGCCCCCGGCGATGCGGGGACTTCTGCCGACAGTACCGTGTTGTTATCCCCGAGCATAATATGGTCGAGGATCTGGCGCATGACGGTACCTACCGCGGGGCCTGCACCACCGTTTTCCAGAATCATGGTGACAGAAACCTGTGGATTGTTATAAGGGGCGAAGGCGATCATTAATTTATGGTCGCGTAAACGTTCAGCAATTTTGTGGGCGTTATAGGTTTCATTGGCTTTCAGGCCAAAGACCTGCGCGGTCCCTGATTTTGCCGCAATCTTATAAGGCGCATTGGCAAAATACTTATGGGCAGTACCGTTAGGACGGTTGGCTACGCCATACATGCCGTCTTTGGCAATTTCCCAGTAACCTGAATGGATATCACCCACCGGCGGCTGAACCGGTTGCTGCCACGGCACCTGTTTGCCGTTTTCAACGGTGCTCATCAGGAAATGAGGCACGCGCACGATACCGTCGTTAATCAGGATCATCATCGACTTGCTCATTTGAATCGGCGTCGCCGTCCAGTAACCCTGGCCGATACCGACAGGAATGGTGTCACCCTGATACCACGGCTTTTTAAAGCGTTTCAGTTTCCATTCACGCGTTGGCATGTTGCCGGCTCTCTCTTCGGCAAGATCGATACCCGTATAGTCGCCATAGCCAAACTTGCGCATCCACTCGCCCATGCGGTCGATTCCCATGTCATAGGCAACCTGATAGAAGTAGGTATCCGCCGACTCTTCCAGCGCTTTGGTGACATTCAGGCGGCCGTGGCCCCATTTTTTCCAGTCGCGGTAGCGCTTTTCAGAGCCCGGTAGCTGCCACCAGCCGGGGTCGAACAGCGAGGTATTCTTGGTGATAACCCCTAGGCTCAATGCCGAAACGGCCATATACGGTTTCACCGTAGATGCCGGAGGATAAACCCCCTGGGTCGCGCGGTTGATCAGCGGCGTATTGGGATCGTTAAGCAGGCCGGAATAGTCTTTGCTCGAAATACCATCAACGAACAGGTTCGGGTTGTAGCTTGGCATGGAAACCAGCGCCAGAATGCCGCCGGTGCGCGGGTCTGTGACCACCACCGCGGCGCGGCTGCCGGCCAGTAAGGTTTCGATATAATTCTGCAGCTCAAGGTCGATAGTCAGATAAATATCGTGCCCGGCCTGCGGCGGCACCTCTTTAAGCTGGCGAATAACGCGACCACGGTTGTTGACTTCCACTTCTTCATAGCCGGTCTGGCCATGTAACACGTCTTCGTAATAACGTTCAATGCCGAGCTTGCCGATATCATGGGTTGCGGCATAGTTAGCCAGCTTGCCGTCTTTATTGAGGCGTTCAACGTCTTTGTCGTTAATTTTAGAGACATAGCCAATCACGTGGGTCAGCGCTGAGCCATACGGGTAGAAGCGGCGTTTATAGCCTTTAACTTCAACGCCCGGGAAGCGGTACTGATTCACGGCAAAACGGGCAACCTGCTCTTCAGTGAGGTTGATTTTGACCGGAATAGAGGTGAAGCGATGGGAGCGGGCGCGCTCTTTCTTAAAGTTGGCAATATCCTCGTCGGTTAAATTCACCACTGAGCGCAGCGCTTCCAGCGTCGCCTGCACGTCATCCACTTTTTCCGGCATCATTTCCACCTGGTAAATGGTGCGGTTAAGCGCCAGCGGCTTGCCGTTGCGATCGTAGATAATGCCGCGGCTAGGCGGGATGGGCACCAGCTTTATGCGGTTTTCATTCGAGCGGGTCTGGTAGTCGGTGAAACGGACGATTTGCAAATTATAAAGGTTGGCGATAAGCACGCCGGTCAACGCCAAAATACCGAGAAACGCGACCAGCGCCCGGCGCACAAAGAGCGCAGACTCAGCGGTATAGTCACGAAAAGAATTCTGTAATTTCATCCGCAGCTTTGTTCTACCTGACGATATTTACTCACGGTGATAAGGATGATTGGTAGTAATACTCCATGCGCGGTACAGGCTTTCCGCCACCAGCACCCGCACCAGCGGATGCGGCATAGTCAGACTGGAAAGCGACCAGCTTTGCTCAGCGGCAGCCTTGCACGCCGGTGCAAGCCCTTCCGGGCCACCAATCAGCAAGCTAACGTCCCGACCATCCTGCTTCCAGCGTTCAAGCTGTACGGCAAGCTGCGGCGTATCCCAAGGTTGGCCTGGGATATCGAGCGTGACAATTCGGTTGCCCTTGCCGGCCGCCGCCAACATCATTTCACCCTCTTTTTCGAGAATGCGTTTGATATCGGCATTTTTGCTGCGTTTCCCCGCAGGAATTTCTACCAGTTCAAATGGCATATCCTTAGGGAAACGACGCAGGTACTCGGTAAAGCCGGTTTGTACCCAGTCAGGCATTTTCGTGCCGACTGCGACTAGTTGCAGCTTCACGCATTAACCCCAGAGTTTTTCCAGCTCGTACAGTTGACGGCTTTCTTCTTGCATCACATGAACGATAACTTCGCCAAGATCAACAACTACCCAGTCAGTCGCGTTAATGCCTTTCACACCCAGCGCATCAAAACCTGCTTTGCGGGATGATTCTACGACGTGTTCTGCGATAGACATAACGTGGCGATTAGAAGTACCGGTACAGATAATCATGCAATCAGTGATGCTTGATTTACCCTGAACATCCAGAGCAACGATGTCCTGGCCTTTGAGGTCGTCGATTTTATCGACGATGAAATCCTGAAATTCTTTACCCTGCAAGTGTTCCCCCTGGGAAAAGTAGAGTGTGTTCGATTTAGCCCGCATGATACCCATAATCGGGCAGCTTTACTGACCCGTCGGCAATGCGGCGCTCAAGGCGGGGTATCATCCCACCGAGTGAGCCGGTTTGCATCGCCATTTTTGTAAAACTATTCCGGAAAGTCATGCTTGCGGGCAGGAAATTATGGCAGCGGAGCATAACAGTCTGAGGTGTAGTGTCAATGGTTGGCGCGCTTGCAATGCTTGTCACTCACCGGGCCGGAAGGTCAATCGCGCGGTTATTGAGGGTGATAAGCGTAGTAAAACCATCCCGAATCTCAATACAGCTCCACGCCCCTTGCTCAATGACAAAATGCCACAGCGACGCGGGTGGCATCTTGAGCAGCGTCGCGATCAGCAAGCTCAGCACTCCCTGATGGCTGACAATCAGCATCTTCTCCTCTTCGGGGAAGGTGGAAAGCGAGGCGCAAAACTCGCTGACGCGCCGGGAGAAAAGCTGGAAACCTTCGCCATTCTTTGGGATCACATGCTGCCAGTCACTGCACCATGCAGCATAGTTTTCCGCATCCAGACGTTGTAAATCGCGATGGTGGCGCATTTCCCAGTCGCCAAAATTCATCTCATTCAGGCGCGGGTCAGTAACCACGGGGATTTCGCGTTGCCGGAGGATCATCTGCATGGTGTGTTGCGCACGTATCCGTTCGCTGCAAAGCACGCGGGAAAACGCCACCTGGCTTAACATATCGGCTACCGCTTCGGCCTGGCTGATACCCAGTTCGGTCAGCGGCGTTTCGCAAAACCCGCTATACAAGCCATCGACATTTGCCTGGGTTTGCCCATGGCGTACTAACCATAATTTCATCTCATCCTCACATCAACGTTGGCTGTGGCAGGCCCTGGCATCAGTGTATCATTGTGCCTTTAGTAACGAAGTCCGTTTTATCGGGGGAAGTATGGCGTTCAGCAGTCAGCACGGCGGCAATATTATTGAAGCGGCAGCAGCGATGGGCGTGGAGGCGGATTCACTGATCGATTTTAGCGCCAACATTAATCCGTTAGGGATGCCGGACTCGTTAAAACGCGCCATTACCGATAATCTGGCGCTGGCTGAGCGTTACCCGGATGTGGAATATCGCGCCCTGCACCAGGCCTTAGCGGCTTATCACCAGGTTCCCGCGCAGTGGGTGCTGGCGGGAAATGGCGAAACGGAGCTGATATTTAATCTGGTACAGCAACTCTCACCGCGTAAAGCGCTGCTGCTGACCCCGGGCTTTGCTGAATATCGCCGCGCATTAACCCGCATTGGCTGCGAGATCGTGGATTTTCACCTTTCTGAAGCACAAGGCTGGCAGCCGGATGAGTCGCTGCTTACGGTATTAACGCCCGAGCTTGATTGCCTGTTTTTATGCACGCCAAATAACCCCACCGGGCTGATGCCCGATAGCGCTCTGCTGCTGGCTATTGCGCAACGCTGCCGTGAAAATCATATTGCGCTGATTATGGATGAAGCCTTTCTTGATTTTTTACCGCAGGAACCCGGCTTAATTCCTCACCTGGCGAGGTTTCCGCAGCTTTATGTTTTACGCTCGCTGACTAAATTTTTTGCTATAGCCGGGCTGCGGCTGGGTTATCTGGTCAGTGCGGATACCGCAACGGTTGGACGTATTCGGGAGCAGCGCGAGCCGTGGACGATTAATGCATTTGCAGCCCTTGCCGGGGAGGTGATCCTGAACGATCAGGCTTATATTGCCGCCAGCTATCGCTGGCTGAGCGCCGAGCAGCCCCGCCTGTTTAATGGCCTGAACGAATTAGCTGGAATCAAAGCGTGGCCGCCCCGGGCGAACTATATTTTTCTGCGCTGTGACGTCAATGGGTTAGAGCTGCAACGGGCGTTACTGGAAGAGAACATTCTCATTCGCCATTGTGCAAATTATCCGGGTCTCGATGCGCGCTATTATCGCGTAGCGATAAAAAGCCCGGCAGATAACGACAGGCTATTGGATGCGCTGCGGCGAGTGCTTAAGTATACAGATGGTGCTGACGAATAAACCCGGCGACCGCCGCAGGGAGCAGATCGTCGCAGGGTAAATGGTGCGCTAAACGCTGGCGGATAACGGTGGCAGAAATGTCGACCATCGGCGTTGGTGCGAGGTAAATTTTACCGGCGGGCATGGAGTGCAGCTGTTCAACCGAGGTGCTTCGGTGTTTATCAAGCCACCGTTGTTCTGCGGAAGTTTTCATCGTCAGGGAATAGCCCGGACGTTGACAAACCAGCAGGTGGCAGAGTGTCAGCAGCGTTTCCCAGCGGTGCCAGCGTTGCAGGTTGAGCAGCGAATCCTGGCCGACAATAAAGGCCAGCGGCTGCTCAGCGCCGGTTTCCGCGCGCAGCTGTTCCAGCGTTTCCACGGTATAAGAGGGGGTTGCGCGCTGCAGTTCGCGATCGTCAAGGCTAAACAGCGGATTCCCGGCAATGGCCAGTTCGATCATCGATTTGCGCTGCTGGCCGTTCGCCCGCGGCTGCGGACGATGGGGCGGCACATTATTCGGCATGATAGTGACCCGATGCAGCGCCACCTGTTTTGCCAGCGCTTCAACCGGTTTTAAATGCCCGTAATGGATGGGGTCGAATGTCCCGCCATACAGCGCAATTAAAGGCGATGTGCTGTTACCCATCAATGAAAATTTCCGCCAGGGCTTTATGGCACAGCAACAGCGAGAGCCCTTCAAGCTCGGCCCAGACGGACTGCCCGTAATCTTTTTTCAGCGTGATTTCGATTTGTCTAAGTAGACGCACCGCCTGATAAAGCTGCCCGGCAGATAAGCGGTTGAGTGCTTCCGTCACCAGCGCGCGCCGGTTTTGCCAGACGCGCTGCTGATCGAATAAGGTTCGCAGCGGGGTGCTGGCGGACTGGCGCTTGAGGTTAACCAGCAGCAGTAATTCGCGCTGAATGGTTCGCAGCAGGATCACCGGCTCGCTCGCTTCCAGCCGTAGCTGTTGCAGGATATGCAATGCGCGCTTGCTTTTTCCGGCCAGAATCGCATCTACCCAGTGGAAAGGGGTGAAGTGGGCAGCGTCATTGACCGCTTGCTCAATCCGCGGCAGGGTCAGCTTACCATCCGGCCAGATTAGCGACAGGCGCTCCAGGGCCTGTGACAGCGCCAGCAGGTTACCTTCGTAGCAGTAACACAGCAGCTGATTGGCCGCGTCGTCGAGCGTGAGATTCATCTGCTTCGCGCGTTGGGCAACCCAGCGCGGCAGCTGTGCCTGTTCGGGCGTCTGGCAGGTCACCATCACGCTACGGTCGGCCAGTTTCCCAAGCCATGCCGCATTTTCCTGTGCTTTGGTGAATTTATTACCCCGTACCAGCAGCGCAATATCGTCGTGCAGCAGGGAAACCAGCCTCTCAAGCTGCGTGTTGATCGCGGCGTTAGGGCCATTTTCCGGCAGCAGTAACAGCAGCGTCTGGCGGCTGGCAAACAGGCTTAACGCCTGGCAAATAGAGAACAGATCCTGCCAGTCGGTCGCGGCATCAATCTGCACCGTATGATGTTCGGCAAAGCCCTGAGCGCTCGCCGTCTGGCGAATGGCATCCTGGCTTTCCTGAAGGAGTAGCGGGTCGTTACCGAGCAGCAGATACGCCGCGCGCAGCCCTTCATTGAGCTGCGCACGGAGTTGTTCAGGGTACAACCGGATCATTGGCTACCGGGTGTGACCGCAAGCGTGGTCGATGTCCGGTCTGTTGATACCGCAGCAGGCACAGCTGTGTCCTGCTGTGGATTTGCGGCATCCTCAGTTTCTGGGATCTGCACGCTCATCACCTTGCGGATCAGCTGTTGCGCCGCAGCGGTATACATCTCTTTGATAAGCAAGTCTTGCTCGGCATCTTTTGCCAGCGCCGTCAGCGGGTTATCAAAGAACGATTTATACACTCTGGCACTAACCGGGTAGATATCGTGACCTGGAATCAGCACTTGTGCTGAAACCGTCATTACCATCTGATACTCGGCGGTCCGTCCGTCCTGGAAGATAGATGCGGTATCCTGGCCCATCCCACTGCCCAGCAAGCGAAGCGATGGAATATCCTTGCGAACACCCGTACCGGTATCGTCCACAATGGTGACGCCGTTCAGGCGCAACTGCGAGCGAACTTCACGCGCTAATGGGCCGTTGGGATCGCCTGAGTTCAGAATCAACGTCTTCATTTGGCTCGGAACCTGCGTGCTGCCACGCAGGTGAAAACCACACCCGGCGGTAAGGAGCACCGCCAAAGCCACTAACAAGCTGATAAAGGGATGTCGCACGGTTCCTCCTGCGCTTAGCCCACAACCAAGTTGAGCAGTTTGCCCGGTACGTAAATCACTTTACGCACGGTCACACCCTCAAGATATTTCGCAACCAGATGTTCCTGGCCTGCGCGTTCCTGTACTTGTTCTTGCGTGGCATCGGCAGGAACGGTGATCTTACCGCGAACTTTACCGTTCACCTGCACCACTACCAGCAGCGAGTCTTCAACCATCGCGCTTTCATCAGCCTGCGGCCATGGCGCGTTGTCGATATCGCCTTCACCGCCCAGCGACTGCCACATGTTAAAGCAGGCATGCGGGGTAAACGGATAGAGCATACGCACAACGGCCATCAGGGCTTCATTGAGCAAAGCGCGGTCCTGGGCGCTCTCCTGCGGTGCCTTCGCCAGCTTGTTCATCAACTCCATGATAGCCGCGATGGCGGTGTTAAAGGTCTGACGGCGACCAATATCATCGGTTACTTTCGCGATAGTTTTGTGAACGTCACGGCGTAAAGCTTTTTGATCTTCGCTCAGCGCTGCAACATCCAGCGCAGGCGCAGCGCCACGGCTGGTATGCTCGTAAGCCAGTCGCCAGACGCGTTTCAGGAAGCGGTTAGCCCCCTCAACGCCGGACTCCTGCCATTCCAGCGTCATATCCGCAGGGGAGGCAAACATCATAAACAGGCGAACGGTGTCTGCGCCATAGCGTTCCACCATCACCTGCGGGTCGATGCCGTTGTTTTTCGACTTCGACATTTTGCTCATGCCAGCATAGACCAGTTCGTGGCCTTCTGCGTCAGAGGCTTTGATAATACGCCCTTTCTCATCGCGTTCGACAATCGCATCTACCGGGGAAACCCAGTTACGCTCACCGTTAACGCCGGTGTAATAGAAGGCATCTGCCAGAACCATACCCTGACACAGCAGCTGTTTGGCAGGCTCATTAGAAGTCACCATACCCGCATCGCGCATCAGTTTGTGGAAGAAACGGAAGTAGAGCAGGTGCATGATGGCGTGTTCGATGCCGCCAATATAAATATCAACCGGCAGCCAGTAGTTAGCCGCTTTGGAGTCCAGCATACCTTTGTCGTACTGCGGGCAAGTGTAACGCGCGTAGTACCAGGAGGATTCCATGAAGGTATCGAAGGTATCGGTTTCACGCAGCGCAGGTTTGCCATCAATAGTGGTTTTCGCCCACTCAGGATCGGCTTTAATTGGGCTGGTGATACCATCCATCACCACATCTTCAGGCAGGATAACCGGCAGTTGATCGGCAGGCGTTGGCATGACAGTGCCGTCTTCCAGGGTGACCATTGGAATTGGCGCGCCCCAGTAACGCTGGCGGGAAACCCCCCAGTCGCGCAGACGGTAGTTAACTTTACGCTCGCCTACGCCAATAGCGGCCAGTTTATCAGCGATAGCGTTGAACGCGTTCTGGAAGTCCAGACCGTCGAACTCGCCTGAGTTAAACAGCGCGCCTTTTTCGGTCATTGCTGCCGCAGATAAATCAGGCTCGCTCCCGTCAGCGTTCAGAATAACCGGTTTGATTTGCAGGCCGTATTTGGTGGCAAATTCCCAGTCGCGCTGGTCGTGGCCTGGAACCGCCATTACCGCGCCGGTGCCGTATTCCATCAAGACGAAGTTAGCGACCCAAACTGGAACAGCTTCGCCAGTCAGTGGGTGAATGGCGTTAACGCCGGTCGCCACGCCTTTCTTCTCCATGGTTGCCATTTCAGCTTCGGCAACTTTGGTATTACGGCATTCGTCAACGAACTCAGCCAATTCAGGATTGTTCAGTGCCGCCTGTTGGGCGATTGGGTGACCTGCCGCAACCGCCAGGTAAGTCACACCCATGAAGGTGTCCGGGCGCGTGGTGTAAACGGTCAGTTTTTCAGCGCTGTTTTCAACGTCGAAAGTAATTTCAACGCCTTCAGAACGGCCAATCCAGTTGCGCTGCATGGTTTTGACCTGATCGGGCCAGTGCTCCAGCGTGTCCAGATCGTTTAACAGTTCGTCCGCGTAAGCGGTGATTTTGATAAACCACTGTGGGATCTCTTTGCGCTCAACTTTTGAGTCGCAGCGCCAGCAGCAGCCGTCGATAACCTGTTCGTTTGCCAGAACGGTCTGGTCATTCGGGCACCAGTTAACTGCGGAGGTCTTTTTGTACACCAGCCCTTTGTTGTACAGCTGGGTAAAGAACTGCTGTTCCCAACGGTAGTATTCCGGGGTGCAGGTTGCCAGTTCGCGGCTCCAGTCATAGCCAAAGCCCAGCGTTTTAAGCTGGTTCTTCATGTAATTGATATTGTCGTAAGTCCACGGCGCAGGGGCGGTGTTGTTTTTTACCGCGGCCCCTTCAGCAGGCAGACCGAACGCATCCCAGCCGATAGGCTGCAGCACGTTTTTGCCGAGCATGCGCTGGTAACGCGCAATAACGTCACCGATGGTGTAGTTACGAACGTGGCCCATGTGTAGTCGGCCAGAAGGATAGGGGAGCATCGAGAGGCAGTAATACTTCTCTTTGCCTTCGTCTTCGGTAACTTCAAAAGTACGCTTCTCTTGCCAGTGAAGCTGTACGTTGGATTCTATCTCTTCCGGGCGATATTGCTCTTGCATGGCAGCCAGTGGTCCTGTGATGAAAGACAGCTACAGGTTGTAGCTTTAACTATTAAGTTCAGATCGGCATAGCATAGCCGATAAGACAGCGGCAAAACAGCCTTTCGAAAGCGCGCGCGGTCATTTCTCGTTTGCCGTTATTTACCTCCTCTGCGGACAAACTAACAAAGCGATAGCCAATTAAGGTCTACTATTAGAGTAGGTTACATGGCACTGAATGCAGGAATCTCTTCAAGGAGGCAGGCAGACGATGAACAAGGTTGCGCAATTTTACCGCGAACTGGTGGCCTCGCTCACCGAACGGTTACGCAACGGCGAGCGCGATATTGACGAACTGGTCGCCAGCGCGCGCAAACGCATGAACCAAACCGGAGAGCTGACGAGGACCGAAGTTGATGAAGTCACGCGCGCAGTACGGCGCGATCTGGAGGAGTTTGCCCGAAGCTATAGCGAAAGCCAGAACGAATTTACCGATAGCGTCTTTATGCGGGTGATTAAAGAGAGCCTGTGGCAGGAGCTGGCGGATATCACCGACAAAACGCAGCTTGAGTGGCGTGAAGTTTTTCAGGATCTCAACCACCACGGTGTCTATCACAGCGGCGAAGTGGTGGGGCTTGGCAATCTGGTGTGTGAAAACTGCCATTTCCACCTCGCCATCTATACCCCGGATGTGTTGCCTGTTTGCCCGAAGTGCGGGCATAACCAGTTTAGCCGTCGGCCGTTTGAACCTTAGAGGCTGCACTTTTCATGAGCCCCATGATGTGATGGGGCTAAGCTTCTGGCGACAAACCGGGGCGCGGCGTTCCCTGATAATAGGCTAGCGCCACCATCAGCGATTGCACCAGGCACAGCGTTGCCGACTGGGAGCGGAACGCATCGACCTGCGCTTCTTTGACCACAAAACAGAGATCGCTAAATGTCGCCAGCGGGCTAATCTGGCTATCGGTGATCACTATCTGTCGCGCACCGGCGCTTGCCGCTTTTTCGCTGACCATCACCGTTTCCTGGGCATACGGCGAGAAGCTAATCAGCACCACGATATCCTGTGCTTTGATGCGACTCACCTGTTCGCGCAGCATGCCGCCAAGCCCATCAAGCAAAACCGGGCGGCATTCCAGATGGCTTAGGGCATAGCTCAGGTAGGTAGCAACGCTGAATGAGCGCCGCAAACCCACGATATAGATCGTTTCCGCTTCGGCCAGCAGGGCAACCGCCCGCTGCAACATTTCCGGCTGCGTGCGTGCGGCCAGCTGCTGCAATGCCTGCGCGTTGGAGCGGGCAAACTCTTGTAGTATCTCAAGCGGGGTTTCTGGCACCGCCTCGCTTTCCAGCTCGCGGAACAACCGCGCCCGATCGATATAGCTGGCTGTCTCCTCCACCAGATTCATACGAAATAACTGTTTCATTTCATTGAAGCCGCTGAAGTCGAAAGCATTGGCAAAACGGATAAGCGTAGATGGCGGCACTGCTGCGCGTTCGGCTATTGCGGCCACCGTATCGAAAGCCACGCTGTTGGTGTTATCCAGCACATACTGGGAAACCTGCTGTAGGCGTTTACTCAGGCTGTCGTAGCGGTCACGAATCTGCTGCTGCAACTCGCTCAGGTTGGTTGCGGTAGTCAATCTGGCTTTCCTCAAAGAAATGGGTGCTGAAACGTATTTAACCGCAGCCATCATGAAAATGAAACAAATAGACCAAAACAAATCTGCGGCGAAACCCGGCCGATTGCTACCCCATTAGCCGCAGAGAGATAGCTCAAAAACGAATTTCCGATCACAATAATGAAATTTTGTTTTGTTAAATCATTAAGTGAAACGTTTATTTCATTTACAGTGTTTGGCAATCAATCATACAGCTGAGAGGGGACAGATGGAGACGGTAGCGAATTTCATTCACGGCGCATGCGTCACGGGCAATAGCTCGCGCGTTCAGGCGATCTTCAACCCGGCCACGGGAATGCAAATCCGCCAGGTGGCTATGAGCAGCGCGCAGCAGACCGAACAAGCAATCGCTGCCGCCCAGCAGGCATTTTCCGCCTGGGCCCGGCAGACGCCGCTTAAACGCGCTCGCGTGATGTTCCGTTTTAAGAGCCTGCTTGAGGAGCATATGGATAGCCTGGCGAAGCTGATTAGCGAAGAGCATGGCAAAGTGTATTCCGATGCCGTAGGTGAGCTGACCCGCGGCCTTGAGGTGGTGGAGTTCGCCTGTGGCATTGCGCATTTACAAAAAGGCGAGCACTCGGCAAACGTTGGTACCGGCGTTGATAGTTACTCTCTGATGCAGCCGCTCGGGGTGTGCGCGGGCATTACGCCGTTTAATTTCCCGGCGATGGTGCCGATGTGGATGTTCCCTGTCGCATTAGCCACCGGCAACACTTTTGTGCTCAAACCCTCAGAAAAAGATCCGTCATTAGCGCTGCGTCTTGCGCAATTACTGAAAGAGGCGGGGTTACCTGACGGGGTGTTCAACGTTGTGCAGGGCGATAAAGAGGCCGTAGACGTGCTGCTAACCGACCCGCGGGTGCAAGCGGTGAGTTTTGTTGGCTCGACGCCCATTGCCGAATATATCTACCAGACGGCTTGCGCGCACGGCAAACGTTGCCAGGCATTGGGCGGGGCGAAAAATCACTGCATCCTGATGCCTGACGCCGACATGGAAATGGCGGCTAACGCGATTATGGGTGCGGCTTACGGGGCGGCGGGCGAGCGTTGTATGGCGCTTTCGGTGGTGGTGGCGGTTGGCGATAACACCGCAGACGAGCTCTGCGCCAGGCTCGAGCAGCAAATCGCTAAGCTGCGGGTGGGGCCTGGCCTGACCTCAGGGCCAGAAAATGAGATGGGGCCGCTGATTTCTGCGGCACACCGCGCCAAAGTGCTCGGCTATATTGATAGTGGTGAGTCACAGGGGGCGAAGCTGCGTGTGGATGGGCGCGGCCTGAAGCTTGCCGGTTACGAAGACGGATATTTTGTTGGGCCGACGCTGTTCGACAACGTCACCCCGGAGATGACTATCTATAAAGAAGAAATCTTCGGCCCGGTGCTGTGCGTGGTGCGAGTCGCGGATTACCGCAGCGCAATCGAGTTGATTAATCAACATGAGTATGGCAATGGCAGCGCGATTTTCACGCGCGACGGCGGCACGGCGCGCCGCTTTGGTGAGGATGTGCAGGCGGGCATGGTCGGGGTGAACGTCCCGATCCCGGTACCGATGGCGTTCCATAGCTTTGGCGGCTGGAAGCGCTCGATTTTTGGGCCGCTCAATGTGCACGGCAGCGACGGTGTCCGTTTTTATACGCGCATGAAAACCATTACTGCCCGCTGGCCAGAAAGCAGCCAGCAGCAAAGCGCGGCGTTTTCCATGCCAACGCTGAGCTAAAAGGGGGGAAGTATGACAACACAACGTATGACCATGGCCCAGGCTCTGGTCAGGTTTTTGAATCAGCAATACGTCAAGATTGATGGTGAAGAAACGCCGTTTGTTGAGGGGGTGATGACCATCTTTGGTCACGGTAACGTGCTGGGGATTGGCCAGGCGCTGGAAGAGGACCCCGGTCATCTTAAGGTCCACCAGGGCTGTAACGAGCAGGGCATGGCGCATATGGCGACCGGTTTTGCGAAACAGCATGGCCGTCGGCGGATTTATGCGGTGACCTCCTCAGTCGGCCCCGGGGCTGCGAATATGGTAACCGCGGCGGGGACCGCTACCGCTAACCGTATTCCATTGCTGTTGCTGCCCGGCGATATTTACGCCAGCCGCCAGCCTGATCCGGTGTTACAGCAGATTGAGCAATTTCACGATCTGAGCCTGAGCACCAATGACAGCTTCCGTCCGGTTTCCCGTTACTGGGATCGCATCAATCGCCCGGAGCAGCTAATGAGCGCGATGTTGAGCGCCATGCGAGTGCTCACCGACCCGGCGCAAACCGGTGCGGTCACTATCTGCTTGCCGCAAGATGTGCAGGGCGAAGTGTGGGACTATCCGGAAAGCTTCTTCGCCCGACGGGTGCACCTGATTGAACGACGCCCGCCGGATGAAACACGGCTGCAGGCGGCGCTTGATCTTATTGCACGCAAAGGTCGCCCGCTGGTTATCTGCGGTGGCGGGGTGCGTTATTCAGCAGCCCATGCGGCATTCCGTCAGTTTGTTGACGGTTTTAATCTCCCGTTTGTGGAAACCCAGGCGGGTAAAGGGGCCATCGTCAGCGACCATCCTCTTAACCTCGGCGGCGTGGGGGTAACCGGAGGCCTTGCGGCTAACCAGCTGGCGGCGCAGGCGGATTTAGTGATTGGCGTCGGCACGCGTCTTACCGATTTCACTACCGGCTCAAAATCGCTGTTTAGCCATCCTGAAGTGGAGTTTTTACTGCTCAATGTTGCCGAGTTTGATGCCCTGAAACTTGATGCCACGCCGCTGCTGGCGGATGCGCAGGTTGGCCTTGAAAGCTTAACGACAGGGCTGCGCGCCCTGGGATATCGCGCCAGATGGAGTGATGAACCGGCCAGTGTAAAAGCCAGCTGGCATCAGGAGTGTCAGCGGCTTTGGGCAAGGCGCTGGCAGCCCGATGAGGCCCCTGAAATTGCCGGGCATCTGGATGCGGTGCTGGCTGAATACAGCAAGACGCTCGGTACGAGCCTGACGCAAACGCGCGTGCTGGGGCTGATTAATCAGCATATTGAAGAAAACGCTATCGTGGTAGGGGCCTCCGGATCGCTTCCCGGGGATTTACAGCGTATCTGGCAGGTGAAAACAGCGGATAGCTACCATCTGGAATATGGCTACTCCTGCATGGGGTACGAGATTGCAGCGGCCATCGGGGCGAAGCTTGCGAAGCCGCAGCAACCGGTGTACGCCATGGTTGGGGACGGCGCGTATCTGATGCTGCACTCAGAGCTGCAAACGGCGGTTCAGGAGGGGATTAAAGTCACTATCCTGCTGTTTGATAACGCAGGTTTTGGCTGTATCAATAACCTGCAAATGGGCCACGGAATGGGGAGCTTCGGCACCGAGAACCGCAAGCGTAACCCGGAAACCGGGCTGCTTGATGGGGCGCTGGTTAAAGTCGATTTTGCGCTGAATGCTGAAAGCTATGGTTGCCGGGCCTGGCGCGTCAACGATGAACAAAGTCTGCTCGCTGCGCTTGAGGCTTCTGCCCAGCACCCCGGCCCGACGCTGCTGGACATCAAAGTGCTGCCAAAAACCATGACCCACGACTACGACGTCTGGTGGCGCACCGGTGATGCGCAGTTTGCGGGTTCTGATGCGGTAAAAGAGGCGGCTGCCAAAACGCTCGCGATGCTTAAACGTGCCCGTCAGTACTAACCTCCATTATTACCTCCATCTTCTCTGCTGAACATTCCGCTGATACCAGTCGCGGAATGTTCATTTCATTGCCTGTGCCTTTCCCGACCGTTTTTTTGCTTTGTCACCAGAATCAATCTGACATTTATTCTTATTGATTGAATATTGTTCAATGCTGTGACTTTGATAACAAAATCAACTCATGCAATAGACAAAATGTTAACCTGCGCTCAAAAATATAATTCCAATATTTATTAAAATGAAATAAATGTTTTATTTGAGCTGTCGTTAATCCAGTGCGCGTACCGCCGGGGACATCCCGGTGCCTGACGCAAAAATTGCCAATATCGGGAGCCGCTATGTTTAACATTGCCTTACTGGGCGCAGGCCGCATCGGCCAGATCCACGCCGCCAATATTGCCGCCCACCAGCAGACCACACTGTGGTCCGTTGTTGATCCAAACCAGGAAAACGCCAGGCGCGTTGCCACGCAATATCAGGCGCGCCAGCAAAGCGCGAATGAAGCGATGGCCGATCCTGATGTCCATGCGGTGCTGATTGCCTCCGCCACCGACACACACGCTGATTTAATTGAGCTTGCCGCCTCCCACGGCAAAGCCATCTTCTGTGAAAAACCTGTCCATCTTGATCTGGCGCGGGTGCGTGACTGCCTGAAAGTGGTGAAAGCGCGCAGGGTGCCGCTATTCATTGGTTTTAACCGCCGCTTTGACCCGCAGTTTCGCCGCGTGCAAACCGAAGCGCAGCAGGGGCGCATTGGTAAACCTGAATCCCTGCTGATTATTTCTCGCGATCCGTCGCCACCGCCTGCGGAGTATGTCCGTGTTTCCGGCGGCATGTTCCGCGATATGACGATTCACGATTTTGATATGGCACGTTTCATTATGGGGGAAGAGCCGGTAGCGATTTATGCCCAGGGCAGCAACCTGGTTGATCCGGCAATTGGCGATGCGGGCGATATCGACACCGCATTTATCGTACTGAAGTATGCCTCCGGCGCGCTGGCCACCATCGTTAACAGCCGCCGCTCGGCCTATGGCTACGACCAGCGTCTGGAATTACACGGCTCCAGCGGCCTGCTCTGCGCGGGCAACATGCTGGAAAACCAGGTGCAGCATTTCAGCGCGGAGGGCTGTAATAGCGCGCTTCCGCAGCACTTCTTCCTGCAGCGTTACCAAGAGGCTTATGCCGCCGAGTGGCTGCATTTCGTCGCTATTTTACGTGGCGAAGCGCAGCCAGAGTGCAGCGGTGAGGATGGTGAACGCGCGTTGTATCTGGCCGACAAGGCTCTCGAGTCTTTGCGCAGCCAGCGCGAAATTGCGTTGTAACTCCTGAACCCGACACCGAAGAGAGATAACAATGAAAAAGCTAATTCTTACCGCCCTTATCGCGCTTGCTGCCGTTCCGGCGCTGGCCAAAAACGAGCAAATTGTATTTAGCACGCCCAACCTTGCGATGCCGTTTGAAGTACATATGCAGCGCACCGCCGTGAAAGCCGCCAAAGAAATGGAGGTGCAGTTGCAGGTGCTCGACAGCCAGGGCAGCTCGCCTAAACAGGCCGCCGATCTTGAAAACGCAATGACTCGCGGCGCTCAGGGTTTTATTGTTTCGCCCAATGACGTTAACGCCGTTTCAAGCGCCGTGAGTGAAATTCAGCATGCGAAGCTGCCCGTTGTCACCCTCGATCGCACGGTAATAACCGAGAAAAAGGTGCCGCACTTTGGTGCCAATAACTATAAAGGCGGCCAGGCGGTGGCTGACTACGTGAAGTCGAAATTTCCCCATGGGGCGGAGATTATCCTGCTCACCGGCCAGCCCGGCTCTTCTTCCAATATTGAGCGCACCAAAGGGATCCGTGACAGCCTGAAAGCGGGCGGTGCTAAATACAAAATTGTTGCCGATCAGACCGGTAACTGGATGCGTTCCGAAGGGATGCGCATCATCGAAAGCGTGCTGCCGTCGCTGCCGAAAAAACCTCAGGTGATCCTTTCCGCCAACGATGATATGGCGCTGGGGGCTATCGAAGCGCTGCAGGAACAAGGGCTGAAACCGGGCGAAATTATGGTAACCGGTTTTGATGCGGTGCCAGAAGCGCTGGCGCGCGTACGTGAGGGGTGGCTGCAGGTCACCGCCGATCAGCGTCCTGGCTATGCGGTGGTGACTGCGATGAGCCAGCTGGTGGCAAACATTCGCGAGAAGAAAGCAATCACCGGCGCCGATTACCCTCCGATCGTGATTACCCTGGAAAACCTGGATCAAGCCGAGCGTATCGGCGAAGCCGGCCAATAAGCCTGAATGCGCCCGCCTGCGGGCGCAACAGAGGAGCAGTCTGATGTCGCAACCCTTATTGAAAGTCAGCGAACTGGCAAAAAGTTTTTCCGGCGTTTGGGCGTTGAGCAAAGTACAGCTCACCGTCGGGTACGGGGAGATCCACGCGCTGCTCGGCGAAAATGGCGCGGGTAAATCCACGCTGCTAAAGGCGCTGTCCGGAGCGCAGCCGCAAACCAGCGGAGAAATCTGGTTTAACGGTGAAACGCTGGCGGTGGACGAGTCACCGGTAGTGCGTCAGCAGAAAGGTATTATCACTATTTATCAAGAGTTTAACCTGCTTCCGAATATGACGGTGGCAGAAAATATGTTCCTCGGTCGCGAGCCGCGCCAGCGTAATTTGTTTGTTGATGCTAAAGCGGTGAATCAGGAAGCGCAGGTGGTCCTCGATTATCTGCAGCTCAGTATTGCCCCGACTACGCCCGTCGCTCGCCTGAGCGTTGCGCAGCAACAGATGGTGGAAATTGCCCGCGCGTTAACGCTCAACGCCAAACTGATCGTGATGGATGAACCCTCGGCGGCGCTGAGCGACAGCGAAGTTGAAAGCCTGCACCGCGTGGTGCGCGAGCTTAAAGGCCGCGGCGTGAGCACTATTTACGTCACCCATCGTCTGCATGAGGTCTTCCAGCTGTGCGACCGCTTCACCGTTTTTCAGGACGGGCGTTACACCGGCTCCGGCGACGTCGCGGGCACCAGCGTTGAGCAGATCATTCGTCTGATGGTCGGGCGCGATGTGGTGTTTGCCCGTCGTGACGCAAGCCTTACCCATCATGAAGACAAGCCCATTCGCCTGTCCGTGAAGGGATTAAGCCGCGAAAAGCCGCCGCTCGACCCGCACGGCATTGCGCTCAAAGAGATCGGTTTTCACGTTCACAGCGGCGAAGTGTTGGGCATTGCCGGATTGGTGGGCGCAGGCCGTACCGAGGTCGCCCGCTGCCTGTTTGGCGCCGAGAAATTCACCCAGGGAAGTTTTGAGTTAGACGGCGAGCCTTATGTGCCGCAAAACCCAATGTACGCGCTGGAAAGGGGGATAGCGCTGGTCCCGGAGGACCGTAAAAAAGAGGGAATGGTGCTGGGGTTGTCGATTCGCGAAAACCTCACGCTTTCAAGCCTGTCGTCATTGCTGTTCTGGCGCTATTTCGTCAGCCCGCGCAAAGAAGAGGTGCTGATTGAATCCTATCGTCAGGCGCTGCAGATCAAGATGGTCAATGCCGAACAGGAGGTACGCAAGCTCTCCGGGGGCAATCAGCAAAAAGTGGTGCTGGCGCGCTGTATGGCGCTTAACCCCAGGGTGTTGATTGTCGATGAGCCCACACGCGGTATTGATGTCGGCACCAAATCTGAAGTCCATCAGGTGCTGTTTGATATGGCAAGGCAAGGCGTTGCGGTGATTGTCATCTCCTCGGATTTACCAGAAATCCTCGCGATTTCTGACCGGATAATCACCCTGCGCGAGGGGCGAATCACCGGTGAATTGCACGGTGATGACGCCAGTGAAGAACGGCTGATGACCCTGATGGCTATCAACCACCACGCTTTAAATGCCGCATAACGGGGGAGCCCATGGCGCAGATGATTTCCAAAAATCAGGCTCCGGCAAAGGGCGCATCGCGCTTTGATCCGATTGCCTTCTTTGAGCGCTTCGGCGTACTGATCTTTATGATCCTGCTGCTGATTTTCTTCCAGTCGCAGAACGGTAACTTTCTGAGCGAACGTAATATTTTCAATATCCTGACCGAAGTGTCTATCTACGGAATTATGGCGGTCGGCATGACTTTTGTGATCCTCACGGCGGGTATCGATCTCTCGGTCGGGTCAATACTGGCGGTATGTGCCATGACCGCCGCCTGGGTCATCAAAGGGGATAACTTCACCACCGTCGATCCCGATGCATGGGGGGGATTTAGCTGGCTGCTGGGGCTGGGGATTTGCCTGGCGCTGGGTACGCTTATCGGTTTCTTGCATGGCCTTGGCGTGACGCGCCTGCGCCTACCGCCGTTTATTGTCACGCTCGGCGGCATGACCATTTGGCGCGGCCTGACGCTGGTGATCAACGATGGCGCGCCCATTGCCGGGTTTGATCCGGGTTATCGCTGGTGGGGACGCGGGGATATCCTCGGCATCTCTATCCCGATATGGATTTTCGCCATTGTGTCGATTGTGGGTTACCTGGCGCTGCATAAAACCCGCTGGGGGCGCTTTGTGTATGCCATCGGCGGCAACCCGGAGGCGGCGCGTCTGGCTGGGGTGAACGTTAAGCGGGTGCTGGTCAGCGTGTATGTGGCGATTGGCTGTCTGGCAGGGCTTGCAGGATTTGTCCTCAGCGCGCGCCTCGGCAGCGCTGAAGCGGTGGCGGGTATCACCTTTGAGCTGCGCGTGATTGCCTCGGTGGTGATTGGTGGTACCTCATTAATGGGCGGCTATGGGCGTATCAGCGGCACGATTATCGGCGCCATTATCATGGGGATCCTGATTAATGGACTGGTGCTGATGAACGTTTCAGCTTACTACCAGCAGATTATCACGGGTCTGATCATCGTGCTGGCGGTGGCGTTTGATACTTACGCCAAAAGCCGTCGCGGCGCGATCTAATCCAGGAACACACTATGAAACAGGTCAGAATTGGTTTAATCGGCAGCGGTTATATCGGCAAAGCTCATGCCATTGCCTATGCGCAAGCCCCTACGGTATTTGATTTACGCGGCGAGCTGGTGCGCGAAATGGTGGCAGAAGTCACGTCTGAACTGGCGGCTAAACGCGCCGCTGCTTTTGGCTTTAAGCGCTCAACGGGCAACTGGCGCGAGCTGGTGGCTGACCCGAATATTGACGTCGTGGATATTTGCTCCCCAAACCATCTGCATAAAGAGATGGCGCTGGAAGCGATTCGCCACGGCAAGCATGTCTACTCGGAAAAGCCGCTGGCGCTGAACGCCCGTGATGCACGACTGATGGTTGATGCGGCACAGCGTGCCGGAGTGAAAACCCTGGTCGGCTTCAACTACATGAAAAACCCGACGGCACAGCTGGCAAAGCAGATCGTCGAGCGCGGGGAGATCGGTGAGGTTATCCACTTTTACGGCACCCATAACGAAGATTATATGGCCGATCCGCTCACGCCGATTCACTGGCACTGCTTCAAAGAAACCGCAGGCCTTGGGGCGCTGGGCGACCTGGCCGCGCATATCGTCAATATGGCGCAGTATCTGGTTGGGGAGATCCAGCAGGTTTGCGGCGATCTGAAAATTGTGGTGCCGCAGCGCCCGGAAGCGGCGGGAAGCCGCGAAATGGTGCGCGTCGAAAATGAAGATCAGGCTCATGCCATGGTGCGCTTTGCAAGCGGCGCACAGGGGATTATCGAAACCTCACGCGTAGCCAGCGGCCGCAAAATGGGGCTAACCTGGACGGTAACAGGCACCAAAGGAGCGATTGCTTTTACCCAGGAGCGCATGGCGGAGCTGAAGCTGTATCTGCAAAGCGATCCTGAAGGCCGTCAGGGGTTTCGCACGCTACTGGTTGGCCCTGCTCATCCGGACTACGGCGCATTCTGCATGGGGGCGGGCCACGGTATTGGATTTAACGATCAAAAAACCGTTGAGGTGCGTGATTTGATCGACGGTATCGCTGCCGATGCGCCAATGTGGCCTGATTTTGAAGAGGGTTGGAAAGTGTCGCGCGTCCTTGATGCCATCGCTTTGTCTCACCAGCGTGGCCGCTGGGTCAACGTATCTGACATTGTCTGAGGATGGAGCATGAAACAAAAGCATTTAGATCTGATTTGCATGGGGCGAGTCGCAGTCGATCTCTACAGCCAGCAGATTGGCGCACGCCTGGAAGATGCCACCAGTTTCGCCCGCTATCTGGGTGGCTCATCGGGAAACGTTGCGTACGGAACGGCACGGCAGGGACTCAAATCGTCGATGCTGGCACGCGTGGGCGACGAGCATATGGGGCGTTTTCTGCGCGAGGAGCTGACGCGGGTCGGCTGTGATACCAGCCATCTGATCACCGATACCCAACGGCTGACCGCGCTGGTACTGCTCGGCATTAAAGATCGCGACACCTTTCCGTTGATTTTTTACCGCGATAACTGCGCGGATATGGCGATTACCGACGGTGACTTTAGCGAAGAGTACATCGCTTCCGCACGCTGTCTCGCTATCACCGGAACGCACCTTTCGCATCCCGCAACCCGCGAGGCGGTGCTTACTGCGCTGGGCTATGCGCGGCGCAATAAGGTACGCACCGTACTGGATATTGACTATCGGCCAGTGCTTTGGGGCCTGACGGCGCTGGGCGATGGGGAAACGCGTTTTGTTGCCGCAGGCCAGGTGACGCAGCAGCTGCAATCGGTGCTGCATCTGTTTGATGTGATTGTCGGGACGGAGGAGGAGTTCCACATTGCGGGGGGCTCGACCGACACGCTCGCCGCTCTGAAGCAGGTGCGTGAGGTCAGCGGCGCGACGCTGGTGTGTAAGCGTGGCGCGCAGGGTTGTTCGGTATTTACCGGGGCGATTCCAGATACGCTGGACGGCGGCATGAATGTCATGGGGGTACGCGTCGAAGTGCTGAATGTGCTGGGGGCGGGCGATGCGTTTATGTCCGGCCTGATGCGCGGCTACCTCAATGATGAGGGCTGGGAGCAAGCGTGTCGTTATGCGAACGCCTGCGGTGCGCTGGTGGTTTCACGCCACGGCTGTGCGCCAGCCATGCCGACTAAAGTTGAACTCGATGATTACTTAGCTCGCGAACAGCAGCTGCCGCGCCCGGATCTCGACGCGCGCCTGAATCACCTGCATCGCGTGACGACGCGCCGTCGGCAGTGGCCGGAACTGTGCGTGATGGCTTTTGACCACCGCAGCCAGTTTGAAGAGATGGTGCTGAACTGCGGCGCCGATTTACAGCGCGTTCCGGCGCTGAAACAGCTGATTTTGCAGGCCAGCCGTGAGACGGCAAAGCAAGCTGAGCTGGAGGGGAAAGCCGGGCTGCTGTGTGACGGCACTTTCGGCCAGCATGCGCTTAACGCCATTACGGGTGAAGGCTGGTGGATTGGCCGGCCCATCGAGCTGCCGGGTTCACGTCCGCTGGAGCTGGAGCACGGCAATATTGGCTCGCAGCTGATTAGCTGGCCCCAGGAGCACGTGGTGAAATGCCTGGTGTTCTTCCACCCGGAAGACGCCCACGCCTTGCGCCTTGAGCAAGAGCGGAAGGTGAATGAGGTTTATCGCGCCTGCTGCCAGTCCGGCCACGAACTGCTGCTGGAGGTCATTTTACCTGCGGGCATGCCGCGCAGCGACGACCTCTACCTGCGAGCCATCGCGCGCTTCTACAACCTCGGTATTTACCCGGACTGGTGGAAACTACCGCCGCTCAGCCGCGAGGGATGGGCGGCGCTGAGCGAGCTGGTGGAAAAACGCGATCCCCATTGCCGTGGCGTCGTCATCCTTGGGCTGGATGCCCCGGTGGAAGTGCTGCAGGCTGGCTTCAACGCCGCGGCCAATTACCCGATCGTGAAGGGTTTTGCCGTCGGGCGCACCCTGTTTGGCGAAGCCGCTCAGGCCTGGTTAAAACACGAGATTGACGATGCACAATTGATTGCCCGTATCCGTGATAACTATCTGCGGCTGATTGCTTTATGGCGTGAGCGCGGGCAGGCACAAATTTAAGGAGAACAGCATGACCGTACATTTAGGCATTAACCCGCTAACCTGGACCAATGACGATTTACCCTCTCTGGGGGCTGATACGCCACTGGAAACCTGCCTGAGCGAAGGGAAAGAAGCGGGCTTCGAAGGTTTTGAACTGGGAAACAAGTTTCCGCGTGAGGCTCGCGTACTCGGGCCAATCCTTGAAAAGCATCAGCTGAAGCTGGTCTCAGGCTGGTACTCGGGTCGCCTGCTGGAACGCTCTGTGGAAGAGGAAATTGAGGCCGTGCAGCCACATTTGGCGCTGCTGCGTGAATTGGGCGCGCAGGTGATGGTTTTCGCGGAGGTTTCAGGCTGCATTCATGGTGAACAGCGCACGCCGGTTCACCTGCGCCCGCGTTTTCCCGTCGGACGCTGGAAAGAGTATGGTGAAAAGCTGACGGCGTTTGCGCGTTACACCCAACAGCAGGGGGTGCAAATTGCCTACCACCACCATATGGGAACGGTTATCGAGAGCGCTGAGGATGTGGATAACCTGATGACGCACACCGGCCCGGAAGTTGGTTTACTGCTGGATACCGGACACCTGACTTATGCAGGCGCCTCGCCGTTAAGCATCGCCGAACGCTGGATTGAGCGTATTAACCATGTTCACTGCAAAGACGTGCGTGCTGATGTGCTGGCCGATGTGAAAAATCGCAAAAGCAGTTTTCTTGATGCCGTGCTGAGCGGGGTGTTCACGGTGCCGGGCGACGGCTGCGTGGATTACCCGCCAATCATGGCGTTGCTGAAAAAACAGGGTTACAGCGGCTGGCTGGTGGTGGAGGCCGAGCAGGACCCGGCCGTTGCGCATCCGCTGACCTATGCGCGCCTGGGCTATAGCAATCTCAGCAAGCTTGCGCACGATGCCGGGTTGATTTAAGGAGGGGGGATGTCCAGATTACTTTCGCACCGCCAGCAGCCGGACGAACAGGGGCGCACGCAGCACATCACGCCGCAAAGCGCGGGCTGGAAATACGTCGGTTTTGATGTTTATCAACTGCGCGCCGGGCAGCGCTTAGCTTTGCCTGAATCCAGCGATGAGCGCTGCCTGGTGTTAGTGGCGGGGCGCGCCACCGTTAATACGCCCCGCGCCTGCTTCCCGGAAATTGGCGACCGTATGAGCCCCTTCGAGCGTCGTAAACCCTGGGCTGTGTATGTCACTGCGGGGGAAGCGGTGGAGGTGGAAGCGCTGACTCCGTTTGAACTGGCAGTGTGCTCGGCACCGGGTAAAGGTACCTATGCTACCCGGCTTATCACCCCGCAAGATATTGCTGCCGAAGCGCGAGGAAAAGGTCATAACCAGCGTTATGTGCACAATATCCTGCCGGAAGACAAAGCTGCCGATAGCCTGCTGGTGGTCGAGGTGTATACCAGTGAAGGCTGCACCAGCTCTTATCCCAGCCATAAGCACGATACGGATAATCCGCCCAGCGAAACCTACCTTGAAGAGACGTATTACCATCGCCTCAATCCCGCGCAGGGCTTCTGTATGCAGCGTGTTTATACCGATGACCGCGCACTTGACGAGTGCATGGCGGTGTATGACCAGCAGGTTGTGATGGTGCCAAAGGGCTATCATCCGGTGGCGACGATGGCGGGTTATGACAGCTATTATTTAAACGTGATGGCCGGACCGGTACGTAAATGGATGTTTACCTGGGAGCAGGATCACGCCTGGATAAATAGTGAGGCGTATCAGGGCTAAGTGAAAAAGAGAACGTGGAAAAGGTGGACGCGAGCGGCATCCACCTTTTTTTGGGGTTGTTAGTGCAGGATTTTCGCCAGGAAATCTTTGGCACGTTCGGACTGGGGATGATTGAAGAAATCCTCTTTATTCGAATCTTCGACAATCTTCCCTTCATCCATAAAGATTACGCGGTTGGCCACTTTGCGGGCAAAGCCCATTTCGTGGGTCACCACCATCATCGTCATGCCTTCATTAGCCAGTTCCACCATCACGTCCAGCACTTCGTTGATCATTTCAGGATCCAGCGCCGATGTCGGCTCGTCGAACAGCATCGCCACCGGGTCCATACACAAGGCGCGGGCAATCGCTACCCGCTGCTGCTGGCCTCCGGAAAGCTGCGCCGGGAATTTATTGGCATGAGCCGTCAGCCCTACGCGTTCAAGCAGCTTAAGGCCTTTCTTACGCGCCTCTTCTTTGTTGCGCTTTAGCACTTTTACCTGAGCAAGCGTCAGGTTTTCAATAATCGACAGATGGGGGAACAGCTCAAAGTGCTGGAACACCATGCCGACGTGAGAGCGCAGCTCGGCCAGATTGGTTTTCTTGTTGTTCACCTGGGTGCCGTTAACCACAATCTCGCCTTGCTGTACGGGCTCCAGCCCGTTGACGGTTTTAATCAGCGTCGATTTACCCGAGCCAGACGGCCCGCAAACCACCACCACTTCGCCTTTTTTCACTGCCGTTGAGCAGTCGGTTAGCACCTGAAAGTGACCATACCATTTAGAAACATTTTTCAGGGAAATCATTACACTGTCCTTTTCTTCAAGTAGCTGACCAACAGCGAAGCGCTTAAACTGATTGCGAAATACACGGCACCGGCAAACAGGATCATCTCCACCTGGGTTCCATCGCGTTCGCCAATGGTGGAAGCGGTACGGAAAAAGTCTGCCAGGCTCAGGACATACACCAGCGAGGTATCCTGGAACAGCACGATGCCCTGCGTTAACAGTAACGGCACCATGGCGCGGAAGGCCTGTGGCAAAATGATCAGCTTCATTGATTGCCAGTGCGTCATCCCCAGCGCCAGCGCCGCGTGAGACTGCCCGCGTGAAACGCTCTGGATGCCGGCACGGATAATTTCTGAATAGTAGGCCGCTTCAAACATTGAAAATGCCACCATCGCGGAGATCAGGCGAATATCCGTTTGCGGCGAGATCCCGAGGACCTTTTGCAAAATACCCGGCACCACCAGATAAAACCACAGCAGCACCATGACTAAGGGAATGGAACGGAAAACGTTAACGTAGGCGCTGGCAAACCAGGCGATCGGCTTAATGGGCGACAGGCGCATGACGGCGAGCAGGGTGCCCCATACGATACCGAAAATCACCGCCGTTACGGTGATTTTCAGGGTGATAACCAGCCCCTGCATCAGGTAAGGCATCGCCGGAAGAATCGAACTCCAGTCAAACTCGTACATTATTTGCTTCCCATATTGCCAGGCAGGCGAACTTTGCGTTCAACCAGATACATCACCAGCATAATCACCGCGTTAATCAGCACATAGGCCAGGGTGATGGCGGTAAAGGACTCATAGGCGTGTGCGGAATAATCCAGTAATTTACCGGCCTGCGCGGCCATATCCACCAGGCCAATGGTGGAGGCGATGGCCGAGTTTTTCACCAGGTTCATCATTTCGGAAGTCATGGGTGGCACGATGACGCGGTAGGCGTTGGGCAGCAGAACATAGCGATACGCCTGCGGCAGCGTCAGACCCATCGCGAGCGCGGCATTTTTCTGGCCGCGTGGCAGCGATTGAATCGCCGCGCGCACCTGCTCACAGACGCGAGCTGCGGTAAACAGGCCCAGGCAAACCATTGACGACACGAAGAATTGTACATTCGGGTCAAGCTCAGATTTAAACCACATGCCGAGATTTTCGGGCAGCAATTCCGGCACCACTAAATACCAGGTAAAGAACTGCACGATAAGCGGCACGTTACGGAACAATTCCACATACAGCGTGCCAATGCCCGACAGCCATTTATTAGGAACGGTACGCAAAATGCCGAACAGCGAGCCGACGAGGAAGGCGATGATCCATGCGCAGATGGACAGGGCGACGGTGACCTGGAAGCCATTCCAAATCCAGCCCAGATAGGTGGTGTTGCCGAACGGGGCGGGCTGTAGAAATATTCCCCAGTTCCAGTCTATAGACATAACGTACTCCGAGAAAAAATTGAGGGTAGCAGCCGCGCTACCCTCGAAGATTGATGAGAAGCTGGTACCCGTATTTCAGATCTTTGCCTGAGATTTTGGGTACTTTCACGCCGGATGGGGAACGACCATCCAACGCTTAGTCTGTCCGGGCTTAGGCTCGTCAATCAGCAGGGCTGGGTCATCCCGGCCCCTGGTTCTGGTTAGTTAAGTGCTTTATCGTTTGGTGCTTTGAACAAGGCCTTCATATCTTCAGAAAGCTCGAAGTTCATATTGATATTTTTCGGTGGGATGGGGTTTTTAAACCATTTTTCAAACCACTTAGCGGCCTCGCCGGAGGTTTGCACCTGAGCAATGGTCTCATCCATCAGCTTCTTAAACTGCGGATCGTCTTTGCGCAGCATACAGCCGTAAGCTTCATGAGATTGCGGGGTGCCAACGATTTCCCAGTTATCCTGTTTCTTCGCTTTCGCGCGTTCACCGGCCAGCAGGGCGTCATCCATCATAAAGGCAACGGCGCGCCCGCTTTCCAGGGTGCGGAACGAGTCACCGTGGTCTTTGGCGCTGATAATACGCATCTCCATTTTCTTCTCTTCGTTGAGCTTGTTGAGCAAAACTTCAGAAGTGGTGCCGGAGGTGACGACTACCGCTTTGCCTTTCAGGTCAGGGAAGTCTTTAATCGGCCCGCCTTTCTTAACCAGCAAACGGGTGCCCACCACGAAAATGGTGTCAGAGAATGAGGCCTGCTTCTGGCGTTCGAGGTTGTTGGTGGTGGAGCCGCACTCAAAATCGAAGGTGCCGTTTTGCAGCAGCGGAATACGGTTCTGGGAGGTAATTGGAATCAGCTTAACGTGCAGGTCGGGCTTGTTAAGCTTTTTCTTCACCGCTTCGACGATGGCGTTGGAGTAGTCCTGTGAATAGCCGACGACTTTCTGCTGGTTATCATAGTAAGAGAAAGGAACGGAGGACTCACGGTGGCCGACAACAATCACGCCGCTCCCGGCGATTTTGTCAAGCGTCCCTTGTTGAGCGGCCGGTTTAGCCTCTTCGGCGTGCGCGATACCGGCACCTATTCCCATCACCAGCAAAGCTGAGGCTAGTTTACGTAATTGCATAACCAACTCCTTTATCTTCGTGCCACAGGGCACTGATACCCGTTGTGAGTGTTGTATTGTTATTGTGTGTAACTAAATCAGGTAAATCATCGCCTGTTTGTTAACATTTAACCTAGCTTAATGTAAAGATTTTGCTATCCAGACGTTTGTTTTTTGCGAGGCGTGCCGCACCGTTACGCAGCAAAACGCTGCCCATGCACTACTTTGGTGCCTGGTCTGTCTTTCTTTGGTGCAGCGCGATGCTTTATGCTGCCGACAGACCACAGAGGGAGCATTTTGGCGGCTTCCGATGGGTAATTTATTGCAACTGTTGTGCCAGAAATAGAAAAAGCCAGCAATCGCTGGCTCAGGCTGATGACCAACCTCATTTATTTCATAAATCGAGAATAGACCATAAAAAAACAAGGAAAATCAATT
>NZ_RPOH01000041.1 GCF_003818135.1 Buttiauxella warmboldiae | reverse complement strand
AATGGTGGGTGATGACGGGCTCGAACCGCCGACCCCCTCCGTGTAAAGGAGGTGCTCTACCAACTGAGCTAATCACCCAAATTTTATCTCTTGCTACACTGCGGTATCACTCACTAATGAATGGTGGGTGATGACGGGCTCGAACCGCCGACCCCCTCCGTGTAAAGGAGGTGCTCTACCAACTGAGCTAATCACCCCCGCTGTGTGGAGTCGCATTATAGGGAGAGTTGAAAATGAGTCAACGCCTTTTCTGAAGATTTTGTTTGTTCGTCGTAAAAATAAGCAATGCGATCGCAAAACATCCATTGGTGATTGATTTGCCATCAGAATATAGGGATTGCAGACAACTAAAGGTATCAACATTGAGGAATCAGTGGGGAGTGGTAGAATGTTGCCCACTCTACTATTTCCTGGCACTTTTGCGTAATTAAGGCCGTTTAATGAAAATCAAAACTCGCTTTGCGCCCAGCCCAACAGGCTATCTGCACGTTGGCGGTGCGCGTACCGCTCTTTACTCCTGGCTTTTTGCTCGTAACCACGACGGTGAGTTCGTGTTACGTATAGAAGATACAGACCTTGAGCGTTCAACCCCTGAAGCTATCGAAGCTATTATGGATGGTATGAATTGGTTGAGTCTTGAGTGGGATGAAGGTCCGTACTACCAGACCAAACGTTTTGATCGTTATAACGCGGTCATCGATGAAATGTTGGAAGCCGGTACTGCATACAAATGCTACTGCTCTAAAGAACGTCTTGAAGCGCTGCGCGAAGAGCAAATGGCAAACGGCGACAAGCCACGTTACGACGGCCGCTGCCGCCACGGCCATGAGCATCATGCCGCCGATGAACCTTGCGTAGTGCGTTTTGCTAACCCGCAGGAAGGTTCGGTTATTTTTGATGACCAGATTCGTGGCCCTATTGAGTTTAGCAACCAGGAGCTTGACGATCTGATTATCCGCCGCACGGATGGTTCCCCAACCTATAATTTCTGTGTGGTGGTGGATGACTGGGATATGCAAATCACCCACGTCGTGCGTGGTGAAGACCATATCAACAACACGCCGCGTCAAATTAACATTCTGAAAGCGTTGAATGCGCCAGTGCCGGTTTATGCGCACGTCTCCATGATTAATGGCGATGACGGCAAAAAGCTGTCCAAGCGCCATGGCGCGGTCAGCGTCATGCAGTATCGTGATGATGGCTATCTGCCAGAAGCACTGCTGAACTATCTCGTGCGCCTGGGCTGGTCCCATGGCGATCAGGAGATCTTCACTCGAGAAGAGATGATCAAACTCTTCACCCTGGATTCGGTCAGCAAATCCGCCAGCGCATTTAACACTGAAAAATTGCAGTGGCTGAACCACCATTACATCAACCATCTGGCGCCTGAATATGTTGCGACCCATCTGCAATGGCATATTGAGCAGCAAAATATCGATACCCGTAATGGCCCGCAGCTGGCAGAGCTGGTGAAACTGCTGGGCGATCGCTGTAAGACGCTGAAAGAGATGGCGCAAACGTGTCGCTATTTCTATGAAGATTTCAGCGAGTTTGACGCTGACGCGGCGAAGAAACACCTGCGCCCGGTTGCCCGCCAGCCGCTGGAAGTGGTGCGTGATAAACTGGCGGCATTAAGCGACTGGACGGCGGAAAACGTCCATCACGCTATTCAGGCTACCGCTGATGAGCTGGAAGTGGGAATGGGTAAAGTGGGGATGCCGCTGCGCGTTGCCGTTACCGGGGCTGGCCAGTCGCCGGGTCTGGATGTCACCGTGCACGCGATTGGTAAACAACGCTCAATTGCGCGTATTAACCAGGCGGTGGAATTTATTGCTGCGCGCGAAGCGCAACAATAATTCGAGTTTTAGCAGGTGAAGTGACTCACAAGCCGGCATCCGCCGGCTTGTGAGCTGTTAATTTACTCATCGCGAATACCCAAACGCTTTAGCACACCCGCAATACCTTCGCGCAGAATCAGCGCTGACATCTTTTCCTGCTCGGAAATCGACATCTGTTTCATTGAATTTAGCAGCAGGCTTTCAAGGGAGGTGTCATTAACCTGATAGCTGCCGAGCTTTTCGGAGACGCGTTTCGCGCTGTTAATAAAATTGCGCACGCGCTCATCAACATGAATCAGCCGCGCCTTGCCGCCCTGAACACCGGGTTTTTGTGAGGTGAGCCAGTTTTCTTTGCGTACCCATTTATTGATGGTTTGGCGACTATATCCTGTCATTATCGCCAGCTCTTCCGGGGTCATACGTTCCTTGAGCACTGTTTTTTCCTTAAATCCAAAGGGAAACGGTTAGTCGTTCATTTTATGGGATCATTTTACTTGAAACTGTGACAGGATTAACTACAGCGCAATGAGTGGCAATCTCGTTTGACCCTCGCTGTCTGCTTTTTCATCGATCGATCGCAGAAGCAGAATTTGGCGTTGACACCCGGCAATGGGTTTCATATGATGCCGCCCGTCGAGACGACAAGGTGTTGACGGTATGGGGCTATAGCTCAGCTG
>NZ_RPOH01000040.1 GCF_003818135.1 Buttiauxella warmboldiae | reverse complement strand
CATCATGTGACGATGGATACCCACGCTGATGCCACGATCGTTATTGATAAAGTAACTGGTGACAACCACATAGACTCGCAAGAAGCGCGTCACCATACGACGCATATTACCGGTCAGATTGATAGTGATGATGTCAATGCCAACGATCATATGAACGCCACTATCAATGGCAAACATTATGATGTGACATTGCACGAAGAGAATGGGCACTTGACCTACGATATTCCGGTTAATACCGCCGAACTTCATGCCGGTAAGAATCACGTGGATGTTGCAGTTATTGCTCACGATAATCATGGCAATACCAACGTTATTCATCAACAGGCTAGTATTACGGTGGATGATCCATCCCATCGTGGCAAGCATGACGCGAACGTCGCGGACAGCTCGCAGCATGCCGCTCCGGAAGATGATGAAGATGGGTTAAGCAATCTGTTTGGTGACAGCCATGAGCCGCTCTCCTTCAACCTTGCCCATGATTCGAAAGGCCATCACGGTGACGAAGAGGCTAAGGTCTTTACCGGTAAAGAAAACCAGGCTCATGAGAAAGTCGATCTCAGCGATCTGGCGCATGAGCTACATGAAGGCACGGATATTACGCAGATGATTAAGGGCGGTGATGCACACCATAGCAAGGGAGGCGCTGCCGATGCGCCATCTGCAAGTCCAGCAGATGGCGGCGATGCGCGCCATGTGAGCTATGACTCAGCCGGGGCCGCAACCCATTCGCTGGATCATCTGATCGCCAAGCCTGAACATTACCATTCATAATTGATCCCTCCCGCCCTTAACCGGGCGGGATATCACCTGCAATTAAAAGGTAGCGAAAATGTATTACGTACAACGTAATGAACAAGGCCAGCTTACGCGGGTTGAAAACGAGCCATTTAGCGGCATGACCGGTGAGGTTTTTTCACAGACCGCGGAGATTGCCGCGTGGAATAATGCCCGCAGCATGGTTGATGAGACGTCGCTGCATCGTGAGTTGTTGCAACGAAGCGATCTGGAAATGGTTCGCGTGCTGGACGACCTGATATTCCTGCTGATTCAAAAAGGGGTGATAAGCATTACCGATCTGCCGCCAATGGCGCAGGTCAAGCTGATGAATCGTGCGCAGGCACGTCAGGGATTGGGCGGTCTGGAGGATTTACTGAATAGTGACGATCAGGGCATTTTCTAAATATTCGTTATCCTTTCGGACTGCAATGATAAAGGGTGGCTAAGCGCTTCGTCTTATCCACCCTTTAGGCATCAGAACGGCGCGGGCTCGCCCAGCAGCTGCCCCATGGCGCCATAAATTCCCACCTCTTGCAGAACCCGTAGCTCGCCTGCAGTTTCCACGCGTTCGGCAATCAATGGCAAATCAATATTGTTGGTCGCGCTGTGCAACACATAAATAAACAAGCGCTTATCGTTTTCGATATCAATATGGCGAATATAGGTGGAGTCGATTTTCAGGTACGCCAGCCCCCACTGTGATAAATGGCCAATCATATCGAAGCGGCTGCCGAAGTGTTGCAGGCCCAGGCCGCAGCCGTACTGATTGAGCGACTTGATAAACAGCTCCATCTGCTCAGGCTCTGGTAGCTGATTTTCATCCAGCTCCAGAATTAATCGGCCGGCAAGCTGTGGGTTAAGCTTGAGCGGGGTAAGCAATTGCCTGATGGTTGCCTCATTTGCCAGTGAGTTGCCGGACAGGCTGAGCGCCAGCGATCCAGGATAGCTTTTCAACTGTTTCAGCGTCAGGCTTAACATCACCTGATCAAGACGCTGGCTCCAGCCGAAACGGTGGATCCACGGCAGGAAACGCCCCGCGGTAATGCTGTTCCCTTCTTCATCAATGATGCGTGACAGCACCTTATAGTGAATGATCTCCTGGGTGTTCTGGCACCTGACGACCGGCTGGAAGAAGAGCTGGAACTGCTCTTTACTCAGCGCATTCTCGAGACGGGTAAACCACAGGTGCTGATCTTCGGTAGCGGTGAGGGTGTCCACTACCGGCAGAACATTAGTTTGATGTGTGGTATGAGTCTCGGCTTCCATCAGCGCGCGGTCAGCCTGTACGAACAGCGACTGCGGGGAGTCACCGTGGCTAAACGGCACCATTCCGGTATACGCCACCGGATTCATATCAGACATTCCGGTGGCATAGAAAGAGGCCAGCTGCTGATGAAGTGAATGTTGCAGGTTCAGCATTTCATTATGCGTGATGCCCGGACAGAGCAGGGCAAACTCCCCTCCGCGAATACGGGCAACAATGCTGTCGGCGTTGGCGTGCTGGTTTTTCACCACGTTCATCATATCGGCAATATGCCTGAGCAGGTTATCGGTATGCGGGCCGCCAAAACGTTGGTTTAAGCCACCGAGATCCTGAATCCGTAGCAACAGCAGATAGCCGGAAGAAGACTCTTCGTCGCTTAAACGCGTTTGCATCTGCAGGTCGAAAGCGCGGCGGTTGGCAACCCCGGTCTGGCTGTCGAGATAGGCTTCGTTGTGCAGACGTTCGCTGTGCTCAGCCTGATCTTCAAACAAGGTTTTAAGCTTGGTGACCATCAGGTTCATCGCTTCAACCACGCGGCGCAGCTCAGGGGTTTTCGGTAAGTCAATTTGGGTCAGGTATTCACGGCGAGTAATCGCCTGTGATTGTTTAACCATATAGTCGAGCGGGCGTAACTGACGGCGTAATAGTGCGGCGCCGGCCAGAATACACACCGCGCTACAGGCCAGCATCCACAGCAGGTTCGCCAGCGTGCTTTGCCACAAACGCTTTATCGCAAATACCGGATTACTCACCACTTCAACGCGGGCCGCCTGTTGCCAGCCGCGCATAATGGTGGCTTCTGCGGGCTGTGCTGAGACATCAACCAGCGCGACAAACCAGGCTGGCACCTCAGGAACAGATAAAGAGGCGGTACGCTCAAGGATAGTTTTACCGCTAGCCTGATCGATAACCCGGATAGCATCGTAGTAGCCGCTATCAAAAATCGAACTGACCATCAGTTCAATCATCGCGGGATCGTCAACGTGCGGGGTGAGTGATAAACCCAGCGCGGTGGCCGCATCCTGCGCGTGCGAAAGCAACTGATTATTGTACTGCTCCCGAGAGCTTTCGAGATTCACAATAAAGCTGCCGCTGAAAATAATCAGCATAAAAACAAAGATAGCTATAAGAAGCTGTTTGAAAAGTGACACAGGCTTATCCTATTCATCAGTCGGGAAACCTTCTTCCCGCATTTTTTTCAACACATCCTGCCAGCGAGAAAGGCGCTTGCTATCCCCGACTCGTTTATTATTCTGACTTCCCGGTAACCACAGGCCGCTATCATTAAAGGAATACACAGGTAATAAATCGGTACGCTTGGTTGCAGGTAAAATATTATCCATCAAACTATCAAGGACTATTGGTATTGCATCGGGCGTCTGATACCAGGTTAACACCATATGCGCCCTGTCCAGACGCAAAGCTTTAACATAGGTAATACGCAGCTTTTCTCCTGAAACACCTAAATGGCGCAACGTGAAATACTTAGCGATAGCATAATCCTCGCAGTCCGCTTCCCCTTTGCGCAGCGACTCTATTGGAGTCGCCCAGTAATCCACCGCATGCCAGATATCCGTATCTTCACGGTAGCGCAGCTTCTGGTTAAAAAAGCGATTCACGGCGCTTAATTGTTCGGACTCACTCTGATTGCGCAACTGTAGCAGCAGCTGTTGCCATGCATCAATGCGCTGCCCGGCATCCGCCGTGGCGGGGCCATAGAGGGCGTCGGTGCGTTGCGTAATAGTGGTGAAATCCCAGGCTGCACGTAACGAGCTTGCTGCCAATAAAAACAACAGTGCGCCAGAAAACAGCAGCTGCCGGGATAATCTGATGCGCAAGAATTGCCTGACCGAGTTCAATAACACGTCCACATAGAGATACTTAATATTTAATTATTCTGGGGACTTTTCATCATCACTTTCTGCACCAGCCATTTATTAGCTATCTGCGCGTGCCGTGGTGACCTGAGGATTTGCTCCAGCGTTTTATCAACAAATGCCACAAACAGCGGATCATCCTTTCTCATCATAAGGCCATATTTCATTTTTTCACCAACAACTTCATGAGAAACGGTGAAATCTTCCGGATGCTCGCTTTGGTTGATGAACTGATAGGCCAGGATATCATCCAGCAGCAGAGCGGCGGTACGCTTTTTCGCCATCATCTCGAAAGCCTCTTCCGTGGTGTCAGAAGTCACAAACGAAATACTAAGCTTTTTTTCACGATTAATTCTGTTCAGCTCCAGCAAATCTTTAGAGCCGCGTGGCGTACTGATCGTGCGCCCTTGTAAGTCATTAAGAAAATGAATGTTGTTGTAGCGCAGGGAAATTATCCGCATATTGGCAACATAGTAATCGCTGGAAAAAGCGACGCTCTTCTTTCTTTCCGGTGCAATGGTATTAACGCTACAGTCCAGATCTATTTTGCTGGAGTTTAATGCGGAAACACGATCGGTAAAGGTAACGGGAATATAGTGAATAGCGAGCTTCTTCATGCCGAGCGAAAGACGAAGGTCATCGGCAATGATATTACACAATGAGATGGTATAACCGGTGACCGTGCCATCAGCCTCACGAAATGAGAATGGTTTTAGCTGACGATAACCAATGTTTAGCGTGCTGCTGGCTTTAATATGGTCAAGCGTATGAGAGGTTGGTTTGGCAGCAAGAGGTTGGGATACGATGGGTAAAGGTAACAATATCAATACGCTGAGCAGATGTTTAATCTTTTGATTAAATGACTTTTTCATTTCAGTTGGCGTTGTTTGATGTTGATGAAATTAAGGATTTTAGCGCCGTCGACATAGGGATATTGAGATTTATCGCTTTTGGCGCAATCGGCGACATAAACCAGCGTTGATAAAGCTTCGTAAAGTCTTTACTGGTAAGAATGGATTTCATTGCCTGGTCGACAAAATTTTTAAATTGCTGGTCATTTAATGGCAGCAGTAGCCCCGCAGGCGTCGGTGGGCTAAATACTTCGTCCGATATTTCGAGCATCTCAGAATGTGGCGACAGCATCATCATCCCTTTAAGCAACACGTAACTGGAAATCAAAGCGGGTAGCTCCCCTGATTCCACACTCTGAAAGGCCTGGTTGTTGCTGTTATCGAGCTCGATATTGAGGTTGAGCTCGTTCATTTTATTGAGCTGGTGCAGCTGGTCGACATAAATGGTGCCGCTTTTGACCAACACGCTATGTCCGGCTAAATCTTCGATAGTATCGGTATGGTTATTTTTACGTGTGATAAAGCGGGTGCTGGAATAGAAAAAAGGGAGGGTGAATTCTGCCTGCTGGTGGCGTAATTCTGAATAAAATGCCGGGATACACATCATATCCGTTACATGATTTTTGATTAAAACAAACTGCGAGGCGGTGCTGCTTTTGATCCAGCGTATTTTGAGATCTTTTATGTTCAGCTTAACTTTCAGGGCATCAACTATTTTATTACAAATATCGATGGAATAACCCACAGGACGCTGGGACTCAATATAGGAGAAGGGGAACGCATCATCCTGATAGCCGAGGTTTATAGTTTTAGTTTCGGCTATCCTCTCAAGAACTGGCTGGTTATAGCTGTTGTGCGCCTGACTCCGTGAGCTTATCAGCAGCAATAATGCAATGGTGCCATGCAGGGCACCATGAAACCACGACTTATCCGACATGGCACACTTCCCCATCGATCATCTTATTTCCAAAGGTCGGCTGCAGGTCTTTTTCTGGCAGCGGCCGGCTGTAATAGTAGCCCTGTACGTTCTGGCAGGAAATATGGCGTAAAATAGTGCGCTGTTGTTCGGTTTCGACCCCTTCAGCGGTGACGCTCATACCATATTTCTGGGCAAACTGAATCAGCATCACAACCAGATACTGGCTGGCGTTCTCTTGTTCCAGTTTCATAATCAGCGTGCGGGCAATTTTAATGCGCGTGAACGGATAAATAAGCAAATAATCCAGCGCCGCATATCCCGTTCCGAGGTCATCCATCGCAATGGAAATGCCCATTGCACGAAGGCTATTGAACACCGGTAAGGCGATGGACTGATCTAATTTTTCAGATTCGGTAACTTCTATTTCCAGACGATTGGCTGCAAGGCCACTTTGTTTCAGCGCATCAACAATGATATCGATCAGCCCCGGGCTATGCAGCTGATAAGCTGAAACATTAACCGCAACTTTTATTGATTCCGGCCACTTAGCGGCAGCCATACAGGACTGACGAATAATCCATTCACCCAGGCGGATAATCAGACCTGACTCTTCGGCAATATTAATAAAGTAGTCCGGATAAATCAGCCCCTTCGTTGGGTGATTCCAGCGAATCAACGACTCGTAGCCACAAACCGTCTCGTTTTCCAGATCGATAATCGGCTGGTAGTGCAGCACAAACTCATTGTTATCAATACTGTTAATAATTTCCTGATTCACAAACACGCTGTTGGTGTGCTTCATCATCATGCCATCTTCAAAGAAGTGATAGCAGCTACGTCCGCTGTGTTTTGAAGCATACAATGCCAGGTCGGCGTTAATCATTAAGGTGGTTGCGCTATTACCCTGTGAAGGAGCGGTGACAATACCGACGCTACAGCTGATGGCAAAAGAGTTGCTGCCGTAGGTAAAGGGAATGCTTAACGCCCGCACAACTTTCTGCGACAGCGCGCTCGCTTCCTGGTAGTTGTCTGCCTTGACGCTTTGCAGAATCGCGAATTCATCCCCGCCTAAACGCGCGGCAAAATCCGTTGGCCCTAACAGCAAAGCGAGACGCTGCGCCACGCCGATAAGGACTTCATCTCCGGCTGAGTGGCCGAAAGTATCGTTGACCGGTTTGAAGTTATCAAGATCGATCAGCAGCAGGTTGAAAAACTGCCCGTTCTGATTCGCTTCGCGGATGCATTTATCCAGAGCCTGGCTAAAGGAGGCGCGATTCGGGAAGCCCGTCAGTGAGTCATGGTGGGCCATGTACTCCATTTTTTGCGACATATCCTGCATGCGTTGCAGGTAATCGCGCTCCACCATGGCGACTCTTAGTTTTTCTATGGCGGCAGCAAGTTTACCGATTTCGTCATCCTGGTCCAGGAAAGGGGTAATGCGATCGGTTTGTTCGTGCGCAATACGCGTCAAAGAGCTAATCAGCACGGGCACCGGGCGGAACAGGCGACGCATAAAGATAGTCACCAGCGCAAGCGTTACCAGTAAAATCAGGGCCAGAATGATAAGGGTTTTCTTCAGCATCGCATCATAAGCCGCGTACAGCTGGCTTTTATAACCGATGCTACTGATCAGACTGCCAAGGATTTCCCCTGATGAGGAGAGAATAGGGACGGCGCTAATAAAGCACTCTCTGCCATTGATAGTGGCAAAACCGATGTAATAGTTCACCAAAACGGCGGTGGCTTTTTGCCCTTTAAAGATAATTTTGGCTTCCGGTACTTCAGAGCTATTGCTGATGCCCTGGAAACCTTTTTCCGGCGTATAAAGGAAAAGCCAGGTGGGATTACGGGTCTGTACCGATGCCAGCGCCAGCACATCCACCGGGTTATAGCCGGTTTGAATAATGGAGTCCGGGTCACCGAGTTTATGCTCTGAGACAATGCGGGTAATCTGCCCCGTGGCGCTCGTTCCTACCGCGACATTGGTATAAACGTTGCGCACGATATAAGTCATAATCTGAGCGTTCGCCTGTGCCTGATGTACCCATTGCTGGTAGGAGAAGCTGTCAATCAGGCTCCAACCGGTACAAGCGCCTGCACCAAACGCAACAAGAATACCCGCCAGCAAAAACTGGGTTATTTTCCCCGCGATAGAATGATGCCAACCTTTTACGCGTTTAAGCGAAAAAAAACTTTTAGCCACAGATGGTTAGTTTCCTGATAAGTGCGAATAATTCATGAATTAAAAATTTTTTGATCGGCGTGTTGTTATATCTGGTCTGACTGTTGCTGTTATGTGAGTTTTTATGAAGAGTGTCGGGCTTTGTCTCAACAAACATAAACCATTATGTAACATCGTTGCTGAGAAGATAAATAAAGGCAAAAATGATGCGCCGGGACTATAGATAACACGGCTGGTCAAGTCAATGATAAAAATGCATCTTCAGCACTAATTAATGTATTGATTGACGTGTGGTAAAACTCCACTTAAATAAAGACCGAGCAAGCCGTCTGGCAATGTCTTTTAAACCACATAAAAATCTATTTTTCATAATTGGAATGGTCTTTAATTTATTGTTTTTTATGATTTTTATCTTGATTTTGTGGTTTTTCTCATATGTTATGATATTGTTCGGTGTCCATTTATACCTATAAGTGGTAGTTCTTTTTTTCACAAAACATGAATACAATTACCAATGTTTTCAGCGTTCCTATGATTTCTTTCATTCGTAACCCGTCAACTTTATAAAAATAATGAATCGTGTTTGTTAATTTCTTGTTTGTGTTATTGCTTGAGATTAAAACAGGTACGTTAATTTTTATATCCAGGTAAATGTTAAATAATTGCGATGCTTGTTTTATTTCATTATATCTTCTACAAGATTTACTCCCATTAAACCATACATTCGCCAATCACATGAATAACACACGAAAGCATAAACACGGGTTAAATTCTTGAACTCTATAGCGAGCGATAGCACAACGTTTACCAATAAACAGTGGGTTTTTCCGCTGCTGTTACCCTGCCTGCTTTACGCTCTGGCGACGTTGCTCAGCAGCCATCTTATGGTTAATGGCCAGCCGTTGGTGATCTATGACCTGGAACTGGCCGCTATTACAGCCGTGCTGGTTTTGTTTGGCTACCGGGCCGTTTCTGGCCTGTTTCTCCTTGCGGCTCTGACGCTTTTGTTGCGCCCTGAAGGGGACTTTTATGATCTGCTTTGCTACATGGCCGCGGCATGTATTAGCTATTTTTTGTACACCAAAAGTACCGGCTGGCGGAGCGCTGCAAGCTTTGGGCGGATAAAACTAACCCTCCAAAGAATTATCTGGCTATGCATTTGTAATGCTGTGCTCAATACGCTGATGAATGAAGCGGTGTATCTGCTTACCACCAGTAACGCCGGTTTCATCGTGGCCTTTAAACAATTGTTCACCGCAGAAACCCTGGTCAGGATCCAGGGGATGATGAATGGCTGCGTCACTGGTATTCCTCTGTTTTATACCTTATTAAGAATTATTTGCCGCCCGAAGTATTGGCTGACTTGCCTGAGGGCGATGAAAGTCCAGTTTTCACAGAATGTCAGCCTGTTACAATTTACCTTATGGGCAGCGACGCTGATTGCTTTGATGAGCTGTCTGAACATCCCTTTCCAGGGCGGGGTGATATTCACATTCTATAGCCTGATACTGATCTTCCCGCTCATGCTGTGGAGTTCGGTTCGCATTGGCTATGTATTCACCACTCCGGTCTGGACTGTGATGATGATCATGCTGGCGAAGAACAACGCTAACTTCATCGCGCAAAATGATGACTTCATGCTGCATCAGGTGGTGGTTTCAACCGCTATTTTTATCTTTACCCTGACGATTGTCATTATGGGGGTTCTGGCCCGCTTTAATGCGTTACGTTTCGAGCAGCTGCTCCATATGGGGCTGACCGATCCCATGACCAATATGCCCAACCTGCGGGCATTACAGGCCGATATCAAAACCTCTCCGGATTCGATCGTCTGCCTGATCCAGGTTCCTGAAATGGAGCTGTTCTCCCGGCGTTATGGCCTGCACTTTCGTGCCAGATACCAGAAAAAACTGGCAGCGTATCTGCGTGAAAAACTCAACGCCGATGAAAAGGTCTACTACCACGCAGGCTTCGGTCTGTTGCTAAGGCTTGAGCAGCCAAACTGGGGCAGACTGAGTATCCTCTACAAATCGGCCAATACCTTTCGCTATTTACACAATAATCAGCAGCTTGGCTTTCGTAGCGGCCTCGGCTATTGCCGGGCAACGCCGTTCTGTAACGACGTTTACCGTCTGATCGGCAAGCTCGGTATCGTCTCCGGGCTGTCGCTGGTGAATGGTAAACCTGAGAATCTGGAAGCGCAGTCCAGCCGGGCGATTGAAAGCCACATTGTTGGGCGTACCGACATCCGCACGGTGTTGCAGAAAACGCTGGATAACGATGCCTTCGTCTTAATGGCGCAGCCGATTGTCAGTACCCGTGGCGAGGAGCGCTATCACGAGATACTGCTGCGTATGCTTGATGAAGAAGGGCGCTTTATTTCACCTGACCGCTTCCTGCCGGTGGCGACCGAAGCGGGACTGGCGCCGGATATTGATCTTTGGGTTATCAAGAACACCTTGAAAAATATGCAGCTGCATCCCGAGCGCTGTTTTTCTATTAACCTGGCGCCGGTCACCGTTTGTCGTACCAGCTTTGTGCATGACGTTCAGCTGCTGCTGACGCAGTTTGGCGTCGATCCGCAACGCATCATCTTTGAAATCACTGAGGCGGATGCGCTGTCCGATACCGAGCAGTCGCAACGTACGGTGATCTCGCTCAAAAGCCTTGGATGCCGGGTGGCAATTGATGATTTTGGCACCGGATTTTCCAGCCATGCCCGGCTAAGAGACGTCAGCGCAGATATCCTGAAAATAGACGGCTCCTTTATCCGTGAAATTACTGAAAACGAACTCAGCCACTACATCGTTGAGTCGTTTTGCCATGTGGCGAAAATGAAGAATATGCAGGTGGTGGCTGAGTATGTTGAAAATGAAAAAATTCAGCGCTGCCTGGAAAGCATGAACGTGGAGTGGCTGCAGGGTTATCACATTGGTAAGCCTGTGCCGTTACTTACTTTAGTTTGAATTTGCTGTGAAACGGTAATTCAGTATTAAGTTCACCTTAGTTAGATAACTGGAATCCTATGCATAATTTCTTAAAAATGCAGCGACCGACAGAAGGCGTTGAGTCATTAAAAAGTACGGAAAATTTTCTGACGGGCTGGCTGCATAATTTGCATATCGGCGTCGCCATGAAACTGGGCCTGATGCTGATTTCATGTATTGGCGTACTGCTGGTAAGTGCTTCTTTCCTGCTCTCCTCCTACTTAGCGACGCAGCTGCAAAGCAATGCGTTGGAAGTTCTGCGTTCTAATACCCGCATTTTCCATAACAATATCACCACCGAGTACAAGCGGGTGATGAGGGACGCTGAACGTTACAGCAACGTTTATATCAATAATTATCAGAATAAGTCCTCACAACCGCTGCATTCGCTGGATGCCAGCGCGCTGAAAGCGTTATTAACGGATACGAGCATCAATGCTCATTTCACCGAAATAACCAACGTAGTCGCTTCTACCTTTGTGCGTGAAGGCGATCAGTTTGTGCGTGTTTCCACTTCCGTGCCGGGCAAAGAAGGAAGTATTGCCACCTCGACCGTGCTAAGCCATGACAACCCCGCGCTGGATTTGCTGGTTAAAAATAAGCCTTTTTCCGGCGTGGTGGTGTTATACGGCAGGCAATTCATTGGCCACTACGAGCCCATCGCCGATAAAAATGGCCAGGTTGTGGGGGCGGTAGCGATTGGTTTTGATGTCAAACTTGCGCTGCAGCCGGTCATCAAAGAGCTATTAGCGGTGCATATTGGTGATGGTGGCTACGCTTACGTGCTGGATGCCGGATTTAATCCGGGCATGATGGTGGCTCACCCAACGCTGGTTAATCAGCTTGTTGGCAATGTGATTGATGCCCATGGCTACAAGCGTTTCTCCGATATTCTGGCGCGTAAAAATGGCACGGTGTATTACGAAACCGTCAGTGGATATGGCGCTGCCGCACGTAAACGCGTTGCGGTATTTGAATATATTGATGGGATAGACTGGATAATCGCTACCACCAGCTATGTTGATGATGTTGAGCGCAGCAGCACCCTGGTACGCAATAGCCTGCTGCTTTTCAGCCTGCTGCTGATGCCGGTTATCTTACTGCTGATTGCCGCAACCAGCCGTATCCTGATTTCACGCCGTCTGAAAAACGTCCTGAAAATTTCTCAGTCGATTGCCCAGGGCGATCTCACGGTTGATATTCACGTCGATCACCATGATGAAATCGGCGAGTTACTGAGCGCCAATGAGAAAATGCGTGCCGCCCTGCACGCTCTGGTCGGCGGCGTGGTAGCCCACGCCCAGCACGTTCATAAAGCAGCGTTAAACATTACTGAAGCGGTAGACGGACAGGCTTCTACCAGCGTGGAAACCTCTTCATCGGTTGCGGAAATTACCTCAACGATGGAAGAGCTGTCGGCCTCTTCCACGCAGATTGCCGAACATTCACGCGCGGTAGTCGATATTGCCAATGTGACGCTTGATGACTGTAACAAAGGCTCTGACTCAATGGGCGAGCTGCTCACGCGCATGGCCGATATTGACAGCGACAACCAGCAAAGCATGCGTGAAATCATGATGCTGGGTAACAAGTCGAAAGAGATTAGTCGCGTGATGGTAATCATTAATAACGTTGCGGATCAGACTAAACTCATCGCCTTCAATGCGGCGCTGGAGGCCTCAAGCGCCGGAGAGTCCGGCAAACGTTTCTCGGTGGTGGCAGCAGAAATTCGCCGCCTGGCCGACTCCGTGACTGAATCTACCTTTGAGATTGAGAACAAAATCAGCGAGATCCAGAACTCGATAAATCGCCTGGTGCTGAATGCCGAAAAAGGCAGCAACAGCATTAAAGCAGGGACGCAAGCCTGTAAAGTCAGCGCCGATCGCTTACACGATATTGTGGCAACCGCTGAACAAACTTCTACCGCGGCCATGCAGATCTCCTTGTCGACGCAGCAGCAAAAAACAGCAAGTAATCAGGTTGTTATGGCGCTGCGCGAAATTGTGGTCGCCAGCAATTACACCTCGCAATCCATTAAAGACATTTTGTCCATCAGCCAGGATATGACTCAGCTGTCTGAAGAGTTAAACCAGGCCACGCAGTCGTTCAAATTGTCGGATAAAGCTGATGACCAGGCCTAAAATCCGGGTGCTGATCGTCGATCATTGCAGCATCTCGCGCAACGATCTGATCAGGCAGCTTGAGATTAATAACCATATTGAGGTTGTAGGCCAGGCGGTGCATCGTGAACAGGCGGCAAGCCTGGTGCAAAAGATGGTGCCACAGCTGCTGGTACTGACGCTGGAGTCACCGGGGTCGGAAAACGTCGAAACCGTTGCAACGATTATGGCGACCTGCGCGATCCCTATTATGGTGATGCGCTACTACCCAGATGCACAGTGGGACGCGGAGTTCATTACCTGCGGTGCTCTGGCGGTCGTCAACAACCAGGGGGAGTCAGCACTGGCGACTAAAGCCCTGCATCGGCAGGTCGAAATGCTGGCCGGGGTGAAAGTGATTCGCCATATCCAGGGGTTGCGCCACCATTCGGAGGCGGCGTCAAAAAATCTTCCCCCGCCTTCTGAGCTTGCTTCCGCGTATCCCTGTGAGTGGCCCTATGTATTGGCGATTGCCTGTTCAACCGGTGGGCCACAGGCGCTCAGTAAGTTATTGCAGGCCCTGCCGGTAAACTTTCCCTGCCCGATACTTATCGCGCAGCATATTGCCGACGGTTTTGCCAAAAGTATGGTGCAGTGGCTGGATAGCGTCACGGGGCTTCAGGTGCAGCTCGCTCAGCAGAATGATGTGCTGTGCGCCGGGCACGTTTATATCCTGCCTCCTGAACACCATCTGGTGGTCAAACAGTACCATCGCTTAGCCGCGATCCCCCGTCAGGTGAGCGATGTCTACCACCCAAGCTGCAATATGCTGCTGGAGTCGGTGGCTGAAGTTTATGGCGCAAGAGCGGTAGGGCTGATCATGACCGGTATGGGCAGCGACGGGTGCCGGGGCATTGAGGCGATCTATCATCATGGCGGTAAAACGCTGGCCCAGGATGAGCAGACCTCCGTCGTATTCGGCATGAATAAACTCGCCATTGATAAAAAGGTTATCCATAAAATTCTGCCGCTGGAAAAGCTGGCTGGTGCTTTAGTCACGATGGCTGATTTTGGGCATCCTGAGGGCCAACTGCCATGATCCCAAATATTGCGGCATTTAAAACTCTGATCAAGGATCGTGTGGGCCTGCATTTTTTTAAGGGTATGGAAGGCTTGCTTAATGCCGCGCTGCACCAGCGTATCTCCGAACGGGGAAAAGAGAGCTTTGCGGAATACTATGAAAAACTTAGCGTCTCGACGACCGAGTTTGACAAGCTTCTTAGCCTGCTGACGATCAACGAAACCTACTTTTTTCGCGAGCCGGACGTGCTGGATATCGTCTGTGACAAGCTGGTGCCGCGCATGCTTGAACAACGCAGCGGGCCGGTGCGTATTTTAAGCGCGGGCTGTTCATCGGGCGAAGAAGCCTATTCGCTGGCGATAAAGCTCCATCAGAAATTCCAGCATAAATTTGCCGACAACGTTGAGATTCACGGCTGTGACATCGATAGTAAGATCCTGGAAAAAGCCAGGAGCGCAAATTATTCCAGCTACTCCTTCCGCGGCGTCGATCCTCTGTTGCAGCAAACCTATTTCACGCGCAATGGCAACCAGTATCAGCTACACGATGTGATTCGCACTAAGGTGGCGTTCCAGCGTGCCAATATTGTCAAAGAGCAGCTGCTGCCCAAATTCGATATTATTTTGCTGCGTAACGTCTCCATTTACTTCGATGTTGAAACGCGCCGCACGCTGCATTTTAATCTGCTGACCATGCTGCAACCCGAAGGCGCACTGTTCTTTGGTAACGCCGAAACCCTGGCTAATAACTTTGGCATCCTGCGGCTTAAACAGGAGTTCGGCAATTTTTACTTCTGCCAGCCGAAAACATCGCGCGCTCAGATTCCGGCCACAGAAGTCAAACCACGCCTAATCACCCCGGTGATCCCAGTTGAAGCCCCGTTTATTGCCGCTAAGGTTCCTTCCGCGCAGCAGTGCGATAGCTGGATTAAAAAGGCGCTCGCCTGTGTGGCGGACAAACGCTTCGCCGAGGCGGAAACGCTGATCGAGATGGTGTTAAATACCGATATTCATCATCAGCAAGCGCTGGTTATCAAAGGCGCTATTGCGCTGGAAAAATGCGAGTTCGAGCAAACGGCCGTCAGCGCCAAACAGGTGCTGGCGCTGGATGAATGGTCTGCCGAGGCGAAAATGCTGCTCGGGCTGGCGATGATGTGGCAGCAGCATACCCAGCAGGCGATCGCCTGGTTTAAGCAGGTTGTTTATCAGCAGCCGGGCTACTGGCCAGCTCATTACTATCTGGCTGAAATGTATCGACAAAGTGAGTTATACCGCCCGGCACAGCGGACTTATCGTATCACGCTGCAATTACTCAACGCTGAAATGAGTCGGGCCGATAACGCCTGCACGCTGCGGCTGCCGCTCTCATTTCTCAGCCATTCGTTTCGTTTTCTTTGTGAACATCAGCTGGCGCAGCTTCCTACTCAGGATGGACAATAGATAATCCTATGGCTATCGATCTTAAAAAATTCGTGCTGCGCTTTATCGATGAAGCAAATGGTCATTTGCAGACCGTGAAAGAAGGGGCATTTTTGCTCATCGCGGGGCAAAACAGCGAGGCGCAAATCGGCGAGATGTTCCGCGCGGCGCATACCCTGAAAGGGGGGGCTCGCATGCTGAAATTACCGAGCATCGCTGATGTCACCCACCAGCTGGAAGAAATTTTAAGCGAGCTGCGTGACAGGAAGCTTGAGCCTGACCAGAACCTTGGCGCCCTGATCCTTCAGGCTTGCGATTATATCGCTAACCTGCTCGATCGGCTGGCCGCGAGCGATGGTAATAATCAGCTGCCTCCGGCAGATGGGGCGCTGTGTGAACAGCTGGCGCGCGCCAGTCGCGGAGAAATGGCCAGCGATAGGGTAGTGGCCCCCACGCCAGCGGTAGAAAAAACTCTTACCCTCCCAACGCTGGATGCGCTGGACGGTGGGTTAAAACAAGCGGGTTCAGTACGGGTAAAACTCGAAAAGCTGGACGATCTGATTAATATTCTCGGGGAAGTGGTGGCCAGCCACGATCGCCTTGAACAGCAGGTGCATAGCCTGGTTAAGCTGGGGCCGCATCTGGCGCAAATGGATGCGGAACAGCTGCGCCAGCAGGTGCTGCAGTTCAGCCACAGGCTAAAAGAAGATTTTCAGGTTCAGCATCTGCAGATGTATGAACTGTATGACGTTGCCACCACCATTCGTATGCTCCCGATGTCAATGCTGTTTGAACCCGTTTCGACGCAGGTGCGTGAGCTTGCGGCATCCCTGAACAAGCAGGTAGATTGCCGCATTCTGGGGGGGGAAGTGGAGATCGACAGGCAGTTAATCGACAGGCTTTCTGAGCCGTTAACCCACCTGTTGCGCAATGCTATCGACCACGGCATCGGCGAAGCGGCGGAACGCCTGGCGCTAGGAAAATCGGCGCGTGGTGCTATCACCCTGACGACGCAGCAGGACGGGCGCGGTATCTTGTTGCGTGTGGAAGATGATGGGCGTGGCTTAAATTATTCGGCGATCCGCGCCAAAGCGGTGGCACGCGGCTTAGTTGATGCTGAGGTGGTTGAGCAGCTTTCAGAGCAGGAGTGCAACGAGCTGATTTTCCATCCTGGTTTTTCAACCAGCAAGATTGTTACCGAGCTCTCCGGTCGCGGCGTGGGGCTGGATATCGTTCGCAAGACCATTGTCACCGATCTGCAGGGCACATTGCAGGTGCACAGCCGGCCAGGCATGGGGACCAGCTTTATTATTCGTTTACCCATCTCTCTGGCGATGATGCGCATTTTGCAGTTTGAACTGCAGGGCCATCTGTTTGGCCTTGCGGCGCAATACGTTGTTGAAGTGGTTAACTATTCTCGCAATGAGATTCGCGACATTGCGGGCCGCCCGGCCATTATTCTGCACAACGAATTTATTCCGGTTATTTCAGCGGCTGAATTGCTGCGCATTCAGGAGCGGCCGGGGAGCCAGCCGCTCTCGGCTCCGGCGGGCAACTCTTTGTTACTTATCATCATTCAGAACCAGTTTGGCAAGATGGCGATGCTGGCGGATAGCCTGCTGGATGAGCGCAACATGATGATTAAACCCCTGCCCAAACATATGCAGCAGCACTCGTTAGTCTCCGGCATGGTACTGAGCCAGGATAACCAGCTGGTGAGCGTTTTGCAGGTTCCGGTTCTGATGGAAATGGCTCAAAAACAGAAGCAGACGCGGACTGCGGCGCCTGAGCCGGAAACACGACGCAACGCCTGGCATGTGCTGGTCGTTGATGACTCATTGAATACGCGTGAAATTGAAAAAAATGTGCTGGAAGCACACGGCTATCAGGTCACGCTCGCCGAAGACGGGCTGTCGGGGCTACAAAAAGCGCGTCTGACGCAGTTTGATGCGGTACTGACGGATGTAGAGATGCCGGTGATGGATGGATTCTCGCTCACCAAAGCGCTGCGTGCCGAAGAAAATTATCAACATACTCCAATTATTATCGTGACTTCACGGGCTAAAGAAGAAGATCGCCGCCGGGGAATTCAGGTGGGCGCGGATGCTTATATAGCCAAGGGTGATTTCGAACAGGATAGCCTGATAGAAACATTAAAAATGCTTTTATGCTGAAGGGCTTAATAAGTGAGAAAAAATATGCGTGTTTTATTAGTAGATGACGATTTGTTTGCCGCCGAGCTGGCTTCGGTATTTCTGGAAATGAGCGGTTATGAAGTGATTCTTGCCGAAAGTGCCATAAGCGCATTAGCCAGCCTTGGTTCTGACAGCGATATCGACTTAGTCATCAGCGATTTTCATATGCCCGAAATTACCGGGCTGGATCTGTTAGCGATGTTACGCGCCAACGGCTGGAACAAACCATTTATTTTACTCAGCGCCAGCGAGATGACTGATATCACTATCATCCCGGATTGTTGGGTGAAAAAAGATGAAAATATGGCAGAAAGAGTGGTGGCGGTAGTGAATGAAATACTGCAGCCGGGCGCAGCGGTTGAGCAATTATAACATCATGATGAAACAAGAACTTATGCAAAATACGATGAACACTGCGCAGGATAAAATCGCGCGCCTGCGCCAGCGTTTTTTGCAACGGATCCCCGTTATGCTGGCTCAGGCCGACGGGCTGCTGGAAAAATTACTCACCGGGCCGGATAACGTGGCAAGCAAGCAGCTTCATCTTTTGCTGCATAGCATTCACGGCACCAGCGCCTCATTTGGCTTTACCAAAATTGCCAGCCAGGCTGCGGAAGGCGAACGCCTGTTCGCCGACCCCTCGGTGGCCAACATCTGTTACCAGCAGCTTGGCGAAATACTAAAGCGGCTATACGCGTTGACTGAAGAGCAGGCGGAAAGCGGGCGTCGCGGTGGCGACTCATTAGTGAAGTTCCCGATAGCCGCTTCCAGCCAGGAAGAGATAGCCATTAACCGCACCATTAAGCCTGTTTATCTGTGCGATGATGAGCGCGAGCAGGCGGAGCTGCTGGCAACCCAGCTGCGCTGTTTTGGCTTTATTTGTTATGTATTTACCAACACGGCTGATTTTACGAAAGCCGTGTTGTCACAGCCGCCGTCGGTAGTGATTATGGATGTCAGCTTCCCGGATAACGCCTACGGCGGCCCGCTGGCGATGTCCGATCTGAAAAAGAAAGTCGGCACGCCATTCCCGGTGCTTTATCTTTCCTGCCACAGCCATTTCCACGCCCGCATCAATGCGATTAAAGCCGGGTGCGACGGTTACTATGTCAAACCGGCCTCAACGACGGATTTAGTTCAGGAGCTGCACCGCTTAACCCAGCCGTCGCTGAAAAAACCGTACCAGGTTCTGCTGATTGACGACGAGCCAGAAGTTGCGCAATACAATGCAGAAATGCTGCGCATGGCGGGCATGGAAGTACATGTTCTAAAACAGATCCCACACTTGCTGAACGTTCTTAATACCCATCCGATCGATATTGTGCTGATGGACTACCACATGCCGGAATACAGCGGTGAAGAGCTGACGAAACTGATCCGCCAGATCCCACAGCATATCGGTTTGCCTATCGCCTATCTCTCAAGTGAGACCAATAAGAAAACGCAGTTTGGGGCGATGAGTACCGGCGCGGAAGATTTCATTATTAAACAGGCCGATCCGCAAGAGTTGATTAATGCGGTTTCGATTCGTGCGGAAAGAATGCGTACGCTGCGTGCGCGGATGTCACAGGATAGCCTGACGGGCCTGTATAACCACTCGACGACAACGCACTACCTGGAAAGCGCAATCACGGAATCTAATTACAGCGGCATTCCCTTTAGTCTGGTGATGGTCGATTTGGACCGATTTAAAAATATCAACGATACCTACGGCCATGTCGCGGGCGATCAGGTCATTTTGGGGATCTCGCAGCTTTTTTCCCACCGTCTGCGCAGCACTGATATTGTCGGGCGCTATGGCGGTGAAGAGTTCGCCATCATTATGCCGAACACCACTAAAGATCAGGCGGCGGCGGTAGTTGAGAGATTGCGTCAGGGGTTTGAAAAAATTTCCTTCTCCGTTAACCAGACCCATTTCAGCAATACTTTCAGTGCGGGGATCGCCTCCTGGCGTGCGGGCGACAAAATAGAAACTATACGTGAACGTGCGGACCAGGCGCTCTATGCAGCAAAGCAGCAGGGGCGTAACCGTTATTGCCTGGCCGCAGATAAGGATGTCGCATGAGTTCTCAACTGGAACACATACTCAGCCACTATCAAGACGAAAGCCGTGAAATTGCCAACGTCGACGAACCGGTTCGCAGCCTTGTGCTGTTTAAGCTTGCGGATAAAAACTATGCCTTTTACGGCTCGCAGATAAAAGAAATCCTGGCGGAACGCCCTGTTTCCTGGGTGCCCGGCTGTCCGCCATCTCTTGAAGGAGCGATCAATCACCGCGGGCGCGTCGAGTCGGTTATTACCATTAATCGGATAATTGAAGCCCCGGAACAGCCTGTGCCAGGCAAACGCACCCTCCTTATTGGCCGTGGTAAAAAAATGCAAAGCGGCATTTTGATCGATAAATTAATTGATGTGCTGGACGTGGCCGAAAGCCAGATTCATCCCGCCGCGGATAATTTATCTGCCGCCCTGCAAAAAGTAGTGGCCGGCATTGTCCCCGTTGGTCGTGAATATTTTGCCCTGCTGGATCTGGACCTGGTCTTTGAGCGCTACCTGGAAAGCAGTGGCTACGATGACACACGCGCTTAGCCTTGCGGCGGTACGCCTCACCCTTGGGCCCCAGCGTTTTTATATTCCGGCCACTCAGATCCAACGTTGTTCGCTGGTGGAATATGAAGCCGAAGGGATTGCGCGATTCAGTCAATGGCTAGGGTTGCCCGATGAGCCTGAACAGGGGTTACACCTGCATTTATTTATTCCGGCAAGCAATGTTGCTCAGGGCTGGTATTTATGGGGGGAGCTGGAAAACGTGCTATTGCCACCGAGCGATATTTATCCCCTGCCTGAATTATTAAAGCAGTGCTGTAAGTTACCCGCGTTGCGCGCCTTGGTCGGTGATGGAGGCTGTAGCCCATTGTTAAGCTGGGAATAGTCGAAGCGTTGTCTTGAGCGTGCGGGCTGGCCGCTTGATGAGCTGGATCTGATTGAAGCAAACGAGGCTTTTGCCGCACAGGCCCTTTCGGCGGGCAAAATGCTGGAATGGGACAAACGTAAGGTCAATGTTAACGGCGCGCTGGCGACGTTGTGTATCGGAGGTGGGCAGGGGGCTTTAGCGAGATTGATACTCAGCATTAGCTCTGCTTATCAACAGGCAAGGCACTTTCTGAACGAAGGTGCTTTTAGCGGCATCCCATTTTTATTGGTTTTATTGCCTTTTCTGCTTCATTTCTCTGTAGCTATTAAGGTTCATCCTACATTGTTTCCTGCGATCCTGCCGGTAAATATAGCCTGTTTATGGCATCGCTTACTATGCAGTGCCCTATCGACAGGGGGGGCGTTACTTAATTTTATTTAAAGTATGAATGAAATTAAGTAAATCTATTTAAATGTAATTGAAGTAATGTTTCAGTTGTGATTTTTGGCGTTTTTGCGTGATGTTTATCGCTAAATATCGTGATTGCTTGTTTGTTTTGTTGATGCCCATCACGAACGCTGGCATACGTATATTTTGACATAAATATTTACGATCTCGATCACTAAAATAATGTTCATTTAAAAATAAAATTCAGTTTCATAAAAATGAAATGATATTTCAATGAAAGGATTGAGATTATGTTGAAGAAAACTCTGGGCTTGGCGGTGTTGATTGGCGCATCTTTCGCAGCGCAAGCTGTTACTGTCGACTTGCGCCATGAATACATTGACAACGAAAAGAACGCAGACCGGGTATCTGTATCTCATCGTTTTGCAAATGGATTTGGTTTTGGTGTCGAAGCAAAATGGAGATCGGGTGGCGATAATACGGATAAGCCATTCACTGACTTTGTTGGCAACGGTCATGAAGAAAATATTAGCTGGCAGTGGAAAGCAAATAAAAACTTCTCGCTACAGCCTGGTTTCGCTATTGAAAGTAAAGATGATCGTTCCATATACAAACCAAGCTTACGTGCGCAATATAGCTTCGACAGCGGTTTTTATGTCGCTACACGTTATCGCCATGACTATACGCGTTATCCATCCAATGCGAATAAAGAGGATGATAAAGTAAACCGTGGCGATTTATGGGCTGGTTATGTCTTGGATGAGTGGCGCTTCGAGCTAAACTACCTGTACAAACGCAGTGAGCATAATATTCGTGCAAACAATAAAAAATGGGATGATGAATATAACATGAAGGTTGCTTACAAGTTAGACAAAAACTGGGCGCCTTATGCTGAAGTTGGTAATATTGCCGATAGCAAAACGACTGACGAACGCCAGACGCGTTATCGTGTCGGTGTCGCCTATTCCTTCTGATAGTTTAATTGGTTAATACCCTCTCAGGCCTCCGCAATAGCGGAGGCTTTTTTATATCGCGGTAAAATAAAATGATTTACTCAGTCTGATAACCAAACCTATCTCTTTCGTAAAGCATATGAATACGGGATTGGTGTTCTGAAGAGAGGCCGATAAAAAAAGCCCTCTCATATTATGAGAGGGCAAGGGCCTACACAGGGCATACTCTATTATCTATCAGGCAGGAATTAACTCTGGATTAGCCGGCATTTTGGCAATATAGAGCGCAGGCTTGCCGTCTTTATCGGAGCTGAAAAGAATCGCGCGGTCATCCGGAGTAAATGAAGGATGCGGGTGGGTAACCTGGCGGCTATTAGCGAATGTCGCCCAGGAAGTATCATGGCGTGCCACGCGGAAATAAGCTTTTTTCGCCACATCGAATGCCCACAAATATGGATCGTTTTCGATGGTATAACCGCTGGTGTCTTTAACATCGACCGGGGTGCCTGAACCATCGCCCACTAACAGCGTGCCGTCGAAGTTGCTCATCAGGTGTGAACACGCAGGCATCTGCATCACTTCTTCGTTAATACCGGTGTCCGGATTGTAGCTGTAAATGGTTCGGCCTTGTTGGCCTTTCAGATAAGAAACGTACATCAGCGAAGAACCGTTTGGCACCCAGAATTCATGCGTGCAGCTTTCACCTTCCGCGTGCTCTTTAACTTTACGCACGTTGCTGCCATCTTCGTTAACCATCCACATACGCGCATCAACCAGATCGTGCGGGCCTTCGTGGCAGAATGCGACGGTGCTGTCATCAAACGGACGATAAATTGGGTGGCCGAGCCAGTTTTTTTCCTGATGAATAACGGCGCTTTCGCCGGTTTGCAAATCAACGCGCAGCAGGCGGCAGTTTGGCCCTTTATGGAAGAAGTCATGGAAGATTTTCCAGTCGTTCAACGGCACCCAGTCGTCTTTTGAAATCTCAATGCCCACAAGCTTGGTGCAATCGCTGTTGGCCACCCAGGTGCCATAACCCACCCAGTCTTCCGGTACGCGATACACTTCGCGCTCAACCAGCGTCTCAAGATTGACTTCCAGCAGCGTGCGTTCGTTTTTCACATAATAGAGGGATTTATCATCCGGCGAGAGGAAGCCGCCAAAGGTATTGTCGCCGCTGCCTTCGGTTAACTGCACCGCTTCGGCGGCATTGATATCCAGCAGATAGTAGTTCCAGTTGCCATCAAACTCCCCGGCAAACAGCAGCTTGCTGCCATCATGGGTAAAGCATTTTTGATAGAAGTAATTACGATGACAGGTTACTTCCGGTGGCGTTAAGCGGGTGACTTCGACGCCCGTGTCTGGGTCTTTGCTCACTTCATAATCCAGCTTAACCCGCATACCTTTAGCCATGATGCTCTCCTTTGAATGACAATTCGTAACTGTCTAAAATTTATGATCGAACTTCTGGTGTTAATTTATCAAAACATTGTTTCAATATATGTGATTGTATTCACTAAACGGCAAAGCTACGCACAATAGTTGCAGCAGGCAACGGGATTTTTTGCCGCAGGGGGCAGGGGAACGTGATCAAAATATCAAATTTGAAAAGTATTACCCAAAAGTTGAAACAACGTTTCATTTCTAATTGAAAAGACGTTTCAACAGGATTACTATTCACCCATCAAAGATTACGGAACAGTGTTTTCACCGTAAGTGATTTATCAATAGTGCGGCGAACGCCGACAATTTTTCCAGGATGCTTGCACTAACAGCAGGCCCGTATAAAAAAAAGGAAACCTACATGATTTTGGATTCGTTCTCCCTGAAAGGTAAAGTTGCTGTTGTTACTGGTTGTGATACTGGCCTGGGCCAGGGCATGGCTATCGGTCTGGCAGAAGCGGGCTGTGACATTGTTGGTATCAACATTGTTGAACCCGCTGAAACCATCGAACGCGTTACGGCAATGGGCCGTCGTTTCCTGAGCCTGACCGCTGACCTGCGTCAGATCGACGGTATTCCTGCTTTGCTGGAGCGTGCGGTTGCTGAGTTCGGTCAAATCGATATCCTGGTTAACAACGCCGGCCTGATTCGTCGTGAAGACGCGATCAACTTCAGCGAAAAAGACTGGGACGACGTGATGAACCTGAACATTAAGAGCGTGTTCTTCATGTCTCAGGCGGTTGCGCGTCAGTTTATCGCTCAGGGCAAAGGCGGCAAAATCATTAACATCGCTTCAATGCTTTCTTACCAGGGCGGCATCCGCGTGCCTTCTTACACCGCATCGAAGAGCGCTGTCATGGGCGTGACCCGTCTGCTGGCGAACGAGTGGGCGCAGCACGGTATTAACGTGAACGCCATCGCCCCGGGTTACATGGCGACTAACAACACTCAGCAGCTGCGTGCTGATGAAGAGCGCAGTGCGGCAATTCTTGAGCGTATCCCTGCTGGCCGTTGGGGCCTGCCAGAAGATCTGAAAGGTCCAATCGTGTTCCTGGCCTCCAACGCTTCTGATTACATCAACGGCTACACCGTGGCCGTGGATGGCGGTTGGTTAGCTCGTTAATTTAACCAGCAATAACAACCTTAAAAAACGCCTCTCAGAAGGCGTTTTTTTGTTTTTATACTTTGGCCAGATAGAGGGCCGGCATACCTTCTTCATCAGACGTATACAGCACCCATTGATTATCCGGGCTGAACGAAGGATGGGGATGCGTCACCTGGCGGTCGCCATCAACCACTTTCCAGGAGGTATTGTGGCGGCAAACTGCCTGTTGCGTGCCTTTTTTCAGATCGAACACCCAAATAAACGGATCGTTAAGATCGATATTTCCGGTCTTGTGCGGCGCGCCATCGCCTACCACTAACGAACCATCGTAGTTGCTCATCAGGTGCGAGCATGGGGGAATGGTACGAAGCTGGCGATTCTCAAGGGATTGCGGGTCGGCAGAACATAAATAACGGTGGGCATCGCCTTCTTTGTGCGCCACGTAATAGAGCGCGGAGCCGTCCGGCACCCAGAATTCGTGGGTAAAGCTTTCGCCTTCCTGATGCTGACGAACTTTGCGCAGGTTGCTGCCGTCCTGGTTAATCAACCACATGCGGGCATCAATGGCATCGCGCGGGCCTTCATGGCAAAACGCCACGGTTTCATCGTCGAACGGGCGATAAATCGGGTGGCCCAGCCAGCGTTTTTCCTGCAGGATGACCTGCTGCTCGCCGCTGTTTAAATCAATGCGAATCAGGCGGCATTGCGGATTGGTAAAGTAGAAATCGCGGAATTTCTGCCAGCTGGTTAGCGGCGACCAGTCGCTCTTTTTAATTTCAATCCCCACCAGCTGGCTGCAATCAGAATTCGCCACCCAGGTGCCGTAAGCCACCCACTCATCATCGACTTCATACACCACATATTCTTCGAGCGATTCCAGATCGACGCGGCGCAGCTCGCGGGTATTTTTCACATACCACAGCGACTTATCGTCTGCCGACAAAAATCCGCCGAAGGTGTTATCGCCAGCGCCTTCAGTCAGTTGCGTAGCGATTTGCTTTTCCAAATCCACAGAGTAGTAATTCCAGTGCCCTTCAAACGCGCCACCGAAAATCAGCCGCTGTCCGTCATTGCTGAAACATTTTTGATAGAAATAATTGCGGTGGCAAATCACGTGGGGCGGGGTTAAACGCAGTACTTCTGTACCTGTATCCTTGTCGCGGCGGGCGCGAAAAGAAAGCTGAATTTTCTTACCTTTAGCCATAACGAAGTTTCCTGTTGAGTTAAAAAAATGCCCTGCACCGCAAGCGGGGCAGGGCAGAGAATTAAACGCTCGGTTGATTAACGCATTGCGCGTTTCAGAATACGGTTACCCTGGCGTTCGAACTCGGCTGCGGTCTCTTCTACGGTTTTCTGACCATAGTCGATGTACTGCAAAGAGGTCCCGAACAGGGAAACAATCTGCGGATCGTCAAAATACGGCGAGGTTGGCAGTTTATTTGGCAGAGATTGCGCCAGTTTCAGGCCTGCAACCGCCGGATCGTTATCTTTAATCACACCATCAGCGGTCAGCTGGGTTACCGCCGCTTTGCTTAACGGTACGCCACGCTCCAGACCCAGTGCTTCCACACCTTGCTTTTCATTGAGCAGGAAGTTGATAAGCATTGCCGCTTCTTTTGGATGCTTAGTGGTTTTGCTGATAGAGAACATCTGTGCCGGTTTGAAGAACATACCGGCATCAGTAGCGCCCGGCAGCATCGGGTAAGAACCCAGCTCAAGCTTCGCCGGTGGCTTCAGGTTGTCGGAATACTTCTTAATGGTGGAGTTCCACATGTAAGTTCCCGCCCACTCACCTTCAATCCACGGCTTCATCTCATACATGTTGCTCTTACCAAATGAGGCATAGTATTTGGTGTCAGGCATCACGTGGCTGTCGATGAGCTTTTTATACATGCCAAAGAACTCAACCCACTGCTCTTTGGTGTAGCCGAACTGCTTGTTCGCCGTGTCGATTTCAGGAATATTGTATTTCTGCACCATGTAAGAGCGCAGCAGAGAGAGCGTATCCTGGTGCTCTAATACCACCGGGAAATACTGTTTGCCCAGTTTGCTTTCGAACGTTTTACCCGCAGTCATCAGCTCATCCCAGGTTTTCGGATAAGAGATGCCCGCTTTTTTCCAGGTTTCGTCGTTGAAATAGAACACACGAGCGGTCACGGAAATCGGAATACCGTTCAGCTTGCCGTCAACCGTGGTGGATTGCAGCTCTTTCGGATCAAACTGCGCCAGATCCAAATCGCCCTTCACGGTATTCAGGTCGTAGAAGCCAGTCCCGTTTTTAGAGAAAATCGGCAGCCAGTTCCAGTTGGTTTGCATCACATCCGGCTCGGTACCGCCGGCAATCTGCGTGGTCAGACGGGACAGGTGACCATCCCAGCCGGTGTATTCAGATTTCACTTTAATGTTCGGATGTTGCTTCTGGAACTCTTCAACCGCTTTCAGTGTGACCTGATGGCGGCCGTTACCCCCCCACCAGGACATGCGTAAATCCACTTGATCTGCCGCGAATGCAGAGCCGGCAGCCATAGCTAAGGTAGAGGTAATCAGGGTACTTAACAGCACTTTTTTCATTATCATAGACTCCTGTCAGAGAGAGATGTTTTGTTCTGTTTTAGCGTCGAAAATATGACATTTTTCCATGTCAAACTTGAAATACACCTTGCGGTGAAGGCCTTTCTCAATCATCGGCTTAGCTTCATCGGAAGGGATGCGGCAGGTCATTTCAAAATCAGCTACCTTCAGGTAGATAAAGAATTCATGGCCCATATTCTCTACGCGCACCATTTCACCGCTGGAATGGCTCTCAGCGAAGGGTTCATCGGAGAGGGAAATAAACTCGGGACGGATACCGAAGAAGATGTCCTGATTTTTGTACTCGGCGCAGCGCTGCTGCTGGCGTTCGTTCAGCGCCAGGGTGTCGTTACCGACGCTAATTTGCAGGCGGCCTTCTTTCTCAATCAGCTTACTCGGGCGAATGTTCATTTCTGGCGCGCCGATAAAGCCCGCCACGAACATGTTTTTCGGGTAGTGATAGAGGTTATCCGGCGTATCCACCTGCATGATATGACCCAGTTTCATCACGCAGATACGGTCGCCCATGGTCATAGCTTCCGTTTGATCGTGCGTCACGTAAACGGTGGTTGCAGGTTTCCCACTCTTCTTGAGCTGTTTGTGCAGGTCGGAGATACGAATACGCATCGAAGCACGCAGCTTGGCATCAAGGTTGGATAACGGTTCATCAAACAAGAACACATCAGGTTTTTTCACAATCGCGCGCCCTACGGCCACACGCTGTGCCTGGCCGCCGGACAGCTGGCGCGGCAGGCGGTCCATCAGCTCATCCAGTTCGAGGATTTTTGCTGCTTCATTAACCTGGGTTTCAATCTGCTCTTTTGGCAGCTTGCTCAGTTTCAGACCGAAGGCCAGGTTTTCACGCACCGTCATGTGTGGATACAGGGCGTAGTTCTGGAACACCATCGCGATACCGCGAGATTTAGGTGCCAGGTTATTCACCACGCGCTCACCGATTCTCACTTCGCCGCCGCTGATGGTTTCAAGACCGGCGAGCATACGCAGGGTGGTTGATTTCGCGCAGCCAGAAGGGCCGACGATAACCATAAACTCACCGTCTTCAATCTTCAGATCGATACCATGAACCGCCTGGAAGCCGTTGGAGTAAACTTTTTGCAATTTGTTGAAAATAACTTCAGCCATGATATTCCCTCACTTAACCTTTAATTCCGCTGCTGGTCACGCCTTGTACGAAGTAGCGTTGAGCCAGGAAGAAGATGATGATCGATGGCAGAATGGAGATGCTCGCCATTGCCAGAATTTCGTTCCATGGAGCGCCTTCCGTCACGTCGATAGACATTTTGAGCGCCAGTGCAATGGGGTATTTGTCTACGCTGTACACATAAATCAGCGGCCCGATAAAGTCGTTCATCGACCACATGAACTGGAACAGGGCGACAGAGATAATGGCCGGTTTCAGAATCGGCACTACCACATACCACAGCACCTGGAAGGAGTTGCAGCCATCAATTTGCGCGGCTTCTTCCATATCGCGCGGAACCCCACGCAGGAACTGGATCAACATGAAGACAAAGAAGCCCTGGGTGGCGAATGCCATTGGCAGCCACAGCGGCAGGTAACTGTTCAACATGCCCATTTCACGGAACATCAGGTATTGCGGAATTAACAGCACGGTGCTTGGCAGCAGCATGGTGGTAATCAAGGTTGCGAACCAAAACTTCTTGAACGGGATGTCGAAACGGGCAAAGCCGTAAGCGACAATGGTTGAAGAGATAATGGTCAGCAGCACTTTGGGAATCACATACTGCATGGTGTTGAGCATGTAGTGACCAAAGGTGTACTCGGTACCAGTTTTCCAGCCGTTGACGAAGCCGTCGCTGGTTGGGTTCGCCGGCCACAGGCTCAGCGTGGTGAAGATCTCATGGTTCGGCTTAAACGCCGCAGAGAACATCCACACCAGCGGGTAGAGCATTAACAGGCCGACAAACGTCAGTATCACATAGCGAATGTTACGGCTAATTTTTTCACGGCGTAACGTCTGTGCAATCTCTTGCTCTGCCAGTTCCGTCTGGCTTGGCGAACCGAGCTGGTTGGTGGGGATATCAGCCATTTTTGCCTCCCTTATCTGCGGAGTAGAACACCCAGTATTTCGATGACTTAAAGGCGATGGAGGCAAAGACCGCCACGACCAGGAACAGAACCCACGCCAGCGCTGCGCCATAACCCATATCAAAGTATTTGAACGCGGTGTCGTAGATATAGAGCGAGAACAGGTAGGTGTAGTGAGTTGGGCCGCCGCCGGTAATGATGTACGGTGCGGTAAACTCCTGGAACGCCTGCGTGGTCTGCATAATGAAGTTGAAGAAGATAACCGGCGTAATCAACGGCACGGTCACTTTCATGAACATCTGCCATTTGGACGCGCCGTCAATCATTGCCGCTTCATACTGCGACTGCGGAACGTTCTGCAGTGCCGCAAGGAAGATAACCATCGCGGAACCGAACTGCCAGACGCGCAAAAGCGTCACCGACATCAGCGCCAGAGAAGGCTCACCCAGCCAGTTCACCGGGTCCAGTCCAAACACGCCGATAAAGCTGTTGAGCAGACCGTCGATAGCAAACAGCGCACGCCATAATACGGCGATGGCAACGGAGCTACCCAGAATGGACGGGATGTAATACGCAGTACGGAAGAAGCCGATGCCGCGCAGTTTAAAGTTCAGCACAAAGGCGATGCCGAGTGCAAAAGCGAGTTTTAACGGAATGGTTAAAAACACGTAAGCGAACGTCACGCCCATGGATTTCCAGAAGAGTGAATCTTCGGTCAACATGTAGCGATAGTTCTCAATACCGGTGAATACCGGCGGGTTCATCAAATCGTACTCAGTAAAACTGAGGAAGAAAGATGAAACAAACGGGAAGGCAGTAAAGACTAGCAACCCTATTATGTAGGGCGATATCCATGCCAATCCCAGCATTCTGTTTTCATTCATACATACCTACCTGGCGATCGAGGGTTTAAAAAATTTTCCAGAATCGTGGATAAAACTCATTGCCTCACCCGCGTGGCAAAACGGATGGGTCGGAAAGCGGTGGGCGTGTTCGACATATTCATTCCCTGATAATTGGTTGATAATTAAAATTTAAATCACTGTTATCGCGGCTTGTCAGTCAAGATTGACTGATGGATTTCATAAACATCCAAACCACGGTTCCTGATTAGTAAAACAGCGTTTTAAATAATCTTATTACGATTTGTAACTGAGTCATTCGATTCATGATGGAAATGTGATCAAAGTCGAAACGCTGTTTCGTTTATGTGAAATGAACGAGGTTTTAAGCGTGAGAAGAATTTAAAGGCGCGGGATTTCGGCTTTTAACAGGGCAAAAGTTCGTAGTTGTTTTTCAGAACATTCCTGGGAATAATGGCGACAGATATAAGAATGTTAAGCTGCGTGGCAAGGTTGATTCTTTGTTGTCAATGTGTTGCTTGGTGGTGTTTTTTGGTTTTGGTTATTTTTATTATCACTACAGATATGCCATTTTCTTATGGCTTAAAAATCCAACCTGTTTCTTATTTTGCTGGCCTAAGCGCTGCTTAATTTTCCCTTCTGAAAGTTAAACAGGTGTTTTTAATCAATTTAACTACTGGCTCGTTATGTCTTCGATAGAAATGAAACCCAACCAATTAGAGAACACGTCTCCTTATCCGCTTATGGCAACGCAGCATGAAGAGATAGACTTACTGGGTCTGTTGTCCACTCTTTACGCGGCTAAAAAGCAGATCGTCGCGATTACGCTGTTGTTTGCGCTATGCGGCCTGGCGGCCAGTTTTCTGCTGCCGCAAAAATGGACCAGTGAGGCGGTTGTTACGCCGCCGGAAAATGCCAATATTATTGAGCTGCGTCGCGCAATCGTGAACATGACGGTGCTTGGCGTGGAGACAAATCTTGATGCGATAAGCCTCTATAACCTGTTTTTAAAGAAATTTGGCTCGCAGGAGCTGCGTGAGAAATTTCTCGCAACTTCTCCGTATGTCCAGACTTTGCTGACCAGCCGTCATGTTGATAACAGCGAATTATATCGTGCCATCGTCGGCGTCTCGCAAAAATTCAAAGCCGTGGATAACAGCGATCCTAAAAAAAGTGACGATACTGGGTACACTTCATGGACGCTGAGCTTTACCGCTCCTGATGCGGAAGATGCCCAGCAGGTACTGCAAAGCTACGTTGAGTTTATTGCTGGTGAAGTGAAAAAGGATGTCATCACTAATATCAAAAATGCTGTTGAGCTAAAGGTCGCTTTTGAAAAAGAGAAACTGGCGCTCGATCGTGTAAATCTCGAAAATCAGCACAAGGTGAAACTGGAACGTCTGGGTTACTCATTGCAGGTAGCGAATGCTGCCGGCCTGGCAGCGCCGGTATACAGCAGCGGACAGGCGGTAAAAGACGATCCTGATTATTCCGTTTCTCTCGGCGCTAATGGCCTTGCGGAAAAGCTGAAGATTGAGCAATCAATTAAAGATGTGGCGCAGTTAAACCCCGCTATCCAAAACCGTGAACACACTCTGCGTGTGTTAGCCGCGATTAATCCTGGCGATATCAATTTCCAGCCGTACCAATTCCAGATGCAGCCTTCACTGCCGCTGAAAAAAGAGGGGCCGGGTAAAGCGCTGATTATCGTATTAGCGGCACTGGTGGGGCTGATGGTTGCGGCAGGCGTGGTACTGGTTCGCAGCGCGCTGTCATCGCGGATGAATATCGAAGCAATGTAAGCTCATCAATGGCATTAGCAACGGCACTTTTCTGCATGCAGGAAGGTGCCGTTTTTTTATGGCTTACTTGAGGAAATCTTCACGCATTGGGGTGAAGGTATCAAGCAGGGTACCGGCTTCCAGGCAAACGCAGCCGTGCATAACATGCGGCTCTTTATACAGCGTATCACCCGCAGTCACGCGGTGCGTCTCTTCACCGATGGTGAACTCAAATACGCCGGAGAGCACATAGGTTAACTGCTCATGCGGATGATTATGCAGCGGGCCGACGGCGCCGGTTTCAAAGTTAACCTGTACACCCATCATTTTGCCGTCGTGCGCCAGAATGCGGCGGCTGACGCCTGCACCTAAATCTTCCAGTTTGGTATCTTTAATAAAAGTGAACATTTCTCGATCCTTGTATGTGAAACGTTGTTTCATTTAATGAATCGTATCCTGAAAAATCGCTTTGCGATAGTAGGCACCAGAGAATTGTAAGGTGGATCACGCTTTCCTGCCTGAGGCCGTGGCGTATTCACCGCTAGCGGGTTGGGCGGTTCAGTGATTGTCCTGGGCTTCATTCAGGCGTCGAGCAGGGTGTTTAGCGGCTTAATGTAGAGCTGCATACTATTTTGCAGATGTTCACTAAAAGCGCTAACCAGTGCCGAAGCAGGGCGGTGCAGCGGGCGAATCAGGCTCACGGTAAAGGGGACCGCCACGCTAAAGCGTCTTGCGACGACGCCGCTGGAAGCGTAATCCAGCGCGGTCAACGGATTGACCACCGATATGCCTGCGCCCGCCCGCACCATCGCACACACCGAGGCCGCGCTGTGCGTCTCCATGACCATTCGCCGCTTAACCTCGTGCTCCTGAAAGAGCGAATCCAGCAGCTGGCGATAGCTGTCGGTGCGCGACAGGCTAATATAATTTTCCCCGGCAAAATCCTGTGGCGTCAGCACTTTTTTATCGGCAAGGCGGTGCCCGGCTGGTAGCACGCATACTTCATTTAGCGTCAGCAGCGTCTGGCGCTCCGTACCGGCAGGCGTCACGGTATTCTCGGTCAGCCCTAAATCGTGGCGCTGGGCGGAGAGCCACTCTTCTAAAAGCGGCGATTCCTGCGGCACGATATTCAGGCTCAGTTCCGGGTAGCGCGCCAGAAACGGCTGCACTAATCCCGGCAGGAAAGATTGCGAAAAGACCGGCAGACAGGCGATGGAAAGCTCGCCCTGGCGAAATTCGCGCAGGCTCTCAGCGGCATTCAATATTCTGTCCAGCCCGTACCAGGAGCGCTGTACTTCTTCAAATAAACGCAGCCCCTGTACGGTGGGGTGCAATCGCCCGCGGCTGCGCTCGAACAGCTGCAGGCCAATCAGCTTTTCGAATCGGGCCAGTTCGCGGCTGACGGTAGGCTGTGAGGTATGCAGCAGTCCTGCGGCTTCGGTAAGATTACCGGCGGTCATCACCGCGTGGAAAATTTCGACATGGCGCAGGGTAATTGAGGGCATCAGGTTCTCCTTTATCCATATCAGTTTTGCATAGATTCGAGAGAAATCGATATTTTTTCTTCACATCCAGCTGTGGCGTAATAGCCGAAAATAAAACCTTGCCGGAGCCAGCCATGCCACGCCCGCTTAATCACACCGATACCGCGTTGAATGCGCAAAACCTGCGGGCTTTGCCTGCTGAATTTGGCTGCCCGGTCTGGGTTTATGACGCCGATATTATTCGCCAGCAGATTGCCCAACTGCGCCAGTTTGATGCGATCCGTTTTGCGCAGAAAGCCTGCTCCAATATTCATATTCTGCGCCTGATGCGCGAGCAGGGTGTGAAGGTCGATTCCGTATCCCAGGGCGAAATTGAACGCGCGCTGGCCGCAGGCTATAGGCCGCTGGAAAACCAGGACGATATCGTTTTTACCGCCGATATGATTGACCAGCCAACCCTTGCGCTGGTGGCTGAGCAACAAATTCCGGTCAACGCCGGTTCTGTCGATATGCTGCAGCAGCTTGGCGAAGTTTCGCCGGGCCATCGCGTCTGGTTACGTGTGAACCCTGGTTTCGGTCATGGCCACAGCCAGAAAACCAATACCGGCGGCGAAAACAGTAAACATGGTATCTGGCATGCTGATTTGCCGCAGGCGCTGGAGGTTATTCAACGCTACAGGCTGCATCTGGTGGGGATCCACATGCATATTGGTTCGGGGGTTGATTACGGCCACCTTGAGCGTGTTTGCGGTGCGATGGCGCAGCAGGTGATTGATTTCGGGCAGGATCTGGAAGCGATTTCCGCAGGCGGCGGGCTATCGATTCCCTATCGTGAAGGGGAAGAGACCATTGACACCCGTCACTATTACGGCCTGTGGAATGCCGCGCGTGAGAAAATCGCCCGCCATCTGGGGCACCCGGTGAAGCTGGAAATTGAACCTGGGCGCTTCCTGGTGGCGGAATCCGGGGTGCTGGTGGCTCAGGTGCGCTCGGTTAAGAATATGGGCTCGCGCCACTTTGTGCTGATTGACGCCGGGTTTAACGATTTGATGCGTCCTTCAATGTACGGCAGCTACCACCATATCTCTGCTCTGGCAGGAGACGGACGCGATCTTGCCGGGCTTCCTCTGGTTGCAACGGTTGTCGCCGGGCCTTTATGTGAATCAGGGGATGTGTTTACGCAGCAGGAAGGCGGCAAAGTGGAAACGCGCGCGCTGCCGCCGGTACAGGTGGGGGATTATCTGGTGCTGCATGACACCGGCGCGTACGGCGCCTCTATGTCTTCTAACTACAATAGCCGCCCGCTGCTACCGGAAGTGTTGCTGGATAACGGGCAGGCGCGGCTGATTCGCCGCCGCCAGACCATTCAGGAATTGCTGGCTTTAGAAGTGTAAAACGGCCCCGGTCCCACAGATTCTCGTAGCACCAGCTTGCCAACAAACGGTGGGATCGCGTTAAGCACCTCACCGTTTGCCAGTTTTATCGCCCGATCGATGGCGGTTGTGATCATGCTGTCGATAGGCAAATAGACGCTGGATAACGCAGGTTCTAACCACTGGGCGCTCGGCGCGTCATCAAAGCCAAATAGCGAAATATCCTGTGGGATACGCCGGCCTGCCTGGTGCAACGCTTTCGAAGCGCCAAGGGCCATATCATCGTTACAGGCAAACAGCGCGCTAAACGGCACGCGGCTTTCCAGCAGTTCATGGCACAATTTATGGCCGAGCGTCATGCTCGAATCGCCATATTTCACGCGTTCCTCGCTAAAGGTAATCCCATGCTTTTGCAACGCTTTGCGATAACCCATCAGGCGCGCCTGCCCGGTCGGCGTGGAGATTGGCACCGTGATACAGGCAATGTCGCGATGCCCTTGCCGAATTAAGTAGTCGGTGGCCTGAAACGCAGCATCCTGTTGCTCAAAGAATACGCAGCGATCGCGCGCCTGGCTGACGTCGCGGTTAATCACCACTAAAGGCACTTTGATGCTGTTCATGAGCGACAGTAATGTACGTTCATTCATAAAGCGGGTGTACAGCACGATGGCGTCGCAGTGGCGGTCTACCAGCATCTGAACGGCTTCCAGCTCTTTTTGCGGCGTGTCGTGCCCGTCCGTAACGATCAGCTGTTTGCCCCAGGCCTCAGTCTGGCGCGAGGCCTGTTGCAGCAGGCGGCCAAAGTAGAATCCATCAAAAGTAGAAACCACCAGCCCCACGCTATTGCTGCTGCGGTTGGCAAGGGAGCGCGCCAGAAAGTTAGGCCGGTAGTCCAACTCTTCCATGGCGCTAAAGACCTGTTCGCGGGTGCTCTGTTTGACTTGTCCGATCCCATTAAGCACGCGTGATACCGTTGCTTTGGAAACGCCAGCGCGTAGCGCGACATCCAGCATTGTTACCATCAATTCATTCCTGATTAAGACGCTTGCCGCATGGCCGCATAATCTGGCTAGCTTATCACGCGTCGCTGATGAAACCCCGGGCTTGCGGCTTCGCGATGCTATTTGTCGCGCCGGATCACGCTTTTATCCGATGCAGGCTCGTTGGGTTAATTTGGCATACCAAATTAGCCACCATCGGCGGCATTGGAATCCCAATTGCACGATGTGGGATATTTGTCACGGAAATGTTACGCACCTGCTTCTACTTTTGGTATACCAAACGGCTTCTCACCCCTCGTCCTGAATAATAAAAAAACGATAACACTGAGGTATACCCTATGGCTATGCAGGAAAAGTTAATCGACTCGCTGGGAAGTTTCGCCACTAAATTCAATAGCTACCGCTATATTATGGCGATCAAAGCTTCCTTTATTACCCTGATGCCGGTCATCATCGTCGGGGCGTTCTCCGTACTGATCTCTAATATGGTGCTGGACCCGAAAAACGGGCTGGCCAGTTTTTCTGCACTCTCTTTTCTCGCTCAGCTAAAGCCGATTACCTCGGCAATTAACTATGCCACGCTTAACTTTTTGAACATCGGCGCGGTGTTTCTGATTGGTATTGAGCTGGGGCGCATTAACGGCATCAAAAGTCTGTTTCCCGGCCTGCTGGCGGTGATCTGCTTTATCTGCGTAACGCCGACGACCATCGAAATGATGGTTGATGGTGAAATGCACCAGGTGAAAGATATTCTGGCGCGCCAGTTTTCTGATACCCGTAGCCTGTTCCTCGGCATGTTTATCGCCATTTTGTCGGTGGAGATTTACTGCTGGCTGGAACAACGCGAGGGGCTGAAGATAAAAATGCCCGATACCGTACCGCCTAACGTTTCCGCCTCTTTCTCCGCCTTGATCCCCTCGATCATTACCGTTACCGCGATTGCCACTTTTGGATTTATTTTCCACCAGACTACCGGCATGTATTTGTATGACGCGGTGTATCAGGTGGTGCAGCAACCGCTGGAAAAAGTGGTGCAAAGCCTGCCGGGGATCCTGCTGTTGATGTTCGTAGCCCAGCTTTTCTGGGTTATCGGGATCCACGGCAACCAGATGATTAAACCTATCCGCGAGCCGCTGCTGCTCGGGGCGATTACCGTCAATATGAGCGCATTTGAGCAGGGCAAAGAGATCCCCAATATCATCACCATGCCGTTCTGGGATGTGTATATGAGTATTGGCGGGTCGGGTCTGACTATCGGCCTGCTGATTGCGGTGATGATTGCCACTAAACGAAAAGAAATGAAAGAGATAGCTAAGCTCTCATTCGGTCCAGGGATCTTCAATATTAACGAGCCGGTGATCTTTGGTATGCCGATTATGCTTAACCCTATTTTGGCTATTCCCTTCATTATTACGCCACTGGTTACCGGCACGATTGGCTACTTTGCAACGGTGATGGGCTTTGCCGGTAAAGCGGTGGTGATGGTGCCGTGGACTACGCCGCCATTGATCAACGCCTGGCTTTCTACCGCGGGCTCCATGGGCGCGGTCGTGACGCAACTGGGCTGTATTCTGGTTTCGGTGCTGATTTATCTGCCGTTTGTGAAAATTGCCTCGCGCCGCGCGGAGCTTGCGCAGCTGCAGGCCGAGCAGCAACAAATGGCCAACAACGCGTGAGGAAGGCATGAGCAACGTAAAAATCACTATCCCGGAAGGCTTTATCCTCGGCGCTGCGGCATCGGCCTGGCAAACGGAAGGCTGGAGCGGCAAAAAAGAGGGGCAGGACTCCTGGCTTGATGCCTGGTATAAAAATGACAGGCATGTCTGGCACCAGGGGTATGGCCCGGCGGTCGCTACCGATTTTATTAACCGCTACCGTGAAGATGTGGCGTTAATGAAACAGGCGGGGCTGACGCACTACCGTACCTCGATCAACTGGTCGCGCTTTTTCACTGATTATGAAAAGGGCGTGGTGGATGAAGAATACGCGCGCTACTACGACAATCTCATTGATGAAATGCGCCGTACCGGCATCGAGCCGATGATTTGCCTTGAGCACTATGAATTGCCTGCCACGCTGTTTGAAACCTACGGCGGCTGGGCGGCGAAAAAAGTGGTCGAGCTGTATGTGCTGTACGCTGAAAAAGTCTTTGCCCGATACGCCCACAAGGTGAATCGCTGGTTCACCTTTAACGAGCCGATTGTCGTGCAAACACGGGTTTACCTGGACGCGCTACGCTGGCCCTATGAGCAAAACACTCATAAGTGGATGCAGTGGAACCACCACAAGAACCTCGCCACGGCAAAAGTGGTGAAGCTGTTTCGTGAAAAAGGGTACAGCGGCAGCGTGGGCTGCATTCTTAACCCGGAAGTCACCTATCCGCGTTCAACTGCCGCACACGATCGACAAGCGGCGCAGATTTACGACCTGTTCTACAACCGCGTATTTTTAGATCCGCTGGTGCACGGCGAGTACCCGCCACAGCTGATCGAACTGCTGGAAAAACACGGCATACAGTGGGATTACACCGAGCAGGAGCTGGCGATAATCCGTGAAAATACCGTGGATGAACTGGGGATTAATTTATATTACCCGCACCGGGTAAAAGCACCGTCACGCGCCTGGAACCCGGAAACCCCATTCCATCCTGCTTATTATTACGAGCCGTTTGAATTACCAGGGCGGCGCATGAACAAGTCGCGCGGCTGGGAGATTTACCCGCGCATTATTTACGACATAGCGATGCGGATCAAAACGGAATATCGCAATATTCCGTGGTTTGTCGCTGAAAGCGGGATGGGAACCGAAAACGAAGCGCAGTTCCGCAATGCCGATGGGGTGATTGAGGACGATTACCGCATCGCGTTTATTAGCGAACATTTATACCAGGCGCTGCGTGCTCGCGAAGAAGGCGCAAACTGCCAGGGCTATATGCTGTGGGCTTTCACCGATAATGTCTCGCCAATGAACGCTTTTAAAAATCGCTACGGGCTGATTGAAATTAATCTGCAAAACAACCGTGAGCGCCGCGCTAAAAAATCTGCCCATTGGTACCGGGCGCTGGGCGAAACCCGCACGTTGCAGCTCAGGGTTGACGATGAATGGAAATAATCATGCAGGAGATGGCTGATAAAGAAGGAAAAAGCATGGAGTTTATTCTCAGTCTGATTCAGATGAATAAGTTGATAAGCTAACGGGTATACAACAGCGCCTGAACCTCATGGCGCTGAGAATCAACCAGGCGGGTGATATCGTGGACAAGGTTGTGCTTTCGCCAGAAAAAAAACAGTATCAGGAAATAGGTGAGGATCTGCGCGCGCAAATTATGCAGGGGTTATATCCGATCGGCTCACGTTTGCCGCCCGAACGTAACATTGCGGAGACTTATGGCGTTAGCCGCACCATTGTTCGTGAAGCGTTGCTGATGCTTGAACTGCAGGGCACGGTAGATATCCGTCAGGGATCTGGCGTGTACGTCACTCGCGTTCCGGGCGAACACGAAGTGGAAGAAGAAGCCTTTTTCAGCAGCGATATCGGCCCGTTTGAAATGCTGCAGGCGCGCCAGCTGCTGGAAAGCAATATTGCGGCATTCGCCGCCAAAATGGCAACCAAAGCTGATATTGACAACCTCAAGCGCATTCTTGAACAAGAGCAGCGGGCGATTGCGATAAACGATCTGAGCCAGGACAACTGCAAAATGTTTCATCTGGTTCTGGCTGGCGCTTCACAAAACCAGATGCTGCTGGCAACGGTAGAAAATATCTGGCGCCATCAGGACAGCAGCCCGATGTGGCAGCAGCTGCGGGCGCACATTGATACGCGCAGCTATCGCCTGAAATGGCTGGGGGACCTGCAAACCATTCTGGCAGCGCTGCGTCGCCGTGATGTGATGGGGTCGTGGCAGGCGATGTGGCAGCATCTGGAAAACGTTAAAAATAGCCTGCTCGAACAGTCAGATTCCGATGCGCCTGATTTCGATGGTTATTTATTCGAATCGGTTCCTCTCTTCCAGGGAAAGCTGATGTAAAAAGCCTGCCGGCTCACGCTGCCAATTATTCGCCAGACCAGGCGATGACCGAGTGGCGGCGTACCAGCGTCGGGCTAAACATATGGGTGATTTCCGGCAGCTCGCGTTTTTCGGCCAGCGCCAGCGCCAGCTCTGCGGCCTGTGCTGCCATGGTGATGATTGGGTAGCGCACGGTGGTCAGGCGCGGGCGCACGTAGCGTGAGATGAGAATATCATCGAAGCCAATCAGCGAAATCTCTTTTGGCACCTCAATCCCGTTATCATTGAGAACGCCCATCGCACCGGCGGCCATAGAGTCGTTATAGCAGGCGACCGCAGTGAAATTTTTCCCCCGGCCTAACAGCTCCGTCATTGCCTGCTCGCCGCCGCTTTCGTCCGGCTCGGCATAAGTGACTAAGCGATCGTTAATCGACAAACCGTGCTCCGTCAGCGCATCGTAGTAACCCTGAAGTCGATCGTCCGCATCGGAGATCTGATGGTTGGAACACAGATAGCCAATTTTGGTATGGCCCTGCTGAATCAGATGGCGGGTGGCAAGCCATGCACCATAACGGTCATCAAGGGCGACACAACGCTGCTCAAAGCCGGGCAGGATGCGATTAATCACCACCATGCCGGGCATCTGCTTCATCAGCGAAATCAGATCGCTATCGGGGATCATCTTCGCGTGGACCACCAATGCGGCACAGCGATGGCGAATAAGCTGCTCTATGGCCTGCCGTTCTTTCTGTTCGTTGTGATAACCGTTACCGATCAATAAAAAGTTGCCGGTGCGGTATGCCACTTGCTCGACGGCTTTGACCATCGCGCCAAAGAACGGGTCGGAAACATCCCCCACAATCAGACCAATGGTTTCAGTGGTTTGCTGGGCGAGCGCCCGGGCATTCGCGTTGGGATGGTAATTGAGTTCTTCCATCGCGCTGGTGACGGCGAGGCGTGAGGCTTCGCTGGCTTTTGGTGAAGCATTAATCACACGAGAGACAGTGGCGACAGAAACGCCTGCCAGTCTTGCTACATCCTTTATTGTCGCCATGGTAAATATTCCTGTGGGTAAGCGTTTACACAAGTTAAGTGTTACGGAAAAGGCGCGTTACTTCAAGGTCGCAACGCTCGCCATCGTCGCAAACTTACCGAAAACCCGGGGCGTACTGGTGTCAGCGTTACACTACGCAGGCCCGGGGGGGCAGGTGGCGCGGAAAGAATAGCCATGTTACGGATTTTTAATGATTTCAGCCTAAATCTTTGCTTACAGTTTGCAGCGTGCTGTTGCTATTTCGCGATGGCGAAACGGGCGCGGTCACTGCTACATTTGTCATCCCAGAGGTATTGATTGGTGAGAATTCTGGTTACGTTGTTAAGTACAATTCTTTTGCACCGACCTGCGCAGATGCGCAGGTTTTTTTTAGCCGATTTTCAACAACCTCCTTTACTCAAACTCTCGCTCCTGTGTACCCAAACTATCGCTCCTGTGCAATTAGTCATGTAATCTGCCACTACATTTAAGTGCCCGCAGCTTATTCATGACAAAGGGAGTTGCTATGCTATTTGGTTTTTTCCGTACGCTGTTTCGTCTTCTGTTCCGGGTGCGGCTCTATGGCGATCCGCAACCTCTTTCCCAGTCGCGGGTGCTGATTGTCCCAAACCATGTCTCTTTTATTGACGGCATCTTGCTGGCGCTTTTTTTACCCGGCCGCCCGGTTTTCGCGGTCTACTCTTCTATTAGTCGGCAGTGGTATATGCGTTGGCTAAAACCGCTGATTGAATTTGTGCCGCTCGACCCGACAAAACCGATGTCGATAAAACATCTGGTGCGGCTGGTGGAGCAGGGGCGCCCGGTGGTTATCTTCCCGGAAGGGCGCATCTCAGTAACCGGTTCGTTGATGAAAATTTACGAAGGCGCCGGGTTTATTGCCGCAAAATCCAATGCGACGGTTATCCCTGTGCGTATCGACGGTGCCGAGCTGACCTTTTTCAGCCGCCTGAAAGGACTGGTCAAACGTCGTCTGTTTCCGCGTATCAGCCTGCATATTCTGCCGCCAACATCAGTGCCAATGCCGGATGCGCCCCGAGCGCGCGATCGCCGTAAAATGGCGGGCGAAATGCTGCATCAGATAATGATGGAAGCGCGTATGGCGGTGCGCCCTCGCGAAACGTTATATGAGGCATTGCTTGCTGCCCGCTATCGCTATGGCGAGCGGAAAAACTGCATTGAAGATATTAATTTTAAGCCTGATACCTACCGCAGCTTGCTGACTAAGTCGCTGTTTGTCGGCCGAATTCTTGATAAATACAGCGCGCCGGGGGAGACCATTGGCCTGATGCTGCCGAATGCGGCAATCAGTGCGGCGGTGATTTTTGGTGCCTCATCTCGTGGTCGCATTCCGGCGATGATGAACTACACCGCCGGGGTGAAAGGGCTAACCAGCGCGATGACCGCCGCGCGGCTCAAAACAATCTTCACCTCGCGCCAGTTCCTTGATAAAGGCAAGTTATGGCATCTGCCAGAACAGCTCACCCAGGTGCGCTGGGTATTCCTTGAAGACTTAAAAGCCGATGTGACTTTAGCTGATAAGTTGTGGATCTTTGCTCATTTACTGTTGCCGCGCCTGGCGCAGGTAAAACAGCAGCCGGAAGATGCGGCGATGGTGCTGTTTACTTCCGGTTCTGAAGGCAACCCCAAAGGCGTGGTGCACAGCCACAAAAGCCTGCTGGCGAACGTCGAACAAATTCGCACCATCGCTGATTTCACTGCCAACGACCGCTTTATGTCGGCGCTGCCGTTATTTCACTCTTTTGGCCTGACGGTGGGGTTATTTACCCCGCTGTTAACCGGTGCGGAAGTTTTCCTCTACCCAAGCCCGCTGCATTACCGCATGGTGCCGGAGCTGGTTTATGACCGTAACTGCACCGTGCTGTTTGGCACCTCGACATTCCTTGGCAACTACGCGCGTTTTGCCAACCCTTATGACTTCTTCCGTTTGCGCTATGTGGTGGCGGGGGCGGAAAAACTCCAGCAAAGCACCAAACAGCTGTGGCAGGATAAATTTGGCCTGCGCGTGCTGGAAGGCTATGGCGTGACGGAGTGTGCGCCAGTGGTTTCCATCAACGTTCCGATGGCGGCGAAAGTAGGCACCGTAGGGCGTATTTTGCCAGCGATGGATGCCCGTCTGGTGGCCGTTCCGGGCATCGAAGAGGGGGGGCGGCTGCAGCTGAAAGGGCCGAATGTCATGAAAGGTTATCTGCGCGTGGAAAATCCGGGCGTGCTGGAAGCGCCGGTTGCTGAGAATGCGAACGGCGAAATGGAACAAGGCTGGTACGATACGGGCGATATTGTCACATTTGATGAACACGGCTTTTGTATTATCCAGGGGCGAGCTAAACGCTTTGCCAAAATTGCCGGTGAAATGGTTTCGCTGGAAATGGTTGAACAGCTGGCGCTGGGCGTTTCGCCGGAAAAAATGCATGCCACCGTTATCAAAACCGATGCCGCCAAAGGCGAAGCTCTGGTGCTGTTCACCACCGACAGCGAGCTAAACCGTGAAAAACTGCTGCACTATGCCCGCGTAAACGGCGTGCCTGAACTGGCCGTACCGCGCGATATACGCTTCCTGAAACTGCTGCCCGTGTTGGGGAGCGGTAAGCCTGATTTCGTCAGCCTGACAGCGCTGGTCACCCAGCCGGAGAGAGAGAATGCATGATCGTGTTGTGAACAATACCTCTATTTGGTCCAGAGGGATGATGGCCGTTACCGGCGCGCAGTTTTTATCCGCATTTGGGGATAATGCGCTGCTGTTCGCCACCCTTGCGGTGCTGAAACAGCAGTTTTACCCTGACTGGAGCCAGCCTGTGTTACAGATGGTTTTTGTCGGCGCATATATTTTGTTTGCCCCATTTGTCGGCCAGGTTGCGGATAGTTTTGCTAAAGGGCGAGTCATGATGTTTGCCAACGGCCTCAAGCTGCTTGGCGCGGCGGCGATCTGTGTGGGTCTCAACCCCTTCGTGGGGTATCTGCTGGTCGGGATTGGCGCGGCGGCCTACTCGCCGGCCAAATACGGCATTCTCGGTGAGTTAACGACGGGCGAGCGGCTGGTAAAAGCCAATGGCCTGATGGAGTCTTCGACCATTGCCGCCATTCTGCTTGGCTCGATGGCCGGTGGCATCCTGGCTGACTGGAATATTGTGGCGGCGCTTGGCGTGTGCGTGCTGGTCTATGCTGGTGCGGTGCTGGCTAACCTCTACATCCCGAAACTGGCCCCGGCACGCCCAGGGCAATCATGGCGCTTTGCTCCAATGACGCGCAGTTTCTTCAGCGCCACCCGCGTGCTCTGGCAAAGCGGCGATACTCGTTTCTCGTTAGTCGGCACCAGCCTGTTCTGGGGCGCAGGCGTCACGCTGCGTTTCTTATTGGTGCTGTGGGTGCCGGTAGCATTAGGGATTACCGATAACGCGACGCCCACTTACCTGAACGCCATGGTTGCCGTGGGGATTGTGGTGGGCGCGGGTGCGGCGGCAAAACTGGTGACGCTAAAAACCGTGGCGCGCTGTATGCCAGCCGGTATTTTTATCGGCGTTGGCGTGTTGTTCTTCGCGCTCCAGAATGCGCTGCTGCCCGCTTATCTGCTGCTGTTGCTGATTGGTATCATGGGCGGCTTCTTTGTGGTTCCGCTTAATGCGCTGCTGCAGGAGCGTGGCAAACATTCGGTTGGCGCGGGCAATGCGATTGCGGTGCAGAACCTCGGTGAAAATACCGCAATGTTGCTGATGCTGGGATTGTTCTCGCTGGCGGTTAAAACCGGGGCATCGATTGTTGGTATCGGTATCGGCTTTGGCGCCGTATTTGCGCTGGCGATTAGCGGATTATGGGTTTGGCAGAGGCGTCAGAGATAGTTTTTCTCCTCTCCGGCGGAGAGGAGACTTGCACATTAGGGTGCCGGGTAGGTATAAACCCGGTTTACCGCTTCCAGCTCTTCAAGCACGTCTTCATTTAAGTCCAAATACAGGCTTTCAAGATTGGTTTTCAACTGCTCAAGCGTGGTGGCGCCTAACAGCGTGCTGGCGACAAACGGCTGGCGGCGGACAAACGCCAGCGCCATTTGTGCCGGGTCGAGATTATGTCGTTTAGCCACCTCAACATAGGCGGCAACCGCGCGCTGAGTTTGTTCACCGCTGTAGCGCGTGAAACGGCTAAACAGCGTGTTGCGCGCGCCAGCTGGTTTGGCTCCGTTGAGATATTTCCCGGTCAGCGTACCGAACGCCAGGCAGGAGTAAGCCAGTAGCTCAACCCCTTCGCGCTGGGTGATTTCGGCCAGCCCCACTTCAAAACTGCGGTTCACCAGGCTGTAGGGATTCTGAATGGTGACAATACGCGGCAAATCATGTTTTTCCGCCAGCTGCAGATAGCGCATCACGCCCCACGGCGTTTCGTTGGAAACTCCGATGTAGCGGATTTTCCCGGCGCGCTGGAATTCAGTTAGCGCTTCAAGCGTTTCAAGCAGCGTCACCGGCAGCGCATTATCGCTCCATTCGTAGCCCAGTTTGCCAAAGCAGTTGGTGGCGCGCTGCGGCCAGTGAACCTGATAGAGATCGAGATAGTCGGTTTGCAGACGCTTCAGGCTGGCATCCAGCGCATCGCGAATATTTCTGCGATCCAGTATCTGATTAGGGCGAATACCTGCGTCGTTGTTGCGACTCGGGCCGCTCACTTTCGAGGCGATAATCAGCTTTTCACGATTCGCACGCTGTTTTAACCAGTTACCGACGTAGGTTTCGGTTAGCCCCTGGGTTTCCGGGCGGGGCGGTACTGGGTACATCTCAGCCACATCAATCAGGTTAACGCCCTGGTGAATGGCGTAATCAAGCTGTGCATGAGCGTCGGTTTCGCTGTTTTGCTCACCAAAGGTCATGGTTCCCAGCCCTAGCGTACTTATTTCAAGAGCGCTGTGGGGGATACGATGATATTGCATAGCCGCTTTCCTTATTCTTCGGTCTTATCGGCCAGCAGGCTGCCCGATAAAAATGGACTATCAACATGGCAGAGGGAAAGCAAAAGAGGAAGAGGGGCGGCGAAGAAAAGTGTGGCAGGCCAGCATGGCGCTGACCTTTATTCGTTAACGCTCAATGATTTGTGAAACATCGTCACGGTTGATTTGCATTTCATTGCCTTGCGGATCGCGATAGCTCACCAGGCCGGTATCATCATCAACCTGGGGTTTTCCATCGGTCAGGATCATTCGACCATCTTTGGTCGCCATCACGTAATCGCTGCTACAACCTGAAACCGCAAATGCCAGACCGACAGCGGAAATCAGAACGGCCCATTTTTTCATCGTTATTCGCCTCGTGGGGTATGGAATGACATCTATAGTCTAGTAATAACCCAGCAAAGTGGAGAACGTAAGCAGTAAATTCTTAAAAGGAACGCGGGGGAAGCGGAAAAATTCCCCCGGGAGGGTTACAGCGGGTTCTTTTTGTTGCGGACCAGATTCAGCGTTTCGACAGCAATTGAGAAGAACATCGCAAAATAGATGTAGCCTTTCGGCACATGAATATCGAAGCTTTCAAGAATCAGGGTAAAGCCCACCAGCAGCAGGAATGACAGCGCCAGCATTTTTACCGACGGGTGGCGTTCGACAAAATCGCCAATCGGTTTCGCGGCAAACATCATCACCATCACGGCAATGACCACGGCGGCCATCATAATGAAAAGATGATCGGAGAGGCCAACGGCGGTGATCACCGAATCCAGGCTGAAAATAATATCCAGCAGCATGATTTGCACGATAGCGCCGAAGAAAGAGTGAACGTTGGTTTTTATCCCTTCCTCTTCCCCTTCGATAGACTCGTGGATCTCTTTGCTTGCTTTCCAGATTAAGAACAGCCCGCCGAGCAGTAAAATCAGATCGCGCGCCGAGAACTCATGGCCCATAACGCTAAACAGCGGATGGATCAGGTGCGTCATCCAGGCGATTGAGGCCAGCAATACCAGTCGCATAATCATCGCCGCACCCAGGCCCAGACGGCGGGCCTGCGCCTGCTGGGCTTTCGGCAGCTTCGCCACCACCAGCGAAAGGAAGATGATATTGTCGATACCCAATACGATCTCCAGAATCGTCAGGGTGCCTAGCGCCATCCACGCGTTAGGATCGGTAATCCATGAAAATAACATTAAAAAAATCCTGCCAGAAATGGGGAAAACGTCAATTATAAACGCCAGCCTGGAACGGGGCGCAAGTTAAATGAAGTCACAACGAGAAATGACGGGCCAGCAGCGCCGCAGTAAAGTTCTTTTTCAGATAAAAACCGCGCGGTAGCGTCAGGATGGGGGAGCCATCGGCGCCCACGGCATGGGTCAACGCTCTACTGTTGGCCGCTTTGGGGCGCAGCTGCAGCACTTCTCCGTGGCGAGCGGTGATGCGCTCGACTTGGCCCAGCACAATCAAATCCATCAGCTCTTCCCAGTCCTGGCGTAGCTGGCGCTCTTCGGCTGGGGAAGGCGCCCACAGCAGCGGCGAGCCAATATGGCGTTCGGCAAGGGGGATTTGCCGCTCCCCTTCAACCGGTACCCACAGGACGCGTTTTAATTTATGGCGCACATGGCTGGTTTCCCATACCACACCGGTATTACCCGTGAGCGGCGCGACACACACAAAGGTGGTTTCGAGTGGACGACCAAGACGGTCAACCGGAATGGTTTTTAGCTCAATCCCCAGGGCGGCGAAATCTTGTTCGGGTTTACTCCCGGCGCTGGCCCCTAGCCAGAGTTCGAGCAACACGCCGATCCAGCCTTTATCGCGTTTAAGATCCTTTGGGATCGGCAAACCCGCCAGGGCTGCCAGCTCACCTAAGGTATAGCCTGCCAGCTTCTGCGCCTGGGCCAGCAAAATCTGTTCGTTTTCTGGAGGGTGAAGTAAAGGACTAAGAGTTTGCATGCTGCCTGCTGGTCAAAAAATAGACGTGTTTTACCCACAGTGTGGAAATAGTTTAGCGCGTCGGGGATAAGAATGACAATTAACTGATTTTTCATCATTTTTATCGCCACAATTTGCCATTTATCGTTGCTGCAAAAACCTTTTCCCATTCTGGTCACCGGCAATGAACAGGATCTTACACCGGGTTATCCACAGAAAAATGGGATAACTGGTAAAAAAGCTCACTACTGGTTCGATTTACAGCCTTGACTGGGGGGTAAATCCATTTTTTCACCAGATTGTGACTAACTTGTTGGCACAATCTGTGGATAAAAACCGCATTGGTCGATCTTTCGTCAGTGAAAGATCTTTGCATGTGACGATCATCACATTACTTAGCAAAGGGTGAATGGTTTTTTGTTTATTTTATTGAATACATTATATATTTTATTTCTTATTTTTGTGGGGTAAGCAGACTTATCCTAAGTTGTCCCGCGTGTATAAGGTAGTTCTTCACAGTTATATCCACAGAAAAAGTGAATAAACTGCCGGGCTGTCGATCGCCAATGTTTATAACTCGGTCATATTTTGTGAGTTATTCAACCGTTATTCCTTTTACCGGCGGTGACACAGTGGTTTACCGCCTGTCGCTTGTATGAAACAATCGCCCTAATCTAAGTTTGTTTTGAGGTAGTCCGGTGATCGATGATGATGGCTACCGCCCGAATGTTGGTATCGTAATCTGTAATCGGCAGGGTCAGGTGATGTGGGCCAGGCGCTTTGGTCAACATTCCTGGCAGTTTCCGCAAGGTGGCATCAACCCTGGCGAATCTCCGGAACAGGCCATGTACCGGGAGCTTTTCGAAGAGGTGGGTCTGCAGCGTAAAGATGTGCGCATACTCGCCTCGACCCGAAACTGGTTACGTTACAAGTTACCTAAACGTTTGGTGCGTTGGGACACAAAGCCGGTTTGTATCGGCCAGAAACAAAAATGGTTCCTTTTGCAGTTGATCAGCTCCGATAACGATATCAATATGCAAACCAGCAGTACCCCAGAGTTTGATGGCTGGCGTTGGGTGAGCTACTGGTATCCGGTTCGTCAGGTTGTCTCCTTTAAACGCGATGTTTATCGTCGGGTGATGAAAGAGTTTGCAAGCGTTGTTATGCCGCTGCAGGAAGTTGCGCCACCACGTAATAATGCGCCTGCATGGCGACGTAAAAGAGGTTAAGTCACGCCAAAAATGCTCACCCGTCTGCGAGAAATAGTCGAGAAGGTTGCCAGCGCTCCGCGCCTCAATGAGGCGCTGGATATTCTGGTTACAGATATCTGCCTTGCGATGGACACCGAGGTCTGCTCGGTTTATCTCGCAGATCATGACCGGCGTTGCTTTTACCTGATGGCGACGCGCGGCCTTAAAAAGCCGCGCGGCCGTACTGTGACTCTCGCCTTTGATGAAGGCATCGTCGGCCTGGTTGGGCGTCTTGCGGAGCCGATAAACCTTGCGGATGCGCAGAAGCACCCTAGCTTTAAATATGTTCCTGCCGTTAAAGAAGAGCGTTTTCGCGCCTTCCTTGGGGTGCCTATCATCCAGCGCCGTCAATTGCTGGGGGTGCTGGTGGTCCAGCAGCGGGAGCATCGCCAATATGATGAAAGCGAGGAGTCCTTCCTTGTCACGCTAGCCACACAGATGGCCGCGATCCTCTCTCAATCACAGCTAACCGCCTTATTTGGCCAGTATCGCCAGACGCGTATTCGTGCGCTGCCTGCGTCTCCCGGCGTGGCGATTGCTGAAGGCTGGATGGATTCGACTCTCCCGTTGATGGAGCAGGTGTCCGAGGCTTCGACGCTGGATACCACGCTTGAGCGCGAACGTCTGACCGCCGCCCTTGAAGAAGCGTCTAACGAGTTTCGCCGCTACAGCAAACGCTTTGCCGCGGGAGCGCAAAAAGAAACGGCCGCCATTTTTGACCTCTATTCGCACCTGTTAACCGATGCCCGGCTTCGACGTGAACTCTTCGAAGAGGTGGACAAAGGCTCGGTTGCCGAATGGGCGGTTAAAAAAGTTATCGAAAAATTTGCGGAACAGTTCGCAAGTTTAAGCGACAGCTACCTGAAAGAACGCGCGGGCGATCTGCGCACGCTCGGCCAGCGCCTGCTATTCCATCTCGATGACACTATTCAGAGCCCAAACACCTGGCCTGAACGCTTTGTGCTGGTGGCCGATGAGTTATCTGCCACCACCCTTGCTGAGCTGCCGCAAAACCGCCTGGTTGGGGTGGTGGTGCGTGACGGGGCAGCCAACTCACACGCCGCAATCATGGTGCGTGCGCTGGGTATCCCAACCGTGATGGGAGCCGATATTCAGCCTTCGGTCCTGCACCGCCGTACCCTGGTTGTTGACGGCTATCGGGGTGAACTGCTGGTTGACCCGGAAACGGTGCTGCTGCAGGAATACCAGCGGCTTATCACCGAAGAGAATGAACTCAGCCGCCTGGTGGAAGACGACGTTGATAGCCCGGCGGCGCTGAAAAGCGGTGAGCGCGTGCAGGTGATGCTCAACGCGGGTCTGAGCCCGGAGCATGAACAACAGCTTGGCGGCCGTATTGATGGGATCGGGCTATACCGCACCGAAATCCCCTTTATGCTGCAAAGCGGCTTCCCGTCCGAAGAGGAGCAGGTCGCGCAGTATCAGGGCATGCTGCAGATGTTTAATGAAAAACCGGTCACGCTGCGCACCCTGGATGTCGGTGCCGATAAGCAACTGCCTTACATGCCTATCAGTGAAGAAAACCCATGCCTGGGCTGGCGCGGCATTCGCATCACGCTCGATCAGCCCGAGATTTTCCTGGTGCAGGTGCGAGCCATGCTGCGTGCCAATGCGGCAACCGGTAACCTGAGCATTCTGCTGCCGATGATCACCAGCATCGACGAGATAGACGAGGCGCGTCGCCTGATCGATCGCGCCGGGCGTGAAGTGGAAGAGGTGCTCGGCTACGAGCTGCCAAAACCGCGTATTGGCGTGATGGTTGAAGTCCCTTCAATGGTCTTTATGCTGGGGCATCTTGCCAGCCGGGTGGACTTTATTTCGGTGGGCACCAACGACCTGACGCAATATCTGCTGGCGGTCGATCGCAACAATACCCGCGTCGCCAGCCTGTATGACAGCCTGCACCCGGCGATGCTGCGCGCGCTGAACCATATTGCGCAAGAAGCTGAACGCCATGCTATCGACCTGTGCCTGTGCGGAGAAATGGCGGGCGATCCCATGTGCGTTGCGCTGTTAGTGGGGATGGGCTATCGCCATTTATCGATGAACGGCCGCTCGGTGGCCCGCGTCAAATACTTGCTGCGCCATATTAGCCTTGAGGAGGTGCAACAGCTCACCCAGCGCAGCCTTGAAGCTCAGCTGGCCACAGAAGTGCGCCATCAGGTGGCATCGTTTATGGAACGGCGCGGAATGGGTGGTTTGATTCGCGGCGGGCGCTAAGACGCTCGTCGTTTCCGCATCTTCCCGTGCTCTTACATATCTTTTACAACTTCACCGACTTAACCCGGGTGGCCTTTGTGCTATGATCCGCTGCTTTCGGAGCGCATCCGCACAGATGCGTACTTGCAACCCATCGTCGGCTTTCGGTGGGGTAACAATGGTTTGTGGTGACAGATGAATAGTGGCTATCTGCATTTCCCTGAATTTGATCCGGTGATTTTCTCCATCGGGCCAGTCTCTCTGCACTGGTATGGCGTGATGTACCTGGTCGGCTTCGTGTTTGCCATGTGGCTTGCCGGCCGTCGTGCTAACCAGCCAGGCAGCGGCTGGACGAAAAACGAAGTCGAAAACCTGCTGTATGCGGGCTTCCTTGGGGTATTCCTCGGCGGGCGTCTTGGGTATGTCTTCTTCTACAATCTGCCCGCGTTCCTTGCCGACCCGCTCTACCTGTTTAAAGTCTGGGATGGCGGCATGTCCTTCCACGGCGGCCTGGTCGGGGTTATCTGCGTGATGATCTGGTTTGCGCGCCGCACCCGCCGTTCGTTCTTCCAGGTTGCTGATTTCATTGCGCCACTGATCCCATTTGGCCTCGGCGCTGGCCGCCTGGGCAACTTTATCAATGGCGAGCTGTGGGGGCGTGTCGATCCCAACTTCCAGTGGGCGATGCTGTTCCCGGGCTCGCGCAGTGAAGATATCGGCCTGCTGGCGACCCATCCTGAATGGCAGTCGCTGTTTAATACCTACGGTGTCCTGCCGCGCCATCCTTCCCAGCTTTATGAAATGGTGCTGGAAGGCATTGTGCTGTTTATCATCCTTAATCTGTTTATTCGTAAGCCACGCCCGCTGGGTGCGGTATCCGGCCTGTTCCTGATTGGCTACGGCCTGTTCCGCATCATTGTTGAATTCTTCCGCCAGCCGGATGCCCAGTTTACCGGCGAGTGGGTTCAGTACATCAGCATGGGGCAAATCCTCTCGATTCCGATGATTGTCGCGGGTGTGATTATGATGGTTTGGGCCTATCGTCGCCGTCCACAGCAGCAGCTTTCGTGAGGAAATATGCAACAGTATCTTGATTTGATGAAACATGTGCTGGAAAACGGCACGCCAAAAGATGACCGTACCGGCACCGGCACGCTGTCGATTTTCGGCCATCAGATGCGCTTCAATCTGCAGGATGGTTTCCCGCTGGTGACCACGAAACGCTGCCATTTACGCTCCATCATTCATGAGCTGTTGTGGTTCCTGAAAGGGGACACCAACGTGGCCTGGCTGCATGAGAATAACGTCTCTATCTGGGATGAATGGGCAGATGCAAACGGCGACCTCGGCCCGGTATATGGCAAACAGTGGCGCTCATGGGCCACCCCTGATGGCCGCCATATCGACCAGCTAACCACGGTGATTAACCAGCTTAAAAACGACCCTGATTCGCGCCGCATTATCGTTTCGGCCTGGAACGTGGGTGAACTGGATAAAATGGCGCTGGCCCCTTGCCACGCGTTCTTCCAGTTCTATGTGGCGGACGGCAAGCTTTCCTGCCAGCTGTACCAGCGCTCGTGCGACATCTTCCTCGGCCTGCCGTTTAATATTGCCAGCTATGCGCTGCTGGTACATATGATGGCGCAGCAATGCGACCTGCAGGTGGGGGATTTTGTCTGGACCGGTGGGGATACCCATCTGTACAGCAACCACCTTGAACAGACGCGTCTGCAATTAACGCGTGAGCCGCGCGCGTTGCCAAAGCTGGTTATCAAGCGTAAACCTGAGTCGCTGTTTGACTACCGCTTTGAAGATTTCGACATTGAAGGCTACGATCCGCACCCTGCGATCAAAGCGCCAGTCGCCATCTGACGGCTGCGAGCCTGCCATAACCGGTGCCATTTGCGCGCCGGTTTTTTTTTGCCTGAATATCGCCTTTACGAGCCGCTTTCCGGCTCTTCTGCAATTTATCGTAACGGTAAAACTCTGCTTCGGGCTGCCCCGAAAAACGCAAACTTGCCGCTCGCGCAGAATTTTCCCGCTGGCACACTGCGGTGATGAAAACCAAACAGTATGGCTTTAGCCTGATCGAAATAATGGTGGTGATGGTCATCGTGGTCATGCTTAGCGCAGGCGGCGTGTATGGCTGGCAACAATGGCAGCAGCAACAGCGCTTGTGGATGACCAGCCAGCAGATTCGTAACCTGCTCGAACAGCTGCGCAGCGACGCGAACTGGCATAACCACGACCATTTATTAACCGTGAGCCGCACGGAAAAAAAGTGGTGTCTGACAAGCAAACTGGTTGTGGTGAATGCTTGTGGCTCTGGCAAGCGCTGGCAGCTGCTCCAGCCTTTTGCCGATGTTGAGATCGCAGAGATAACGCCAGGCATCGGGTTTTACGGGCTGAGGAATACCGCCTGGCCGGGCCATATTTTATTGCAAAGCCCGGCGGGGCAGTGGCACGTGGTGCTATCCGCTCAGGGAAGAATACGCCTCTGCGAGGTTAACGGGAGTCACAAATGCAGCTAAATCAGCAGGGATTCACCTTACTGGAAACGCTTATCGCCATGACATTAAGCAGTATCGTTCTGCTCGGCGCCGGCCGGTTATTTCCAGCCCTGCAGGGAGCCATATTGCTACAGTACCAGCGAGAAACCCTGCAGGAATCGCTCTGGCAGCTGGCGTTCAGTCTCGGAAAGCAGCTCCAGCGCGCAGGCTATTGCCATGGAACTTGCCAGGGTGAGGGGCTGGTTCTGGGCAAAGAAGGGGGATGTGTTCTGCTGCAATGGGACGGCAACAGCAATGGACGCTGGGAACCCCCAGGTCATGCTGAAACCGAGCGGGCTGGTTTTCGTCTCAGCGGTGGCAATCTGGAAGTGATGCGCGGGGCAACCAGTTGTGAAGGTGCAGGCTGGGAGAAAATCTCCGATCCGGCAATGATGGTCATTCGGTCATTCTCGGTAACCCGACAGGCGCGGCTTTCAATGCCGCCATTATTAATTATTAGTCTGGCTGCCACCTTTAAAAACGGACAGCACCCGGTGTCAACGCGGCATATCGTTGTAGGATACAACCTGTGAACCATCGCGCCGAAAGAGGAAATATCACCCTTGGGTTTATCTTGCTGCTGTTTGCCTCAGGGATATTAATGCTCGGCGGAGTGCAGCAGCAGTTAAGCCACCAGCGGCATCTGGTCGGCAGCGAAGTGGGGTTTATTAAGCAATACGCGCAGGCACTCTCTGCTCAGGCCTGGGGAAGCCAGCTATCCTGGCAGCCGCGGCTCGGCTGGCAGTGCCAGCAGGAGCCAGAAAAAGGCTGGCAGGCCTGTGTCGTATCGGACGCGAAAAATGAAGTGCTGATGGCGGCGCGGGGGATGTTTCCGGGGCCAGCCGCGCCGCTGACCTTATGGCGCTGGGGGAGGATAGAGCATTCACAGTGGCTTTCCGCACCTCATGGCTGGCTGGATTTTTGCCCCTTAGCCGAGGTGTCCCAATGTCTGTTACCCCAGTGAAATCATTACAGCATGGGTTCAGTATCATCGAAGTGCTGTGCGCGATGGTGCTGTTTTCAGTTGTTATGCTGGCTTTATTGGGGTATCACCGGGCGCTACAGCAGGGCTTTCAGTCACAGTGGCAAACGCGAATGCTGTGGCGTTTAGCGCTGGAGATGAGCGAACCTGACGCCCCATTGCCAACCCGGGCATGGAAAGTCAGTCAGCAGCAGACATCGGCGGCGGGATGTGTCAGCATCACCGTGACGATTACCAGCCCGGGTGGGCGGAACGGGCAGCTGTCGCGGTGGTATTGCCCACAAAAATAGAAACGTCAGGAGCAGAAGCTTGCTGACAAACAAGGAAAAAGCGTGGTTTTCCCTTCCTTGTGGCGATCGGCCGAAAA
>NZ_RPOH01000039.1 GCF_003818135.1 Buttiauxella warmboldiae | reverse complement strand
ACAGAATATGCCTGGCGGCACTAGCGCGGTGGTCCCACCTGACCCCATGCCGAACTCAGAAGTGAAACGCCGTAGCGCCGATGGTAGTGTGGGGTCTCCCCATGCGAGAGTAGGGAACTGCCAGGCTCTAAATTAAAGTTGTATCCTGGTGATACGGGGCAGTTCTCTACTCTCAGAGAGTAGGACAGGCGAAGCCTGAACGTTGCGAAGCAACGGCCCGTAGGGTGAACGAAGTTCATCAACTGCCAGGCTCCAAATTAAAGTGTGCTGATATGGCTCAGTTGGTAGAGCGCACCCTTGGTAAGGGTGAGGTCCCCAGTTCGACTCTGGGTATCAGCACCAGTTTTTAGGTTTAACGTTCGGCTGCTTGATAAAGAATTTGCCTGGCGGCAGTAGCGCGGTGGTCCCACCTGACCCCATGCCGAACTCAGAAGTGAAACGCCGTAGCGCCGATGGTAGTGTGGGGTCTCCCCATGCGAGAGTAGGGAACTGCCAGGCTCCAAATAAACAACAAGGCCATCCGCAAGGATGGCCTTTTTGTTTTGGATTTTAGCCAGAAAATACCGCTATATTCAGGTATCAATGAATAACCTGCGACAGGAAGGCTCGGGTACGCTCTGACTTAGGGTGTGCAAAGAACTCATCAGGCGGTGCCTGCTCCACAATTTCACCTCTGTCCATAAAGATAACCCTATCAGCCACCGTTCGCGCAAAGCCCATTTCATGCGTGACGCACAGCATTGTCATGCCAGATTCAGCCAGGCCAATCATGGTATCCAGCACTTCTTTGACCATCTCAGGATCGAGTGCTGAAGTCGGCTCATCAAACAGCATTATCTTTGGCTTCATGCATAGAGAACGAGCAATTGCCACGCGTTGCTGTTGTCCACCGGATATTTGCCCGGGGAATTTATGTGCATGTTCGGCAATACGCACGCGTTCCAGATAATGCATGGCTAATGCTTCAGCCTCTTTCTTTGGCATTTTACGTACCCAAACAGGGGCCAGCGTGCAGTTTTGCAAAACGGTCAGGTGTGGGAAAAGATTAAAATGCTGGAACACCATCCCAACCTCAGTGCGTACTTTCTCTATATTACGTAAATCATCGTTAAGTTCGGTGCCATCAACGACGATACGCCCCTGCTGATGTTCTTCCAGATGATTGATGCAGCGAATAGTGGTGGATTTTCCGGAGCCGGAGGGGCCGCATAGAACAATACGTTCTCCCTGCTGCACCTGCAGATTAATATCTTTCAGCACGTGAAACTGCCCGTACCACTTATTCACATTTTCCAGCATGATCATCGCATCCGCGGGCTGCATAGTAATTTGACTCATTGATCGATCCTCAGTGCGGTGTTCGTCCGGTGTTAAAACGTTTTTCCAGGTGCTGGCTGTAGCGCGACATGCTGAAACAGAAGATCCAGTAGACGAGCGCGGCAAAGACGTAGCCTTCGGTCGACATGCCAAGCCAGGCAGGGTCAACAGTGGCCTGCTGCACGCTACTGAAAAGATCAAACAGGCCAATAATGATCACCAGACTGGTGTCTTTAAATAGCGCAATAATGGTGTTTACCAGACCTGGGATGACCATTTTCAGGGCCTGAGGCAAGATAACCAGGCCTTGTGTCTTCCAGTATCCCAGCGCCAGAGATTCCGCTGCTTCGTATTGGCCTTTCGGCAATGCCTGTAATCCACCACGTACCACCTCAGCCACATAGGCTGACTGAAAGAGGATCACCCCGACCAGTGCACGGATCAGCTTATCAATGCTGGTGCCTTCCGAGAGAAACAGCGGCAGCATTACGGAGGACATAAACAACACGGTGATGAGCGGCACGCCGCGCCAGAATTCTATAAAGACAATCGATAAGATCCTGACGACCGGCATGGTCGAACGGCGGCCTAAGGCCAGTAAGATCCCCAATGGCAACGCTCCGGCGATCCCTACTGATGCGATGATTAACGTTAATGTAAGGCCGCCCCACTGACGCGTTTCAACGCGATCCAGCCCTAAAAATCCACCGTATAGCAGCCCCCAAACCACCAGCGGATAGATGACCGCCCAGGTGGTGATATAGCGCCCACGGCGCGGCATGGCATTCCAGAACATAGGGATAATAGAAGCCAGGCCAATAAGCAGGGCAAGATTGATGCGCCAGCGCTGATCGTGTGGGTAGAGTCCATACATGAATTGCCCAAAGCGCGCGTGGATAAACACCCAGCAGGCGCCTTCTTTTGTGCAATCAGCACGGCTATCACCGACCCAGTTCGCCTGGAAAACCGTCCAGTTTAGCAACGGCGGGATAAGCTGCCACAGCATCCAGAAACAGAAAATCGTCAGTAAGCTATTAGACCAGCTGGAAAAAAGATTTTTGCGTGCCCACTGAATAGCGCCTGAGCGCACGGCTTTTGGGCGCGTGTGCTGCGACATTAATGCTTTCGTCATGGTGATCCCTTAGCGCTCAATCAGGGCAATTCGCCGATTATAAATATTCATCAGCAACGAAATCGTCAGGCTGATAGCCAGGTAAACCGACATGGTTATGGCAATAGTTTCAATCGCCTGTCCCGTCTGATTAAGTACCGTACCGGCAAATAATGAAACCATATCCGGGTAGCCAATTGCCGCCGCCAGCGATGAGTTTTTGACAATATTCAGATACTGGCTGGTAAGCGGAGGAATAATCACGCGCATTGCCTGGGGAATGATGACCTGACGCAAAGTGACAGGATTGGGTATCCCTAACGAGCGTGCAGCCTCATGCTGACCATAGGGTACTGACTGAATACCGGCACGAATAATTTCGGCAATAAAAGCGGAGGTATACACCGATAAAGCCAGAGTTAATGCCGCAAGTTCAGGGATCAGCACCATACCGCCACGGAAGTTAAAGCCGCGTAAGGCGGGGATATCCCAATGGAGCGCGGCACCGAAAAGCCATTGAGCAAGCAGCGGTAATAAGAGCAACAGTGCCAATGCATATGGCCAGCTTCGGCGCAGCTGCCCGGTTTTGATCTGATGCATTCTGTTATAGCGATACAGGCCCGCAAAGATGAGCAGCGCCAGCGCAATGGCAACAATAAACGCCAGCGCTCCATCGGCTATCTGCGGAAAAGGAAGATAAAGCCCGCGATTGCTCAGAAACAGCAGATCGAATGCGCTGACCGCCTGGCGTGGGCCTGGCAAATTACGCAATACGGCGAAATACCAGAAGAAGATCTGCAATAAAGGGGGGATATTGCGGAACGTCTCGATATAAAAAGTTGATAGTTTGCGTAATAACCAGTTATCGGAAAGCCGGGCAAGGCCAAGAAAGAAGCCGATAAAAGAAGCAAAAACGATACACAACGCAGAAACCAATAGGGTATTCAACAGGCCGACGGCAAATACGCGGCCATAGGCATCCCCCTGCTCATAATCAATGAGGTGCTGAACGATACCGAAGCCAGCGCTACGCTCAAGGAATGCAAAACCTGAGGTAATGCCACGATTGCTAAGGTTAGTGACGGTGTTGTGTATCAGGTAAATGGCGATGCCTGCGACGATGATGACTGCAACAATCTGATACAGCCAGGCACGAACCGCTGGGTTAGAAAAAGAGATCTCACCTTTTATCAGTGGGCGGCGATGGGACATAAGCGAACCTCAGTAACCTAAACTCAAACCCTGGGCACTGCTCTGGCAGTGCCCATTTCTGACGTCTCGCTTAGCGAACCGGTGGTGCGTACTGGATGCCGCCTTTGCTCCACAAATTGTTTTGGCCACGTTTGATTTTCAGCGGGCTGTCAGAACCGACGTTGTGCTCGAAAATTTCGGCGTAGTTACCCACTTGTTTGACGATGTTATACGCCCATTTGTTATCAAGCTTCAGATCTTTACCGAAGTCCCCTTCTTTACCTAACAGGTGTGCCATATCAGGAGTGGTTGGGTTTGCCGCCATTTGATCAACATTTTTCGAGTCAACGCCCATCTCTTCGGCATTTAGCATGGCGAACAGAGTCCAGCGCACGATGGAGAACCAGTCTTCGTCACCGCGACGTACAACCGGGCCTAAAGGTTCTTTGGAAATGACTTCTGGCAGCACAATCCATTCACCAGGCGTGCTCAGCTTGATGCGCAGGGCATAAAGTTGTGACTGGTCGGAGGCCAGCGTATCGCAGCGGCCGGATTCCAGCGCTTTGGCTGATTCATCAGAGCGGTCAAAGGTGACCGGTGTGTATTTCATCTTGTTGGCTTTGAAGTAATCGGCAACGTTCAGTTCAGTATCGGTACCGGCCTGAATACAGACGGTTGCGCCATCCAGCTCTTTCGCGCTCTTCAGACCCGCTTTGTTGTGGGTGAGAAAGCCAATGCCGTCGTAATAAGTCACGCCGGTGAACATCATGCCCATGCCCGCATCGCGCGAGGAGGTCCAGGTGGTATTACGCGACAAAATGTCCACTTCACCCGACTGCAATGCCGTAAAACGCTCTTTTGCGGTCAGTGGCGTGTATTTAACTTTCGTGGCATCGCCAAATACCGCAGCCGCAACGCCGCGGCACACATCCACATCAATACCGGTAAACTTACCGTTGGCATCGGCATAAGAAAATCCCGGCAGGCCATCACTTATGCCACATTGCACGAAGCCTTTCTTTTTTACCGCATCAAAAGTGGTGCCTGCATGAGCCTGACCGGTAACTGCGAATAATGCACCGGCAGCGACCAGAGTGGAGATCAAAGTCTTTTTCATAATGCATCCTGTGTGGCGAAATTATCGTTATAAGTATTGGCGTCCGCATGGCGCCGCTTTCCTGCCTGTGGCATCTGTCACTCTGGTTAAAGCAAAGGGAGTGCCAGGTTTGCGGGAGACGGTATGCGTGTACCGCTCGCCGCAGTAAGCAGAGTGTAGACAGGAAAAATCGCTCTCAGCGCCCCACAACGGTGCAAAATTGAAGCCTGCGCCACATTTCCGCACAAAAAAGTTTCAGTTTTCGATCATATGAAAAGAAGTAGTTTTATGGGGGAATATTAGTCTGAATACCATTAAGGCTGGGCTGAGAATAACAACGGCGGTGGCTGTGATTGTTTGCGCTTTCACGGTGCAAAACAGCATGGTGAGAAGGGGAGGGTTCAGGTATTAAAAAAGGCGCTTCCCCATGCCGAGTAGCGCCTTTTTAAACAACAACTTAACTGATTAATATCAGTTCATGCCGTATTTTTTCAATTTCTTACGCAGCGTGCCACGGTTGATACCCATCATCAGGGCAGCACGGGTTTGGTTGCCACGGGTGTATTGCATCACCATGTCCAACAATGGCTGCTCTACTTCAGCCAATACCAGCTCATACAGATCGTTAACATCCTGACCATTCAGTTGAGCAAAATAGTTCTTCAGTGCTTGTTTCACGGAGTCACGCAGAGGTTTTTGGGTAACCTGATCCTGTGAGTTAACGGTGGAAACGGTTAGTACGTCAGAATTTACGCGTTGTTCGAACATAGTTCTGTCAGCTCTTTATTTCTAATTACGCAAGATTTTCGAAGTATGCCTCCAACGCCTCAAGCTGTTCGCTTGCATCTTCAATGGCGTTGAATGTGCGCCGAAACTGGTCATCTGGAGCGTGTTCCTGTAAGTACCAGGAGACGTGTTTGCGAGCAATTCGGTAGCCCTTTGCATGACCATAAAAGTCATGAAGTTCCCCAATATGCCCGCAAAGTAAGCGCTTCACCTCTGCCAGAGGCAGGGGAGGAAGCAGCTCTCCAGTGTCCAGATAATACTGGATTTCCCGAAAGATCCAGGGTCTTCCCTGAGCCGCACGTCCTATCATAAGAGCATCAGCCCCCGTGTAGTCGAGCACGGCTCTGGCTTTAAGCGGGTCAGTAATGTCACCATTCGCGATTACCGGAATGGAAACTTTCTGCTTAACTGCCCGAATGCTGTCGTATTCAGCATCGCCCTGGAATAAACAGGCGCGTGTGCGTCCATGAATTGTCAGAGCCTGAATGCCACAGTCTTCAGCCAGTTGGGCAATCTCTTCACAGTTACGGTGCGCCGTATCCCAGCCGGTGCGAATTTTCAGCGTCACAGGGACGTCAACTGCATTAATAACCGTGGTCAGGATAGACTTCACCAGACTCGGGTATTGCAGCAGAGCAGAGCCTGCCAGCTTACGATTCACTTTCTTAGCCGGGCATCCCATATTGATATCAATAATCTGGGCGCCATTAGCCACGTTAATGCGTGCGGCCTCTGCCATCTCATCAGGGTCGCTACCGGCAATTTGCACGGTACGAATACCTGGTTCATTCACGTGCACCATACGTAAACGCGATTTATCACTCGCCCAAACTTCAGGGTTAGAGGACATCATCTCGGAAACGGTCAGTCCGGCCCCCATCTCGTAACACAGCGTTCTGAATGGTCTGTCAGTGATGCCAGCCATAGGTGCTGCAATCAGTCGATTTCTGAGCTGGTGTTGTCCAATGCGCATGAGTTAAGAAATGACCATACTTGCCTGCAAGGCGGCGTATATTACGCATTTTTAGCCTCAGATGAAAGGCCAAACTTTGAACAATCAGCTGTCGTAGATCAATGAATGTTTAAGCTGCGCGCTGGCATAAATAAATTAACTATAATTTTCAGAAGGTTAAATTTAATTGGTCAATTTGTGCGCTTTTATAATTTAGCCACGCTCAGCGGTAATTTGTTATTTTTTACCCATAACAGCCGCATAAAGTGCTGCATTAATCAGCAAACGTAGTGTATTTCTGCGATCGGCATCTCATTTTATTGTGTCTTAGCTCTGAGATGGGCAGGTATTGGCAGGCGGGATAAAGGCGCGGCAACGTGGCCTGAAACCACGTTACCGCGGTGAAGCTTTTAGCGTTTAATACCGGTAATGCGGCACCATTCTTCTTTTTCAGCAACCGGATCGAGAGTGAATTGATCCTGATAGGCGGCGCAAACCCCTCCGGCCTGGCTTGCCAGCACCCCGGAAAGGCCAAGGAAACCGCCCTGAACAGGCAGTACGCTGATTAACGGTGCTAATTCACGTAACGGGCCTGCCAGGATGTTAGCAACCACTACATCAGCGCTCATGGCTTCTGGTTGGTCTTTTGGCAGATAGAGCTCCAGGCGATCGGAAACGCCATTGCGCTCGGCGTTATCACGGCTGGCCAGAATCGCCTGCGGGTCGATATCAATCCCAATCGCTTTGGCCGCGCCCAGTTTCAGCGCCGCAATCGCCAGAATGCCGGAGCCGCAGCCAAAATCGATGACCGTTTTGCCAACCAGATCTAAACCATCAAGCCACTCAAGGCACAACGAGGTGGTGGGGTGAGTCCCGGTCCCAAACGCCAGGCCCGGGTCCAGCATCACGTTTACCGCGTTAGCATCCGGCACATCACGCCAGCTCGGGCAGATCCACAGACGCTGGCCAAAGCGCATCGGGTGGAAGTTATCCATCCATTCCCGCTCCCAGTCTTTATCTTCAAGCTGTTCGATTTTATGCGGGAAACCGATGCTTAGCAGGGGGCAATGCTCAAGAATGGCGACCACTTCTGGCATGTCGGTTTCTGCGTCGTACAGGCCAATGACATCGGTATCGCCCCATAAGCGGGTTTCGCCTGGCAGCGGCTCGAATACCGGTGTGTCATGGGTATCCTGAAAGGTAACGGAAACCGCACCGCTTTCGATCAGCGCATCGCCGAGCGCTTCAGCGTTTGCGCCGGAGGTATTAATTTTCAGTTGAATCCATGGCATAGCGAAACTCTTTATTTATCAGTAGTTGAAACCAGTGCTGGAACCGGCAGCGGCTGACCGAAACGGTTGCCTACCAGGAACGCCAGCAAACTTAATAATAAGGATGGCACAATCGGGTGGAAGCCCAGCAGCTGGATTTTAAAACTCGCCAGCACGGCATAAAGCCCGCCGCCAACAATCATCGCGCTCAGCGCGCCCGCAGCGTTGGCGCGCTCCCAGTACAGACCCAGCACCAGCGGCCACAGGAACACCGCTTCCAGCCCACCAAACGCCAGTAAATTCAGCCAGATGATCATCTCCGGTGGACGCCATGCCGCAAGCAACAACAGCGCACCGAGGATCATGGTGATTGCCGAAGACATTCTTTTCAGACGCGTTTCGTTGTGGATCTGTTCCGGACGCAGGTTCAGATAGAGATCTTTAACGATGGTAGCCGATGATTGCAGCAGCTGAGCGTTAATTGTCGACATGATTGCCGCCATCGGTGCCGCAAGGAAGATCCCCGCCGCGAACGGTGGCAGGACGGTGACCATCAACGTTGGAATGACCAAATCAGGCACTTTCAAATCGGGTATGACCGCGCGGCCTAACGCTCCCGCCAGATGCATACCAAACATCAGAATCGCCACCACAATGGTGCCGAGAATAATCCCCCGGTGTACGGCTTTACTGTCTTTATAGGAAATACAGCGCACCGCCGTGTGCGGCAGGCCAATCACACCGAAGCAGACCAGTACCCAGAATGATGCCATAAACGATGGGGAAAGGATGTCGTCCGCACCCTCGGGCGATACGAGTTTAGGGTCGATATGCCTGAGTGTCTCCACCGCGTTGTGCAATCCCCCGGCGGCATGAACGATACCCACCAACAGCAAAATCGTCCCGACCAGCATCACCATGCCCTGCATGGCATCGTTGAGCACGCTGGCGCGGAAGCCGCCAAAAGCGGTGTAAAGCGCAATACTGATACCAAAAATCAGCAGGCCCGTTTCGTAAGGAATACCGGCAGCGGTTTCCAGCAGGCGCGCACCGCCAATAAACTGCACGGTCATGGCGCCAACAAAAGCCACCAGCAGACTCAGGCTCGCCAGCCACACCAGCAGACGGCTTTGATAGCGGGCATATAACATGTCATTCAGGGTAACCGCGTTATAGCGGCGCGCCAGAATGGCGAACTTTTTCCCAAGAATACCCAGCGATAGCCACACGGCGGGGAGCTGAATCATCGCCAGCAATACCCAGCCAAGGCCGTATTTATAGGCCGCCCCGGGCCCACCGATAAACGAACTGGCGCTGATATAGGTTGCGGTAAGCGTCATCGCTAAGACGAAGCCGCCCATCGAGCGGCTGCCGAGGAAGTATTCGTTCAGGAAGTTACCTGCCGTGCGGCGCTTCATGGCGTACAGGGAAATGCCAAACACGACGACTAAATACGTGACTAACGGCAATACCACTTCAAGCTGCATGATCGTCCTCCAGCGGAATATCACGGAAGATAAGCTTCACCATCGCCCAGCACAGTAAAATAAACAGCAGCGGGACCAGCAGGCAGGCCATTTCAAACCAGTGTGGAAGACCGGTTGGGCCAATCTCATTATCAGGTAAGTAAGCAGCCACTAACCAAGCTGCAAGATAGAGGAGGGTTAGCCAAAGCGCCCAGCGGGCTTCTTTATGGGCCTGAACAAAACGCGCGTCCATTGTTATCCCTTGAGTTGGCGGAAAGCGGCGATTGTAACGCATAGCGACAAGTTGGGGATCAAAAAAGAAAAAGGCCGGAAATCCGGCCTTTTAACGATGTAACTTCTTGAGAAAACTTAGTCCTGAAGACCCAGTTTTTTCTCCAGATAGTGGATGTTAGTCCCACCATGCTGGAAGTTTTCATCGTTCATGATACGGGTCTGCAAATCAACGTTGGTTTTGATGCCATCGATGATCAGTTCCGCCAGGGCGTTCTTCATACGAGCAATCGCCACTTCACGGGTTTCGCCGTAACAAATAAGCTTCGCGATCATTGAATCGTAGTAAGGCGGAACCGTGTAGCCGGAATAGATATGCGATTCCCAGCGTACGCCAAAACCACCCGGCACATGGCAACGAGTGATTTTGCCAGGGCTCGGCAGGAAGGTGTTCGGGTCTTCGGCGTTGATACGGCATTCAACCGCATGGCCGTTAACCTGTACGTCTTCTTGCTTGATGGAGAGCGGCTGGCCCGCAGCAATGCGCAGCTGTTCTTTGATCAGATCAACGCCGGTGATCATTTCCGTTACCGGATGTTCCACCTGAATACGGGTGTTCATCTCGATAAAGTAGAACTCACCGTTCTCGAACAGGAACTCGAAAGTGCCCGCGCCGCGATAGTTGATATCGATACAGGCTTTAGAGCAGCGCTCACCAATGAATTTACGCAGCTCAGGCGTGATGCCCGGCGCTGGCGCTTCTTCCACCACTTTCTGGTGACGGCGCTGCATAGAGCAGTCACGTTCAGCCAGATAGATAGCGTTGCCCTGGCCGTCAGCCAGCACCTGAATTTCGATGTGGCGCGGGTTTTCCAGGTACTTCTCCATATAGACCATATCGTTGTTGAAAGCCGCTTTGGCTTCCGCACGGGTCATATTAATGGATTGTTCCAGATCGGCATCGTTACGCACAACGCGCATACCACGACCGCCGCCGCCGCCGGACGCTTTAATAATCACCGGGTAACCAATGCGTTTAGCATGGGCGCGGTTTTTATCCATATCGTCATTCAGCGGGCCGTCAGAACCGGGTACGCAAGGTACGCCAGCTTTCTTCATCGCATTGATGGCGGAAACTTTATCGCCCATCAGACGGATGGTTTCGGCACGCGGGCCGATGAAGATAAAGCCTGAACGCTCAACCTGCTCGGCAAAGTTGGCGTTTTCTGACAGGAAGCCGTAACCCGGGTGAATCGCCACCGCGCCGGTAATTTCTGCCGCAGAGATGATTGCCGGAATATTCAGATAGCTTTTTACCGACGGAGCCGGACCGATACAAACGGTTTCATCCGCCAGCAATACGTGTTTTAGATCGCGGTCCGCAGTGGAGTGCACAGCAACAGTCTTAATGCCCAGTTCTTTACAGGCACGCAGAATACGCAGAGCAATCTCGCCACGGTTGGCGATGACAATTTTATCCAGCATGTGCGCCTCGTTACTCGATGACGACCAGCGGCTCGTCAAATTCAACCGGTTGACCATTTTCAACCAGGATGGCTTTCACCACGCCGGCTTTGTCCGCTTCGATCTGGTTCATCATTTTCATCGCTTCAACGATGCACAGAGTGTCGCCAACGTTAACTTTCTGGCCAACTTCAACGAATGATTTCGCATCCGGGCTTGGGGTGCGGTAGAAAGTACCGACCATTGGGGAACGCACGATGTGACCACTGACTTCAGCAGCCGCAGGCGCTTCCATTACCGGCGTTGCGGCAGGCGCTACAGCACCAGCCAGGCTTGGCTGCGGCTGGTACATTGGAGTGGCATAAGCCTGTTGCATCATCGGGAAACCGTTGTTTACCGGTGCGCGGCTGATGCGTACAGACTCTTCGCCTTCAGAAATTTCCAGTTCGGAGATGCCTGATTCTTCAACCAGCTCGATCAGTTTTTTAATCTTACGAATATCCATGAGTGGGTTCCGTACTCTTGTTTAGATGGATTTTGACAAGCGTTTTACCGCCGTCTGTAGTGCATATGAATAGCCGTCAGCGCCTAATCCGCAGATGACACCAACCGCTTTATCAGAAAGATATGAATGGTGGCGGAACGGTTCGCGCGCATGCACATTGCTCAGATGGATCTCGATAAACGGAATATCTACCGCTAACAAGGCATCACGCAGCGCAACGCTCGTATGAGTGAACGCGGCCGGATTAATCAGAATAAAATCGACGCTGTCTTTAGCCTGATGAATTCGGTCGATCAGCTCAAATTCCGCATTTGATTGCAGGTGACTGAACGAGACATTTAGCGTTTTTGCTTCTTCTTCGAGCGAGCCAACAATTTGCGCTAAAGTCAGCGTACCGTACTTCTCAGGTTCGCGGGTCCCCAGCATGTTAAGGTTTGGACCGTTCAAAAGCAAAATGTGAAAATTAGCCGACATCGTGCTGCCATCTCCTGCAATTTGTAGGTATGTGACAAAATATACCTAAGTTGCTCGGTTGTCACTTTCAGAGCCAGAAAATGGCCTGTCAGAAAAACCAAAGTCGCACATTATAACGATTTCGTAGCATTTGGCAGCTAAATACTGGTCTTATCAGGGAAGATGATCAACTCATATCCTTTTTAAGGGCAGGGTTGATCGCTTTTTTGCGCAGAAGAACACCTCTCAGAGTAAGCACAAACCGGGCATTTTGTGCTTTGTCCGCTATCACTTCTCTGGCGTTAACCTTGCCACTGGCGGAATTTTTTATAGCGTAAGGCCAGCAGGATGAATGCGCCCAGCGCATATAGCAAGGGCTGAGGAGACAGCACCTTCACCGACCAGAGGTAATGAATGGGAGCAAGAATGGCCACCAGATAGACGAAGTTATGCAGCTTTTGCCAGCGCGCGCCCAGTTTTCGCTGTAAAAATTGCGTTGATGTCGCCGCCAGCGCCAGCAAGATGAGCCAGCTGACTATGCCTAAAGTTAAATAGGGGCGCGTCACTAACTCCTGACCAAGCAGCGCCAGATTACTGATGCCCAGCTCCAGCATGGCATAGCTGGTTAAATGCAGCGTTGCCCATGCAAAACACCATAACCCCAGCAGACGACGGGTACGCATCAGCAATGGCTGTTTACCGTAGCGAGCCAGAGGCGTGATTAACAGCGTTGCCAGCAGTAATTTCAGCGCCATCCTGCCGGTAAAATGCTGGATATCTTTTGCCGGGTCGGCACTGAAAAGCCCCTGGCTTGCCGCATAAAATAGCCATAAGAAAGGCAGAAAGGCGGCAAGATGCAGTCCCCCTTTCAGCCAGACAACCTGTTTCGCCGTTAATCTCACGTTAGAAATTCTCCTGCAGATTTAAACCGCGATACAGCGAAGCAACCTGTTCTGCGTAGCCGTTAAACAGCAGCGTCGGCTGGCGTTTGACATCCAGCACCCCGCCTGAGCCAATAAAGCGTTCACTCGCCTGCGACCAGCGGGGGTGGTCAACGTTTGGGTTTACGTTGGCATAAAATCCGTATTCGTTGGGCGCGATCCTATTCCATGTCGTGGGGGGTAATTCGCTTACCAGTTTGATACTGACAATCGACTTTATCCCCTTAAAGCCATATTTCCACGGCACCGTGAGCCGGATCGGCGCGCCGTTTTGCGGTGGCAACGCTTTGCCATAAACCCCGAGGGTGAGTAGCGTGAGCGGGTTCATGGCTTCATCAAGGCGCAGGCCCTCGACGTAGGGGTATTTCAGCCCGCCGCCGATAAAGCGATCTTTTTGCCCAGGCATCTGTTCCGGGTCATACAGCGTTTCGAAGGCGACATATTTTGCCCGGCTGGTGGGTTCAACCAGGGCCAGGAGTTTAGCGAGCGGAAAACCAATCCACGGCACGACCATCGACCAGGCCTCAACACAGCGCATCCGGTAGATACGCTGTTCCAGCGGGAATTTCTTATACAGATCGTCAAGATCCAGGGTTTGCGGTTTGGCCACTTCACCGCTAAGGGTGATTTTCCACGGTTCGGTCTTCAGGCTGCCGGCGTTCGCCGCAGGATCGGCTTTATCCAGGCCAAACTCGTAGAAATTATTGTAGCCCGTGACCTTATCTTCCGGCGTCATGGCGAGTTTTGCCTGCCATTGTTCCGGCTGGCTGAACGTTAAAGGTTTACCCGCTGGCGCAGGTGGCCTGTCGTTACCTTTAAACCAGGAGCGAATATCGGCATGTGCCGTTGATGGAAGTGAAAGGGCCGCCGCACTGATACCCAGCGCCTTCAGCACCTGACGGCGTTTCATCATAAATACGGACTCGGCTGTTACATCGGCGTCGGTAAAGCGGGCAATCTTCTTCATTTTATGATCCTGCGTGGTGTCTGGCCTAAGCATGACGGAGAATGGTTAGCCCTGCGAATATGTCACAAAAAATTGAAATTTAACCCTGCTGCTGTTCCACAGCATGGTGGCTAATGGGAAAAGAGGTCTTGCTGGCTATACTTGAATGCCGGAGCACAAAGCCGCCTCTTTTGCCACCAGGGGCGAGAATCTGTTCACCGCGTTTGCCAGACCTGCTCTTTTGCTATGTAATGCCGCATCAGGCCGAGCCTGGCATATCTTCACCAAACGGAGTTAACACAAGGATGCGATTAACGACGAAGCTTTCGGCTTTTATGACATTACTGACTGGCCTGGCGATTTTTGTGACGCTTGTCGGATGTTCATTAAGCTTCTTTAATGCGATGCACTATAAAGTGCATCAGCGTGTGGTTGCTGTCGCCACCATTATTGATAATGATTTGGTTTCAAACACACCCGAGGCGCTGATTCAACGCCTCAATGAAGTCATGGTTCCCTTTGATATCACTGAGGTCGATTTCAAACTGGGCGATCGCACGGTGTATCAGCGCCAGCTGGCGCAAACCTATCACCTGCCCGGCAACAGCTACAGTTTTCGCACCGTAACCGTTGAGTTAATGAAGCATCCGGGAATGTTTCTGAGCCTTACCTATCGCGATCCGGTGGCGAATTACTACAACTCTCTTTTCACCACCGTTCCTCTTTCCGTCACGATTGGATTCATGCTTATCGTGCTGTGCTTTGCTCTGCGCTGGATGAAAAAACAGCTTGCCGGGCAAGAGCTGCTGGAAAGCCGGGCGCGGCGCATCCTGAATGGAGAAAGGGGCGCGGGGGGGCGTGGTTCGGTGCTGGAATGGCCGCCTCAGGCCAGCAGCGCGCTTGATTTGTTGCTCTCCGAGCTGCAAAACGCCGGCGAACAGCGCAGCAGAATGGATACCCTGATTCGCGCTTTCGCCGCCCAGGATGCCAAAACGGGGCTCAATAATCGCCTGTTCTTCGATAACCAGCTGGCCACGTTGCTTGATGAGCAGGAGCAACCCGGCGCGCATGGCGTGGTGATGATTATCCGGTTGCCCGATTTTGACACCCTGCAAGAAACCCGCGCAGAATATTTATTTACCATTATTAATATGTTGTCGACCTTTATGCTGCGCTATCCGGGCGCTTTACTGGCACGCTACTTCCGCAGCGATTTTGCCGTGCTGCTGCCGCACCGCACTTTGAAAGAGGCCGACAGCATTGCGAATCAGCTGCTGAAGGCTGTCGATTCGTTGCCTGCCACGCGCCTTCTCGATCGTAATGACATGATGCATATCGGGATCTGCGCATGGCGTAGCGGGCAAAGCAAAGAGCAGGTAATGGAAAACGCCGAGGTGGCGACGCGTAATGCTTCCCTGCAAGGGACTAACGGCTGGTCGGTATACGATGATAGTTTGCCGGAAAAAGGGCGCGGCAACGTGAAATGGCGTACGCTTATTGAGCAGGCGTTACAGCGTGGCGGCCCGCGTTTCTACCAAAAACCGTCGGTGAAGCGCGACGGCTATGTGCACCATCGGGAAATCCTGTGTCGGATTTTTGACGGCGAACAAGAAGTGCTGGCCGCCGAGTATTTACCGATGGTGAAACAGTTTGGTTTATCGGAGCAATATGACCGACAAACCATCGCCCGTCTGCTGCCGCTGGCAGGTTTCTGGCCCGAAGAGACGCTGTCTATTCAACTGTCGGTAGAGTCGCTGATTCGCGCGCCATTCCAGCGCTGGCTGCGCGATACCTTAATGCAGTCGGAAAAATTACTGCGTAAACGTATTCTTTTTGAACTTGCAGAGGCGGATGTTTGTCAACATATCAGCCGTTTGCAGCCGGTGATTCGCTTGATCAAAGCGCTGGGGGTGCGTATTGCCGTTTCCCAGGCGGGTTTGACCGTGGTGAGCACCTCTTATATTAAAGAGCTGGATGTGGAGTTAATCAAGCTGCATCCAGGACTGGTGCGCAACATTGAGAAACGAACTGAAAATCAGCTATTTGTCCAAAGCCTGGTTGAGGCGTGTCGCGGGACTCAGACACAAGTTTTTGCCGTCGGTATCCGCACGCGAAGTGAATGGCAGACGCTGGTGGAGAAAGGCGTGGCGGGTGCTCAGGGGGATTTTTTTGCCGCCTCTCAACCCCTCGACAGCAACGTGAAAAAATATTCGCAAAGATACTCGGTTTAACCTGCCGTTTATGAATATTTCACGTAGAATAACGCGCGCTGCATCTCAAGGGGGCGGATACGCCTGCTGACCAGATTGGTAAAGCGCGAATGAACCCGGTTTGCTTACTGGCACTGTTTGTTTAACCTACAGCCTTTGTTTGTTTTCTCTGCGGTTCGGAGATGGACGAGCGGGCAGTGTAACAGTGGTGGCAAACCGCACAATTTTTCACCATTGCAGAACATTTTTTGCGCCTTGTCGCTGCAATGAGTGGTTGGTAAAGTAAGCGGATTTTGTTTCCGCCCCAGCTTTCAGGATTATCCCTTAGTATGTTGAAAAAATTTCGTGGCATGTTTTCCAATGACCTGTCCATTGACCTGGGTACCGCGAATACCCTGATTTATGTAAAAGGACAGGGCATCGTACTGAATGAGCCTTCGGTCGTGGCCATTCGCCAGGATCGTGCCGGTTCACCTAAAAGCGTTGCGGCCGTAGGTCATGATGCTAAACAGATGCTGGGTCGTACCCCTGGCAACATCGCAGCTATCCGTCCGATGAAAGATGGTGTTATCGCCGACTTCTTCGTGACTGAAAAAATGCTGCAGCACTTCATTAAGCAGGTGCATAGCAACAGCTTTATGCGCCCAAGCCCGCGTGTGCTGGTTTGTGTACCGGTGGGCGCCACTCAGGTTGAACGTCGCGCTATTCGTGAGTCTGCGCAAGGTGCTGGCGCGCGTGAAGTGTTCCTGATTGAAGAGCCAATGGCTGCGGCTATCGGTGCCGGCCTGCCCGTTTCTGAGGCAACCGGTTCTATGGTTGTGGATATCGGCGGTGGGACGACTGAAGTTGCGGTTATCTCGCTCAATGGCGTGGTTTACTCCTCTTCCGTGCGTATTGGTGGTGACCGCTTCGATGAAGCCATTATTAATTATGTGCGCCGTAACTACGGTTCACTGATTGGTGAAGCAACCGCTGAACGTATCAAACACGAAATCGGCTCAGCTTACCCGGGGGATGAAGTGCGTGAAATCGAAGTACGCGGCCGTAACCTGGCTGAAGGTGTTCCACGCGGCTTTACCCTGAACTCCAATGAAATCCTCGAAGCCCTGCAAGAGCCATTAACGGGCATCGTCAGCGCCGTCATGGTGGCGCTGGAACAGTGCCCGCCGGAACTGGCTTCCGATATTTCTGAGCGCGGTATGGTCCTGACCGGCGGCGGCGCGTTGCTGCGTAACCTCGACCGTCTGCTGATGGAAGAAACCGGCATCCCGGTAGTAGTTGCAGAAGATCCATTGACTTGCGTAGCCCGTGGCGGTGGCAAGGCACTGGAAATGATCGACATGCACGGCGGCGACTTGTTCAGCGAAGAGTAATCAGCCACACGTAAAAGGCAGTGTTTATCACTGCCTTTTCTTGCTGGCCCTGGAATACGCATAGCCTATGAAGCCAATTTTTAGCCGTGGCCCTTCGTTGCAGTTTCGCCTGATTCTGGCGTTGCTGGTGGCGATCGGTGTCATTATTGCTGATAGCCGTCTGGGTACGTTCAGTCAGATTCGAACGTATATGGATACTGCCGTCAGCCCTTTCTATTTTGTTTCAAATGGTCCCCGTGAATTGCTCGACAGCATCTCGCAAACGCTGGCGTCACGCGAGCAGCTGGAGCTTGAAAATCGTGCGTTGCGCCAGGAGCTGATCCTGAAAAACAGCGATCTGCTGATGATGGGCCAATACCGTCAGGAAAACGCCCGCCTGCGCGAACTGCTCGGCTCACCATTGCGTCAGGACGAGCAAAAAATGGTGACCCAGGTTATCTCTACCGTTAACGATCCCTACAGTGACCAGGTGGTGATTGATAAAGGCAGCGTGAACGGGGTGTATGAAGGCCAGCCGGTGATCAGCGACAAAGGTGTGGTGGGTCAGGTGATCGCCGTGGCGAAACTGACCAGCCGCGTGTTGCTGATCTGTGATGCGACCCATGCGCTGCCGATTCAGGTGCTGCGTAATGACATTCGCATTATTGCTGCGGGCAATAGCTGTACTGACGATCTGCAGCTGGAACATTTACCGGCTAACACCGATATTCGCGTCGGCGATGTTCTGGTGACCTCCGGTTTAGGCGGCCGCTTCCCGGAAGGTTATCCGGTGGGTGTGGTTTCCTCGGTGAAACTTGATACTCAGCGCGCCTACACGGTGATCCAGGCTCGCCCAACTGCTGGCTTACAGCGTCTGCGTTATTTGCTGCTGCTGTGGGGCGCGGATCGTGAAGGGAAAACCCCGATGCTGCCTGAAGAGGTGCATCGCGTTGCCAATGAGCGTTTGATGCAAATGATGCCGCAGGTTTTACCGCCGGCAGATTCTGTTGGCCCACCGGCACCCGCTCCGATCCCACCTCCGGCAACGGGAATGACTCAGGCGCCTGCAGCGAACTCTGCTGCTTCCGCACCTGCTACCCCAGGGGGGCGGTAGTGGGAAGCTATCGTAGTCAGGGGCGTTGGGTTATCTGGCTCTCTTTCCTTATTGCCCTGCTGTTACAGGTTATGCCCTGGCCTGACGATCTGAAAGTCTATCGTCCGGACTGGGTGTTACTGATCCTGCTGTACTGGATCCTGGCCTTGCCGCACCGCGTCAACGTCGGCACGGGTTTTGTCGTCGGTGCCATACTGGATCTCATCAGCGGCTCGACTCTTGGCGTACGGGCGCTCTCTCTGAGCATCGTGGCCTATCTGGTGGCCTTGAAATATCAGCTATTCCGCAATCTGGCGCTCTGGCAGCAGGCTTTAGTGATTATGCTATTGTCATTGATGGCCGATGTGCTTGTTTTCTGGTCTGAATTCTTAGTCATCAACGTCTCATTCCGCCCTGAAATTTTCTGGAGTAGCGTGGTCAATGGGGTACTCTGGCCATGGATTTTCCTGCTGATGCGTAAGATCCGCCAACAATTTGCTGTGCAATAGGATTGAACATGACATCTTTGTATCTGGCATCGGGTTCTCCACGTCGTCAGGAGCTTCTGACGCAGTTAGGGGTCTCCTTTGAGCGCCTCATCACCGATGTTGAAGAACAGCGCCTGAGCCATGAAAGCGCGCAACAATATGTTGTTCGCCTGGCGCGTGATAAAGCGCGTGCGGGCGTGGCGCTTGCACCCCGTGATTTACCGGTTTTGGGGGCAGATACTATTGTTATCTTCAATGGCGAGGTGTTGGAAAAACCAAAAGATGAACAACATGCGGCGGCGATGCTGCGTATGCTGTCCGGTAACCAGCATCAGGTGATGACGGCCGTTGCGCTGGCCGATCGTCAATCACTGCTCGATTGTCTGGTGACGACTGAAGTGACGTTTCGTGCATTATCAGAACAGGATATCGCCGGTTACGTGGCCTGCGGTGAACCCATGGATAAAGCAGGTGCATATGGTATTCAGTGACTGGGTGGCTGTTTTGTCAGGAAGATTAATGGCAGCTATCATGCGGTAGTCGGCTTACCGCTAGTTGAAACCTATGAATTGCTGAGTAATTTTCACGTATTGCGTGATGGACGAGGAAAACATGACGGCTGAATTATTAGTCAACGTGACCCCATCGGAAACTCGGGTGGCTTACATTGATGGTGGCATACTGCAGGAGATCCATATTGAACGCGAGGCTCGTCGCGGGATCGTAGGGAATATCTACAAAGGTCGTGTTAGCCGGGTATTGCCGGGGATGCAGGCGGCATTTGTAGATATTGGCCTTGATAAGGCAGCGTTTCTTCACGCTTCTGACATCATGCCGCATACCGAATGTGTGGCTGGCGAAGAGCGCAAGAACTTCACCGTGCGTGATATCTCCGAGCTGGTGCGCCAGGGGCAAGACCTGATGGTACAAGTGGTGAAAGATCCGCTGGGCACCAAAGGCGCGCGCCTGACGACGGATATTACGCTGCCATCCCGTTACCTGGTCTTTATGCCCGGTGCTTCACATGTCGGTGTTTCGCAGCGTATTGAAAGTGAAGCCGAGCGCGATCGCCTGAAACGTGTGGTGAATGCCTGGTGCGACGAACAGGGCGGATTTATTATCCGTACCGCGGCTGAAGGGGTATGCGAAGACGATTTGTCCGCCGATGCGGCCTACCTGAAGCGCGTCTGGACCAAAGTCAGCGAACGTAAAAAACGCAATAAAACGCGCTGCCAGCTGTACGGCGAGCTGGCGCTGGCACAGCGCGTGCTGCGTGATTTTGCCGATGCGGCACTGGATCGTATTCGCGTCGACTCGCGTCTGACTTACGATATGCTGCTGGAGTTTACCGCCGAATATATGCCGGAAATGCACAGCAAGATTGAACACTACAGCGGCCGCCAGCCGATTTTTGATCTGTTCGACGTTGAGAATGAAATTCAACGCGCGCTGGAGCGTAAAGTGGAGCTGAAGTCGGGCGGCTATCTGGTCATTGACCAGACGGAAGCCATGACCACGGTGGATATTAACACCGGGGCGTTTGTCGGCCATCGCAATCTTGACGATACTATTTTCAACACCAATATCGAAGCGACCCAGGCCATCGCCCGCCAGCTACGTTTGCGAAACCTCGGCGGCATTATCATTATTGATTTCATCGATATGAGCAATGAAGACCACCGTCGTCGCGTGCTGCATTCGCTGGAGCAGGCATTGAGTAAAGATCGAGTGAAAACCAGCATTAACGGTTTCTCTCAGCTCGGGCTGGTTGAGATGACGCGTAAACGCACGCGTGAAAGCGTGGAGCATGTGCTTTGTCACGACTGTCCTACTTGCCACGGGCGCGGCACGGTGAAAACGGTTGAGACGGTGTGCTATGAAATTATGCGTGAGATCGTGCGCGTGCATCATGCTTACGATTCTGACCGCTTCCTGGTTTACGCCTCGCCAGCCGTAGGGGAAGCGCTGAAAAGCGAAGAGTCCCATTCGCTGGCCGAGGTTGAAATCTTTGTCGGTAAACAGGTCAAAGTGCAGATCGAGCCGCTCTATAATCAGGAGCAGTTCGACGTCGTTATGATGTAACTCGCTGCGCTGTTCACGGCACAGATAGTGCAGATTTGAGTTCCGCTCCGGCGGCTAACAAGGAGATATTCGTGAGGCGACTGCCCGGCATTCTGCTACTTACTGGCGCTACGCTTATCGTTATCGTTGCACTGCTGGTGAGTGGTTTGCGGCTGGTGCTGCCGCATCTCGATGCCTGGCGTCCGGCGCTGCTCGAAAAAATCGCAGCCATGACGGGTACGCCTGTCGACGCCAGCCAGATAGAGGCAAGCTGGGAAAATTATGGCCCGGCTCTGGAGGTGCGTGATATTAAAGCAGGCCTGAAAGACGGCGGCGAGTTGAGCGTTAAGCGAGTGACGCTGGCGCTCGATCTCTGGCAAAGCATTTTGCATGCGCGTTGGCAATTCCGCGATCTTACGTTTTATCAGCTGCAGTTGCGCACCAACACGCCGCTGAGCCACAACAAAAGCGATGCTAAATTCGAACCCGGCCAAATTAGCGATCTCTTTTTACGCCAGTTCGATCACTTTGATCTGCGTGACAGCTCGCTGAGTTTCCTGACCCTTTCCGGCCAGCGTGCCGAACTCGCTATTCCACAGCTGACCTGGCTTAACAGCAAAAACCGTCACCGCGCAGAAGGGCTGGTTAGCCTGTCGAGCTTTACCGGCCAGCACGGGCTGGCAAAAGTACGTATGGATTTACGCGATGAAAACGGTTTGCTGAATATTGGCAAAGTCTGGCTACAGGCTGACCGCGTTGATGTGAAACCCTGGCTTGGCCGCTGGATGAAAAACAATGTCGACTTGCAAAGCGCTGAATTCACGCTTGAAGCCTGGATGGATATCAAAGATGGCAACATTGCGGGGGGAGACATCTGGCTGAAGCAGGGCGGCGCAAGCTGGGCGGGGAAAAGCAGCACCCATCAGCTCGCGGTTGATAATTTAATGGCGCACGTCACTGGCTCTGACGCGGGCTGGGATCTTGCCATCCCCTCGACCAATATCACCCTTGATGGCAAAACCTGGCCAAAAGGCTCGCTGGCGCTGGCGTGGATTGCTCCGCAGGATGTCGGTGGCAAAGAAAGCACCCGCAGTGATGAATTGCGCGTGCGGGCAACCAATATGGAGCTGGAAAGCTTTACCGGTTTGCTGCCGATTGCCGAAAAGCTTTCCCCCGATCTGGGCGAGCTCTGGACCACCCTGAAACCGCGCGGCCATATTGACGTGCTGGCGGTCGATATTCCTCTCCAGCAAACCGAAAAAACCCGCATGCAGGGGCGCTGGAAAGAGGTGAGCTGGAAGCAGTGGAAGATGCTACCGGGCGTTGAGCATTTCTCAGGCTCCGTTACCGGGAGCGTGGGGCACGGGCAGCTTAATGCGCAGGTTCTTAATGCCAGAATGCCTTATGAAGGGGTATTCCGCGCCCCGCTGGAGATTGAGCGAGGGGTTGCCGCGCTGGAGTGGCAAAAAAATGCGGCAGGTTTCCAGCTGGATGGCAAAAAACTGGATGTGAAAGCGCGGTCGGTACGGGCTGCCGGTGACTTCCGCTACTTCCAGCCGACGGGCGGCGATCCATGGTTAGGCATTTTGGCCGGAATCAGTACCCATAACGGCGCGGACGCCTGGCGTTATTTCCCTGAAAACCTGATGGGCAAAGAGCTGGTGGATTATCTCAGCGCTGCGATTCAGGGCGGCGAGGCCGATAACGCCACCCTGGTTTACGGCGGCAACCCGCACCTCTTCCCTTATTTACATAATGAAGGCCAGTTTGAAGTTTACGTCCCGCTGCGTAATGCAAAATTTGCCTTCCAGCCCGACTGGCCTGCGCTAGAGAACCTGAATATTACCCTTGATTTTATTAATGACGGGTTATGGATGAAATCGGATGCCGTGCAACTCGGCGGGGTGACGGGGCGCAACCTGACGGCGATTATTCCTGATTACTCGCAGGAGAAGCTGCTGATCGATTCTGATATCAGCGGCCCGGGCAGTGCGATTGGCCCATATTTCAAACAGACACCGCTTAAAGATTCGCTCGCCGCAGCCCTTGACGAGCTCCAGATTGGTGGAGAGGTGAATGCTCGCTTACATCTGGATATCCCATTTAATGGCGATATGACCACCGCCTCAGGTGACGTTGATCTCAACAATAATACCTTGCTGATCAAGCCGCTCTCCAGCACGTTGAGCAACCTGACGGGTAAATTCAGCTTTGTGAATGGTGATTTGAAAAGTGAGCCGCTAAAAGCGAGCTGGTTTAACCAGGCGGTCGGTATCGATTTCACCACCCAAACGGGCGACAAAGATTATCAGATTGGCGTCAACCTGCTGGGTAACTGGCGGCCAGCAAAAATGGGTGTCTTGCCTGAACCGGTCAATAAACAGTTAAGCGGCAATGTCCCGTGGCAAGGGGATGTGGCGATTAAGCTGCCTTATCATGGTGAGGCCAGCTACCAGGTGAATGTCGCCGCGGATCTGAAAAATGTAAGCAGTCACTTACCTGCGCCTGTCGATAAACCAGCAGGGCAACCTTTGCCGTTAAAAGTTGCGGTAACAGGCAATCTTAATCATTTCAATCTGACCGGGAGCGCTGGCTCGAAAAATCATTTCTCCAGCCGCTGGCTGCTGAATAAAAAGCTCACGCTCGACCGGGCTATTTGGGCCTCCAACAGCAGAACCACTCCGCCATTGCCTGACGCTTCAGGTCTGGAGCTGGATCTGCCAGCGATGGACGGTGCGCAGTGGCTGGCGCTGTTTAGCCAGGGGGCTGCCGATAGCGTGGGTAACTCGGCCTCGTTCCCGACGGATATCACCTTGCGTACGCCCTCTCTGAGGTTGGCCGGGCAGCAGTGGAACAACCTGAGCCTGGTTTCTCATGCCATACCGGGCGGCACGCGCGTTGAAGCTCACGGGCGTGAAGTGAACGGCTCGCTGACGATGCAGGATAATGCCCCGTGGCGTGCGGCCATCAAATATCTTTATTTCAACCCTGACTGGGGCAGCGGCACTTCCCAATCAGCAAGCCAGCCGCTGCTTGATGAACGTGGTTCGATTGATTTCCACGGCTGGCCTGATGTGCAGCTGCGCTGCGCCGAGTGCTGGCTATTGGGCCAAAAATTTGGCCGCATTGAAGGGGATCTGGCCTTTAAAGGAACGACGCTCGAGTTAGAAAATGGGCTGGTCGATTCCGGATTTGCCCGCCTGACCGGCAGCGGCCAGTGGGTTAACAGCCCGGCAGAAGAGCGCACCTCGATAAAAGGCCAGCTTCACGGCGGCAAACTTGATGCCGCGACGAACTTCTTCGGCGTTAAGACGCCGATTCAGGGCTCATCATTCGATGTGGATTACGATTTACACTGGCGCGCCAAACCCTGGCAGCCGGACCTCGCCTCATTAAACGGCATCCTGCACACCAGGTTAGGTAAGGGCCAGATTGCCGATTTGGGCACTGGCCATGCCGGGCAACTGCTGCGCCTGGTCAGCGTCGATGCCCTGATGCGTAAGCTGCGTTTCGACTTCAGCGATACCTTCGGCGAAGGCTTCTATTTTGACTCCATCCGCAGCACCGCGTGGATTAAAGAGGGTCAGTTGCATAGCGACGATACGCTGGTGGACGGGCTGGAAGCGGATATCGGGCTGAAAGGAACGGTTGATTTGGTGCGCCGCCGTCTGGATGTGGAAGCCGTGGTGGCGCCTGAAATTTCCGCGACCGTCGGCGTGGCGACAGCTTTCGTGGTGAACCCTATTATCGGCGCTGCCGTCTTTGCCGCCAGTAAAGTGTTGGGGCCGCTGTGGAGCAAAATTTCCGTGCTGCGCTATCACATCACCGGGCCGGTCGACCAACCGCAAATCAACGAAGTGCTTCGTCAGCCAAGGGTGAGCGACGTTAAGTGATTTGACGGGAGTCTTGAATTACCTCAAGCTCAATAGATATCTCCAATCGATAGACAATTAAGAGTAGCTAAACGATGAGTCTGAACCTGGTAAGTGAGCAGTTGCTGTCTGCGAATGGCTTAACCCATCAAGATCTGTTTTCCATTTTGGGGCAGTTGTCCGAGCGCCGACTCGACTATGGAGATCTCTATTTCCAGTCCAGTTATCACGAATCCTGGGTGCTGGAAGACCGCATTATTAAAGAGGGTTCTTACAACATCGATCAGGGTGTGGGCGTGCGTGCCGTCAGCGGTGAGAAAACCGGTTTTGCCTATGCCGACCAGGTCAGCCTGCTGGCTCTGGAACAGAGTGCTCATGCGGCACGCAGCATTGTGCAGGAAAAAGGCAATGGTCGCGTACAGACATTAGGTGCTGTGCAGCATAGCGCGCTTTATACCAGCGCTGACCCGCTGCAAAGCATGACGCGCGAAGAGAAGCTCGACATCCTGAAACGCGTAGATAGCGTAGCGCGCGCGGCAGATGCCCGCGTTCAGGAGGTGACCGCCAGCCTGACCGGCGTGTATGAATTAATACTTGTCGCCGCAACGGACGGGACTCTGGCGGCTGATGTGCGCCCGTTAGTACGTCTTTCTGTCAGCGTGCAGGTTGAAGACAACGGCAAACGCGAGCGCGGCTCCAGCGGCGGCGGCGGTCGTTTCGGCTATGACTATTTCCTTGAAACCGTTAACGGTGAAGTTCGCGCCGACGCCTGGGCGAAAGAAGCCGTGCGCATGGCGCTGGTGACGCTCTCTGCCGTTGCGGCACCTGCGGGGATGTTCCCGGTAGTGCTTGGCGCAGGCTGGCCCGGCGTATTGTTACATGAAGCGGTGGGGCACGGCCTGGAAGGGGATTTCAACCGCCGCGGTACTTCGGTATTCAGCGGCCAGCTGGGCCAGCTGGGCCAGCTGGTTGCCTCGGAACTCTGCACCGTGGTGGATGATGGCACTATGGCCAACCGCCGTGGTTCTGTGGCTATTGACGATGAAGGCGTGCCGGGCCAGTACAACGTGTTAATCGAAAACGGCGTGCTGAAAGGTTATATGCAGGACAAACTCAATGCGCGCCTGATGGGCGTTGCGCCAACGGGTAACGGCCGCCGTGAATCTTATGCGCACCTGCCGATGCCACGTATGACCAACACCTATATGCTGGCGGGTAAATCGACTCCACAGCAGATTATCGAGTCGGTTGAATACGGTATCTACGCGCCTAATTTTGGCGGTGGACAGGTGGATATCACCTCCGGTAAGTTTGTGTTCTCCACTTCCGAAGCCTATCTCATCGAAAACGGCAAAGTGACCAAACCGGTGAAAGGGGCAACGCTTATCGGCTCCGGTATCGAAACCATGCAGCAGATTTCTATGGTCGGTAATGATCTGGCGCTGGATAACGGCGTCGGCGTGTGTGGAAAAGAAGGGCAGAGCTTGCCAGTCGGAGTTGGCCAGCCAACCCTTAAGGTCGACAATCTGACGGTTGGCGGCACCGCGTAAAAGTTAATTTCTATATGCAAACAGCCGGGTTAATCGCGGCTGTTTTATTTTCTCTCCCTCATTTTTTACCTCACCTCTTTTCCACGTCCTTTATTCTCGCGTACACCTTGATAAACATGCGAAACCTTTACGAAATACTCCGTCAGGTAGTTAATACACACCTGTACCTTCAGCGGCAGCTTATCTTTTTCAGTATACAGCGCGTACACCGGCCGCGGATCGGATTGATAGCCTGGGAATAAAATCTCCAGCGATCCGTCATTGATCTCATCGATCACCCACATCAGCGGGACATAGGCGATCCCGGCACCGGCTTTAAGCCAGCGGCTTAGCGTCATGGGATCGTTGGTGATAAAGCGCCCCTGGGGGATCATGCGCGTCGTAAGGCCTTCAGGCGCGATCAACTCAAATTCATTGTGCGGGCGAATGCTGTATTCCAGCCATTCATGGCTGGCGAGATCGGCCGGTTTTTCCGGCGACCCATTTTGCTGCAGATAGCTTTTTGCGGCGCAAACCACCATCGGCATTGAGCCAAGCCTTGTTGAGAACAGGCTTGAATCCTGCAAAGCTCCGACGCGGATCACCACGTCCAGGCCATCGGCAATCAGGTCGGGAGCCGGAATACCCGTCACCAGGTTAACGGTTAATTGCGGGTACTCTTTAAGCATCTCGGCGGTCATGGAGGCGAGGACATTTTGTGCCATAGTTGAAGAGCTGCCAATTCTTAACGTGCCGATTGGCGTGTTGTTAAACGCGTAAAGCTGCTCATGCACCTCCTGCGCCTCATGCAACATTTTACGACAGCCGAGATAATAGATTTTACCGGCCTCGGTCAGGCCAATGCTGCGGGTGCTCCGGTTCAGCAGCTTAACCTGTAACTCATCTTCGAGTTTTGAAACGGTTTGGCTGATCGACGACACGCTCATTTCTAACTGTCTTGCGGTCGCCGTGAAGGAGCCAAGCTCAACCACTTTGGCAAAGACGGACATGCGTTTGAGTCTTTCCATTGTTCACTCTGAGTTAAAAGTGATTTAGATCACAGATTATAGATAACCGGCTAACAATTACGTTAATATACTATTAACAGAACCCATTAAACGTTAGCTAAGCACTCCGGGCTATTCAGGGTTTGCGTCTTCTGAATCTCCAGCAAGGTTAACATGAGCTTATTTCCCGTCATTGTGATATTCGGTCTTTCTTTTCCGCCGATATTTTTTGAACTGCTGCTTTCGCTGGCATTATTCTGGCTGGTTCGCCGTCTGCTGACCCCGACGGGAATTTATGATTTTGTCTGGCACCCGGCATTATTTAATACGGCGCTTTATTGCTGCCTGTTTTATCTGATTTCGCGTCTTTTTATCTGAGGTTGATGTGAAAGAAATAACCAGAAAAATTTCCCGCACTGCCATCACGCTGATTCTGGTGCTGCTGGCTTTTATCGCTATTTTTCGTGCCTGGGTGTTTTACACCGAATCACCGTGGACCCGTGACGCTCGTTTTACCGCGGACGTGGTCGCGATAGCGCCCGATGTATCCGGCCTGATTACCGATGTGAGGGTCCATGACAACCAACTGGTGAAGAAAGATCAGATTCTTTTCACCATCGACCAGCCTCGCTATCAGAAAGCGCTGGAACAAGCTGAAGCGGATGTTTCATATTTCCGGGCTTTGGCAGGGGAAAAACGTCGTGAAGCCGGTCGCCGTAATTCGTTAGGTACCCAGGCCATGTCGCGTGAAGAAATTGAACAGTCAAACAATATGCTGCAGACCGTGTTACATCAGCTGGCAAAAGCAGAAGCAACCCGTGATTTAGCCCAGCTGGATCTGCAACGCACTATTATCCGTGCCCCAGCAGAAGGCTGGGTGACTAACCTGAACGTGTATAGCGGCGAGTTTATTACCCGAGGCTCCACTGCTGTTGCCCTGGTTAAACGCGGCACGTTCTACATTCTGGCTTACATGGAAGAAACCAAGCTTGACGGGATTCGTCCGGGATATCGCGTACAAATCACCCCGCTTGGCAGCAACCGCGTTTTACGCGGCACGGTTGATAGCATTTCTGCCGGGGTGACCAATGCCAGCAGTACTAAAGATATGAAAGGCATGGCTACCGTTGATTCCAACCTGGAGTGGGTGCGTCTGGCGCAACGTGTGCCGGTAAGAATTCATCTGGATGCGCAACAGGCCAATCTTTATCCCGCCGGGACCACGGCAACCGTCGTGGTGACAGGGGAAAAAGACAGAGATACTGACCACGAATCGGTATTTATTAAACTCATGCATCGCCTGCGTGAGTTCGGTTAAGCACGGGTCGATATGTATTATATTTCGCGGTTACATTTACGCTTCGCCTTCAAATTGGCTTTTGCCATTGTGCTGGCGCTATGGGTGGGCTTTCATTTTGAACTGGAAACCCCGCGCTGGGCAGTGCTGACGGCGGTGCTGGTTGCTGCCGGCCCTGCTTTTGCGGCAGGCGGCGAACCCTATTCGGGAGCGATTCGTTATCGCGGTATGCTGCGTATTGTCGGCACATTTATTGGCTGTTTCGCCGCGATATTTATTATCACCACCTTAATTCGCGCCCCCGTCGTTATGCTGCTGGTGTGCTGCATCTGGGCGGGATTTTGCACCTGGATTTCCTCGCTGGTTAAGGTCGAAAACTCCTATGCCTGGGGGCTTGCGGGCTATACCGCGCTGATTATTGTGGTCACTATTCAGGCGAATCCTTTGGTTGCGCCGCAGTTTGCCGTCGAGCGCTGTAGTGAAATTGTCATTGGTATTGTTTGCGCCATCATCGCCGATTTAATTTTCTCGCCGCGTTCGATAAAGAAAGAAATCGACAGGCAGCTCGACAGGCTGTTGGTGGATCATTACCGCCTGATGCAGCTGTGTATTGCGCACGGCGAGAAAGAAGAAGTCGATAAAGCCTGGGCAAGCCTGGTTCAGCGCACTACCGTCCTTGAAGGCATGCGTAATAATCTCAAGATTGAATCGGCTCGCTGGGGGCGGGCGAACCGTCGTCTGAAAGCGCTCAACACGGTTTCTCTGGCTCTGATTACCCAGGCCTGTGAAACCTTCCTGATTCAGAACACGCGCCCTGAATTTGTGACGCCTGAATTTCGCGAGTTGTTTGAAACGCCGGTAGAAACGGCTGCGGATGTTCACCAGCAGCTGAAAGTTATCCGCAAAGCCATCTCATTCTCCGGTGAAAAATATACCCCGGTAACTATTCGTAGCTGGGCCAGTGAGGCGACGCGCTACCTATTACTGAAGCGTGGCGTGGTCAGTAATGCCCGCATCAGCGCGATTGAAGAGGAAGTGCTGACTCAGGAAGCGGTGGTAAAAGTGCAGTCTGCCGAAGGCCATCACGCGATGATCAACTTCTGGCGTACCACCATTTCCTGCCTGCTGGGTAGCCTGTTCTGGTTATGGACAGGCTGGACTTCCGGCAGTGGCGCCATGGTCATGATTGCTGTGGTCACCTCTCTCGCCATGCGCTTGCCGAACCCCAGAATGGTGGCGCTCGATTTTCTCTATGGCATGCTGGTGGCATTGCCGCTGGGCGGGCTCTATTTTCTGGTGATCATTCCCGGCACGCAGCAAAGTATGGTGTTGCTTGCTATTAGCCTTGCCCTGCTGGCGTTCTTTATTGGTATCGAAGTGCAGAAGCGGCGGCTTGGCTCGATGGGGGCGCTGGCCGGAACAATTAACGTTATCGTGTTAGATAACCCCATGACGTTCCACTTCAATACCTTCCTGGACAGCACGCTAGGGCAGATTATTGGCTGTTTCGTGGCGCTGATGGTGATACTCATCATCCGCGATAACTCGAAAGCCCAAACCGGACGCACGTTGTTAAACCAGTTTGTTTCGGCGGCAGTTTCCGCGCTGACGACTAACAAAGCACGCCGCAAAGAAAACCATCTGCCAGCGCTCTATCAGCAGCTTTTCCTGCTGCTGAATATGTTTCCCGGCGATATCCCGCGTTACCGCCTGGCGCTGACGTTAATTATTGCTCACCAGCGCCTGCGCGATGTGCCAATACCGGTGAATGACGATCTCTCGGCATACCATCGCCAACTGCGCAAAACCGCAGATAAAGTGACATCAGCGTCCAGTGATGATAAAAAACGGCGTTACTTCAATCAATTACTGGAAGAGCTCGACGTTTACCAGGAGAAATTGCGAATCTGGGAAGCGCCGCAGCAAGTTACCGAACCGGTGAAACGGCTAGCGGAGGTATTGCATAAATACCAGCAGGCTTTCATTACTGCCTGACCTGACCTGACGCCATGCGTCGGCTTTTTTGTATCTATACTTAGCAGATACGCAATGCAAAACAGGAGAAAACTATGACAAATCAGGCACTCCAGGACTGCGAATTATTCAACACCGGCTATCTGGTCAATGGCGAATGGCGAAAGCTCAATCAGACCTTTGATGTGCTCAATCCCGCCACGGGCGAAGTTGTCGCTAAAGTGGCAAAAGCGGGTAAAAAGGAAGCGGAAGAAGCGATCGCCGCTGCGGCAAAAGCTTTCCCGGCCTGGCGGGCAAAAACCGCCAAAGAACGCTCAACTATTCTCTATCGCTGGTTCCAGTTAATTATTGAGAATAAAGCCTGGCTTGGGCGCTTGATGACCACCGAACAAGGCAAACCGTTGAAAGAGGCGGAAGGCGAAGTCGAATATGCCGCAAGTTTTATCCAGTGGTTCGCCGAGCAAGCCAAGCGGGCAAACGGTGAAATCATTCCCCCGGCGAAACCTGGATCTCGCATTCTGGCTACGCGTGAACCCATCGGCGTGGTAGCCGCTATCACGCCGTGGAATTTCCCTATGGCGATGCTGACCCGTAAACTCGGCCCGGCGCTTGCCGCAGGCTGTACCGGCGTCATTAAACCGGCGAATAACACTCCGCTATCAGCGTTTGCTTTGCTGGCGCTGGCGAAAAAAGCGGGAGTGCCTGATGGCGTGCTAAATGCCGTTGCCGGTAATACGCAAGAAATCAGCGACGCAATTATGGCTAGCCATCAGGTACGTAAAATCTCCTTTACCGGCTCCACCGCTGTGGGCAAAACCCTGGTGCGTAATGCGGCTGAAACCATGAAAAAGGTTTCAATGGAGCTGGGCGGTAACGCGCCGTATATCGTGTTTGAAGATGCCGATATTGACGAGGCGGTGAAAGGGGCTATTGCGAATAAATTCCGCAATGCCGGGCAAGTGTGCGTTAGCGTGAACCGCTTCTTCATCCAGGAGCCGGTTTATGAGACGTTCGTCAATAAGCTGGCTGCGGCGGTCAGCGCCCTGAAAGTAGGGAACGGGCTGGATGAAGGTGTGGTGGTCGGGCCATTAATTGAACAATCGGCGGTCGATAAGGTTCGCGAACATATAGAAGATGCGCAGGCCAAAGGCGGCAAAGTGCTGGTGGGCGGCAAAAGCCATCAGCTGGGCGGTAATTTCTGGCAGCCCACGGTGCTTGTCAACGCTGGTGACGAGATGAAACTGGCACAGGAAGAAACCTTCGGTCCGCTGGCCGCGTGTTTTAGTTTTAAAACGGAAGAGGAAGTGATTAAGCGTGCGAATAACACGCCATTTGGTCTGGCGGCCTACTTCTATACGCAGGATCTGGCGCGAGTCTTCCGCGTTTCTCAGGCGCTTGAAAGTGGGATGATTGGGATTAATGAGTGCGCCGTATCGACCGAGCTGGGGCCATTTGGTGGCGTAAAAGAGTCCGGGCTGGGCCGCGAAGGCTCGGTGCTGGGGCTTGATGAGTACCTGGAAGTCAAAACGCTGCATATTGGTGGGCTGTAGTCATTAAGCAGGTAAGGTTCATTCTGGTTAAGGTGGCAAGCAATGAAAAAATACACCTTTGATTTTCGTCAGATAGAAGACCAGTCAGCATTCTATCGTCACTTTATCCAGGCATTTGAGCTTGAGAAAAAACAGGTTCACGATCTCGACAGCTTGTGGGATGTGGTCGTCGGGGGCACGTTACCGCTCCCGGCGGAGATTGAATTTGTTCATTTGCCCGAGATACAAAGGCGGCGTTATGGCGCTTTGATTTTGCTTTTTGATGAAGCAGAAGAGGAGCTGGAAGGGCAATTACGCTTTAACGTGCGCGGTTAATAATCGTCTGCCCAGAAAGAAAAATACCCTGCTGAGATTGCTGACAAAGAAGGAAAAAACGTGGTTTTTCCTTCTTTGTGGCGATCGGCCGAAAATCAATAAATTGATTTTCCTTGTTTTCTATTGATGGCCTATGTTCGTTTTACCAAAGTCATGGGTTTGTCATCAGTCTGTGCTGGCGTATTGCTCACAGGGTGGGGTTTTCTATGTCGTTATGGTGTTCCTGGTGTTAACGCGCGATGTCAATGCCTCGCTGCATTCGCTTACCGGTAGAGCTCGGCGCTGACATGCATATTGCCGTTGCTACCGGGTTCTCTCATCAGTATTGAGCG
>NZ_RPOH01000038.1 GCF_003818135.1 Buttiauxella warmboldiae | reverse complement strand
CCTTGTTTTTTATTGATGGTTTTTGTTCGTTTTGCGAAACACATGGGGTTGCTCATCAGCCTGAGGAGGCATTTGCCCCCTCAAATACCGCTTATTTCACCTTCACCAACGTCCTGCCCTGGATCTCATTACTCATAAAGCTGCCAGCCACCGCTGGCGCCTGCTCAAGGCTTATCTCAGTAGTCGCCGTTTCATAGAAACTGGCTGGCAGTAATTCGGCCAGGCGCTTCCAGGCCGCAATGCGACGCGCTTGTGGAACGCTTACGGAATCAACACCTTGCAGGCGCACGTTACGCAGAATAAATGGCATCACTGTGGTCGGCAGAGAGAACCCTCCCGCCAGGCCACAGGCTGCAACGCAGCCAGAGTAGTTCATCTGTGCCAATAGCTTAGCGAGCACATTGCCCCCCACGGTGTCGATTGCACCGGCCCAAAGCTGTTTCTCCAGCGGACGGGTTTCGGCAAACTCGCTGCGTGGCAGAATACGGCTGGCGCCGAGCTGGCGCAGATAATCATGGGTAGATTCGCGGCCAGAAACGGCGACAACCGGGTAGCCCAGCGCGTGCAGCAGGGCGATAGCGGTGCTGCCTACGCCGCCGCTGGCGCCGGTTACCACCACTTCACCGCTGGCAGGCGTAACGCCCGCCTCTTCCAGCGCCATCACGCACAGCATCGCGGTAAAGCCCGCAGTGCCGACGATCATCGCCTGACGCGCGGTTAGGCCCGCGGGCAGCGGAACCAGCCATTCAGCTTTTACTCGCGCCTGCTCAGCAAGGCCGCCCCAATGGTTTTCGCCCACGCCCCAGCCGGTGAGCACCACTTGCTGGCCTGCGCTAAATGCGTCATCGCTGCTTGCAGCAACCCGACCTGCGAAATCAATTCCCGGCACCATCGGAAAGTGACGGATGATTTTGCCTTTGCCGGTGATCGCCAGCGCGTCTTTATAGTTCAGGCTTGACCACTCAACATCGATCAGCACATTACCCAGCTCTTCAGCGGGAGTGGCAATTTGTTTCACTGCGGCCAGCGTCTGGCCTTCAACTTGTTCGAGTACGACTGCTTTCATGGTTAATCCTCATTCGTTGAGCCGGCGGTTCCGGTTAACATGTTTTTGCTGCCTAACACGGTATACCCGAAGCCGCCCGGAATAAAGCTGGCCGAGACTATTGCTGTTTAATCGCCTGCTTTTTAGCAGGTTATACGCTGGTGCTGGTTGAGTTTTTCATCTTGCTGTAGCTGTTTTGAACAAAAACGTTTCACATGAACCCGCAGAGCCGCCACGCAGAAAATCCAGGTATGCGTGTGTCGTCGCAATATGTTTTAGCCTTGCCAGAAATCAGCGGTGTTAATCGGCCCAACGTAAACATCATTAGCCCTGAAGCTGAAGCGTCGTTAAGCAGGTCTGGCTGTTCTGGTGCGTTGTAATCGGCGCGCGGGCAGTTTTGCCCTGGTAGCTCACCTCAATGGTGCCTTCGAGATCACGCGGCAGCCATACGCCGACAAATCCGTTAGCGTGGCTGGTCATGCTTTTCTGCACCACAACCTTGCCGCTGTTATCCGTCACTTTCACTTCAAACGGGGTGTTGGCAAGCTCACCCCGGCAGCCAGAAAGGCTATGGTTGAAGCACGGGTGTGTTTGCGTGAGATAAGGCGCGAACGACAGATAAAACTTATCGCCCAGCGGGTAGCTAAACTGCTGCGTACCGTCAGATAATTTCAGCTCAGTGCTGGTAATGCCCGCGTTATACGTCAGCGGGCGCACCTGCGGTGAACCTTCAATAGCTTCAACCATCTGCTCGGGGGTTTTACCCGCTAACCCCTGGGCTGCCAGGAAATCTGCGTCTGATTGCGCCGCGAGTGCCGTACCGCTAACGCTGAGCGCCAGCAAAGCGAAAAGTATGTTTCGTTTCATCAATAAGTACCTTGCAAAAGAGGGAGTGGAGCCTGCCGCGACTCTAAACCTTCCTGTTGGGGGAGGGTCAAAAAGATATGCAAAACTTTACAGATAAACTGTGATTTTCCCCGGTTTTTTATTGCTGGCATCTCTTCGTTTTGTGAAAAGCATAAGGCTTGCCATCCGTCTTCGGTGCGGGGATAACGTCCGCTCGCTATTCGCCAGCTGGTTTAAAATTCGCTATCATCCGCACCCACTCTTCATCCCGGCTGCCAGATGTCTACGATTATCGATACCTTTATTGCCCCGCCGTGCCACGCGCAGATTGAGACGCTCTACCAGGACGAGCATCTGGTGCTTATCAATAAACCTGCCGGGCTGCTGAGCCTGTCGGGGAAAAACCCGCAAAATCTGGATTCGGTACATTATCGGCTGGTCCAGACATTTCCGGGCTGCACCCTGGTTCACCGCCTGGATTTTGGCACTTCCGGTTTGATGGTGGTGGCCCGCAATAAAGCCATCAATGCCGCCTTGTGCCAACAATTCAGCCAGCGTAGCGTGAGCAAAGCGTATAGCGCGCTGCTGTGTGGGCATCTGGAGGATAACGAAGGGGTGATAGACGCGGCGATTGCCAAAGATCCGGCGCTGTTCCCGCTGATGTCGATTTGTGCGGTCAGCGGCAAGCCTGCTCGCTCGGGCTATCGGGTGCTGGAGCGTTTTTATCAGCAACGGGAAGACGGAACGCTGCTGCCGTTGACGCGGGTACAGCTAACCCCGGAAACCGGGCGTACCCATCAGCTTCGCATCCACTGTCAGCAGTTGGGGCACCCCATTTTAGGCTGCGATTTGTATGGCGGCCTGCTGCTGCCGGGCACGGAGCGGACGCCACGGCTAATGCTGCACGCCAGCGAGCTGCATTTTGTCCATCCCGTTAGCGCCGAGCGGGTTAAAGCTCATAGCCCCAGCCCGTTCTGAAAGCGACAATGTATACAACTCGTCTGAAAAAGGTTGGCGGATCCATCATGCTGGCGGTTCCTTCAGCCGTGCTGAAAACGCTGGCGCTGTCGACGGACAGCGAAGTGGGTATGACCATCGATAATGGCTGCCTGATTATTGAACCCCAGAAACGGCCCCGTTATTCGCTTGAGGAATTGCTGGCTCAGTGCGATCCGCACGCTGAAATAAGTGAAGAGGATCGGGAATGGATTGATGCGCCTGCGGTAGGCAAGGAGATCCTGTAAATGGACAGAGGGGAAATCTGGCTCGTTTCACTGGATCCGATTGCTGGCCACGAGCAAAGTGGAAAACGTCCGGTACTTATCGTATCGAAGGCATCGTTTAACAAGCTGACGCGGCTACCCGTTGTTGTTCCCATCACCAGCGGTGGAAACTTCGCCCGTGCAGCCGGTTTTACCGTCCAGCTGGATGGGACGGGAACCAAAACAACGGGCGTTATTCGCTGCGACCAGCCCGGAACGGTAAGCGACTGGAACGTATCCCCGACGCTGTCGTAAATGAAGTGCTGGCCCGGCTGGAGGCCATTCTTAGCTGATGCTTTTTATCTAAACTGAATGAGGGGGCTGTCACATACAGCGCCAACGCTTCACAATCTAAAAGAAGCGCCTGGGCGGTCGCTACTGAGAAAAGGCATTTACACAGAATGGTGTACAGGCTCATCAATACATTTATCTTTTGATAATTAATACCTTCGTTAACCTCTACATATTACTGGGATGGAGTATTGTGCTAGTGATATGGATTATCTTATTAAGTGCTGCATTATATGGTATCGGTAATTTAAAAACCTTTACTGCAATGCCAATAAATCATTTCTGGTGGCAATTTTACGAATGTCCTTAGTGTGAACATCTTATTGCTTAATTAAATAAATCAACTGATTTTTTCGTGATTAACCTCTCAAAAAATATCAATAAAATATAGCACTGTATTTTCATAAGGTTTCTTAATTTAAGTGTCGCATACTCCGATTTCAGTGAGGCGCTAATGAATAAAAGCAACGAAAATGCATTAATAAAAGGAAAAGTCAGTTATGGTCTGACAGATGCAGGAGGGAATGTATTATACAGCTTTATTTCGATGTATATTGTTTACTTCTATACAGATAATTTTGGTTTAAGCGCTACAGCTGCCGGAATGATGCTGTTCGTCACCCATACCATAGATGCGGTTACTGCTCCTTTATGGGGTTCTTTAATCGATAAAACCAAAACAAAATGGGGGCAAAGTCGTCCTTATTTCTTATGGCTAGCGATACCATTCTCATTTTTCACAGTTATGGCATTCTGGGATATAGGTATTACTGGGATAGGGCGGATTGTTTATTCCTATGTGATGCTATTGGTTCTTCTGCTGTGTTATTCAGGGTTGCAAACGGCAATTACTGCTATTTTGTCTAATTTAACAAACCATCCTGATGGTAGGATTCAATTAAATACAGCCAGAATGATAGGAGGGAATATCGGTGGTTATGGGATTATGATCGCAGCGATGCCCCTGGTTTTGTTGTTGGGGCAAGGCAATGAGAAAGACGGTTTTCTCTATACTGCCATAATCTGCGCCATTATCTCTGCATTTTGTTTTTTTACCGCATTTATTAATCTGAAGGAAACGACAAAAACTGAGTCTGTCTCTTTTTTGAAAGGTTTTAAGGCATTAAAAGGTAACATTCCATGGATTCTTCTGGTTATAACCAATCTGCTTTTTTGGGTTGGATTTAATATGAGGAATGCGACATTAATGTATTACCTTTCTTATAATATGGATAATAAAGAATTTGTCGCATCGGCTAACTTTCTGATGATGACGTCAATCATTGCAACAATATTTCTTCCAGTCATATTAAAGTTTGTTTCAAAGCCTAAAGCACTTTGTATTGGGTTGCTTTTAATGATCATTGGTGAGTTAATCATATATCTCTCCGGAACTTCTATTATTGGTTTTTCCGCAGGATGGGTTCTGAATTCTTTTGGCGTGTCAATCGCTGTCGCCATGCCCTTTTTGATGTTATCTGATACGGTTGATTTTGGTTATAAAAAAACAGGGATCAGAGCCGCAGGATTGATCTCCGCAGTGGGAGCGAGTTTTTGTATTAAGTTCGGTTCGGGCCTGGGTAATTTCTTTGTGGGAGAAATCATGACTGGTTATAATTACGTTCCTAACGTAGTGCAATCAACTGAATCTCTCTATGGTATCACGCTTTGCTTTATATGGCTTCCGGTGATGTTTTGCTTACTGGCTTTAATACCTATGTTTTTCTATACCAAACAACTTATGGGGATAAAATCTGCAACTCCTCATATTATGGAAAAGGCTTGATCTGGTGGGTGATATGAATATTAATGAATACTTAACGCCGTATAAATTAAATCGTCCAATATTCTCAGGTGACGGTCTGCCTGAATCATATAGAAAACAGGCCGTCGATTGTCCGTTTGTTTTTTACCATAATGACAAATTTTATATGATGCATGTAGGTTTTGATGGTAAGGGGTATCAGACCGCATTGAATACCAGTGAGAATTTAATTGATTGGCAATATGAAACAACGATATTCAAGCGTACCGAAGGTGAAGAAAGTTGGGATGCTGTAGGTATCGCAGGAATGTGGATACTGAAAGAAAATGATATGCAAAACCTTCCTCGTTTGAAAAAATACGCTGGGCGCTACTGGATGATCTACCATAGTTACCCAGGTGAAGGTTATGAATCTGGCCCAGCAGAAATTGGCCTTGCCTATACCGATGATGAAAGATTGCATAATTGGAGGCGATGCGAAAAACCTATATTAAGCTGGCGTGATGGAAATGAGTGGGAGAAAGGAGGCTTATACAAAGGATGTTTAATAGAAAGTAAAAGTAAGTTTTATTTGTTTTATAATGCCAAAAATACTAAAGAATGGCTTTGGAATGAGCAAATAGGGCTGGCAACGTCAGATAACTTACTGGACTGGGTTCGCTTTAATGACAATCCAATTATTAAAAATACACAAAATGGCTGGGATAGCGCATTTTGTGCAGATCCCTTTATACTAAAAAATAAAGAAAAATGGATAATGTATTACTATGGTTTTAATGGTGAAAATGCACAGGAGGGAATTGCATTTTCTGATGATTTAATCTCATGGGATAAATACCCGAACCCCATTCTTAAAATTGGTGGGGAAAATACAATTGATAGCATCCATGCGCATAAACCGTCAGTGTTAATGTTTAATCAGGTCCTGTATCATTTTTATACCGCCGTTGGTTATCCACCAGCGAATGCCGGGACGGTCAATTTCATTCCAGAATTAGGTTATGAAGAATCGAGAACCATTACGCTTGCCACTTCACAGCCGATCTAAAATAGCTTGAAGCGATGTGGTAAAGCCAAATGAAGTGATAAAACTCTGCGTAGAACCGTCAGGTGGACACACTAACTTCAAAGCCCGCTCAGTTAAACCTGAGTGGGTCTTCAAAACGAACTGGCATTACACGCTATAGGATGAACAAAATGCAGTTCTCTGGCGTACAGCATCAGGTGTGGTATCTGTTCAGTATCTGGCTGCAGTATCAGAAAAAAAAAGCCCGCTTAGTTTCCTAAGCAGGCTTCTCTAAATTTGGCTCCTCTGACTGGACTCGAACCAGTGACATACGGATTAACAGTCCGCCGTTCTACCGACTGAACTACAGAGGAATCGTTTGAACGAGGCAAATAGTAACGTCGCCTTTAAAAAGAGTCAACGACAAAAACAACGCATTGATTCAAATGGTTAAATTAAAATCGGTTTGTTGAATTAATGCACCGCCTTGCCCGTGGATAGCACAATGTTTTCACTCTCGCGCAGGCGTAACAATGGGTCCTGGCGATAAAACTGACAAAAACGTTGATAAAGTGAAGGGAAACGCGGGGCGAAAAGCTCCGGGGCGCTGAAGAAATACTCGGAGAGTACCGCAAAACACTCTGCCGGCTCGGAGGCGGCATAAGCATCAATGCTGGCGGCGTTTTCACCCACCATATCGATTTCGTCCTGGATGTTGCTCATTGCCGCGCGGAGATCGTGCTCCCAGCCTGCGACGTCGCGTAATGCAACCAATGGAATGCCGCTGGCGCGATCGCCATTGCGCATATCCAGCTTATGGGCCACTTCGTGAAACACCAGGTTAAATCCGGAGGCATCGAAAGAGTCCTGCACATCCAGCCAGTTCAGGATCACCGGGCCCTGCTGCCAGCTTTGACCAGACTGCACCATGCGCTGGTTATGCACCAGACCAATGTCATCTTCCCATTCATCGTCCACCACGAAGGGAGCCGGGTAGATGAGGATTTCATGGAAGCCATCCAGCCATTCGATGCCCAGCTCAAGCACCGGTAAACAGAACAATAACGCAACCCGTGCGCTTCTGAGTTCATCAAGTTCGAATCCTTGCAGCGGCACCAGGCGCTTTTGCTGTAAAAAGCGGTCTGCCAGGCGCACCAGCTTTTCCCGCTCGGCGGCCGTCAGCGTTGACAGTACCGGAATGGCGAGAGCCTGCTCCCACGGCAGCGCCGTGACAGCGGATGAATCACTTGATTTCCAGGGCCACTTAATCATGTTATTCGCTCGCAAAGTCATCTCTTGAACGGAAAGTTACTATACCGTGACTGTGAAAATGCCGCACTAGTGGGGCACATGATAGCGACCAGAACAGGACCGCCGGGAGAAAAGAAGTAGCCTTTTCTCTGAGCCATTATTCAAACACTTACTGCTATTTCTTGCAACGACTCGGGTCACAGGTTGCACGGGGAAACGGAAATGATTGCGCGTATAAACGGTTAAAGTAAGGGCATATTGATTTGCCAGAGATTAGCGGGAGGGGGCAGATGTTTGTGGGTTGTTAGCACGTTGAAAAAAAACGATGAAGTATTAGGACGTTAACAACCGTTTTGATTAAAAATATCTAACAGCTACTGTTAGCAAAGTAGGGAAATGTGATAAAAATCACAACCAGCAGATGGTTTATCCATCGTTATGCACAAGCGAATCAATTGAGGGATATATGTCAGAGGTTATGGAGACAAAACCAACCCGTACACCGGGGGGGAAACTGGCGCTGTGGTTGTTTTATGGTTTTTGTCTGTACACGGTGTGGGCGATGCTGCGCTATTTCTGGGTGGTCAGCAACGTGACCGATGGCGATATGGCCTCGCTCGGTGGGAAACTGCTGGGGGCGGCAATGGGGCTGCTGGTTCTGGGCTCGGTGGCGGCACTGCTCGGTGGCCTGGCCTGGTATACGCGAGCCAGGTAAGGGCGCTTATCTGAGATGTCTGACAAAGAAGGAAAAAGC
>NZ_RPOH01000037.1 GCF_003818135.1 Buttiauxella warmboldiae | reverse complement strand
ATCCTGCCTCCTACTCGATTGCATTTTTTCGCACGCAGCAAGAAGTGGTATGCTTGCCGACTTCATTTAACTGATGCCCGAGGTTTTCATGGAACGCCACGCGCTGGTACGCCAGCACCTACAAATTATTGAGCAAATGCTGCGTGACCACCAACTTTGGCAGGGCAGTTCTCCGGGTGCTGAAGCTTTTGAAAGCACGCAACCATTTTGCCTGGATACCATGCAGCCTCACGAATGGTTGCAATGGGTTCTGATTCCCCGAATGCACGCACTTCTTGATGCTCAACACCCTCTGCCTGCTGATTTTGCCCTCGCGCCCTATTACGAAATGGCGCTTGATGCGGGGCATGTGGGACGCGAACCGCTATTAAAAGTATTGCAGGATCTCGATGCTCTGTTTGCCAGTGATAAATCCTGATGCTGGAGATTATCTATCAGGATGAATGGCTGGTGGCGGTAAATAAACCCTCAGGTTGGTTAGTGCACCGCAGCTGGCTCGATCGGCATGAAACCGTTTTTGTCATGCAAACCGTACGCGATCAAATTGGCAAGCATGTGTTTACCGTGCATCGCCTCGACAGACCCACTTCAGGCGTGCTGCTGATGGCGCTCTCCAGCGAGGTTGCGCACTTATTGTCGCAGCAGTTTGAACATCATCAGATCCATAAACGCTACCATGCGGTGACGCGCGGCTGGCTGGAGGATGAGGCGGTGCTGGATTATCCGCTAGTGGAAGAGCTGGATAAAATCGCCGATAAAAAAGCAGCTCAGGATAAAGAGCCGCAGCCAGCAGTGACGCACTATCGCGGTCTGGCGACGGTTGAAATGCCGCTGCCGGTGGGGCGTTACCCAACCGCGCGCTACAGCCTGGTTGAGCTGGAGCCGCAAACCGGGCGCAAACACCAGCTACGTCGTCATATGTCGCACCTGCGCCACCCGATGATTGGCGACTCTAAACATGGCGATCTGCGTCAAAACCGCGCGGCGGCTGAGCATTTTGGCTGCCAGCGTTTGATGCTGCACGCAAGCCAGCTGTCGTTAAATCATCCGGTTACCGGCGAGCCGCTGTGCATTCGTGCCGGGCTTGATGATACCTGGATGCAGATGATGTCACAGTTTGGCTGGCGCGGATTGCTGGGGGATCTCGAAAAGGTTGAGTTTGTGGCAAGCAACGGCCAGGATGAATAATACCGCCGTAACCCAGGGAGTTAACCGATGGCCGAAGTGGGGATTTTTGTAGGAACGATGTATGGAAACTCGCTGTTGGTGGCAGAAGAAGCCGCAGCGATCCTGAAAAAGAAGGGGCATAACGCCACAGTATTCGAAGATCCTGAACTTGCCGACTGGCAAAAATATAGCGATCGATATGTGCTGGTTGTGACCTCAACAACCGGCCAGGGTGATTTGCCCGACAGCATTGTTCCGCTGTTTCAGGCGCTAAAAGACAAAGTTGGATACCAGCCTGAACTGCGTTACGGCCTGATTGCCTTGGGCGACAGCAGCTACGAACATTTTTGTGGCGGCGGCAAACAGTTCGATACCCTGCTGCAAGAGCAGGGGGCGAAACGCGTCGGTAACGTTTTAGCCATTGATGCAAACGACCATCCCGAACCTGAATCGGTCTCAAACCCGTGGGTTGAGCTGTGGAGTTCACAGCTCAGCTAGGCTCTGCTGCCCTCTGTCCAGAGGGCAGACAGTTTTTCTGGATCAGCCACATATCCGCCGAGCTTCTTTCGAGACATTATCCATCTCGTCAAGCAGCTCCAGGAGTTCCGGCTCCAGATCCGCTGGCTGTACGCCACTGCGCAGCTCATGTTCCAGCGTGCGGCATAAGTTTTTCAGGCGTGGCACACCGCTGTAGCTGCAGCTGCCATGCAGCTTATGAATGATATCCACCAGCCCTTCCTGATTTTCTCCCACCAGCTGCTCTTCAATTTTATTGCGCACTTCCGGTAGGAACGCTAACAGCATTTGCAGCATATCGTGCGCCAGATCGGGCTTGTTTGCCGCCTGTTGCAGCGCCAGCGGCCAGTCCAGCGTCTGGTTTGAATGAGTGATTTGTTGCGGGGGTTCAACGTTTGCCACCAGCGCAGGGGCGGCGATCGTACCGGGCTGATAGCGCATCAGCAAGCCGTAGAGTTTTTTCTCCTCGATGGGCTTGGCAAGATAGTCGTTCATCCCGGCGCTCAGCAGCTTCTCTTTTTGCCCGGCCATCGCGTGCGCCGTTACCGCAATCACCGGGGTTTGCTGGTGATGCGGCATCTGGCGAATCAGTTCACAGGCGCGGATACCGTCCATTTCCGGCATCTGGATATCCATCAGGATAATGTCTATCTGCATCTGTTTGGCGCGTTCAATGGCCTGCATACCGCTGCCGCACAGCTCCACGTTTTGCACATGATCTTCAAGCAGCGCGCCAATCAATTTCAGATTGGCCGGATTATCATCAACCGCCATAACGGTTAGCGGCAGCTTCCGGTTTTCAATGCCTGTTGCCTGCGCAGGATCGGCATCAAAGGTGTGTTCAGCAAGCAGCGGCAGCAGGCGAGTCGAGGTGATTGGCTTGAGCAGGCACGCCGCGACACCCTGTTTTTTAAGCGACTCGGCATCGATTTGCGCATGGCTTGGCAAAGCGAAAATCAGGCAGTCGGTCATGGCGGCCGCTTTTGCCAGCTTTGGATTCAGCATGGTTAAGGTGTCGTGGAAGGTGACCGGCACCCCGAGCAGCATAATATCGTAGTGCCCTTCCGCAAGGGTCTGGAATGACGGGCTGTAGATTACTTCGAGCGGAGTATTAGCCAGAATATTCAGCGTGCTCTGCGCGGCGGTGGCGTTTTGTTCTACATAGGCAATACGCTTGCCGGCCAGATTTTCGGTCGAATAGCCGTCCAGAACCGCGTTAGAGTTCAAATCCAGGTTGATATAGAACCAGAAGGTAGAGCCCTGATTTGGCTGGCTGTGGAATGAGATATCGCCGCCCATTTCGCTCACCAGTTTTTGGGGGATAACCAGGCCAAGCCCGGTGCCGCCATGGCGTCGCGAAATGCTGGCATCGGCCTGACGGAATGCCTGGAACAGACGTGACTGCTCCTGCTCAGGAATGCCGATGCCGGTATCGTGAATGCGCATTTCCACCTGGACTTTATTATTTCCCTGCGAGCGCTTCTCAACGACCAGATCGATATTGCCGCTTTCGGTAAACTTAATCGCATTCCCCACCAGATTCGTCACCACCTGCTGCAAACGCAGCGGGTCGCCAATCACGTTATCCGGCACATCATTTTTAATATTGAGCGTCAGCTCGAGGCCTTTGTCATGGGCGGAATGGGCAAGCAGCGTAACCACTTCGTCGAGCGAATTGCGCAGCGGGAAGGGAATGCTTTCGAGGATCAGCTTGCCGGCTTCAAGTTTCGAGAAGTCCAGCACGTCATTAATGATGGTCAACAGATTATTAGCCGAGCGCTCAATGGTATGCAGATGATCGCGCTGGGTGGCATTCAACTCGGTTTTCAGCGTCAAACGGGTAAAGCCAATCACGCCGTTTAATGGCGTACGCAGTTCGTGAGACATATTAGCGAGGAACTCAGACTTGATACGCGCCGCTTCCTGAGCGCGTTTCTTCGCCAGATCCAGCTCCACGTTCTGAATTTCCATCTGCTCAAGCGTTTCGCGCAGGTCGGAGGTGGCCTGGTCGATATTGTGCTGCATCTCTTCATGGTAGGCCGTCAGCGACATGGCCATCGAATTGATGCCGTTTTTCAGCATATCTAATTCGCCGAGCATGAACCCCTCTACGCGGCTGTCGAGCTGCCCGCGCCTTATCCGGTCGACGGTATTCACCATATTGCGAATCGGCCCGGTGACATCACGCATCAGGCGATAGGCAAACAGCATGGCAATCCCGACGCAGAACAACATCATCAACGTCGAGATAAAAATTTCCCGGTACTGCTGCAAACGCACTGATTTAAGATCGAGTTCGATGGCGACATAGCCGAGGGTGTTGCCCGCGGGCTTGGCGTCCGTCACCTCTGATTCATCCGGAGAGTAGCTCTCAGAAATAATCGGGGTACGCAGAATTATCGAATCCCCATGGCGCGTAATGCTTAAACTTTGCGGCGGTTTTTCGTTGTTCGGCAGCTTTAGCGCCGAGGCTTTGAACTGATAATTAGAGGTGACAAAAAGTTTATTGTTTTCGTCAAACACCGAAATCGCCCGCACAATATCGGAATGGCGGCGATGCAGCACGCTGACCAGCTGGCGAATGGATTCACGACTGTGGAAGCTCATGCCGTATTCACTCGCTACCGCCAGCGGTTCGATAATGTTGGCGCCGGAGTCTTCTAACTGACGCTGTAAGTCATTGTAGCGATGAACGACAAAAAAGGTGCTGAGCAATAACCCGATCATTAATGTCGGTGCCAGAATCAGGATCATCATGCGTGCGCGCAGGCTGTAGTTGGTCATGGGGTTCCGATATGGGACAATTAAAGCAATAGTTAATATTTTAAGAGAGCACTTCGGCTCATGGCGCAATTCTACTCTGCAAAGCGACGGGTTACGACTCGTCAAATCATCACCGTGAATGTTAGTGACCTTGATCCTTTTGGTCAGGGCGTTGCACGTCATAACGGTAAGGCGCTTTTTATCCCGGGCGCGCTGCCCGGTGAACAGGTCGAGGTCACGATTACCGACGATAAACGTCACTTTGCTCAGGCGAAAGTGAAGCGGCGGTTAAACGAGAGCCCGCAGCGTGTGGTACCCGCTTGCCCGCATTTTGGCGTTTGCGGAGGCTGCCAGCAGCAACATGCCAGCATTGAATTGCAGCAGCAGGCCAAATCCCGCGCTCTGGCTCGCATGATGGGCACGCGTGACCATCCGGCGCTGGTGAATGAGATTATTTCCGCTTCGCCATGGGGCTATCGCCGTCGTGCGCGCCTCGGGTTGAATTTTCAACCTAAGTCACAAACTTTACAGATGGGGTTTCGTAAATCGCAGGACCGCGAACTGGTGAATATTCATCACTGCCCGGTGCTTGTGCCCCAGCTTGAAGCATTGCTGGAACCTTTGCGCGAATGTTTGTCGGCCTTAAAAGGCGTGCGGCGTTTGGGGCATGTTGAGCTGGTGTTTGCCGATAACGGCCCGCTGATGGTGCTGCGCCATCTGGATGCGCTTGATGACGATGACCGCAAAAAGCTGGAACATTTTTCGCATTCTTTTGGCGTGGCGCTCTATTTAGCGCCGGACGGTGAAACACTCATTGCTCTGGGGGATGATGAGCCCTGCTATCATTCAGACGGGCTACGCTTAACGTTTAGCCCACGCGATTTTATTCAGGTTAACGACGGGGTGAACCAGCAGATGGTGGCCCGCGCCATTGAATGGCTGAATATTCAGCCGGGCGACCGCGTGCTGGATCTATTCTGCGGAATGGGAAACTTTACGCTGCCGCTTGCTACTCGTGCCGCAAGCGTTGTTGGGGTAGAAGGTGTTGCGGCGCTGGTGGCGAAAGGCGAAGATAATGCACAATGTAATTCTCTGAAAAACGTCACATTCTTCCACGAAAATCTTGAAGATGATGTGACTCGTCAGCCCTGGGCTGCCCGGGGATTTGACAAAATATTGCTCGACCCCGCACGAGCCGGCGCGCCGGGCGTGATGCAACATGTGATTGCACTTGCACCCACAAGCGTGGTCTATGTTTCATGTAATCCGTCAACGCTTGCCCGTGATAGCGAGGCATTGCTGGCGGCAGGCTATCAGCTGCGCCAGCTGGCGATGCTGGATATGTTCCCGCATACGGGGCATCTGGAGTCAATGGCGCTGTTTGAGCGAAATTAAGTGGTTAAATCAAATCGTGCGATTTGATTTCAGGACCCCACCGAAGAGGATGGACAATGGTTGCGGTAAGAAGTGCACATCTCAATAAAGCTGGCGAATTTGCGCCCGACAAATGGATTGCGAGCCTCGGGATCACCAACCAGCAGTCATGTGAACGCTTAGCCGAAACCTGGCGGTATTGCGAGCAGCGGACCAAAGGCCACCCTGACGCGGAGCTGCTGCTGTGGCGCGGCGTCGAGATGGTGGAAATCCTGTCGATGTTGAGTATGGACAACGACACGTTGCGCGCCGCTTTGCTGTTCCCTTTAGCCGATTCTGGCGTCGTGAGCGAAGAGGTGATGCGCGAAAGCATTGATAGCCAGGTGGTTACGCTTATCCACGGTGTGCGCGATATGGCCGCTATCCGCCAGCTGAAAGCCGCTCATACCGACTCCGTTTCTGCCGAACAGGTTGATAACGTGCGCCGCATGTTGCTGGCGATGGTGGACGATTTCCGCTGCGTGGTGATTAAACTCGCCGAACGTATCGCTCATCTGCGTGAAGTGAAAGACGCGCCGGAAGATGAACGCGTGCTGGCGGCAAAAGAGTGCACCAATATTTATGCGCCGCTCGCCAACCGCCTCGGTATCGGCCAGCTGAAATGGGAGCTGGAAGATTACTGCTTCCGCTACCTGCACCCTGCCGAATACAAGCGCATCGCCACATTGCTGCACGAGCGTCGTATCGACCGTGAGCACTACATTGACGAATTTGTCAGCGGGCTGCGCAAAGCGATGAAAGAAGAGGGCGTGAAGGCGGAAGTGTACGGTCGCCCGAAACATATCTACAGCATCTGGCGCAAGATGCAGAAAAAATCCCTCGCCTTTGATGAACTGTTTGACGTGCGCGCGGTGCGCATCGTGGCGGAACGTTTGCAGGATTGCTATGCCGCGCTGGGCATCGTGCATACTCACTATCGCCACATGCCCGATGAGTTCGATGATTACGTGGCTAACCCAAAGCCCAACGGCTATCAGTCAATTCATACCGTGGTACTGGGGCCTCACGGCAAAACGATTGAAATTCAGATCCGTACCAGGCAGATGCATGAAGAGTCGGAGCTGGGAGTGGCGGCCCACTGGAAGTACAAAGAGGGGAGCGCCCGCAGCGGCAGTTCAGGCCATGAAGATCGCATTGCGTGGCTGCGTAAACTGATCGCCTGGCAGGAAGAGATGGCCGATTCTGGCGAGCTGCTTGATGAAGTACGCAGCCAGGTGTTTGATGACCGCGTGTATGTGTTTACGCCAAAAGGCGACGTGGTGGATTTACCGGCAGGCTCCACGCCGCTCGACTTTGCCTACCATATTCATAGCGATGTCGGGCACCGCTGCATTGGCGCAAAAATCGGCGGGCGTATCGTGCCCTTTACCTATCAGCTGCAAATGGGCGATCAAATCGAAGTTATCACCCAGAAACAGCCGAACCCAAGCCGCGACTGGCTGAACCCGAACCTCGGCTATATCACCACCAGCCGTGGGCGCGCCAAGATCCATAACTGGTTCCGCAAACAGGATCGCGACAAAAATATTCTGGCGGGGCGGCAGATCCTTGATGATGAAATTGAACATCTGGGCATCAGCCTGAAAGAGGCCGAAAAAGCCCTGCTGCCACGCTATAATTTTAACGATATCGACGAGCTGCTGGCGGCGATTGGCGGGGGAGATATTCGTCTTAACCAGATGAGTAACTACCTGCAGGCGCAGTTTAATAAACCCACCGCGGCGGAACAGGATGAGCAGGCGCTGCGCCTATTGAAGCAGAAAACGCACGCTCCGCAGTCGCGCAGTAAAGATAATGGCCGCGTGGTGGTGGAAGGCGTGGGCAATCTGATGCACCACATTGCCCGTTGCTGCCAGCCGATTCCGGGCGATGAAATCGTTGGTTTTATTACTCAAGGGCGCGGCATTTCGATTCACCGGGCCGACTGCGATCAGCTGGCCGAGCTGCAATCTCACGCGCCAGAACGTATCGTTGATGCGGTATGGGGCGAAAGCTACTCCAGCGGCTATTCGCTGGTGGTGCGCGTAACGGCCAACGATCGCAGCGGTTTGCTGCGCGACATCACTACCATTCTGGCCAATGAAAAGGTGAACGTGCTGGGCGTGGCGAGCCGCAGCGATACTAAACAGCAGCTGGCAACCATTGATATGACTATCGAAATCTATAACCTGCAGGTGCTGGGCCGCGTGCTCGGCAAGCTGAACCAGGTGCCGGATATTATCGAGGCGAAGCGATTGCACGCCTGATTCATTGCCCCTCACCCGCCTCTTTCTTCACGGAAAGGGGCGGGTTGTTTTATTCACAAGGATCCAAAATGAACCAAATCACCCGCCTTCTGGGCATCATGAAGCGCCTGCGCGACCCGGAATCCGGTTGCCCGTGGGACCGCGAGCAAACTTTCGCCACCATCGCGCCTTACACCCTGGAAGAAACTTACGAAGTGCTTGATGCTATCAGCCGTGAGGATTTTGATGATTTACGCGGGGAACTGGGTGATTTGCTGTTCCAGGTGGTGTTTTACGCACAAATGGCCCAGGAAGAAGGGCGTTTTAATTTTGACGATATCTGCAAATCAATTAGCGACAAACTCGAACGCCGCCACCCGCATATTTTTGCCGACGGCACCGCCGGAAACAGTGCGGAAGTGTTAGAACGTTGGGAACAAATCAAAAGTGATGAGCGTGCGGAAAAAGCGCAGCATTCGGCGTTAGACGATATTCCTCACGCGTTACCTGCATTGATGCGCGCCCATAAAATTCAGAAGCGTTGTTCAACGGTAGGCTTTGACTGGACCACTCTTGGCCCCGTACTCGATAAAGTCTATGAAGAGATCGACGAAGTGATGCATGAGGCGAAGCAAGCCGTCATTGATGAGGCCAAACTCGAAGAAGAAGTGGGTGATTTATTGTTCGCCACCGTCAATCTGGCCCGCCATTTAGGCACCAAAGCTGAGACGGCCTTACAAAAAGCCAATCTCAAATTCGAGCGCCGTTTCCGCGAAGTTGAACGGATTATTGCCGCCCGCGGCCTGACAATGACCGGGGTTGAGCTGGAAATCATGGAAGAGGTCTGGCAGCAGGTTAAACGCCAGGAATCTGAAATCTAACGTGTTTTTGTGGTCAAGCATGTTTAATGACCATTTCGATTTAACAAGCGCTTGATTTACGTCAAAAACATTTCTACCAGACGGGCTATTTTCAGTGCCCTGATAAAGTGCGAGCTCAGGACTTTGCAGGCACAATGAATGTTTGTGGCGCCGATACTGTTCGGGTATACTACTTTCCCGTCTTGGTACTTCCATCGTCTTTAAACCTAACTTCTCAGGTTCAGCATGACAACGAACTATATTTTTGTGACCGGCGGGGTCGTTTCCTCTCTGGGTAAAGGCATTGCCGCAGCCTCCCTCGCAGCTATTCTCGAAGCCCGTGGCCTCAACGTATCCATCATGAAACTCGATCCGTACATCAATGTCGATCCGGGTACCATGAGCCCTATTCAACATGGGGAAGTGTTCGTTACCGAAGACGGCGCTGAAACCGACCTGGATTTAGGTCACTACGAGCGTTTCATTCGCAACAAAATGACGCGTCGTAATAACTTCACCACTGGCCGTATTTACTCAGACGTGCTGCGTAAAGAACGCCGTGGCGACTACCTGGGCGCTACCGTTCAGGTTATTCCACACATCACCAACGCCATTAAAGAACGCATCCTTGAAGGCGGCGAAGGCTACGATGTCGTGCTGGTTGAAATCGGCGGTACGGTAGGTGATATCGAATCCCTGCCGTTCCTCGAAGCGATTCGTCAGATGGCGGTTGAAGTGGGTCGTGAGCACACCCTGTATATGCACCTGACGCTGGTGCCGTACATGGCTGCTGCTGGCGAAGTAAAAACCAAACCGACTCAACACTCCGTAAAAGAACTGCTTTCTATCGGTATTCAGCCAGATGTGCTGATCTGCCGCTCTGACCGCGTGGTTCCGGCGAACGAACGTGCGAAAATTGCCTTGTTCTGTAACGTGCCGGAGAAAGCGGTTATTTCTCTGAAAGACGTCGATTCCATCTATAAAATTCCAGGCCTGTTGAAATCACAGGGGCTGGACGATTATATTTGTAAACGATTCAGCTTGAACGTTCCTGAAGCGAACCTGTCCGAGTGGGAACAGGTTATTTACGAAGAAGCGAATCCGACAAGCGAAGTCACGATTGGTATGGTCGGCAAGTATATTGAGCTGCCGGATGCCTACAAATCGGTGATTGAAGCATTGAAACACGGTGGTTTGAAAAACCGTCTGACCGTTAACATCAAGCTGATTGATTCGCAGGATGTTGAAACTCGCGGGGCTGACGAAGTGCTGAAGGGATTGGATGCTATCCTTATCCCTGGCGGTTTCGGTTACCGCGGCGTGGAAGGCAAAATCGCCACCGCGCGCTATGCTCGCGAGCAAAACATCCCGTATCTGGGCATTTGTTTAGGTATGCAGGTTGCGCTGATCGAGTTCGCACGCAACGTTGCAGGTATGGCTAACGCCAACTCAACTGAATTTGTGCCAGACTGTAAATACCCGGTGGTGGCCTTAATCACCGAGTGGCGCGACGAAGAAGGCAACGTTGAAGTTCGTACTGAAAAGAGCGACTTAGGCGGCACCATGCGTCTGGGTGGCCAGCAGTGTCAGTTGTCCGATGGTAGTCTGGTGCGCCAGATGTACGGTGAGCCGACGATTACCGAGCGCCATCGCCATCGTTATGAAGTCAACAACATGTTGTTGAAGCAAATTGAAGCAGCAGGCCTGCGCGTTGCGGGTCGTTCCGGTGATGACCAGCTGGTTGAAATCATCGAAGTGCCAAATCATCCGTGGTTTGTTGCTTGCCAGTTCCACCCGGAATTTACTTCTACTCCGCGTGACGGGCACCCACTGTTTGCCGGCTTTGTGAAAGCGGCCGGTGAGTACCAGAAGCGTCAGGCGAAGTAAGCCGAAAGTTAGAACGACAGCGCGCGAATGTTTCGCGCGTTGTTTGTCTGGAGTTTTAGTTTAACTGTGACTAGAGGAAAATCTAATGTCCAAAATTGTTAAGGTCATCGGTCGTGAAATCATCGACTCCCGTGGTAACCCGACTGTTGAAGCTGAAGTTCATCTGGAAGGCGGTTTCGTCGGTATGGCTGCGGCACCATCAGGTGCTTCAACGGGTTCCCGCGAAGCGCTGGAACTGCGCGATGGCGACAAATCTCGCTTTATGGGCAAAGGCGTTCTGAAAGCCGTTGCTGCAGTTAACGGCCCGATCGCTGCGGCTGTAACTGGTAAAGATGCGAAAGACCAGGCAAACATCGATAAGATCATGATCGACCTGGACGGCACCGAAAACAAATCCAACTTCGGCGCTAACGCAATCCTGGCCGTTTCTCTGGCTGCTGCTAAAGCTGCTGCTGCCTCTAAAGGCCTGCCGCTGTACGCTCACATCGCTGAACTGAACGGCACCCCAGGCAAATTCTCTATGCCTCTGCCAATGATGAACATCATCAACGGTGGCGAGCACGCAGACAACAACGTTGATATCCAGGAATTCATGATTCAACCCGTTGGTGCGAAAACGCTGAAAGAAGCCATCCGTATGGGTTCTGAAGTTTTCCACACTCTGGCTAAAGTTCTGAAATCTAAAGGTATGGGTACGGCTGTTGGTGACGAAGGCGGCTATGCGCCAAACCTGGGTTCCAACGCTGAAGCACTGGCTGTAATCGCTGAAGCGGTTAAAGCTGCAGGCTATGAGCTGGGTAAAGACATTACTCTGGCGATGGACTGTGCGGCTTCTGAATTCTACAAAGACGGTAAATACGTTCTGGCTGGCGAAGGCAACAAAGCTTTCACCTCTGAAGAGTTCACCCACTTCCTGGAAGAGCTGACCAAACAGTACCCAATCGTTTCTATCGAAGACGGTCTGGACGAGTCTGATTGGGATGGTTTCGCATACCAGACCAAAGTCATGGGCGACAAACTTCAGCTGGTTGGTGATGACCTGTTCGTGACCAACACCAAGATCCTGAAAAGAGGTATCGACAACGGTATCGCTAACTCCATTCTGATCAAATTCAACCAGATCGGTTCTCTGACCGAAACTCTGGCTGCGATCAAAATGGCGAAAGATGCTGGCTACACTGCCGTTATCTCTCACCGTTCAGGCGAAACTGAAGACGCGACCATCGCTGACCTGGCTGTGGGTACTGCTGCAGGCCAGATCAAAACTGGTTCTATGAGCCGTTCTGACCGTGTTGCTAAGTACAACCAGCTGATTCGTATCGAAGAAGCTCTGGCTGCTGCCGGTACTCCAGCACCGTTCAACGGTCTGAAAGAAGTTAAAGGTCAGTAATTCGTTACTGCTTTAAATTCTGATAAAAAAACCCACTTCGGTGGGTTTTTTGCTTACTGACAAACTGGTTTGTGTTTAAAGCGACGCAATCACCCGTTTAAGCAGGCGAATACGCGGCTCAATACTGTCTATTTCCAGATATTCTGAGGCGCTGTGGAAACCCGCGCCAATCGGGCCGAAACCGTCCAGTGAAGGGATCCCCAACGCTGCGGTATGGTTAGCATCCGAACCGCCACCCACCGACTTCCAGCGCACTTCGACTCCCTCCGCCACACCGGCTTGCTCAACTATCCGCATCAGCTCTTCTGTATCCGCCGTTGGTGCCATCGCTGGTTTGTGCGCCTGTTGCTGAACGGTCGTTTTCACCTCGCGCTCAAATTGACGCAGGCTATAAGCCTGGATGGCGGCATGAACACGCGCATACTCATCGTTATCCTGGAAGCGGACATCGACAATCATCTCGGCATGTTCCGGCACAATATTTGCCACAACTCCACCGGAAACCACGCCGACATTGATAGTGGTGCCTTTAGACATATCCGCAAGATCGCTGATTTCCAGAACGGCACGTGCCAGCGCTTTAATGGCGGAGCGGCCAGATTCCGGATCATTACCCGCATGCGCCGCAACGCCTTTAAACATCAGCTTATAGCCGGCAATACCTTTGCGTGCTTTTACCAGCGAGCCATCAGCCCTTGCGGCTTCACACACCAGCACGCAGCGGCTGCGCTTTGCCAGCTCGCCAATCCAGTGATGTGAATGGGCCGAGCCTGTTTCTTCATCCGGGTTCATCGCAACGCCAATCGACAAACGCTCAAGCGTGGCTTTATCCATCTCGCGTAACGCCCAGAGGATATTCAGCAGTCCGCTTTTCATATCTGAAACGCCAGGGCCGTAAGCGCGGTTTCCTTCGATGCTGAAAGGACGCTCAGCCACGGTTCCTGCCGGGAATACGGTGTCCATATGCCCGACCAGCAACACATCATAATGCTCAGCATCGGGCTTGTTGGTTGCAAATAACCCCGGGCCGACTTTTTCACCTAGTGCAATACGGTCGCAATGCCAGTTCTCGCTGTGATACCAGTGCTGAATAATGCGGCTGACCTCCTCAACGCCATCAAGGGTTGCCGTTCCACAGTCGATATTGACCAGTTTTTTGAGTTCATGAAGATACTGTTTTAAATCCATCTTTTACTCCAGAATCAGAAGTCGCATGATTAACATGGCGCCAAATGCATTCAGCACCGAAATAGCGATCATTAAGGGGATACGTTTTGCCGGAATGCCGACGACGCCAAGGATGCGGCCGGCGTATTGCACCTGAGAGCCCATCAGATAAATGGCGGGGGCGAGGATGGCAAGATGGGCACCGTTGAGAATCCCTTTTTCAAACAGCGTGATAGCCACACCGATTGCGCCGCCCATCGACATCCAGCCGCCGATAAGCACCGCGGCGGCTTCACCCGGCAGGCCGAACACTTTCATCAATGGACCAAATATCCAGGCCAGGCCGTTCAGGGCACCGGTGATTTGCAGAGCATAAATAATAATGAATGCCATCAGCACGTTAGGAAGCGTGCTGGTGGTGGCAATATTCCAGCCTTTGCGCGCGCCGGCGACGAAGACATCGGTGATCATCGGTTTAGCCGCATCAGCCATGTTGCACCTCCGCGCTCGGTTTACGCTCTGTAAGGTTAAGAATCAGGCGCATCACATTCGCCCCGACAATTTTCATAATGAACATCACCGCGACACACAGGCCGATAGAGGCGGGAACAGCGCTGGTGCCGTCGATCGCCACCAGCGTAAACAGCACGGCGCCAGAAGAGAAAAAGTTGGTTATCATGGCGCCTGCGGAAAACTGGAACATGGTGAAAATGGTTTTTTCTTTGTCGGTTATCCGCCCTTCATCGGCTAATACGCGAGTGAGCGAGGCACCGACATCGGTGCTTTGCAGGCTGCCAATCAGCGCAAGGCCGGTTGAGCCAGGAATGCCCAGAAGCGGGCGTAACAGCGGGGTCAGCAGTTTACGGGCCGCATTCAGCGCGCCGTAATGCTCAAGAACGTTGATCATCCCCAACGCAAACATCACCGCGGGAATCAGGCCAAAGGCAAACAGGAAACCGTCCATTGCGCCATGCCCGCCCTTACCGCGAAAAGCGCTTTTCGCGGCGTCAACGGCATCGCCTGAAAGATTAACATCGGTGACAACTTTGCCAAACGCGCCGTTTAGCGTGGTGAAATCGAAGACGCCATACCACTCTTTGCCGCCCAGCAGGCCCGAAAAGAACACCATCGCGAACAGTAACGCGACATAGGCTCCGGGCCCGACGCGCTGGGGGTCTGAATGAACAGAACTTTCCATTTTTCACTTCCTTATGTGATTGTGAGGGGAATTCAGGGGGGATGCTAAGAGGCTGGGGACCGCAGAATGATGACGATGATCAATCCTGGCGGCATCGGAGCAGGAGAAGTCCAAATGTTGTGATGGTAAGCACTATAACCTGCTGTGACGAAGGGGGATCGGACACGGATAAAGCGCTTATTTCAGAACATATGCCGCAGCAGCCGCGTTGCGCATGACCTCCACCGTGACTTCTGCGATAATTACGTTTTACACCTATTTTGAGATGACTATGCAGTATCCGATTAACGAGATGTTCCAGACCCTGCAAGGGGAGGGCTATTTTACCGGTGTGCCCGCCATTTTTATTCGCCTGCAGGGCTGCCCGGTGGGCTGCGCGTGGTGCGATACCAAACACACCTGGGATAAACTCGCGGATCGTGAAGTCTCTCTGTTCAGCATTCTGGCGAAAACCAAAGAAAGCGATAAATGGGGCAGCGCAACTGCGGAAGATCTGTTGGCTATTTTCCAGCGCCAGGATTACACCGCACGCCACGTGGTGATTACCGGCGGCGAACCGTGCATTCACGATCTCACGCCGTTAACCTCGCTGTTTGAGCACCACGGCTATAGCTGCCAGATTGAAACCAGCGGTACCCACGAAGTGCGCTGCACCGCGGGCACCTGGGTCACCGTTTCCCCGAAGGTGAATATGCGTGGCGGTTACGACGTGCTTTCTCAGGCGTTAGAACGCGCGGATGAAATTAAACACCCGGTTGGACGGATGCGGGATATTGAAGCGCTGGATGAACTGCTGGCGACGTTAGTAGATGATAAAAAGCGGGTAATTGCGCTCCAGCCTATCAGCCAGAAAGAAGACGCCACGCGTCTGTGCATTGAAACCTGTATCGCCCGCAACTGGCGGCTTTCGATGCAAACGCACAAATATTTGAATATCGCTTAAAAGCAAAAAGGCACTTCGACGGTGCCTTTTTTAACCTTTTAACTTTTTAACCTTTATACACGCAGCCGGCGGTACAGGTCTCTTTCACCATCACCGCGCTTAGCAGCGGCACAATCGGCTTCATTTGGTCCCAAATCCATTTTGCCAGCACTTCGCTGGTAGGATTCTCAAGCCCTGGAATATCATTCAGATAGTAATGATCGAGCCTGTCATATATCGGTTTAAACGCCGCTTTTAGCTCGGAAAAATCCATAATCCAGCCGGTATAAGGATCAACCTCGCCGGTGATTTCCAGACGCACCATAAAAGAATGTCCGTGCAGGCGACCGCATTTGTGGCCTTCCGGCACGTGCGGCAGATGGTGGGCGGCTTCGAAGGTAAAATCTTTAAACAGGGTGGTGGTCATTATTGTATTCTCTGTAGGGCGAAAAACCGCCGCATAGTACCGGAATCCACTATTTTGCGCATTAACTTAAATCATGCGCGCTGCGTAAACCCCCCATTCTCCAGGCTATTCTTGATTTTATATTTTATTTTTCAATGGCTTATATAACCACTTTTAACGTTATGGATTACCCGTAAAAGCGATTAGTCCTTTTGGTTATTTGTTATTTCTATCCCTTCTTTAATTGTTACTATCGCTCTGGTTAACCTTACCTTATTGCCGTTTATTCCTGAAAACGGACCTTTGCTACTGGAACCCAAAACGCATGACGACTCAGGCCCCACCGACCGCTTTGCTGCCGCTGACCCCGGAGCAACTGGCACGCCTCCAGGCGGCGACAACTGATTTCTCGCAGACTCAACTGGCCTGGCTATCGGGCTATTTCTGGGGAATGATTAATCAACAACCGGGTAACGTTGCACAAATGCTGCCAGCTGCGGCTGAAGCACCGGTGATTACGTTGATTTCTGCATCCCAGACCGGTAACGCACGTCGCGTGAGCGAACAATTACGCGATGATTTGCTGGCAGCAAAGCTGAACGTTAACCTGGTGAACGCGGGCGACTATAAATTCAAACAAATTGCCCAGGAAAAACTGCTGATTGTGGTGACCTCCACGCAAGGCGAGGGCGAACCGCCTGAAGAAGCTGTGGCGTTGCACAAATTCCTGTTCTCGAAAAAAGCGCCAAAACTCACGGCCACCGCCTTTGCCGTATTCAGCCTGGGTGATACCTCATATGAGTTCTTCTGCCAGTCCGGTAAAGATTTTGACAGCAAACTGGCGGAGCTGGGCGGCGAACGCCTTCTTGAGCGCGTAGATACCGACGTTGAGTTCCAGCCTGCCGCGGCTGAATGGCGGGCTAAAATTGTCGAAGTGCTGAAATCTCGCATTCCGGCAGAAACCCCGGCACAGGCGGCCGTAACCGCCACGGGTGCGGTGAACGAAATTTTCTCAAGCCCCTATACCAAAGAAGCGCCGTTAACCGCAACGCTTGCGGTTAATCAGAAAATCACCGGTCGTGATTCTGAAAAAGACGTGCGCCATATTGAAATTGACCTTGGTGATTCCGGCCTGCGCTACCAGCCTGGCGATGCGCTGGGTGTCTGGTATCAAAACGATCCGGCGCTGGTGAAAGAACTGGTCGAATTGCTGTGGCTGAAAGGTGACGAAAGCGTCACCGTCGATGGCAAAACGCTGCCGTTAAGCGAAGCGCTGGAATGGCATTTCGAGCTGACCATCAACACCGCCAACATCGTTGAGAAATACGCGCAAATCACGCGCAATGCGGCGCTGCTGGATTTGGTTGGCGATAAAACCAAGCTGCAACACTTTGCCCAGAACACACCGATTGTCGACATGGTGCGTTACGCTCCGGATGAATTAACCGCCGAACAACTGATTGATTTACTGCGCCCGCTGACGCCGCGCCTGTACTCCATCGCTTCTTCCCAGGCGGAAGCCGAAACGGAAGTGCACATTACGGTTGGCGTGGTGCGTTACGACATCGAAGGCCGCGCGCGTACGGGCGGTGCATCGGGCTTCCTGGCCGATCGCCTGGAAGAAGACGGCGAAGTGCGCGTGTTCATTGAACATAACGACAACTTCCGCCTGCCAGCCAACCCGGAAGCCCCGGTTATCATGATTGGCCCAGGCACCGGTATTGCGCCATTCCGCGCCTTTATGCAGCAGCGTGAAAACGACGGGGCAAGCGGTAAGAACTGGCTGTTCTTCGGCAACCCGCACTTTACTGATGACTTCCTCTATCAGGTTGAATGGCAGCGTTACGTCAAAGACGGCTTGCTGACCAACATCGATCTCGCCTGGTCCCGCGACCAGCAACATAAAATATACGTACAAGATAAACTGCGCGAAAAAGGCGCGGAACTGTGGAACTGGATTAATGAAGGTGCCCACATTTATGTCTGTGGCGATGCCAATCGCATGGCAAAAGACGTAGAGCAGGCATTACTGGAAGTGGTAGCCGAATTCGGTGGTATGGACCTCGATTCGGCCGATGAATTTTTAAGTGAGCTGCGCGTTGAGCGCCGTTATCAGCGAGATGTCTACTAATGAGCGAAAAACACCCAGGACCATTAGTGGTCGAAGGCAAATTGAGCGATGCCGAGCGCCTGAAACGCGAAAGTAACTACCTGCGCGGCACCATCAAAGAAGATTTGCAGGACGGGCTGACCGGGGGCTTCCGCGGCGACAACTTCCTGCTGATTCGCTTCCACGGCATGTATCAGCAGGATGACCGTGATATTCGTGCTGAACGTGCGGAGCAAAAGCTTGAGCCGCGCCACGCCATGATGCTGCGCTGCCGCCTGCCGGGTGGAATTATTACCACCGAGCAATGGCGTGCGATTGATAAGTTCGCTGCAGACAAAACGATTTACGGCAGCATTCGCCTGACCAACCGTCAGACCTTTCAGTTCCACGGCATTCTGAAAAGGAACGTCAAACCGGCCCACGAAATGCTGCATGAAGTGGGGCTGGACGCGCTGGCAACCGCCAACGACGTCAACCGTAACGTGCTTTGTACGTCCAACCCGGTGGAGTCCGAGCTGCACCAGGAAGCCTACGAGTGGGCGAAAAAACTTTCTGAACATCTGTTGCCGCGCACGCGTGCTTACGCGGAGATCTGGTGGGATCAAGAGAAAGTTGCGACCACGGACGAAGAGCCGATCCTTGGCGAAACGTATCTGCCGCGTAAGTTTAAAACCACGGTGGTGGTGCCGCCGCAGAACGATGTCGATCTGCATGCCAACGATATGAACTTCATCGCGATCGCCAAAGACGGCAAGCTGGTGGGCTTCAACCTGCTGGTGGGCGGTGGCTTGTCAATTGAGCACGGTAATAAAGCGACTTACGCCCGCACCGCGAGCGAGTTTGGCTACATTCCGTTGGAGCACACGCTGGCCGTTGCGGAAGCCGTGGTTACCACGCAGCGTGACTGGGGCAACCGTACCGATCGTAAAAATGCCAAAACCAAATATACCCTTGAGCGCGTTGGCGTTGAGGTGTTCAAAGCGGAAGTTGAGCGCCGTGCGGGCATCAAATTCGAGCCGATTCGCCCGTATGAATTTACCGGACGCGGCGACAGAATTGGTTGGGTAAAAGGCATCGACGACAAATGGCATCTGACGCTGTTTATCGAAAATGGCCGTATTCTCGACTACCCGGGTCGCTCATTGAAAACTGGCCTGCTGGAGATCGCAAAGATCCACCAGGGCGATTTCCGCCTGACCGCCAATCAGAACCTGATCGTGGCGGGCGTTCCGGCAAGCGAGAAAGCCGCAATCGAGAAGATTGCCAGAGAAAGCGGCCTGATGGACGCGGTAAAACCGCAGCGCGAAAACTCGATGGCGTGCGTAGCATTCCCGACTTGCCCGCTGGCGATGGCGGAAGCAGAACGTTTCCTGCCGCAGTTTGTGACTAAAGTGGAAGCCGTGCTGGAAAAACACCATCTGCCCGATGAACACATCGTCACGCGCGTAACCGGCTGCCCGAACGGCTGTGGGCGCGCGCTGTTGGCAGAAATCGGCCTGGTCGGTAAGGCGCCTGGGCGCTACAACCTGCACATCGGCGGCAACCGTATCGGCACGCGTATTCCGCGGATGTACCGTGAAAATATCACCGAGCCGGAAATTCTGGCCTCTATTGATGAACTGGTGGGGCGCTGGTCGCAAGAGCGTGAAGCGGATGAAGGCTTTGGCGATTTCACCATCCGGGTCGGGATTATTCGTCCGGTGCTCGATCCTGCGCGTGATTTTTGGGACTAATTTTCCCCTCACCCTAATCTTCTCCTGTGGGAGAGGGTCGGGGTGAGGGAAACATTAACAAAGCGAGGCACGTATGTCGGTACTCGATCTAAAAGCGCTGAATGAATTGCCAAAAGTTGAGCGCGTGATGGCGCTGGCCGAGGTCAACAGCCAGCTCGAAAAACTCACCGCGCAGCAGCGTGTGGCGTGGTCGCTGGATAATCTTCCGGGGGAGTTCGTACTCTCTTCAAGCTTCGGTATTCAGGCGGCGGTAAGCCTGCATCTGGTGACTCAACAGTTTCCGGATATTCCGGTTATTCTCACCGACACCGGCTACCTGTTCCCGGAAACCTACCGGTTTATCGATGAGCTAACCGACAATCTGAAGCTGAACCTGAAAGTGTTTAGCGCGCAGGAAAGTGCGGCGTGGCAGGAAGCGCGTTACGGCAAGCTGTGGGAACAGGGCGTTGAAGGCATTGAAAAATACAATGACATCAACAAGGTCGAGCCGATGAACCGTGCGCTGCGCGAACTTAACGGGCAAACCTGGTTTGCTGGCCTGCGGCGCGAACAGTCCGGTAGCCGGGCGAATTTACCGGTGCTGGCGATTCAGCGCGAAGTGTTTAAAATTCTGCCGATCATCGACTGGGATAACCGCCAGGTTTACCAGTATCTCACTGCCAACGGCCTGAAATATCACCCGTTGTGGGATCAAGGCTACCTTTCAGTAGGCGACACTCACACTACGCGGAAATGGGAAGAAGGTATGGCGGAAGAAGAAACCCGCTTCTTCGGCCTGAAACGCGAGTGCGGTTTGCACGAAGGTTGAGTTTTAAAAATAAGGTTGAGTTAGCGGCTCAACCTATTTATTTACTATAAGATTGTCTCACCACCTAACTCCATTTTTCATTTTTTAAATAACATAAATTATATTCATGTGTTTTATTTATTATTTTTAACCGCTTGTTATTTAAAAATCTTATATGAAGCATAAGGCTTCATTTTTCGTTTCCTGAAGATTAATTGAAGTTGTAAGGATATGGATTCAAAATTGTTAATTATTTGTCATGGGCGGATTTTTAGCTAAAGGACAACGCTACAGGGACTATGGTGTGGGAAGAAAGTATCCACGATTATTTCCCATTTTCTTGAATAATTTTTGCCACGGAAATAGTAAAGTGTTGGTGAATTCATTTTTTCAGGTATTGAATAGTTTTACTCTCTAAGAATTCAATGAGTTAGAGTTCTTTAAAAAGATGGGAAAATTGGTAGCTTTTCTGATGCGAAAAAAATTCTTATAGATCAGTTATATAGTTTTAGAGTGTTCCCCGCGCCAGCGGGGATAAACCGAAGGGATAAGCTGGCTTCCATGGATATAATCATGAGGCCAATGTCGAATCTTTTTCGCCATTCGTATAAGCGGCAGCACCATCCGACACAACCAGGGTAAATGGTAGATGGCGCTTACCGTTGGCCCCCGACAAAAACTGATCTTCTGCTTTTGTGAGCCAACGGGAGTTAGCTGAATTAAACGAATCGCCGGAGTATTTGTACTTCAGTTTTTACATTAACGAAGAAACCGTTGATTATTTCCCCGCCTTCGCCAGCTCTTTCACCAGCGGCAGCATCACCCGCACCACGTCATGGCTGCGCTTTTCGAGGCGATGCGGCAACCATTTATCCAGGTACTGTTGATTATCAATCAAAGCGTTATGCCAGCTTGTTCCTTCCGGGAAGGCTTTGCTCTTCGCCCGCTGCTGATAGCCATCTTTCTTGCCCAGAGACCAGTTGGTTGCTTCAACTGAAAGCACGGGAATGCCGGCCTTATCGAATACCTCAGCATCGTTACAACAACCGGTTCCTTTCGGATAGTTGGCATTGAGCCCCGGATTGGTTGCAGCCTTAATATTTAGCTGGCGCGCCAGCGCCAATGCACGATCGCGTGTCAGTTTGCTTACCGCTGCTGGCGTTGATTTCCCGCTGTTGAAATAGAGTTTGTCGCCGACGATTAAGTTGTCGAGATTGATCACCAGCAGCGTGTTTTTCTTCTCGCTCGCACTCATGCGTTTGAGAATATCTTCCGCGCCCAAAGTACCAATCTCTTCGCCGCTGGTGGCGATAAAACGGATGCCGTAGCGCGTGGGAATATCTTTCAGGCGCGCCGCCAGTTCAAGCATTACGCCGAGGCCAGAGGCATTATCATCCACGCCTTGCAGCGTTAACCCGCCGAGATTGTTATTCACATCGTTATCGCTGAGCGGTGAGTAAGTGTCGAGATGCGCCATGATAATGATTTGTTGCGGTTCAATCCCTTCGCGCGCGGCAATCACGGAACTGGCGCTGACGTTATGCCAGCTTTGATGACCCTCTTTGGTGGTGTACAAATAGCGCGTGTTAAAACGGCGAATATCGCTTTGGTAGCCAAGCTGGCTAAATTGTTGTTTGAGGTAATCTGCCGCCAGCATTTCTGAGGGACTCCCCGTCATGCGCCCCGGGAATACCGTGGCAATGTGGCGCGTTTGTTGGCTGGCAATACTGCCCATGGGCGCGGCGCTTGCGTAAGCAGGCAGGGTACAGCAAATGCTTAGCGCCAGGCAGGTTAACGAGTGGCGCAATGCGGAAAACATAGTGGAGGTCCTTTCAACCAGGAAAAATTTTGCCTCCATAGTATGAAACTGTGATGGACGTTACACAATTTCAATTGCTCTGAAAGTCCAGCTATCTCACTGGTTAAGCACATTTTGAGATTTGCATTGCCAGCGCGTTATTCCTTTGTGGAACTACTCATTCCAATTCGTAATTTCATAACAAATAAACCTCAGCCGTATAGTCCCCACATGAATTGTTAAACGGCGGGCCATGACCCTCCGTACTCAACCTCGGTTAAGGGCAGGTTATGGACCAAAAACGACTGACTCACTTACGGCAGCTGGAGGCTGAAAGCATCCATATCATCCGTGAGGTCGCCGCCGAATTTTCCAATCCGGTGATGATGTATTCCATCGGCAAAGACTCCTCGGTGATGCTGCATCTGGCTCGTAAAGCCTTCTACCCGGGGTCGCTTCCCTTCCCGCTGCTGCATGTGGATACCGGCTGGAAATTCCGTGAAATGTACGATTTCCGCGACCGCACCGCGAAGAACTACGGTTTTGAACTGCTGGTGCATAAAAACCCGGAAGGCGTGGCGATGGGCATTAACCCATTTGTCCATGGCAGCGCCAAACATACCGACATCATGAAAACCGAGGGCCTGAAGCAGGCGCTGAGCAAATACGGTTTTGATGCCGCCTTTGGCGGCGCGCGTCGCGATGAAGAAAAATCCCGAGCGAAAGAACGTATCTATTCATTCCGCGATCGCTTCCACCGCTGGGACCCAAAAAACCAGCGCCCGGAACTGTGGCATAACTACAACGGTCAGATTAACAAAGGCGAGAGTATTCGCGTGTTCCCGCTTTCAAACTGGACCGAGCTGGATATCTGGCAGTACATCTTCCTGGAGAATATCGACATCGTGCCGTTGTATCTGGCCGCCCCGCGTCCGGTGCTGGAACGCGATGGCATGTTGTTGATGGTTGACGATGACCGTATTGATTTACAACCCGGCGAAGTGATTGAGCAAAAAATGGTGCGCTTCCGCACTCTGGGCTGCTGGCCGCTGACCGGCGCCGTGGAGTCCGCAGCCCAGACGCTGCCGGAAATCATCGAAGAGATGCTGGTTTCAACCACCAGTGAACGCCAGGGGCGGGCTATTGACCGCGACCAGGCCGGCTCCATGGAGCTAAAAAAACGCCAGGGTTATTTCTAAGGAGCCGCCATGAATACCATTATTGCACAACAGATTACCGATCTTGGCGGCGTTGAAGCCTGGCTGCACGCGCAGCAGCATAAAAGCCTGCTGCGCTTCCTGACCTGCGGCAGCGTCGATGACGGCAAAAGTACCCTGATTGGCCGCCTGCTGCATGACACGCGCCAGATCTATGAAGACCAGCTCTCTTCACTGCACACCGACAGCAAGCGCCACGGCACGCAGGGCGAGAAACTGGATCTGGCCCTGCTGGTGGATGGCCTGCAGGCCGAGCGCGAACAGGGCATTACTATCGATGTGGCTTACCGTTACTTCTCGACGGAAAAACGTAAATTTATTATTGCCGATACGCCGGGGCATGAGCAGTACACGCGGAATATGGCGACCGGTGCATCTACCTGCGATCTGGCGATCTTATTGATCGACGCGCGTAAAAGCGTGTTGGATCAAACGCGACGCCACAGTTTTATCTCCACGCTGCTGGGGATCAAGCATCTGGTGGTCGCGGTCAACAAAATGGATCTGGTGGACTACAGCGAAGACAGATTTGAGCAGATCAAACAGGATTACCTGGCTTTCGCTGAGCAGCTGCCGTCGGATCTGGATATTCGCTTTGTGCCGCTTTCCGCCCTTGAGGGCGACAACGTCGCAACGCAAAGTGTGAGTATGCCGTGGTATACCGGCCCAACGTTGCTTGAGCTGCTCGAAACGGTGGAAGTAAAACGTATTGTTGAACAACAGCCGATGCGCTTCCCGGTGCAGTATGTGAACCGTCCGAATCTTGATTTCCGTGGCTATGCGGGAACGCTGGCGTCTGGGGTGGTGAACGTCGGGCAGCGCGTGAAAGTGCTGCCGTCGGGCGTTGAGTCAACTATTGCGCGAATCGTCACTTTCGATGGGGATTTGCCGCAGGCCGCCGCGGGCGAGGCTATTACGCTGGTGCTAAAAGATGAAATCGACATCAGCCGTGGCGATTTGCTGGTGGATGCCGGTGACGCACAGCCTGCGGTGCAGAGCGCGCAAGTCGACGTGGTGTGGATGGCGGAACAGCCGCTGGTGCCGGGCCAGAGCTATGACATTAAAGTAGCGGGCAAGAAAACGCGTGCTCGCGTGGATAACATTCACTATCAGGTTGAAATTAACAGCCTGACGCAGCGCGTGGTGGAAAGCCTGCCGCTCAACGGTATCGGGCTGGTGGATTTAACCTTCGACGAACCGCTGGTGCTGGATAAATATCAGGAAAACCCGGTGACGGGCGGGCTGATTTTTATCGACCGGCTGACCAACGTGACGGTGGGGGCCGGAATGGTGCGCGAGCCGCAAGCGGAGGTGTATCAGGAGCCGTCAGCGTTTAGCACCTTTGAGCTGGAACTGAATGCGCTGGTGCGTCGCCACTTCCCACACTGGGGCGCGCGTGATTTGCTGGGAGGCAAATAATGGCTAAGCACGACGAAAACGTCGTCTGGCATGCGCACCCGGTAACGGTTGAGCAGCGCGAACAACTTCACCAGCACCGGGGGGCGGTGCTGTGGTTTACCGGGCTTTCCGGCTCGGGGAAATCTACCGTTGCAGGCGCGCTGGAAGAGGCATTACATCAACTTGGTGTCAGCACTTACTTGCTGGATGGCGACAACGTGCGCCACGGCTTGTGCAGCGATTTGGGCTTTAGCGATGCCGATCGTAAAGAAAATATTCGCCGCGTGGGTGAAGTGGCAAAGTTAATGGCCGATGCGGGGCTGGTCGTGCTGACGGCATTTATTTCGCCACATCGCGCAGAACGCCAGACGGTGCGCGACCTCGTTGGGGAGGGGCGCTTTATCGAAGTGTTTGTCGATACGCCGCTTTCTATTTGCGAAGCGCGCGATCCCAAAGGGTTGTATAAAAAAGCCCGGGCGGGGGAGTTGCGCAACTTCACCGGTATTGACTCCGCGTATGAAGCGCCTGTGCAGGCGGAAATACGCTTAGACGGCGAACAATTAGTAACAAATTTGGTTAGCCAATTATTAGACCTGCTGCGTCGTGACGTTATTATCAAAACCTAACATATTGCCGGGGTCGGCGTTTCGCGCCTGGCTTGCAGGGTTTACGGATTCGTTATGCGCAATGGCACCAACATAGCTATGACCTCGGCTGAGGCCAGCCCCGGCACTGAAGAGACGACCTGGTCATTTGCCGGTGCGCTGATTGGTTTGTTGTCGTGGCTATTGGCGTTAGGTATTCCCTTCTTAATGTACGGCCCCAACACGCTGTTTTTCTTCCTCTATACCTGGCCCTTTTTCCTCGCTGTGTTGCCCGTTGCTGTGGTGGTGGGCATCGCGCTGCACTCCCTTTTAAGCGGGCGTTTAATCTGCAGTTGTATCGCAACTATGCTGGCGGTGGCGCTGATGTTTGGCATCTTATTCATGTGGCTTATGGGTTAGCCTTACTATATTCAGCCCTATTTATGGCTGCATTGCAGCTTACGCGCCTGCAAACGCGCATGTTGGCGCGTTCTGTGATAAATTCTGCCGCAAATATGAAGGGGAGCTTTGTACCCCAATCGAAGTCCGATAAAATTTTGTACCATGATTGTGCCGTTTTTCAGGGGGCGGGATGGGTAAACTAACGCTGCTATTGCTGGCCTTGCTGGTCTGGCTGCAGTATTCGCTGTGGTTTGGAAAAAACGGCGTACATGATTATACGCGGGTCAATAACGACGTGACGGCCCAGCAGGCGACGAACGCGAAACTCAAAGCGCGTAACGATCAGCTGTTTGCGGAAATTGACGATCTTAACGGCGGACAGGAAGCCATTGAAGAGCGTGCGCGTAACGAATTAAGCATGACTAAACCGGGCGAAACGTTCTACCGCCTGGTACCCGATAGCTCTAAGCGCTTAAGCAGCAGTGCAGGGCAGAACAACCGATAATCAAGCGTAAGTGAATCTACATGGCAGACTCCTCCCCGGACGTAGTTGCCGTGGTGCCGGCAGCAGGTATCGGCAGCCGCATGCAAACGGAATGTCCTAAGCAATATCTAAAAATCGGCAATAAAACTATTCTTGAACACGCGGTGGCAAGCCTGATGGCTCACCCACGTGTGGCGCATGTGGTTATCGCCATTAGCCCCACCGATAGCTGGTTTGCTGATTTACCTCTTGCTTCACACCCTGATATCACCGTGATTAACGGCGGCGCGCAGCGTGCCGATTCGGTGCTGGCCGGGCTAAATGTGGCGCATAGCGCGCAGTGGGTGCTTGTGCATGATGCCGCTCGCCCGTGTTTGCATCCAGATGATTTAGCGCGCCTGCTGGCAATTACCGCAACCAGCAACATTGGCGGCATTCTGGCCGCTCCGGTGCGCGACACCATGAAGCGCGGCGAGCCGGGCAAAAATCTGATTGGGCACACCGTCGATCGCGAAGATCTCTGGCACGCCTTAACGCCCCAGCTCTTCCCTCTGGAATTACTGCGTAGCTGCCTGCAGCGCGCACTCGATGAACACGCATCGATCACCGATGAAGCCTCAGCGCTTGAGTATTGTGGCTTTCATCCAGAATTAATTAGCGCCCGCGCCGATAATATCAAAGTCACTCGTCCTGAAGACCTGCGGCTTGCGGAGTTTTACCTCACGCGGTTAACCCAAACGGAGAATCAATAATGCGCATAGGACATGGTTTTGACGTACACGCTTTTGGCGGCCCGGGGCCGATTATCATCGGCGGTGTACGCGTGCCGTTTGCACAAGGCCTGCTTGCACACTCCGATGGCGATGTCGCTCTGCACGCATTAACCGATGCTCTGTTAGGCGCTGCCGCAATGGGCGATATCGGTAAGCTATTCCCGGATACCGACCCGGCATTTAAGGGGGCAGACAGCCGTGAACTGCTGCGTGAAGCCTGGCGTCGTATTCAGGCGAAAGGCTACACCCTGGGAAACGTTGATGTGACAATTATTGCGCAGGCACCGAAAATGGCTCCGCATATCCCGCAGATGCGCGTGTTCATCGCCGAAGATCTCGGCTGCCATATGGATGATGTCAATGTGAAAGCCACCACCACAGAAAAGCTCGGTTTTACTGGCCGTGGCGAAGGCATTGCTTGCGAAGCGGTCGTGCTGCTGCATAAGGCTGGTCAATAATGGATATGCAAAATCTGACCTGGCTGCATGGCAAGCCGCAGGGCGCAGGGGTCATTAAAGCCGATCCAGAAGATTTCGTGGTTATCGAAGATCTGGGCTTTGGGCCGGATGGCGAAGGTGAACATTTACTGTTGCGTATTCTGAAAAATGGCTGCAACACCCGTTCCGTTGCCGATGCGCTGGCTAAATTTCTTAACGTACCTGCCCGGGAAGTGAGTTTTGCCGGGCAAAAAGATAAACATGCGGTTACCGAACAGTGGTTTTGCGCACGCCTGCCGGGTAAAGAGATGCCGGATATGAGCGCGTTCCAGCTTGAAGGCTGTCAGGTGCTGGAATATGCCCGTCACCGCCGTAAATTACGTCTGGGTGCGCTAAAAGGAAATCGCTTCACGCTGGTATTGCGGGCAGTGAGTGACCGCGCCGAGCTTGAGCAGCGTCTGAATACTATTCTTCACCGCGGCGTGCCAAATTACTTCGGAAGCCAGCGTTTTGGCATCGCAGGCAATAACCTGCACCAGGCCGTGCGCTGGGCGCAAAGCAATGCGCCCATTCGCGATCGCAATAAACGCAGCTTTTATCTGTCAGCCGCTCGCAGCGCCATGTTTAACCAGATCGTCAGCGAAAGGCTGAAAAAGCCCGATTTTAACCAGGTTATCGACGGCGACGCTTTGCAACTCGCCGGGCGAGGAAGCTGGTTTGTGGCAACGCCTGAAGAAATGCCGGAGCTGCAACCGCGTGTCGATGCGGGTGAATTACTGATTACCGCACCGCTGCCGGGTGACGGTGCCTGGGGGACGTTAAACGCCGCGCTTGAATTTGAGCAGCAGTGTGTTGCCGGGGAAACGGATTTGCAGGCGCTTCTGGTGCGCGAGCGCGTAGAAGCCGCCCGTAGGGCGATGCTGGTGATGCCGAAAGAGCTGAGCTGGAACTGGCGGGACGATACCACCGTTGAGCTGAAGTTCTGGTTGCCAGCCGGGAGCTTTGCTACCAGCGTTGTGCGTGAATTAATGAACGCGCCGGGTGGTTATGCGAATATTGCCGAATAGTAATTCTGGACAGTTCTTTGTTGTGAATGTTACAAAAACAGCAACAATTTCATGACGGCTGCACTAAAATCAGCTAACTGGGATAAGACAATAAGAAGCTTTGTAAATTCATTATGAGAATACTTTTGAGTAACGATGACGGAGTCAATGCGCCGGGCATTCAGGCTCTGGCGGCCCGACTAAGGGAATTTGCTGACGTACAGGTAGTCGCCCCCGACCGTAATCGCAGTGGGGCATCAAACTCACTGACGCTCGAATCTTCACTGCGGACTTTCACCCTCGCCAACGGGGATATTTCGGTACAAATGGGTACGCCGACGGACTGCGTCTATCTTGGCGTCAATGCCCTGATGCGTCCAGGTCCTGACGTGGTGGTTTCCGGGATTAATGCAGGCCCTAATTTGGGCGATGACGTTATCTATTCCGGTACCGTTGCGGCGGCGATGGAAGGGCGGCATTTAGGCATTCCGGCGCTGGCTGTTTCGCTAAATGGGCATCAGCACTATGAAACGGCAGCCGCGGTCACCTGTACTATTTTGCGTGCGCTGATGCGTGAGCCGTTGCGAACCGGGCGTATTCTGAATATTAATGTTCCCGACTTGCCGCTTGAGCAAATCAAAGGTATTCGTGTCACACGCTGCGGTAGCCGTCATCCTTCCGATAAAGTGATCCCGCAAGAAGATCCGCGCGGCAATACGCTGTACTGGATAGGGCCGCCGGGCGATAAATTTGATGCCGGTCCGGATACTGATTTCGCCGCCGTTGATGAAGGTTATGTTTCGGTTACGCCATTGCATGTTGATCTTACGGCCCACAGCGCTCGTGAGGTGGTCAGCCACTGGCTGAGTAAGTCAGGAGTGGATGAGCAATGGTAAGCAAACGCGTACAAGCCCTTCTCGCGCAGTTGCGTAATCAAGGCATTAAGGACGAAAAAGTTCTTGAGGCGATTGCACAGGTGCCGCGGGAAAAATTTGTCGATGAAGCGTTTGAGCACAAAGCCTGGGAAAACACGGCCCTGCCGATTGGCAGCGGCCAAACCATTTCGCAGCCTTATATGGTTGCAAGAATGACCGAGTTGCTGGAGCTGACGCCTGAATCCCGCGTGCTGGAAATCGGCACCGGTTCTGGCTACCAGACCGCTATTCTAGCCCATCTGGTGCATCATGTTTGTTCAGTTGAGCGTATTAAGGGGCTGCAATGGCACGCAAGGCGACGTTTAAAACAGCTCGATCTGCACAATATCTCAACCCGTCATGGTGATGGCTGGCAGGGCTGGCATGCGCGCAGCCCATTTGACGCTATTATTGTTACGGCAGCTCCGCCGGAGATCCCGGGTGAACTGTTAGCCCAGCTGGATGAAGGTGGCGTTTTAGTTCTCCCCGTTGGCGAAGACCGTCAGTTTCTGCAACGCGTCCGTCGGCTGAATGGGGAGTTTGTCATTGATACGGTAGAAGCCGTTCGTTTTGTGCCCTTAGTGAAGGGCGAACTGGCATAACCCGGAAATATCTTGTTTTTTTCTAAGGGTTTTGGCGTAACGTAGTGCGCTGCGAGTTTTTGCTATCTGGTCGTTAGCGCCAGTTCTGCCGTATTTTTATCAGCATATGATTGTTTTTCCTGGGGGATTAATGAGCGCGGGAAGCCCAACTTTTACTTTACGCCGTATTGCGGCATTGTCGCTGGTGAGCCTGTGGTTAGCGGGCTGTACCAGCAATAACAGCCAGGCGCCTATCAGTTCCGTGGGCGGTAGCAGCAATACCGGGAGCAGCTCTTCCGGCGGCATGCTGATTACCCAGCCGCCGAAAATGTCCACCCCAAGCCAGACCCCACAAATTCAACCGGTTGTGCAGCAACCAACGATTCAGCCGGTGGTCTCAACGCCGGTACAAACCCAAAACGGCCACATTGTTTATAACCGCAAATATGGTGATATCCCGAAAGGAAGCTACACCGGCGGCAGCACTTACACCGTGAAACGTGGCGACACCCTTTTTTATATTGCGTGGATCACCGGGAACGATTTCCGTGACTTAGCCCAGCGCAACAACGTACCTGCACCGTATGGCCTGAACGTGGGGCAAACCCTGCAGGTGGGAAGCGCTTCGGGTACGCCAATTACCGGTGGAAACGCGGTAACAGCCGCTGATGCCAGCGCACAAGGCGTCGCGCCGGTTGGCGCGCAAAATACCACCACGGTGGTTGCTTCTAAACCAGTAATTACGTATTCTGAGGATTCAGGTGAACAAAGTGCTAACAAAATGTTGCCGGGGAATAAGGGTAGTGCGACTGTTGTCACAACTCCCGTCACGGCACCGGTAGTTAGCTCGACGACCGTACCCACTGCCAGCAGCACATCCGACAGCGCGCCGATTTCGACGTGGCGTTGGCCAACTGATGGCAAAGTTATCGAGAACTTCTCTGCGACCGAAGGTGGCAATAAAGGGATCGATATCGCAGGCAGCAAAGGCCAGGCTGTTGTTGCTACCGCCTCCGGGCGTGTGGTGTATGCCGGTAACGCGCTGCGAGGTTACGGTAATCTTATCATCATCAAACACAATGATGATTACCTGAGCGCCTACGCCCATAACGATACAATGCTGGTCCGGGAACAACAAGAAATCACGGCGGGGCAGAAGATAGCTACCATGGGTAGCACCGGAACCAGTTCAACACGTTTACATTTTGAAATTCGTTACAAGGGGAAATCCGTCAACCCGCTGCGTTATTTACCGCAGCGATAAGCCGGCAAAATGCTGACATTCGTGTGAGTATTTTGCCCAGGGATCACGGGTAGGAGCCACCTTATGAGTCAGAATACGCTGAAAGTTAACGAGTTAAATGAAGACGCGGAATATGATGAGAATGGAGTTGAGGTCTTTGATGAAAAAGCCCTCGTAGAAGAGGAACCCAGTGATAACGACATAGCCGAAGAGGAGTTGTTGTCACAGGGGGCCACTCAGCGTGTGCTTGACGCAACTCAGCTTTATCTTGGGGAGATTGGTTATTCCCCGTTATTGACAGCCGAAGAAGAAGTGTATTTCGCCCGCCGCGCGCTGCGTGGTGATGTCGCTTCCCGCCGCCGCATGATCGAAAGTAACCTGCGTCTGGTGGTTAAGATTGCCCGTCGTTATAGCAATCGTGGTCTGGCTCTGCTGGATTTGATTGAAGAGGGGAATCTGGGGCTGATCCGCGCCGTGGAGAAGTTTGACCCAGAGCGTGGGTTCCGTTTCTCAACGTACGCAACATGGTGGATTCGTCAGACCATCGAACGGGCAATCATGAACCAAACCCGTACGATTCGTTTGCCGATTCATATCGTCAAAGAGCTGAACGTTTATCTGCGTACCGCACGTGAACTCTCTCATAAACTCGACCATGAGCCGAGCGCTGAAGAGATTGCCGAGCAGCTGGATAAACCCGTTGATGATGTCAGCCGTATGCTGCGTCTCAACGAGCGCATTACTTCAGTCGACACCCCGCTGGGTGGCGATTCTGAAAAAGCGCTGCTGGATATTCTGGCCGATGAAAAAGACAACGGCCCGGAAGACACCACGCAGGACGATGATATGAAACAGAGCATCGTGAAGTGGCTGTTTGAACTGAACGCGAAGCAGCGTGAAGTACTGGCTCGTCGTTTTGGTCTGTTAGGCTATGAAGCGGCAACGCTGGAAGACGTGGGCCGTGAAATTGGCCTGACGCGTGAACGCGTTCGTCAGATTCAGGTTGAAGGTCTGCGTCGTCTGCGTGAAATTTTGCAGACGCAGGGGCTGAATATCGAAGCGCTGTTCCGCGAATAGTTTACTGTTCAAATAAAAAGCGGCGACTCAGGTCGCCGCTTTTTTTATCTGAAAACTACACCAGACTCTTCAGTCGATAGATCCACTCCAGCGCCTGACGCGGTGACAGGGAGTCCGGATCTAACGCTTCCAGCGCTTCAACCGCCGGAGAGGTTTCCTCCGCGGCTGACAGCAGCGACATCTGCGTCCCATCAACTTGCGTAGCAGCGGCATTCGGCGAAAGCGTTTCCAGCTCACGCAATTTTTGGCGCGCCCGCTTAATGACCTCTTTTGGCACCCCCGCCAACGCCGCTACGGCCAGGCCGTAACTTTTGCTGGCGGCACCGTCCTGCACGCTGTGCATAAAGGCGATGGTGTCGCCATGTTCAACCGCATCAAGGTGCACGTTTGCCACGCCTTCCATTTTTTCTGGCAGGGTTGTCAGCTCAAAATAGTGCGTGGCGAACAGCGTCATGGCCTTGATGCGATTTGCCAGATTTTCGGCACAGGCCCAGGCGAGCGATAGACCATCATACGTGGATGTCCCACGACCAATTTCATCCATCAGCACCAGACTGTGTTCGGTGGCGTTATGCAGGATGTTGGCGGTTTCGGTCATCTCCACCATAAAGGTGGAACGCCCGGAAGCCAGGTCATCTGCGGCACCGACACGGGTAAAAATACGGTCGACAGGGCCGATTTCTGCCTGCTGCGCCGGAACGAAACTGCCAATGTAGGCCAGCAGTACGATCAGCGCAGACTGGCGCATATAGGTACTTTTACCGCCCATGTTAGGGCCGGTAATAATCAACATGCGGCGCTGTGGTGCAAGACTCAGCGGGTTGGCGATAAACGGTTCGCTAAGCACTTGCTCAACTACCGGATGGCGGCCGCCCACCACTTTTATGCCGGGTTTATCGCTTAACTGCGGGCAGGTGTAATTCAGGCTCCAGGCACGTTCTGCCAGGTTGACCAGCACGTCGAGTTCTGCGAGTGCAGTTGCGCTTTGCTGCAACGCTTCAAGATGGGGCAGCAGCGTGTCGAACAGCCGATCATAGAGCTGTTTTTCCAGCGCTAATGCTTTCCCTTTGGAGGTCAGAACCTTGTCTTCGTACTCTTTCAGCTCAGGAATGATATAGCGTTCGGCGTTTTTCAGCGTCTGACGGCGGACATAGTGAATCGGCGCGTGGTGACTCTGGCTGCGGCTAATCTGAATGTAATAGCCGTGCACGCCGTTAAAGCCCACTTTCAGGGTATCCAGACCAAGCTTTTCACGCTCGCGGATTTCCAGTTTATCCAGATAGTCCGTGGCGCCATCAGCCAGTGAACGCCATTCATCCAGCTCTTCGTTATAGCCTGGCGCAATCACGCCGCCATCACGCACCAGCACGGGTGGCGCTTCCACCACGGCACGCTCAAGCAATTCACGCAGCTCGGTGAACTCGCCCATATTTTCACGCAGCGTCTGGACATAATCAGTTGGCACATCCGCCAGCATTTCGCGCAGCTCAGGTAACTGCTGGAAGGCATGGCGCATCCGCGCTAAATCACGCGGGCGAGCAGTGCGCAACGCCAGGCGTGCCAGAATACGTTCCAGATCGCCAACCTGGCGCAGCACGGGCTGAATTTCAGCCGTGCGTTCTTGCAGAGCCGCAATGGTCTGCTGGCGCTTTTCCAGCACGTTGACATTACGAATCGGCATATGCAGCCAGCGTTTCAGCATACGGCTGCCCATCGGCGTGACGGTGCAGTCCAGTATCGAAGCGAGGGTGTTTTCAAAACCGCCGGAGAGGTTCTGAGTGATTTCCAGGTTACGGCGCGTTGCCGCATCCATAATGATGCTGTCCTGCTGGCGATCCATGGTGACCGAGCGGATGTGCGGCAGGGAAGTACGCTGCGTATCTTTAACGTATTGCAGTAAACAACCTGCGGCGCACAGCGCATGATGGGCGTTTTCAACGCCAAAGCCGGTCAGGTCGCGGGTGCCGAATTGCATATTCAGCTGTTGGCGGGCGGTGGAAATTTCAAACTCCCACAGCGGGCGGCGGCGCAGCCCACGGCGGCCTTCAATTAAACGAGTTTCGGCAAAATCCTCTGCGTACAGCAGTTCAGCAGGATTGGTGCGCTGCAGCTCAGCCGCCATGGTTTCACTATCTTCTGGCTCAGACAGGCGAAAACGCCCGGAGCTGATATCAAGCGTCGCATAGCCAAAACCCTTACCATCCTGCCAGATTGCCGCCAGCAGATTGTCCTGGCGCTCTTGCAGCAGGGCTTCATCACTGATGGTGCCGGGGGTAACGATACGCACCACTTTGCGTTCGACCGGCCCTTTGCTGGTGGCCGGGTCGCCAATCTGCTCGCAAATGGCGGCGGATTCGCCGAGGTTCACCAGCTTGGCTAAATAGTTTTCGATGGCGTGGTGTGGCACGCCCGCCATAGGAATAGGTTCGCCCGCCGATGCGCCGCGTTTGGTCAGGGAGATGTCGAGCAACTGCGACGCGCGTTTCGCATCGTCATAAAACAGCTCGTAAAAGTCGCCCATGCGGTAGAACAGCAGGATGTCACGGTGTTCTGCTTTCAGGCGCAGATACTGCTGCATCATGGGGGTATGGGCGTCAAAACTTTCCGTTGTACTCATAGTGTTATTCTTTTTAATCCATTGAATTAAAAGTTAATTATGATTTTTTAATTATTGTTAGTGTTCACATTATCTCATGAAGCTGATGCGCTTAAAAAAGCTGAGTTATTACATCACATAACGTTATCGTGGCGCAGGAAAAATTGATGTCGGTAGGGAGAAGGGGATTCCGGGATGATCGCATCCCGGAAGCGGGGCTACCGTTACTCAAACATGGTTAAAAGACGATCCCTTGACCAGACAGAATAAAGCGCGAGAAATGAATTTACCTCATCACAATTAAAATCTTTTGTGTATTCAATAACTTCATCTGGTGAAAGGTCGCTGCCATTGCTAATGATATCCATCATATCTTCATGCTGTTCATGGTGTGGGTCTTGGACGGCTTCAAGTACCCTGGCATAACCGTATACGCCTCCACAATCTTCCGGAGGGCAGGCACATTCTCCCTCAAGACAAAAGTAAGGCATGATAATCTCGTCTTCCGGATAGTTTTTATCTTCCAGAATAATTTCATGTGACCAGTTATCACCAAAATCATAAACATAAGTGAGGGAATTGCCCTTACGTTTGAGCAACTCTCCCAAACGCACCATCCCTTCCTCTTGCTCATGCGGGCTCTCTGGCTGCATGGTGTAATGCTGCTTCTTGAAGATAAATTCGTGCAGGTGGCTTTCTTCCCAGCCCATCACGATTTGTATCACGTCATGCAGACGGTCAAGCGTGATAAAGCCCGGCACCACAAAACGCCGCCAGATAGCCGGGTTGCTATCCTGCAGCACGATTTTTAGCTGATAGAAACTGTTCAATGGATTCTCCTTAATTGAGTTGAAAACCTTGTAACGGATTATCAGTCAAACACCGTTCGAACTCATGCTTAAAGTTTGTACTGGGCATCTTTTTAAGTTTATTGATTGCAGACTTCTTTTTCAGCAGCTCGAATATGATTTACCATAATAAATACACATTCGCTGTTACTCATAGGGATATTCCAACACATGCGTTACTCCGCCACGCTACTTCCGCTTATTATTTTGCTGGCCGCCTGTAGCAGCAAGCCAAAAACTGAAACTCAACCTCAGCAAACCGGCACGCCTTCCGGTGGCTTCTTGTTGCAGCCGCAGCATGATGTGTTTATGCAGACGGGGGATTTTGCTAACAATCCAGAAGCTGAGAAGTTCATCGATAAAATGGTGAGTAAGCACGGTTTTGACCGCCAGCAGCTGCACGAAGTGCTTTCGCAGGCAAAAAAGCTGGATTACGTATTGCGATTGATGGATCAGCAGGCCCCGACTACTGCGCCACCGGCAGGCCCGAATGGCGCATGGCTACGCTATCGCGGCAAATTTATCACGCCGGACAACGTGCAAAATGGCGTCGCCTTCTGGAGCCAATATGACGACGCCCTGAAACGCGCCTTCCAGGTTTACGGCGTACCACCGGAAATTATCGTAGGGATTATCGGTGTTGAAACCCGCTGGGGTCGCGTGATGGGTAAAACGCGCATCATTGATGCGCTGGCGACGTTGTCATTTGCTTATCCGCGTCGTGCGCAATACTTCTCCGGCGAGCTGGAAACTTTCCTGCTAATGGCGCGTAACGAAGGTAACGATCCGCTGGAACTGAAAGGATCGTTTGCTGGCGCAATGGGCTATGGCCAGTTTATGCCCTCTTCCTTTAAAGAATACGCGGTGGATTTCAACGGCGACGGTCACGTGAACTTATGGGATCCGGAAGATGCGATCGGCAGCGTGGCGAACTACTTTAAAGCTCATGGCTGGGTGAAAGGGGATCTGGTGGCGGTGCCGGCCAATGGCCAGGTGCCGGGGCTGGCGAACGGCTTTAAGACTAAATATTCTGTTTCCGCTCTGGCGCAGTCCGGTTTAACCCCAACGGCTTCTCTGGGCAACCATCTGCAAGCCAGCCTGCTGCGTCTCGACATGGGGGATCGCTATCAATACTGGTACGGCCTGCCGAATTTCTACGCCATCACTCGTTACAACCACAGCACGCATTATGCGATGGCGGTCTGGCAGTTAGGCCAGGCAGTAGCGCTGGCTCGCGTTCAGTAATCTTCTCCCCCGCCCTGTTCTGAGGCGGGGTTTATTACTCTGCGGGGTTTAATGCTGGGTATTCCCGATCGTCGATTGGGAATTTACAGCATATTTAATTTGAATTATGTTATGTTATAACGAATCAAATTAAGTGGTTTTCCCGCAATGCTTCCTTTACGGACACTTTTTACCGTGGCTGCGCCCGTTCGTTTTTGCGCGGTCTTAATTCTGCTGGCCGGATTATGGCTGGCTATTCGCTGGGCGATTGCGCTGCCATGATCTCGCTACATCAGCTGGTGCTGGGATATCAGGGGAGGGCAGTCACCCCACCATTAACCGGGCATATTGCGCAAGGCAGTATGACCGCCGTCATCGGTGCGAATGGCACAGGAAAATCGACGCTGCTGAAAACCCTGTTGAAGCTACAGCCGCCGGTATCCGGGCAGGTGACGTTTACCGATGGGCGCCCGCCACGGATTGCCTGGCTACCGCAGCTTGCAGAGATGGAACGCCAGTTTCCTGCCACGGTTTACGAGGTGGTTTGCATGGGGGCCTGGCCTGCTCGCAGCCTGTTCTCTGGTTTGAATCGCCAGCATCGCCTGCAAATTGCCGATGCCATTGAGCGTGTCGGCCTGAGTGCCATGAGCAAACAGCCCATCGAAATGCTTTCTGGCGGGCAATTCCAGAGAATGTTGTTCGCACGCCTACTTGTGCAAAATGCACCGTTGGTTCTGCTCGATGAGCCGTTCACCGGCGTCGATTCGCAAACCAGCGATTTTCTAATGACGCTTATCTGCCAGATGCACCAGGCGGGCCAAACGGTGATGGCGGTGCTGCACGATAACGAGCGCGTCAGCCAGTATTTCCCGCAGGTTCTGCTGCTCACGCAGGACCATTTCCACTGGGGAGCGACGGCTGAAGTATTGCCCCATTATTCGCACTCCTGTACAGAACTGGCGCTATGAGCATGATTTATCATTTTTTTCTCGAACCGTTTATCGCCTACGGCTTTATGCGACGCGCGCTGGTAGCGTGCCTGGCGTTATCGATTAGTACCGCCCCGTTGGGGATTTTCTTACTGCTGCGCCGCATGAGCCTGGTGGGGGATGCGCTTTCTCACGCGATTTTGCCGGGGGTGGCGGTGGGATATTTACTGGCGGGTATGTCACTGGTGGCGATGGGTATTGGCGGTTTTATTGCCGGTGTGCTGGTGGCGTTAATTTCAGGGCTGGTGAGCTCACGCACTAACCTGAAAGAGGACGCCAGTTTTGCCGGGTTTTATCTTGGCTCACTGGCATTGGGCGTCACGCTTATTTCCTTGCGTGGTTCCAGTGTCGACCTTCTGCATCTGCTGTTCGGCTCTATTCTGGCGGTAGATAGCCAGTCAACCCTCTTTGTTGGCGCGATCGCCAGCGTAACGCTGCTTATTCTCGCAGCACTTTACCGCGGGCTGGTGATGGAAACTTTCGACCGCAGTTTTTTGCAGGTTAATAACCGTCTTGCCCCTCATCTGATTCACGGTGTGTTCCTCGCGCTGCTGGTGCTCAATCTGGTCGCCGGGTTTCAAATCCTCGGCACGCTGATGTCCGTCGGATTGATGATGCTTCCTGCGGTTTCGGCTCGTTGCTGGGCGAAAACGCTGCCCGGCGCGATGTTTATTGCCGTCGTCTGCGGGTTGCTGTCAGCCTGGATTGGCCTTGCCTGGTCTTTTGCTGCGGCTTTACCCGCCGGTCCGGCTATCGTACTGACGGCGAGCGCCGCTTTCTTTACCTCAATTCTTTTTGGTTCACGCAGCGGGCTGGTGCGTGGCCTGTTTCGGGACTGGATACAACAAGCAAGGGGGATGAAATGAAACGTTTTAACATGATGATATCACTGGTATTGGCGCTGTCCTGCGCCAGCCAGGCGGCACTGGCGAAACCGCTTAATGTGGTGGCCAGTTTTACCGTGCTGGCTGATATAGCAAAACAGGTCGGTGGTGAGCATGTCACGGTGAAAAGCCTGGTGGGGCCAGATGGCGACCCGCACAGCTTTGAGCCTTCACCACAGGATAGCGTTGCGTTAAGCAAAGCTGATGTGGTGATAGTGAACGGGCTGGGAATGGAAGGGTGGATGGATCGCCTGGTGAGCGCGTCGGGTTATAAAGGCAAAGTGGTCGTCGCATCCGCAGGTATCACGACGCGCAAAATGATCGATGACGGAGAGCAAATTACCGATCCTCATGCCTGGAATAGCGCGGAAAACGGCGCTCGCTATGCGCAAAATATCATGGAAGCGTTAATCGCCGCCGCTCCGCAAGATGCTCAGGCTATCGCTGAAAGCGGTTCCGAATATGTGACGCGCCTGAAACTGCTCGATAGCTGGGCGCAAACGCGCTTTGCAGCGATCCCTGAAGCAAAACGGAAAGTGCTCACCAGCCATGATGCGTTTGGCTACTTTGGCCAGCGGTACGGCGTGACTTTCCTGGCACCGGTGGGTTTTTCGACCGAAGCTGAAGCGAACGCCAGCGATGTTGCGGCACTGATAAAACAGTTGAAAAATCAGCATATCAAAACCTACTTTATTGAAAATCAGACCGACCCGCGGCTGGTAAAACAAATTGCTGCGGCAAGCGGGGCACAACCGGGCGGCGAGCTTTATCCGGAGGCGCTGTCCGCCGCCGATGGGCCAGCCAGCACTTACGAGATGGCGTTTAAACATAATGTGGAAACCATCGCCAGCAGTATGAAGTGATATCATCGGCCAGCATTCGCTGGCCGTTCTTTTTTCCGGAAGCGCCTCGAATTGTCTAATGTAATCCTCTGAAACTGGGGGTAAGTGCTATCGTGTCACCCTGCGATATGTCTACAATCGGAGCCAATATGACAGAGACCACATTGCGTCAGTTAAGCCAGCAGCTCGGTGAGGCGCTTGGCCAACTCGGCGCCACCGTGACTACGGCTGAATCCTGCACCGGTGGCTGGATTGCGAAAGTGATTACTGATATTTCAGGCAGTTCCGCCTGGTTTGAACGCGGCTTTGTGACCTACAGTAATGAAGCTAAGCATCAAATGATTGGGGTTAACAGCGGCACACTGGAAACGCACGGCGCGGTGAGTGAGGCTGTAGTCCGCGAAATGGCACAGGGTGCGCTCTATGCGGCGGCGGCGCATTACGCGGTGGCGGTCAGCGGTATTGCCGGACCCAATGGCGGCAGTGAAGAAAAACCTGTGGGTACGGTGTGGTTTGGTTTTGCTTCAAAGTTTAACGGCACCGTTGCCCGCCGCCAGCTTTTTAAAGGCGACCGCGATGCCATTCGGCGCCAGGCCACGGAATATGCGCTGCAAACCCTGTGGGAAGAATTTCTCAAAAATAAGCTTGATACTGTATGACCATACAGTATAATTGGCACAACAAAACAGTATAGTAAGCAGCGTGGCGCATCCGTGTATCACCCTGCATGACAGGAGTAATAATGGCTATCGACGAAAACAAACAGAAGGCGTTAGCGGCAGCTCTGGGCCAGATTGAAAAACAATTTGGTAAAGGCTCCATCATGCGTCTGGGTGAAGACCGTACCATGGATGTGGAAACCATCTCTACCGGTTCACTTTCCCTGGATATTGCGCTGGGGGCCGGTGGCCTGCCAATGGGGCGTATCGTTGAAATTTACGGCCCGGAGTCTTCTGGTAAAACCACGCTGACTTTACAAGTTATCGCCGCCGCTCAACGTGAAGGTAAAACCTGTGCGTTTATCGATGCCGAGCACGCTCTGGACCCGGTTTACGCTAAAAAACTGGGCGTGGATATCGACAACCTGCTGTGTTCACAGCCAGATACTGGCGAGCAAGCGTTGGAAATCTGTGATGCACTGGCACGTTCTGGTGCTGTAGACGTACTGGTTGTTGACTCCGTTGCCGCACTCACGCCGAAAGCGGAAATTGAGGGCGAAATCGGTGACTCTCACATGGGCCTTGCGGCACGTATGATGAGCCAGGCGATGCGTAAACTGGCGGGCAACCTGAAGCAGTCCAATACGCTGCTGATCTTCATCAACCAGATTCGTATGAAAATTGGCGTGATGTTCGGTAACCCGGAAACCACTACCGGTGGTAACGCGCTGAAGTTCTACGCGTCTGTCCGTCTGGATATCCGTCGCATTGGCGCGGTGAAAGAGGGTGATAACGTGGTGGGGAGTGAAACCCGCGTTAAAGTCGTTAAAAACAAAATTGCTGCACCGTTTAAACAAGCTGAATTCCAGATCATGTACGGCGAAGGTATTAACTTCTACGGCGAGCTGGTCGATCTGGGTGTGAAGCACAAGCTGATTGAAAAAGCGGGTGCATGGTACAGCTATAACGGTGAGAAAATTGGGCAGGGCAAAGCAAATTCCAGCAACTTCCTGAAAGAAAACAAGCCAATGGCGGTTGAAATCGAGAAGAAACTGCGTGACATGCTGCTCAATAACCAGGATGGCACACCAGACTTCGTCGTTGATGACCACGACAAAGACGTTGCCGAAACTAAAGAAGACTTCTAAATCCCATAAGGGCTGCTACGGCAGCCCTTCAGACTGATGACAAACC
>NZ_RPOH01000036.1 GCF_003818135.1 Buttiauxella warmboldiae | reverse complement strand
TCGTTTTGCGAAACACGTGGATTTGTCATCAGTCTGGAGGGATGGTCTTAACTGCAGGATAAACCGGCTAAATAGCACCGGTTTATCGTTATTAATAGCACCTGAAGTTTACATGTACAGAGCACGATTAAGGCGAACGAGGAAATCAGCGTCCGGGTTTGTTTTACTGTCCCCCATACGTTCCTGAACCGCGGCCACGGCAAGGTTGCGGCGTGCCGGTAGCCGGGAAAATTCGGCGGAGCAGAGAGCTGCTGCCATTTCATCATATGGGAGATCGGTGCAATACGCAGGAGCGCCAGGCTGCTGACGCCAGGAGTCTGAAATTTGACCCGCATCGAAAGCATCGAATCCAGTGTCGTTTACCAGCATCATGACAATCTTCTTGTGGGCTTCATTGTCACCCGCGACAGGAATTGCTATGCGATGCGGATCGCCGGCAGGTTTCCCTTTTCTCGCAAAGGAATCTGAACCAATGGCGTTCCAGACTTTAATCACGGGGTGATGCAGCTGAGTCTCCACCCACTCACTCTCTACCTGGCCCGTCTCTATTTCATCAATAGCCCGATCGCGGAACGGATAATAGTTAGATGTGTCAGCCACGATAACGTTGGGAGGAAGCTTCTGGATCAATTGCGAAATAGCGGGGATAGATGCAAGTGGCATGGAAAGTATTACCACATCAACATCACTCACCGCATTTTCAGCCTTCACCGGTAGCGCACCCGTTTCCAGCGTGTCAGCTTCAATGGTTTCCGGTCCACGTGAGTTGGCCACTTTTACACTGTGTCCTGCAGCGGACAGCTTACGTGCCAGGGTTTTGCCTATATGACCGGTACCCAGAATACCAATGCTGAGTGGGGTAGTTTGATTCATCTTTGTCTCCAGAATGATGTCTTTCCAGACAGAATTAAAATTGGTTTTCAGGCCGTTCCTGCCCGGTTACGAGCTACCGTATGCTCATGAGACAGTGGTTTACTGGCAGACATGAACTCCTTCATCAGAGCGTCCCTGTTTACCGGCGCTCGCTCTTTGTCCGCTGCCATAAGAGCGACCTTCAGGTCAGAGGCACTGAGTTCGGTACAGTAGGCTGGGGTACCCGGCTGCTGACGCCAGGAGTGATCCAACGGGCCGGCATCCACGGCATCAAATCCTGTTTCGCTGACTAGCTTCATGGTCGTGTTTTTTGCCTGCTCATCGTCCCCCGCAACGGGTATAGCGATGCGACCGGAGGTGCCCGAGGGAAGCCCTTTATTCGCCAGAGTGGCAGCCAGTACGGCGTTCCATGCTTTTATGAGGGGGCGACCGGCCTTATTACTGGCCCATACGCTTTCTGGCTCACCGTTTTCGACGTCAGCAATGGAATTGTCCCGGAACGGGTAGTAGTTAGATGTATCGATAACCGGCACCGTGGACGGCAGTATGCTCAGCAGTTCCGCCAGAGTTTCATGTGCGGTAAAGGGGATTGACAGGATAATCACATCAACATTTCGGACGACCTCTTCCTGCGTCACTGCTGTCGCTCCAGCCTGACGAGCGACGTCAGCAATCGTCTCCGGACCTCTGGAATTTGCCAGCTTAATATTGTGGCCTGCGGCAGACAGTTTTGTGGCCAGCGTAGCGCCGATATTTCCCGCGCCGATAATGCCGATATTCATAGGTATTTCCTTGTTCTTCAGAAGCGTTGCGGCCTATTCGGCAGCCGGATGGGCAAAGTTATTGAGCGTATCGCGTAGCTGCTCCAGTCCCTCTTCAGTCAGCCTGCAGGCCGACCTGATTTTGTCAGTCACAGACCAGAGTGCTGCACGCAACTCATCTCCGCTGTCGGTCAGCGTAATCAGGACCCGGCGTTCATCTTCAGGATCGCGCTGGCGTAACACTTTTCCTGACGTTTCTAGCCGTTTCAGCAGGGGGGTGATTGTTCCTGTATCCATACCCAGCTTGTTTCCCAGCTCACCCACCGAACGTGGTGTTCCGTTGAACAGCTCCAGCATGACCAGATACTGCGGGAACGTCAGCCCCAGCGGGTCGAGAAAAGGTTTATGCATACGGTTCATCCGGTTTGCCGCGCCGTAAAGTGCAAAAGATAACTGGGTAGCGATTTCCTGATGTTCTTTCTTTTTTATGGACATGATTTATTTCTTGCTCCTTATAATCTAGCGCACTAGATAAATCATGGCGGTTTTTGATGAAATATGCAATTTATTCATTTAACGGAAAATGCTAATGATGGGGAAAGTGACCTGATATGCAAAGTAGTCAGAAAAAGTCCTTGCGCATGGCGAAACCGCTGACCTCCAAATCCGAAATGGCGAGTACGAACATCTTTGCAAAACACTTGTCGTGGCAAAAAATGAAGGTGAAGCGGGTGAATGTGCATGGGTTAGAGAGTGCCGGGATGCACCTGGCGACCAAAACTGTGTCGAGTGACGCTGCGCTTACCCCACCTACGATACAGATGTAGATAAGCGATAGCGTCATTCAGCAGTTACGGTAGGCAAAAAACGTGGCGTTTTTAAATCATTCACCAGTGCATTAACCAGCCGCATCAATAAACCATTAAGCTGATGCCTTGTCTTTGAAGGCAGCGAACGGCATAACAGTGCTCGTGTAACGGCCTGGCAGTAATCACAAAGATCGTCGCTATCGGCAAGCCATTTCGCTTTGGGAAATTCAGACGGATCGTTTACCGATAATTGCTCAATGCGTGTAGCAGATAATGGTTTATCCAGACTCTCTTTTATTGCTTCAAGATGTGCATACACGTAATTGCACAGTGCTGCACATTCGGCTGGGTTTTCGCTATCGATTAATATATCGGTGAGTAATTCACAGCGTTCGGCGAGCTCGATAATGTCGAGGTTTTTGGTATTAATGATTACCTGATGAGGGTAAAGCGGATTTATAGTCATTGTATTGATTTCCAGTTAAGGATTTCAAATCACCACAGGAAACGCCTGGTTCGCTGGTGGTGGACTGGACGGGGTTGGCGTACCGACAATGACTAAACGGCGCATCTTACGATGCCCCCAGCCAGCCCACCATAATTCGTGTAGGCCGCTGAGTATAACGCAGTAATTGTGCAGGACGCCAATCCTGGCACCTGCTTTTGCAGGCGCATGGATATATTATTGCTTTAAACACTCATCCGAAAACGTGTGATTCAGATACTGGAAAGCCACTCGCAAAAAACTTCCCTGAATTACATAGAGTGACAAATCACACTTTTAAATGAATGTTTGTGTTTCTCATAATAAATATCATGAATAACTTAAATCCCTAAAGGATTGCAGCTAAAGTGCCAACAGCACATTAATCAATGAGGAATGATGTTCGAACATCAGCAATAATTTCAATGATGGCCCTGATGGTCTTCGGTGTTTTTGCTCCCAGCTCTGTACCAGAGAGGGGCTAACGGCAACGGCCTGGGCAAACTCTTCTTGTGTAAGGAACGCGATGCTTAAAGTCATTATCTGGCTGTTTCTCACCACGCTGTCCTGTGGCGGCGCGGTGGTATATGCGCTGCATCAGCAATATCAGGAGCAGAGCGCCGAGTTTCGCATTTTGTATCGTGATATAACCGTTAAGCTTGCGCAAAACGATGTGATTCTGGCGCTGCTTTCAAACAGCAGCGATCCGGCCGTGGTGCAGCAAAAATTCCCTTATATCCTGCGCTGGCAAACCAAACCTCATGAGCCGCCGCGCCCGGATATTAATCCTGCGCGAGCGGGAACGTACTGGATAAACTCTCCTCAGGGTTCGTTGCTGATTGATTTGCCAGCCTTGCTGGCTGACTTTGTGCATCCGCAGAAATTTCATCACTTCAGCCTGAGCTGGAAAGACGTGCCGTTGCTGATGCAGGGAGGCGACGGTAAAGATGACTGGTGGCGCTGGGAAAAGCAGATAGCAAGCCCATCTCAGCCGCTCAATCTGGCGGTGACCCACCACCCGGACTGGCGCAGTTTACCCTGGTTAGCACTGCTGTTTGTGGGGGTTTTCTGGGCCGTTGTTATCTACTTTTATAATCAGTATCAGGTGACGAAACGGCAGCGCAATATTGCCGATTTACGCGCTCATTATTCGGAGTTGGCGCGCCTCAATGCGATGGGTGAAATGGCTGCTGGCATGGTGCACGAACTGAATCAACCGCTCACGGCGATTCTGAGCTATTCGCAAACGGCGCAGCGTTTAATTAAACAGCAGCAGGCGGAAAAAGCTCAGCCGCTGCTGGATGCTTCAGTTATTCAAACGAAACGTATCAGCGCATTGCTGCTGGAGTTTCGTGAAAAGCTCCATAGCGATGAGCAGGTCTTACAAGCGGTGAGCTTAAGCAAGGTTTGGGAGAGGGTCGTGATGCTGTTGGGTAATGAAATCGAGCGGGGCAAAATCAACGTCATTAACCAGATCCCTGAGTCGTTGCCTTCACTTATCGCTTCGCCATTGGGTATTGAGCAAATCTTCCATAACCTGCTCAATAACGCGATTCAGGCCCAGCGACAAACAGCTAAACCCTGGGTTGCAGTCAATGCGCGTCTTACCGCAAACAGTATGGTGTTGAGCGTCACGGATGGCGGGCCAGGTTTGTCCGAACAGGCATTACAGCAGGTGTTTATGCCTTTTTATACCACGCGTCAGGACGGGCTGGGGTTAGGGATGGCGCTCACAGAAACGCTGGTACAGCGCTTAAATGGCAGTATTCGGGCGGAAAATAGTGCCGCGGGTGGGGCATGTTTTACCCTGACTTTTCCACGGGCTCAGCAGGAGGCATGATGGAGCAAAGTATCTACCTGATCGATGACGATGAAGCGATACGCCTGTCAATAACGGCACTTCTGGCGACGATGGGTTGGGAAACACAAGCCTATGAAAGCGTGCAAAGCTTCCTGGTCTCTGAGCCTGAGTTGCAGCATCTGAACGGCTGTTTGCTGTTGGATATTCGCATGCCGGGTAAATCTGGCATCACCCTGCTTGAAAGCTGGGAGCAAATGGGCAGCACGCTGCCGGCGATCATCATGACCGGGCACGGGAGCATCGATCTTTGCCGCCGCGCGTTTAAAAACGGGGCATTTGAATTTCTTACCAAACCCATTGATGCCGACCTGCTGATTGAAACGGTGGGGGCAGCATTTGAGCAGCAGAAAATCAGCCAGCAACAGCGTTCAGGCCAGGCCGATCTACGGGAGAAACTGGCAACGCTCTCCGCTCGTGAACAGCAGGTAATGACGCTGATCATGCAGGGGAAATCGAATAAAGAGATGGCGAGAGAGCTGTCATTGTCACCACGCACCGTAGAGGCGCATCGCGCCAGTTTATTTGCCCGGCTGGAAATAAACTCGCTGGCAAAGCTAATCAAAATCTACGGTGGGCTGAAGGAAGCTACGTAAAACTACCTGGTTTGCCTGGTAGTCACCCGAATAGTGTCGACCCGCATGTTTGGTTACCTTAACTCTCGTAAATTAATCACTCCGAGTAGAGGGAAGTAACCATGAAAAAATCCATCCTGTTAGCAGCTGTTCTGTTCAGCGGTGCTGCGGCAATGCCCGTTTTTGCCAGCAATGTGTTGACTGAAAAGAACCTTTCTCTCGAGTTTGCTGACAAACTTGCCCAAAGTGCCCTTCAGGCCTGTGGTGCCAAAAACTATAATGTTGCCGTAACGGTAGTCGATCGCGCGGGAGTGGTGAAGGTGGTAAAACGCATGGATAACGCCGGCCCGCATACTCTCGAAGCCAGCCGCATGAAAGCCTACACCGCGCTAACCACTAAATCAGTAACCGGTGATGTGATGAAAAGCGCGCAAGAAAATGCTGGCGCACAAAATCTGCGTGATATTCCAGGCTTCCTGCTGCTAGGCGGTGGCGTACCGGTAAAAGTAGCGAACCAGACCATTGGCGCTATTGGCATCGGTGGGGCACCGGGCGGCCATCTTGATCAGCAATGCGCGGTTGAAGCACTTGAGGCAAATAAGACATTGCTCAATGCCTCCTGAGCGCCAGATAGCCGCCTGATTGAAGTTGCAGGTATATTTACCCTGCAACTTCAGCTATGTTACGCATAATAATATCTCGCGATACTTCTTTTTATCCTGATACTTTCATCCACCCTATGCTTAAAATTTAATTTGTCAGTTTTAATGGCGGCCAATTATATTATCTCCGGCTTACGCTAATAGGCTGAGAGTTAATTTGAAGGCATGTACGGTTATTGCTACGTACTAAGGAGTTGTCGATGGCTACTAAGGATATTTCAAGTATCACGGTGTGTCGGTGCGTCGCACAAATGCACAGGCAGGGCATTAAGCCGGGCTGGCGTTTTGATAGGGTGGTTGAACTGTTAGCGGCCGAAACTGGCGAAGCCAGAAAAGTCTGTGAGGCGGCGATCAACCGCGAGATCCGTAAAGGCCTGGTCGAGTGGGGGATTGGATTTTCAATAGGGTGGTTAACCCACGAGGGGATTGCCTTGCTGGAAAAAAATGAGGGAGAAGATAAGGTTAACGCTAATGACGGGCTTTAGCTGGCGTTGCGCCCGCAGAGTCACAGCCTTAATCAGGCTGTGACTTTTTGCTCTGCTCATCGGTCACTGTCTGTTGATGATAAAGCCTGTGGACGATCGCCTGCGGTTGTCAGAACGGTTCCGGTGGCGTTTTACCTGTCGGCCTGAAACCAGTCCGGCCTTTCAAGATCGTCGGGCCAGAATAGCGCCGCCTGCCCAATAACCTCCTGCTGCTGACAAATTTGCCAGACGATGCCATCGTAAATGGTGAAAGACTGGTTGAACTTGTCAATGCGTGGGCCGGTATAGTTACCCGCAATCCCTTTCTCTCTGACGGTTAATAGCAGCACTTGTCTGGCAGGACGGTCGGTCTCTGCTGCGCTGAAGCGTGAAGGCAAGCCGATAAATTCTTCCTCTGAATATTTAAAACAGCGCAGCGCCTGCTGGTTGGCATAAATAAACTTTGGGTCGTCACTATTATCATGAGCAAGCAAACTATAAGGTGCCTGCGTATGTAACCACTGATAGCGATTATTGACGCCCGCTGGCACCGGCAGCAAATAACCTGCATGCAACATAAAAGAACGGTCGATAAGCTCTAATAAATCCAACGGTAAGTTTGCCATAAAATAGACCCCTTAAAATAAAAGGATAGGATAAGCCTGACGGGGCTGTATTAAATTTGTGCGGTAATTTTTTGTGATGCGATTCATAGAAAAAACCAGTCAGTGCGTAATAGTTGTTTAATTAAAGATTGTCTTTATTCAGTGAGATAACCAAATGATATTGACGTGGGTTCTCCTGTGGAAGCTCTAAAGTGGGAATGCCAAGAGAAGGGGGCTATTCGTGATCTTGCCAGAGGTGAAGCTCAATACGCCGTGAAGCGCTGTTTTCAGGTTTTTTATCCCGCTAATCGCATAAATAGATATTTTCTATGCATCTTTTACTTTCTATCGCCCGAACCTCCACTCAATTGATAAACCATATTTATTTCATGTGGTTAAATAACTCACTTCACCGCCTGCAAGAGTTTCAGCAGGGTCTATCCTTAACTAAGATGCTTAAAAAGGCGGCATTCCGTGAATACCCTTGTTATCAGAATGTTGTATTGATAATGATTGTCATTAACATAGGGTATCGGCCTTTGGCGGCAAAACAGACAAGAGGTGAACTATGGATGTGCAAACCGGTAGCTTCGATCCCCGAGAATTTGCCTGGAAGGGACTGACGCTCACCCCTGACGCTGCGGCACATATTCGCCAGCTGGCAAGCCAGCTTCCGGGCTTTCTTGGCGTGCGCCTGGGCATTAAGCAGACAGGGTGCGCGGGGTTCGGTTACGTGCTCGATAGCGTGCAAGAGCCTGCCCCTGACGATCTCCTTTTTGAAACAGACGGCGCAAAGTTGTGGGTTCCACTCTCTGCGATGCCGTTTATCGACGGAACGGAAGTCGATTATGTGCGCGAAGGACTCAATGAAATATTCAAATTTAATAACCCGAAAGCACAGCACGAATGCGGCTGTGGTGAAAGCTTTGGGGTGTAGGCGGGATTATGTCACGTAACACTGAAACGTCTGAAGAAGTGCAAGCCTGGGCGGGCCATCATCACTATAAAGAGGGCTTTTTTACCCAGTTGCAAACCGACGAGCTGGCGCATGGCATCAACGAAGAGGTGGTGCGGGCAATCTCCGCGCGGCGCAATGAGCCTGAGTGGATGCTGGCGTTTCGTCTGAACGCCTATCAGGCCTGGCTGAAAATGGAAGAGCCGCACTGGCTGAAGGCGCATTATGAAAAGCTGAACTATCAGGATTACAGCTACTACTCTGCGCCGTCGTGCGGTAGCTGCGATGATAATTGCGAATCTCAACCCGGAGCTGTTCAACAGCCCGGTAGCAATGCGTATCTGACCGGTGAAGTGGAAGAAGCATTCAGGCAGCTTGGCGTGCCGGTACGTGAAGGCTCAGAAGTGGCGGTGGATGCGATTTTTGACTCCGTATCGGTGGCCACCACCTATCGTGAAAAGCTCTCCGAACAGGGAATTATTTTCTGCTCGTTTGGCGAGGCGATCCACGAGTTCCCCGAGCTGGTGCAAAAGTATCTCGGCACCGTGGTGCCCGGTAACGACAACTTCTTTGCCGCGCTTAATGCCGCAGTCGCTTCCGACGGCACCTTTATTTATGTGCCAAAAGGCGTGCGCTGCCCGATGGAGCTTTCAACCTATTTCCGCATTAACGCCGAAAAAACCGGCCAGTTCGAACGCACGATTTTAGTGGCGGACGAAGGGAGCTACGTCAGCTATATCGAAGGGTGTTCCGCTCCGGTGCGCGACAGCTACCAGCTTCACGCGGCGGTGGTGGAAGTGATCATCCATAAAGATGCTGAAGTGAAATACTCCACGGTGCAAAACTGGTTTCCTGGCGATGGCAACACCGGCGGGATCCTGAATTTTGTTACCAAGCGCGCGCTGTGCGAAGGGGCGAACAGCAAAATGTCCTGGACGCAGTCAGAAACCGGTTCAGCGATCACCTGGAAGTACCCGAGCGTCATTCTGCGCGGTGATAACTCCATCGGCGAATTTTTCTCGGTGGCGCTGACGGCAGGGCATCAGCAAGCGGATACCGGCACCAAGATGATCCACATCGGCAAGAACACCAAATCGACCATTATCTCGAAAGGGATCTCCGCCGGTCATAGCCAGAACAGCTACCGCGGGCTGGTGAAAATCATGCCGACTGCAACCAATGCCCGTAACTTCACGCAGTGTGATTCCATGCTAATCGGCCCGGATAGCGGTGCGCATACCTTCCCGTACGTGGAGTGCCGTAACAACAGCGCCCAGCTTGAGCACGAAGCTACAACATCGCGAATTGGTGAAGATCAGCTGTTCTACTGCCTGCAGCGCGGAATAGCCCAGGACGATGCGATATCGATGATCGTCAACGGATTCTGTAAAGACGTGTTCTCGGAGCTGCCGCTCGAATTCGCGGTGGAAGCACAAAAACTATTAGCGATTAGCCTCGAACACAGCGTCGGATAAGGATTAAGGGACAATTATGCTCAGCATTAAAGACCTACAGGTAAGCGTGGAGGACAAAGAGATCCTGCGCGGTTTAAGCCTTGAAGTGAAACCAGGCGAAGTGCACGCCATTATGGGGCCGAACGGCTCCGGGAAAAGCACGCTTTCCGCCACGCTTGCCGGACGTGAAGATTATGAAGTGACCGGCGGGCAGGTGCATTTTAACGGTAAAGATCTGCTGGCGTTGTCTGCGGAAGATCGGGCGGGCGAAGGCATTTTTATGGCTTTCCAGTATCCGGTGGAGATCCCCGGCGTCAGCAACCAGTTCTTTCTGCAAACCGCGCTTAATGCGGTGCGCGAGTATCGTGGTAAAGAGCAGCTCGACCGTTTTGATTTTCAGGATTTGATGGAAGAGAAAATCAAGCTGCTGAAAATGCCGGAAGATTTGCTGACGCGCTCGGTCAACGTAGGTTTCTCCGGCGGCGAGAAAAAACGCAACGATATTCTGCAAATGGCGGTGCTGGAGCCTGAACTTTGTATTCTTGATGAGTCAGATTCCGGGCTGGATATTGACGCCCTGAAAATCGTTGCCGCAGGGGTGAACTCGCTGCGTGACGGTAACCGCTCGTTTATTATCGTCACCCACTACCAGCGCATTCTCGACTATATCAAGCCTGACTTTGTCCACGTGCTGTATCAGGGGCGCATTGTGAAATCGGGTGATTTCAGTCTGGTGAAACAACTGGAGGAGCAGGGTTATGGCTGGCTTACCGAACAGCAGTAGCGCCAACGCCCTGCAACAGTGGCAGCACCTGTTTGCAACCCGGGGCAAAAAGCGCAGCAAAGAAGCTCAGGATCATATGCAGCAAATGCTGCGCCTGGGGTTACCGACGCGCAAACATGAAAACTGGAAATATACGCCGCTCGACGATCTGGTGAATCACCAGTTTGTGTTGCCAGCGCCGCTTGAGCTAAGTGCTACCCAGCGCGATAAGCTGGCGCTGCCGGTGGAGGCGTGGCGCCTGGTGTATGTTGACGGGCGCTTCAGCCCTGAGTTAAGCGACGATTTGAGCAACAGCGGTTTTGACATCACCGTTGATGAAAAGCGTGATTCGCTGCCCGCGGCGGTGCAGGGCGAGGTATTTTTGCACCTTACCGAAAGCCTTGCCGAAACGGTGACGCATATCCGTGTCGCACGTAACCACCGCCCGGAGAAAGCTCTGTTGCTGATGCATATCAGCCGCGGTAGCGCGCAGGGTGAAATGAATACCGCCCATTATCGCCACCACTTAACTCTTGGTGAAGGCGCGGGGGCGACGGTTATCGAGCATTTCGTCAGCTTTGATGAACAGCCTCATTTTACCGGCGCGCGTTTCACGGCGGATATAGCGGCAAATAGCCAGCTGCGCCATGACAAACTGGCGTTTGAAAACGCCAGCAGCTACCACTTTGCCCATAATGACTTAATTATCAGCAAGGATGCCTCCGTTGAGAGCAGCAGCTTCCTGCTGGGCGGGGCGGTATTACGCCACAATACCAGCTCGCAGCTTAACGGTGAAAATACTCAGCTGCGCATGAACAGCCTGGCGCTGCCGGTTAACAACGAAGTATGCGATACCCGCACTTGGCTTGAACATAACAAGGGCTACTGCAACAGCCGTCAGCTACATAAAACTATCGTGCGCGACAAAGGGAGGGCCGTGTTCAACGGGATGATCAAAGTGGCGCAGCACGCGATTAAAACCGACGGGCAGATGACCAACAACAACCTGTTGCTGGGGCGTCTGGCGGAGGTGGATACCAAACCGCAGCTGGAAATTTATGCCGACGATGTGAAATGCAGCCACGGGGCCACCATCGGCCGCATTGATGACGCACAGATGTTCTACCTGCGTTCGCGCGGAATTAAAGAGCAGGCCGCCATGCAGATGATTATTTATGCCTTTGCCGCGGAGCTTACGGAAGGCATTCGCGATGAGGCGTTAAAACAGCAGGTGCTGGCGCGGATTGGCCAGCGCTTTGCAGGAGGCGAAGCATGAGTTTTTCTATTCAACGGGTGCGTGCTGATTTTCCGATCCTGAGCCGTGAGGTCAACGGCCAGCCGCTGGTCTACCTGGACAGCGCAGCCAGCGCACAAAAGCCGCAGGTGGTGATCGACGCTGAGCTTGATTTTTACCGTCACGGCTACGCGGCGGTTCACCGCGGTATTCATACGCTAAGCGCGGAAGCAACGCAGCAGATGGAGAACGTGCGCAACCAGGTATCACGCTTTATCAATGCGCGCAGCCCGGAAGAGATTGTCTTTGTACGTGGAACCACGGAAGGAATTAACCTCGTCGCCAACAGCTGGGGGCGGGCCAATATTCACGCTGGTGATAACATCATTATTTCTGCGATGGAGCACCACGCCAATATCGTGCCATGGCAGATGCTGTGCGAGCATTCGGGGGCAACCTTGCGCGTTATCCCGCTTAATCAGGATGGCACATTACGGCTTGAGGTATTTCCGACGCTGATTGATGAACGCACAAAACTGCTGGCAATTACCCATGTCTCTAACGTGCTTGGCACGGAAAACCCGCTGCAGGAGATGATTGCCACTGCCCGTCAGGCTGGGGTCAAAGTGCTGGTGGATGGTGCTCAGGCCGTTATGCACCACGCCATCGACGTGCAGGCGATGGATTGCGATTTCTACCTTTTCTCCGGCCATAAAATTTATGGCCCGACGGGGACCGGCGTGCTGTACGCGCGTGAAGAAATTCTGCAAAACATGCCGCCGTGGGAAGGGGGCGGGTCGATGATTGCCAGCGTCAGCCTGACCGCAGGCACTACCTATGCCGCGGCACCGTGGCGCTTTGAAGCGGGCACGCCGAATACGGCGGGGATAATCGGCCTGGGGGCGGCGCTACGCTATGTGGAGAGCCTCAATTTTGCCGAGGTGAGCGAATATGAGCATTCACTGATGCGCTATGCGCAGCAGGCGCTGAAAGCGGTCCCTGAGCTAACCATTTATGGCCCGGAGCAGCGGCTCGGCGTTATCGCTTTTAATCTCGGTAAACATCACGCCTATGACGTGGGAAGTTTTCTTGATAACTACGGTGTAGCGGTGCGAACCGGACACCATTGCGCGATGCCGCTGATGGCGTTTTACAAAGTACCGGCGATGTGCCGTGCTTCGTTTGCTATCTACAATACCGAAGAAGAAGTGGATCGCCTGGCGGCAGGACTTCAGCGCATCCATCGTCTGCTAGGCTAACAGGGAGCAAGCCATGGCTACATTGCCCGCCAAAGAAAAGTTACTGCAAAATTTCAGCCGCTGTAGCAACTGGGAAGAAAAATATCTCTATATCATTGAGCTGGGCGGGCGACTGCCGGCGTTAGCAGCTGCGCAACATACGGCGGAAAACGCTATTCAGGGCTGCCAGAGCCAGGTCTGGATCGTGATGCATCAACAGCCGGACGGCGTGATTACCCTTGAGGGGGACAGCGATACGGCGATTGTCAAAGGGCTGATTGCTATCGTGTTTATTCTCTACCAGCAGATGACGGCGCAGGATATTGTCGCGTTTGATGTGCGCCCATGGTTTGAGGAACTCGAGCTGGCTCAGCATCTTACGCCCTCTCGCTCGCAGGGGCTCGAAGCCATGATCCGTGCCATCCGCACCAAAGCTGCCAATCTTAGCTAAACTCAAAGAACAGCTTTCATCCTGTTAACGCGAGGCCAGTGTGGCGCCTCGCTCGGCTTTCAGCATTCCGGCGTTCAGCCGGTGAATACAGGAATTCAGTATGAAACGCGTGTTCTGTCAAATAACATTATTTTTCATTAGCGCCCTGGCCGTAAGCCATTCGGCACGGGCTGTCGATTATTTGCTCCCGCCGCCGGGCAGCCGAATAATCGGTGAAAACCAAACTTACATGGTTCCTGACGATGGCAAAAACCTTCAGGCTGTGGCCGCCAGATATAATACCGGCGTGCTGCTGCTCCTTGAGGCTAACCATACCGTCGACCCTTTCCTGCCAAAACCGGGCAGCGAATTAATCATTCCTTCACAAATGATTTTACCGGATGCCCCGCGCGAGGGGATCGTGATTAATCTTGCCGAGCTGCGGCTCTATTACTACCCTCCGGGGCAAAACCGCGTTGAGGTTTATCCGTTGGGAATAGGCCAGCTCGGGCGCGAAACGCCGGTAATGGTGACGCGTATCAGCCAGAAAATCCCTAATCCCACCTGGACACCCACGGCTAATATTCGCGCGCGCTCTGCCGCGCAAGGTATTACGCTGCCCGCAGTGGTGCCAGCCGGGCCGAACAATCCGCTGGGGCGCTATGCGCTGCGCCTGGAGCAGGGCGGTGGGGAGTATCTGATTCATGGCACCAATGCGCGTAACAGTATCGGCCTGCGCGTCAGTTCAGGCTGTATACGGATGCGGGCGGCGGATATTAAAACGTTGTTTAGCCAGGTGGCCTGGGGCACAAGAGTGCAAATTATCAACGAGCCGGTGAAATTCAGCATTGAACCTGATGGTCGACGCTATGTGGAGGTCCATCAGCCGCTTTCGCGTAATGACTGGGAAAATCCGCAGACGGTACCTATCGCCATCTCAGCGTCGTTTGGCGCATTTATCGACAGCCCAATGAGCGATACAACGCAGGTAAATAGCGCTATCGCACGACGAGCAGGGTATCCGGTACCGGTGAATGCGCAGCACAACTTCCCATCACAACCGGTTAATATTACCCCGATACAGAGCGTCAAAGCGTCCACTGGCGGCGGGATAGCGCCAAACAGTAGCGGAGGCCTTATTAGCGGACAAAACAGCGTGGTAATGAACTAGCGGGCTTTTACGAGGAGCAGGAATCGCAGGCAAAAAAATGGCGCACAATGTGCGCCATTTTAATACAAGTACTCTTACTTACGGTAAGAGTGAGCTTGGTTGTCCAGACGCTGGTTAGCGCGTGCTGCGTCGTCTTTAGCAGCTTGAACGTCAGAACGCATTGCGTTCACGTCGTTGCTCAGCTGATCAACTTTAGCGTTCAGAGTCTGAACGTCAGAAGACAGTTGATCGATTTTAGCGTTAGAAGAACAACCTGCCAGCATAGTAGAAGCCAGGATTACCGCGCCCAGTACCAGTTTAGTACGATTCATTATTAATACCCTCTAGATTGAGTTAATCTCCATGTAGCGTTACAAGTATTACACAAAGTTTTTTATCTTGAGAATAAATTTTTGATGGGAATGCACTTAAATTTGATCGTTCGCTCAAAGAAACACCGAACCGGCACTAAAACCTAAAAAAAATAGAAAAAACAGGGGATTTTAATCGGATTCATCTTAGGAAGTGGTGACTTAAATAGAGCAAGCCGATTTGCTTTTTAATTAAAACTGACTATTTACGCCCATAAAAAAAGCGCCCGCAGGCGCTTTTTAAGCAAATTATTCGTTCACAGAAAATTTACAGGACGTGAACAGATGCGGTGTTGGTGGTGCCGCTTGGTACCAGAGCACCAGAAACCATCACTACGATATCGCCTTTACGAGCCAGGCCGCTTTCCAGCGCAACTTCTTTACCCAGACGGTAGAAATCATCAGTAGAGGCGATTTCTTTCACCAGCTGTGGGATCACGCCTTTGCTCAGAACTAACTGGCGAGCAGTGACTTCATTGGTGGTCAGGGCAAGGATAGTGGCGTTAGGGAAGTATTTGCGCACGGCTTTAGCCGATTTACCGCCCTGGGTCGCAACCACAACTACCGGCGCATCCAGTTTTTCAGCGGTTTCAACCGCGCCGCGGCAAACTGCTTCGGTGATGCGCAGTTTACGGCTGTCCTGGTTGTTGTCCAGACGGCTGGTCATCACGCGGTCAGTACGCTCACAGATGGTTGCCATGATGGTCACAGCTTCCAGCGGGTATTTCCCTTTAGCAGATTCACCGGACAGCATGACTGCGTCGGTGCCATCGATGATGGCGTTAGCTACGTCGCCTGCTTCCGCACGGGTAGGGCGTGGGTTTTTGATCATTGAGTCGAGCATCTGAGTTGCAGTGATAACAACTTTACGAGCGCGAACACATTTTTCGATCATCATCTTCTGCGCGAAGATAACTTCTTCTACCGGGATTTCAACGCCCAGGTCACCACGAGCAACCATGATGCCGTCTGAAGCTTCGAGGATTTCGTCGAAGTTGTTCAGGCCTTCCTGGTTTTCGATTTTGGAGATGATCTGAATGTTTTCGCCGCCATGCGCTTTTAAGTGCTCACGGATTTCAACAACGTCAGAACGTTTACGAATAAAGGACGCGGCTACGAAATCAACGCCCTGCTCGCAGCCGAAGATCAGGTCTTGCTTATCTTTCTCAGCCAGAGCAGGCAGCGCGATGGAAACGCCTGGCAGGTTAACGCCTTTGTTTTCACCCAGGTCACCGTTGTTCAGTACTTTACAAACAACGTTTTTGCCTTCGATTGCCGTCACTTCCATCCCGATCAGACCATCGTCTACCAGTACGGTGTTGCCTACGTTCAGGTCGCTGGTGAACCCTTCGTAAGTCACAGCAACGATATCGCTGTTGCCCACAACGGTTTTATCCGTGGTGAAAGTAAAGGTCTGGCCCGCTTTCAGGGAGACGTCGTTGCCGCCTTCCAGTTTGATGGTGCGGATTTCAGGACCTTTGGTGTCCAGCAGGATGGCTGCTTTCTTACCAGACTTCGCCATCACGTTGCGCAGGTTCTTGATACGCTGACCGTGTTCTTCGTAGTCACCGTGGGAGAAGTTCAGACGCATAACGTTCATGCCGGCATCAAGCATTTTGCTCAGCATTTCTTCGGATTCGGTTTTTGGACCGATGGTGCAAACAATTTTAGTTTTTTTCATGACAGTCTTATCTGTAAGTTGAGAAGGATTGTGAAAATTCGGTTCCGATTGATACGGGCGCCGGAGCGCAAACTAAATCTGGTATTGTTCAGGTGCCACCCGGTAAGGATAGGTGACAGAAATAAAGCGTGCAGAGGAAAGTGTGCTTGCGGTTCAGCCTGCCGGGGATATTGATTGTTTTCTAGTGTATTAAGACAGTTCAATGCGCTGAAACCATTCAAGTCAAGACGCGCACATTATAGAGGTAAGTTGCTGTGAAAGGAATTAAAAACACTGTTTCAAATTTGGAGTGTACAGAAATACGCCGAAGTGTTGCTTATTGGTTAAATGCATATTAATGAAATAGGGTGACTCTGGTGGGTAAATCGGCTTTTTCAACTGCCGATTGGCTTATTAAAATATATTTGCATAATGTGATATGTTTTTTAATCAACCGTTTCAGGTAAGCCGCTGAATAACTCTTTATATAAGGTTGTAATACCAGCGACGAATATTTGTCATGATTAAGCTTATCGCTTCTGGCCACGCGCTTTCAAATCTGGTAACTGCCCAGCGCTGAGCAGTTACGCTAAAACTCCAGCTCTATGCATCCCTGCAGTTAAGTGCGAGCCTGGTTTAAACTGCGCGCGCGATTTTTTCACCCGCGCGGCGTGCGGTTGCAGGTAAAATACTCGCCACCGCGACATAACCATCGGGATCGAGGCAGCGATCGCGTTCCCGCGCCTGGGCAATGATTTCCTCATCCCAGAATAATTTTTTACGCTGATCGCCCTGGGTGGTCAGCGTCGCCTCCATGACTCCATCAATGGCGCGGTATTGCCGCCAGCTGCCAGCGGGCAGTGAAATCACCGACCCCTCCTGTGCGATGACCGTGACCTCTTCGCCAGGGCGATTCCACGTCACCTCCAGCGTGCCCCTGAACACCATCAGCACCTGAACATCCGGGCAGCAGTGCAATCCAACACGATGCTCATTCTGAATGCGTAGCCACTCCACGGAGAAGCCATGCGGGTTGATAATCGGCGGTTCATTGTGGCGATTTTGCGAAATTCCGTAGCCAATCACCGGTGCCAGTTCAGCACCGTGGCCTGGCAACACCGCATCCAGCAGAGCCTCACCAGACCAGTTACGCTGTTCGCCGGTGACCGCTCTCTGACTCATTTCCGCTACCGAATAATCGCGTAATGCCGCGATATGTTCCGCGCCCAGCGGCTGCAGCAGGTCATTTTCGTCCGGCAAGGGATCGCCCGCCCCAACGTCGATCAGCATATTATCGCGGCTCAGATACAGGCCATATTCGCGGGCGGCTTCGAGTATTGACGGGTGCCAGATAATGCCCCCGGTGTTATTGCCCCCCAGCACGGTAAACACCATGCCGCAGGTATCCGTTGGGCTGACATTGGTAAAGCCACGGAAAATCCATGTCGGGATCGACAAAATGGCGGGGGCGCTGAACTCCGCTTCATGCTCGCCATTTGCCCCCCAGCGAAAACGCCAGCTGCCTTCATGAATAAGAAACACCTCAGCGGTGAAATGCAGATGCAAATTGTTGGTCACCCCTTTAGGCATCGCCGCCGCGCCAATATTAAAACCGTGTGGCTCAGGAATATTCACTACCTGTGAGGCGGATTGAGTCACGCCCGGACCGATAAAAGAGTAGTTCTGTTTGAGATGTGAGCCCGGAAGTTTGCAATCGATAAACGCCACGCTACAGGAGACGCGGTCTTCGGGACGCACCACGCGGCGCCGTGCTTCTTCTTGTGTCAGAGTGATGTTGTGCATGAAATCCTCCATTAATATCCAGATGCGCCGCGGACAGGCGGCTGTTCGCCTCGTGCGGCAGCGATAGCTTCACGGGCGGCATTGCCTAGCTGCATCACGTCGTTGGCAGGGGTGACGAAGTGAAAACCTTCCGCCAGGCGACGGGCTGCGGCTTGACCAGAGGTACAAAAAATCCCCGCGAGTTTGTTATGTACACGGCAGCGATCGAGTACCCGCTCAATCGCTGCCAGCATGTCAGGGTGCTGTGACTCGGCGCTGGCGCTGCCGGTAAGGGCTAAAGAGAGGTCATTCGGGCCGATAAATATGCCGTCGAGGCCGTGGGTATCAAGAATAGCGTCGAGGTTGTTTAACCCTTCGCGTGTTTCAATCATCGCCAGCGTCAGGATCTCTTCATTGGCGTGCTGCGGGTAATCCTTTCCGCCATATAACAACGCACGCGCCGGGCCAAAAGAGCGATTGCCGAGCGGCGGATAGCGGCAGGCTGCGACAAACTGCTGGGCCTGACGGGCCGTTGAGATCATCGGGCAGATAATGCCCCAGGCACCCGCATCAAGCAGGCGCATGATCTGCGCGGGTTCATTGCTGTTCACCCGTGCGAGAGGCGTCGCGGGAGTGGCCGAGATGGCCTGGAGCATCGATAGCGCGCTGGCGAAATCAATCATGCCGTGCTGCATATCAACGGTGACCGAATCATACCCCTGGTGCCCGGCGATTTCGGCGCTATAACCGGAAGGGATGGCCAGCCAGCCGTTGATTATCGGCTGCTGCTGACGGAAGGCCGCTTTCAGCGGATTGTGTCTCATTGTATGGACTCCTGTATCCAGTTGCGCATCGCAATAGCCACCCGCTGTGGTGCTTCAAGAGGTAAGAAGTGGCCGCTTTCGGGTAGCGTTATCCAGCGCGCGTGGGGGGCTGCGGTAGCAAGCGCATAGTGGTGTTGTGGGGTACAAATCGCGTCGTGAGCGCCGTTGAGTATCAGCATCGGGGCCATAAAGGAAGCCAGGGCCGCGCGGTGGTCGGTGCGGGTTATGGCGACTTCCGTTTGCCGGGCGAAAATCTCAATGCCGCACTCTTCAGCCATCTGCATAATCGTGTGATGGAGTGCCGCGTCATCCAGCCGATGGGGTGCGACATATTTCGGCCAGAGGTTTTCGCTTAGCCAGCGCGTCATGCCTGCTTTGCGGGCTTCACGAACCGCCATTCGACGGTTGACGGCGTTTTCCGGGAGATCGCTAAAAGGGTTGACCGACAACAATGCCAGCCCGGAGATACGCTCTGGCGCCAGCGCCACCATTTGCAGGGCGACCATCGCGCCGAGTGAGAATCCCGCCAGGCAAAAACGCGGCGGTAACACTTCCAGCAATTGCGTTGCCAGCGCGTGAGCGGAATCACCACCGCTAAGCGTAACGCAACTATAATGCGCGACATTCAACTGCTCGATGAGTGGCTGCCAAAGCCGCCCGTTACACAGCGTTCCGCCAAGCAAAATCAGCGGCGCGTCATGATTTTCCAACAAAGGCGCTGCTTTCATGTTGCCGTCCACCCGCCATCGACCATTAATGATGTCCCGGTAATCATCGCCGCCGCAGGGGAGGCAAGGAACACCACCGGTCCCATCACGTCTTCGAGCGTTGCCAGCCGTTTTAGCTTGATGTTATCCAGCACATAGCGGCCAAACACCGGATCGGCGAGATTAGCGCGCGACAGTTCGGTCTCGATAAATGTCGGGCACAGGGTGTTGACGCGAATGCCTGATTCACCGAGCTCCAGCGCCATGGTTTTGGTCAGCCCTTCGAGGGCAAATTTAGACGCACAGTAGACGCTGCGCTCGGGGCCGCCAACATGCCCCATCTGCGACGAAATATGAATTATCGAACCGGCAATCTGGCGCGCTTTCATGCGGCGCGCGACCTGCTGGCTGATAAAGAATGTGGCCCGCAGGTTTACTGCCATCACCGCGTCAAAATTTTCTTCGCTAACCTCCAGAAACGGCTGGTGACGCGCAAGACCTGCGCTATTGACCAGAATGTCAAAATCCGGCAGCTGTGCAAGGGTGCTGGCAACCTGGCCGGTGTGGGTAATATCCAGCACCACGCTGTTGAGCTGCAGGCCTGCGGCGGCGGCAGTTTTTACGGCCTCGCCGAGTGGCTCAGCGTTGCGGGCGATAATCCACACCTGCGCGCCTGCGCGTGCCAGTGCAATCGCCGCCGCAAAGCCAATCCCCCGGGAACCGCCGCTCACCAGGGCGCGACGGTTATCCAGCCGAAACTCTGGAGTGTGGGGAAGGGCCATCATTATGAAGCCTTCTCGATATCGACCGCTGGCACCGTACCGGCATAGGGCACATCAATTTTGCCGTAGCGACGCACGCGAATGTTGGCCTGCTCCGCATGGCCGGAAAAACCTTCAAGCTGGCAAAGGCGAGAGCAGTAGCTGCCAATTTCGCTGGAGGCTTCATCGCTCAGTACTTTTTGCCAGGTGCAGGTTTTCATGAATTTCCCCACCCACAACCCGCCGGTATAACGCGCGGCTTTTTGTGTCGGCAGGGTATGGTTGGTGCCGATAACTTTGTCACCATAGGCAACGTTAGTGCGCGGGCCGAGGAACAGCGCGCCAAAATTAGTCATATTGGCGAGGAACCAGTCATCGCGGGAGGTCATCACTTGCACGTGCTCAGAGGCGATGCGATCGGCCTCCTGCAACATCTCTTCGTAACTCTCGCAGACGATCACCTCGCCATAATCACGCCATGCCTGGCGGGCGATTTCAGCGGTAGGGAGTTGCGTCAGCAAGCGTTCGACTTCACGCATCGTTTCCTGTGCCAGTTTCAGGGAGTTGGTGAGGAGGATCGCGGGAGTCGTCACGCCATGTTCGGCCTGGCCCAGTAAATCGGTGGCGCACATTTCAGCATCGACGCTTTCATCGGCAATCACCAGCGTTTCCGTTGGCCCGGCGAACAGGTCGATACCCACGCGACCGAATAACTGGCGTTTGGCTTCTGCCACAAAGGCATTGCCGGGGCCGACCAGCATATCTACCGGCTGTATCGTATCGGTACCCAGCGCCATCGCACCGATGGCCTGAATTCCCCCCAATGCGTAAATCTCGGTGGCCCCCGCCATGGCCTGCGCGGCCACAATCGCCGGAGCAGGGCGGCCATTGAACGGTGGGGCACAGCTTATAATGCGCGAACAGCCTGCTACATTTGCGGTAATTATCGACATATGCGCCGAAGCCAGCAGCGGATATTTTCCGCCGGGAACATAGCAGCCAACGGCATTAATCGGGATGTTCTTGTGGCCGAGAATAACGCCCGGCCGCGTTTCAATTTCCAGATCGGTCAGGCAGGATTTTTGCGCGCTGGCGAAATTAAAGACCTGCTGCTGTGCGAATTCAATATCTTTAATATCCTGGCGGCTTAACTGTTTAATACAGGCATTAATCTCCGATGCGCTCAAACGATAATCCTGGCGATCGTAACCATCAAACTTTATGGATAATTCACGGACTGCTTCATTTCCACGTTGTTCAATATCGGCCAGGGTATTTTCAACCACCATACTGATTTGTTTATTGGCCTGCTGGCGTTCGGATAAAGATTTACTGGTTTTTAAATACTGAGCCATGACGCTCTCCTTTCCTGTTTTATACGTGACTACCCCGCCCTGCGAGGAGGGTGAAACGGTAAATTCGATTTACTTCAGCGGCTAAGCGGGAGCCTTACTGGCCAGGTTTATTGGCATAGCTTTGTTCCACAGATATTTCGCGCCGCTTTTTTTCGTCCGCGTTAACCTGGCGCTGATAAACACTTTTTGCCGCCATCGGCGTCAGGCAGGCGGCCACGATGCTAAGGGCGCCAATCATCAGGTAGCCGGATGACAGATTGATATGTTGCATCATCAACCCCATCGCCACCGGGCCGACAAACATCCCGAGGGAATAAATGGTCTGGAATAGCCCCATGCGAGTGGACTGTTCATCCTCAAGGGTATTCACTACGCTCAGCGACATAAATACCGCGAAAGCCATACCAAATGAGAAGCCTGCTACTGCCTGTAACAGATAAATCACGTACATATTGCTGGTGAACGGAATACCAATACTGGAAACCACCTGCAGCAAGATGCCAATTACCGCGGTGTTCACCAGACCCAGACGCTTATAAAACACGGAGCTACATAGCGCGATCGCCAGCGCGTAGAAAATCAGATGCAGATTGCTAAGCAGGGTGAGAATCCCGGCCTTTGCCCCCAGTTGCTGCGCATAAATAGGCGTCAGCGTATCGCGGGTCGCAAAGGGAACCAGAATCACAATCGTCGCCAGCAGGCCAATCAGCCAGACTGATGAATCTGCTAACTGGCGTTTTGCGCTGTTCATACAGGCTTTCAGCGTCGGCGCACGGGCGGCATCGTGAACTTCTTTAATACGGAATGTCAGGATCAGCGCCAGCAGCGCCGACACGCTTGAAACAAAATAGCCGATATTCTTATCGAAGAAGTGAATTAACAATCCGCCGATACAGTTGCCGAGGAAGACGCCCAGCGGCCCCGCCAACGCTAATAACGCCACCGCGGCGGGAGCCTCTTTTTTATCAAAATAACGAATAAACATAATGTTATAGAGAACCCAGCTGGCTGCGGTAAAGCCATCTGCGGCTTTCGCCAGATACAGCGTTATGGCGTTAGGTTCAAAGTAGGCAATAGGCCAGGTGACCAGCGGCAGCAGCAGGCTGAACTGGATAAAGATTTTGCGGCTTTTCACCACGTCGGAAAGAATGCCAATCGGGAAGCGCGCGAATAGCGTGGCTAACCCGCTGGCCCCCATAATCATTCCCACCACTTCTGGCTGCATTCCTTCGCTGATTAACATCGGGGCGAGGAAGGCATCAATACTGTGGATACAAATGAAGAACAGCACGCTAAGGGTAAAAAACAGTCTGACTTCGGATCGACTAAACAGTGCACGAAACATGGTGGTGAACCTCTTAAAGATTAATGGGTTATAACCAATCAAGTACGGCATTAACCGGTGCAATCCTTTGTCGCGAACTCGCGTCACCGGTAAAACTGACGGCGTTTTTTTATGTTGTGACAGGTCTTGTGCATACGTATTCAAAAATTGAAGTTACAAAAAGGTTTCAGTTTTGTAAAGGTCGATAATGTAAATGTGAAAAAAATAATTTTGGCTGTTGCATACGCATGCAAAGATGGTGTAAGTATTAAAAACAGGCATTCCAGCGGGATGCGGACAAGGAATACCAGACCATGAAACGTAAGACTTTTGGCCCCGTGACTTCGCAGCAGGTGGCGCAAGTGGCGGGAGTATCACAATCAGCGGTATCGCGGACCTTTACGCCGGGGGCGAGTATTTCACCCGCAACGCGTGAAAAGGTGCTGAAAGCCGCGCGTGAGCTGGGCTATCGGCCAAACGCTATCGCCCGTTCGCTGAACACGGCCCGTTCGCGTATCGTCGGCGTCGTGATGTCCTATTTTGATAATCAGTTTTACCCGCAGGTGCTGGAAGCTCTGGCACAGAGGCTCGATGAGCTGAACTATCACCTGCTGCTGTTTGTTGGCGACCGGGACGGCAACGTCGACCGTATTTTTGACCAAATCATGCAATATCGGGTGGATGGCATCGTACTGGCTTCGGTTTCCCTTTCCGTGGAGCTTTCAGAAGAGTGCGTGGCGGCCGGTATCCCGGTGGTGCTGTTTAATCGCAGTGAAGAAAACGCCACGGCCTCAAGCGTGAATACCGATAACGAAGCCGCCGCCCGGCAGATCGCCGGGTTCTTACTGGCGGGGGAACATCAGCGTTTCGCCTATGTAGCCGGGCTCTCTGATTCTTCGGTTAATGTGGCGCGCCAGAAGGGATTTATCGAGACCTTAGAGCGCCATGGCATTGAGAATGTGCGTGTGGTGCAGGGGGATTATGATGCCAAAAAAACCGCAAAAGCGGCCCGGGAGCTGTTTTCAGCGCCGCAGCCGCCGGATGCCATTTTTGCCGCCAATGACCATATGGCGCTCACCGTGATGGATATCGCCCGGTTTGAATTTGGCCTGCGCATTCCTGAAGACCTCTCGGTGATTGGCTATGACGACACCGGTCCCTCCGGCTGGCCCTCTTATGCGCTGACGTCTGCTTCACAGCCGGTGGATGCGATGGTGAGCGCAACGATTGCGCTGCTGATGAAACAAATTGAAAGTGAAAACATTGAGCCGGAACAGCTGGTGGTTCCGGGTGTGCTGGTGGTGCGCCATTCCGCAAGGCGGCCCCGCTCCGGCATTATCGAAAAAGATGGGCTGATGCTGTTCCAGCCGCAGGAGGTTGAATGACCAGGTTGCCGGGCTTTAGCCCTCAGTTTGATTCCATACAGCAGTTTATTCTGACGCTGACCCATGTGGTGTGGGAACAGAAAGACATCGGCCAACTGGCTGATTTTTACGCCACGCCGGTGGTGTTTCACACCCCGGAAAAGCAGCTCAACGACCTTTCGCAATTTATGCGCCTGACGCTTGAAGCGATGCACAGCTTTCCGCAGCGCACGGTGTTGACCGAGGATATTCTCTGTACCCATACGCCGCAATTTGAGTATTACGCCGCCCAACGAACGTTGGCCTGTATCCAGCATCAGGGTGAAGGTTTCTTTGGGCAGCCCAGCGGCAAATCGATTTGGGTGCGCACCTGGGCAGACCGCGTGTGCGCCGAGGGTGCGGTACGCCAGGAGTGGTTGCTACAGGACCGAGCGGCAATCGTGACGCAAATTGGCATGGATGTACGCACGTTTGCTCAACAGTTGGCTGACTCGCGCCGCGAAGCGGGGCTGGAAAATGTTTCAGCCGAAGAGATGGACGCCCGCTGGGCCGGCGGCCCGGATGGGGACGACGTTGACGGCCCGCTGGCGGGACTGGTTGAGCGCTATTTGTCGATGTGGGCGGGCGGTAACAGCGGCGTGGTGCCGGGGCTTTATCATCCAGCCGCCACGTTGCACGGGCCGGGACATGTGCTGCGCACCGGGGAGCAGGATATCGGGGGCTTCCTTTCAGGCTATCGCGCTTCCTTTGCCGATAGCGAAACGAATTTACATCACCTTGTGGTGCGTCGTGACGCCAATGAGCCGGTGCGCCTGTCGCTGCGCTGGTCGTTGTTAACCTGGCATGACGGCTACGGGAAATTTGGCACACCAACCCGTCGCCCGGTTTCTATTACCGGTATTAGCCAGCTGGAATTACGTGATGGTTTAATTGTACGGGAATATCTGGGTATTGATGAATTAGCCATCTGGTCACAGATTTTTAATTAATCATATTTACTGGCGGGGAAATATTCCCTGCCAAATTCGCAGAGCAGAGAACATAAATATTATCGCCATTTGCAGGTGAGGGATAAATCTATCCCTGAATAATGCGCCCAGGCTTTATCCATAGCGCATCCAAATAACGCAGGAGGTCCTATGTCTTCAACTGAAACAACCAATAAAACGCCGGTCACTTCGGAAAAAAACCCTGTCAAAGCCACGCGCGATGAACCGGTATTACAAGTCGAACGCCGTGACTTTATTGATTTAGTTCCGGAAAAACGCCCGCGAGTACAATCGTTAAGAGGCTTTGATGATTGTTACACTGATATTGTCGATTATATCGTGCGTTGCACCCATAAAATTTGGGACGAACGTGACGTGGGTTTAATTTATACCCACTATACGCACAACTGCGTTTTATATAACGCGCTGGGCACGATGTATAACCGTGAGCAAGTGGTACAGGACACTTTGCAGCGCCTGATTGCTTTCCCGGAACGCCGCGGTATGGCGACCCAGGTTATCTGGAATGGTAACGACGTAGAAGGTTTTTATACCTCGCACCTGGTGACCGGCAGCGGTCGTCACACCCAGTATAGCCACCTGGGTAAGCCAACCAACCGCACCTTTGTTACCCGCACCGTTGCAGACTGTATGATCCACGAAAACAAGATTTATCGTGAGTGGGTCGTCAGCGACAACATGTCGCTGATGCGCCAGCTCGGTCTGGATACCGACGCAATAGCCCAGGGAATGGCAAAAGAGCAGTTTGATAAAGGGTTCCGCGTTACCGACATCGGCGAAAATCGCCGTATGGTCGGACAATATCCGCCAGAAATGGAATGCGACGTTTCTATTGCCCATACCGATACCGAAGAACAGTGCCTGCGCTGGCTGCACGAAATTTACAACCGCCGCATGCTCGGCAAGATCAAAGATGTATATGCCCCGAATGTGCAGTGGCATGGGCCACTGATGAAAGAACTTTATGGCCAGGCGGCAGTCATTCACCAGACGCTGGCGCTGATCGGCATGATCCCTGACGGCGCCTGGATGCCGCAGCACATCTGCTCCAATCCTTGTGACGAAGGCGGCACCAAAGTAGCGGTACGCTGGATTATGGAAGGCCATCATCTGGGCTATGGCGAACTGGGTAAACCAACCGGCGAACGCCTGTTTGTGATGGGCATGTCCCACTACCACATCGTAAACGGCAAAATTATTGATGAATGGGTGGTGTATGACCATCTGGCACTGCTGGCGCAAATTAAACTGGGACAAATGGGGGAGTAACAAATGGGTGTGATTTCCGCGGCTGATGTTGAATTTATCAAACGTCCACAGGGCCAGGATGTGCAGGCAGACCGCTCGTTAACTGAGACGGTACAGAATATTATCGATGAGGTGCGCAAGCGTGGTGATGCCGCGCTGCGCGACTATTCGGCAAAATTTGATCAAACCACGCCAGAGAAGTTTGAAGTTTCGCAGCAGGAGATTGCCCGCGCGCTGGCTGAACTCGACCCGCAAACCCGCAAAGATAGCGAGTTTGCCATCGCCCAGGTGAAGCGTTTTGCCCAGGCGCAGCTGGCTACCATGCAGCCGCTGGATATCGAAACGCTGCCGGGGGTGCATTTGGGGCATCGCATTATTCCGATTCAGACCGTGGGTTGTTACGTGCCGGGAGGGCGCTACCCGATTTTATCGGCACCGGTGATGTCGATTGTCCCGGCAGTGGTGGCAGGGTGTGATGAGATTATTGCCTGCCTGCCGCCGGGCGCCCATCCGGCGATGATCGCTATCTGCCATCTTGCCGGTGCGCACCGCATCTTTAAAGTCGGTGGCGCCCAGGCCATTGCCGCCATGGCCTGGGGAACCGAGTCTGTTCCGGTGGTCGATAAAGTCGTGGGGCCAGGCAACGCGTTTGTCAACGAAGCCAAACGCCAGGTATTTGGCAAAGTCGGGATTGATGCGCTTGCCGGGCCGAGCGAGATCTATGTGATAGCTGATGACAGCGCCGACCCAAGAATATTAGCCGCCGATCTTTTGGCCCAGGCCGAGCACGATGTGCATACTCGCGTTGGCATGGCGACCACCAGCCCAAAAATTGCCCAGCAAACGCTTGCGGAAATTGAACGCCAGCTAACCAATTTGCCTACGGCCGCTACTGCGGGTGAAGCCTGGAAACGGCAGGGGGAGATTGTTATCTGCCGTGATGAAGCGCAGCTTATTGCCTGGGCTGACCATATGGCCACCGAGCACCTGCAGGTGCATACGCGCGATCCCCACGCCACGGCGAGCAAGATTCGCAATTACGGTTCGCTGTTTATTGGGCAAAACGCCAGCGTGGTGTTTTCAGACAAATGCTGCGGAACCAATCACACCCTGCCCACCATGGCGGCGGCTCGCTATACCGGCGGGCTGTGGGTCGGTGCCTATGTCAAGATTTGCACCCACCAGTGGATTGACGAGTGCGGAATTGCTGCGGTAGCACAGCCCGCGATACGCCAGAGCCGTACCGAAGGAATGCAGGCCCATCGTCGCGCCGCAGAAATTCGTCTGTTACCCGATAGTATTGATGCGATAACAAATGGAGAACGTGATTAAATACTCCTTTACAGCTGAACACTATTGCGCCAATCCACCTGAAATATTTTCAACTTCAGGCTTAATGATGTTTATTCGCTTGATTAGGCTATTTCATCATTACATTATTATCGGGAAAGGGATGGGCGGTAAATGAATTACCCCCTGGTGTTACAATTAATCATGGATTTGGATTATGCTGTCACTGGATATGGAAGAAGATGTTGTCCTGCGGGTAAAAGGCATGGAAAAAATGCTGGAAGGGATTGTCCGCGAGCTCAAAGCTAATAAAGGCGTAGTGGATGAGTTTATTCGGGATGATATCGCAAGGTTCCGGCACTGTTCAAAAGATGTTATAACGCAGCATGTTCAGGTGTCGCGTAACGTGCGCAAGAAGCTGGAGGATGTCACCATCCATTCACAAAAACGCGTACGTAAAACGGCACAGAATAATTTGTTATATGGCGTATTGTGCGGAATGTCGTTCTGCATGATCCTGCAATTGTTATAATTTCATCAATGCATGGTGGGAGAAAGTTATCTTTCTCCCTTTTTTATTTTCCCCACTCGCTAAATGCAATGATTACGCCTTTTTAGTGAGGTAGTGGTACATTTCAGCAGTAAGCGGAAAATGCAGATTAATATTTTTGTCTGGCAAACTGCTGTTAAACCACTGCTCATAAAAATTTTTGAAGTCACGTCGTTTGAAACGCGCAACAAGCGTGGCGTCGACGATTTTTTTAAGTTCCAGATCGTCATGTCGCAGCATAATCCCCAGATCCTGCGGTGCGCCAGAAACCAGGTGGGATATTTGATAACCCTCTGGGTTTTCGCTGTTTTCAATCAGCTGCCGCAGAGAAATTTCATTCATCGCGGTGGCAAAGCTTTTGTGGCTGCTTAAGGCCGCAAATGAACTTTTCATTGAAGGTGGCGTGAGCAGTAAAATATTTAAATGATGTACCCGATTGAGGCTGTTAAGGTCAATTAAGTCCGTTGAGCCTTTAGCCACGCTGATTGTCCTGCCGGCTAAATCAGCATACGAATGGATGCTATTACCGGCATGAGTACCAAAGCGGGTATTGACAGAAATATAATGGTGCGAGAACAGCACCAGATTTTCACGCTTAACGGTATCGGTATTAAGCGAACAATCCATATCAATAATACGGTGGTTCAGCATCGTCGTGCGCATATTTCGCGGCACAATAATATAATTAACCGCCAGATCTTTAAGATGCAGTCTTTTTTTCAACACTTCCGTGACATCTTTGCATAAATCAACGACATATCCGACAACATGCCCGTCACTGGTTTGATAAGAGTACGGTGCCGCATCACGATAGCCAATATTAATGACGCGATGGCTGGCAATCCTGTCGAGCGTGGAGATGCTGGTCTCTGCTGGCAAAAAAGCAGTATGGCAAATTAATAATAAAGTCAATATGCTATTTAAAAAATATCTCTTTTTCATATCTCTGGGTTTTATGACCATTCGTTATCTTCGCCATCGGGCAAAGGCGAAAATTGGTTAATAAGAATAAGGTATCGCGGCAGAAATCGACCGCTGGAGTTTGGACGATAGTGGCAAATTAAACGTGATCCCTCCGGTTATGATGGGCGGTAAAAATGCTGTTTAAAAGCTCATCGGCACGGCTATTTGCAGGCGCAAGCAGGTCGAAGCTGAGAAACAAAACGGCGCCCAGAGAAAAGAATCTTTGGTTTAACCGACTGATTATAAATTGCATTTTTTTTCATTTCTTTCCTGCGCGAGTTCTGTCGCGACACAGGCATTTTCTACAGCCTTGCCAAAATAATATCCCTGAGCCGTTATTTCCCCTTCGCCCAATGCGGCAAGCAATTCATATTGTTGTCGTCTTTCAACGCCTTTGGCGGTGATTTTTATCCCACGCTGCCGTGCGTAGTGCAGCAACATGGCTACCAGCAGCCGGCTTTCCTCACATCTATCGATCGCATCAATCAAAGAACGGGCGATTTTAATATGGCAGAAGGGAAAAATAATCAGATAGTCGAGCGTTGCGAAACCTGTACCAAACTCGTCCAATACAATGCCCACCCCCAGCGCCTGGATGGCATTAAGGATGGGCAGAATGACGCTACTTTCGAGTTGTTCTGAGCCGGTAATTTCTATTTCCAGACGGGCAGGGGGCAGACCGCTCTGCTGCAATGCACTGCGGATGATATCCAGAATTTCTGGGCTACGCAGTTGATGCGGTGAGACATTCACCGCCACGCTCTTCGCCTCGGGCCAGCTAACCGCATCCATGCAGGCGTTTTTTATTAGCCATTCGCCCAGCGGCGTAATAAGCCCAATATCTTCAGAAACTGAAATAAAGTGATGGGGTTGCAGCAGCCCCCGGATGGGGTGTTGCCAGCGCACCAGCGCTTCATAACCTGCAATGCTCGCATTATCAAGACGGATAATCTTTTGATAATGCAGGAAGAATTGATTATTTCTGATACCGTCTTCAATCTCCTGGTTAAAGAGCAGGTTATTGGACGGGTTCATCGTCATGCCATGAGAATAGAAATGGAAGCGGTTGCGGCCAAAATTTTTCGAGGCGTAAAGCGCAAGATCGGCCTGGGTGAATAGATCTTCACGGGTACTACCATGAAGTGGCGCGCATGAAATACCGATACTACAGCTGATAGAGAAGGTATAGCCACCGCAGGTAAAAGGCTGACCTAAGGTATCCAGGACTTTGTGCGCCAGCATTTTAGCTTCTGAAATGGCGTCACCATTAACCTGCTGAAGAATAGCAAACTCATCGCCTCCAAGACGGATGGCCATATCACTCTCACTGAGTAGAGCAGGGAGGCGTTTACCGCATTCAACCAGCAACTCATCCCCGACCACATGGCCGTAGGTATCATTAACGGGTTTGAAATTATCCAGATCGACCAATACCAGATTAAAAGAGGCCCCTTCGCTGCTTAATTTCAACAGCCGCTCATCGATTGAATTGCGGTAGGCGACCCTGTTGGGCAGTAATGTCAGGGCGTCATGGTGCGCCATATATTCCATTTTTTGCGCCATTTCCTGCATGCGCTGCAAATATCCACGTTCGACCATGGCGACGCGCAGTTTTTCAATCGCTTTCGCCAGCTCGCCTATCTCATCTTCCCGATCCTGAAATGGCGTCACCTGGTCTGTTTGTTCATCGGCAATCAGGCTGACGGCCTGCACAAGGCGCGGAACCGGACGAAAAAGGTTACGCACCAGCCAGTTGACCACCACCACTGTGGCACCAAGAATCAAAATGAGCATCAAAAAGGTGTTTTTCAACAAGAGATTATGGGTGGCAAACAGGGTATTGCGCTCACCAATACTGCTGACAATGGCACCGATTACTTTGCCGGATAAATTCACTATCGGGATGGAGCCGACGAAATACTCTTTGCCGCCGATAATGACAAAACCACGGTAATATTCTTGTAATACCCGGCGATTTAAAGGGTCATCAACGGTAGCTATTTTTTGCGATGTCTGGGTATCAATAAGCCCCTGTTTATCATCGTACGAAAAAAGCCATGTAGGGTTGTGGGTTTGCGTTGATACCAGCATTAGCATATCTGCCGGATTGAACCCGGTCTGGATGATGGTTTCGTCATCAGAAAACGGGCGTTCGGATTCAATAGAAATGACCTGGCCTTGCGCATTCGAACGAACCGCAACGGAGGTGTAGATACTGCGAATGATGTAGCTGCTAATTTGTGAATTGGTCGCGGCCTGCTTAAACCACTGATCGTGGGAGATGCGGTTAACCTCAAAAACGCCAGCCCCTGCGCCAACGCCATAGGCAATTAAAACCCCCAGCATCAGGTAGATAGCAACTTTTCCAGTAATCGAGTGATACCAGCGATATTCTGTATGCAAGCCGGGATCCCTTTTAACAGGCGCGCCCTCTTCGTGCTGAATGGGCTCTTTATCAACCATTTTTCTATGAATACTCTTTTTTAAGCGATTAAAAATGGCTCAGGAGGTAATTGGGATAATATGATTTTTGGTTTTTATAGTTATTCATATGTTGATACTTGTAGCGCATTGCCTACATGTTGTTAGCGTAATGTATATTTACGATGCGCATAAAAATTTATGCGCCGAGAGAGTGTTTTCATTTGAGTGCGCAATTATAGGGTTCGTCAATTTCTGCGTCAACGATAAACGCTAACAGAATAATGATCTCGCTCCTGTTTACTGGTTTATTTTGTCGCTGCCTGGGATGATGCTAAAAATAGACTGATTACGCATAGCAATATCAATTATTAACCTTAACTACGCTTACATCCAGCTGAGCTATCTGGCGTTATGCCTCGGTTAGCATCTCTCCACGTCACTCATGGTTATCGGAGTTTTGTTTATCAATTTGAGGTCTCATACTCCTGGCGAGCAATGTCCATTTTTATACATTAATTATTTATGATTTTTCCCATGGCTGTCGATAAATAGAACCTGGGTGATTGATTAAACAGTACTAATCAATAAAGGTTTTAATTATTACCGGCGTTTAGCAACATTAAATCCGCCAGTGGAATGCCCATTTAGAGCTGATTAATTAACGTTTTCAGCTGGGTCACAATATCGTTCGGCATATCACGTTGCGGATAGGGATAAGTCGATTCGCGAATAACGAGACGGGTAGCAAGCAACTGCAATACCTTGCGTGGTGAAGGCGATTGCGCCATCAGCGAAGTGACGATTTCTACCGCTCGTTTGCCGAGCAAATCAAAATCCTGTGCGACAGTTGTTAATGCAGGCTGGAAAAAGAGGCTGTCGGCGGTATCGTCATAGCCGGTGACTGAAATCGCGCTTGCCCCCGTGCGTTTAAGTTGAGCCAGCGCACTCAATACGCCTAATGCCATCTGGTCATTTGCCACGATAATGGCGCTGATTCGAGGGTTGGCATGGATCAGCTCAAAGGTTTTTGCCCAGCCGCTACTGGCGCTCCAGTCACCCCATGCGGTGACGGCATTTATTACGCCAAACTGATGAAGCGACTCGCGCCAGCAACCGAGGCGCAGGCGGGCAGAAATAGATGCTGCCGGGCCCGCTAACAAGCCAAATTGTCTGTGCCCCAGCTCCCACAAATGCTTTACGCAGGCGCCAGAACCCTCCTGGTGATCGAAGCGCACACAAGATACGTCGGTTTCTGGCGGAACATCCAGAAACAGGCAGGCCTGATCGTCATTTTCTCGCGCCAGCCTCTCAGCAAGCGAGCTCTCAAGCGGCAAGTTTGCAATCACACCGCGAATGTTTTGCGCGCGAAATTCGTTAAGTATTGCCTGCAATGCTTCGTACTCTGCGTCTTTTGGCATGGCAACAGAAACCTGCAACTGCTGCTCTTCGGCGTGGCTTTTGATAGCTGCGGCAATTTGCGACGGGGCATGGTAGGTGAGAGAAGAGGTAATAAGCCCGATCGCAGGCATGATTTTGCCCGCCAGCAGTTGGGCTGAACGGTTCGGCACATAGTGCAAAACGGTCATCGCGTGCAGCACTTTTTCGCGGGTACGGGACGATACCAAATCCGGGTTGTTCAGCACCCGTGAAACCGTTTGCTGAGAAACGTCCGCTTTACGGGCCACATCGTTCAACGTTGCCTGTCGATTATTCATTGTTACCTCTTTTTGCGCCGCATAATGCGTGTCGGACCCTGTCGCGTCAAGGGGGGAGTTTATAAAATGTATAGCGCTAACATTTAATGTCATCATAACGACAAAAATGCTGATTAATCGACCGCTTTTGCGATCGCCCCTGGAATTGATAAAAGCTCTAATTGCCAGGGTATACGATCGTCTGTCTAAATTTACCTGATTGTATTGCGCATAACATTTAAATAATGACAGGTGGATCGGCATGACGCAAAGTTCGGGCTTTTTTGACCCAGAATCAGAGTTTGTAGCAGTTCTTCACCGCCGCGACTGGCAGCAGCAAGCGGTGACGCATATCAACCGCTTACCCGCGCATCCTCCGTTTCGGGGATGGCGTGAAATCAGTGCCGCGCGAGATGAGCAGCCATCCCGCTATTGTTGTTCACTGGATGGTGACTGGCAGTTTAGCTGGCGCGCAAAACCACAGGCAGTCGACGCCAGCTGGCTGCAACAGGATCTGGAGGATGCGCGCACTGTCACGGTGCCGTCAAACTGGCAAATGACCGGTGACGACGCACCGATTTATACTAACGTGCGTTATCCCATCGAAACCACACCGCCGCTGGTGCCAGAGGAAAATGCCACCGGATGTTATACCCGCACGGTTGAAATCTCAGCAGAGTGGCTGACCTACGGGCAAACACGCATTATTTTTGAGGGGGTAAATTCTGCTTTTCATTTGTGGTGCAACGGCAAATGGGTGGGATATTCAGTCGATAGCCGTTTACCCGCCGAATTCGATCTGACCCGGTTTTTGCACGGTGGGGAAAACCGCCTTTGTGTGATGGTGTTGCGCTGGAGTGCCGGAACCTGGCTTGAGGATCAGGACATGTGGCGTATGAGCGGTATCTTCCGTTCTGTTTCACTGATCAATTTGCCACAGATTCACCTGACGGATATGCAAATAACCCCGGTACTGGATGCGCTGTATCGCGATGCTGAACTTAATATCGACATCGCGGTGGCGGCACCCGTTTCATGTTTAGCCACGCTGGAGGTTGAAGCTACCCTCTGGCAGGGAAACCAGCAAATTGCCGCAGTCCGTCAACCTCCTGGCACGCCGATGATTGATGACCGGGGAAATTATGCTGAACGTGTGTATCTGAAATTACCTGTTGTGCGTCCACGGTTGTGGAGCGCAGAAACGCCCAATTGTTATCGCGCCGTAGTCGCGGTGTGGCAGGGCAACGAACTGATTCAGGCTGAAGCTTGCGATGTGGGCTTTCGTCAGGTTGAGATCAAAAATGGGCTGCTGCGGGTTAATGGCAGACCGTTGCTGATTCGTGGCGTTAACCGCCATGAACATCACCACCTGCACGGCCAGGTAGTGAGCCCGGCGGATATGATGCAGGACATTTTGTTGATGAAGCAAAACAACTTTAATGCCGTCCGCTGCTCTCATTATCCGAACACGGCGCTGTGGTACCAGCTGTGCAATCGCTACGGTCTGTATGTAGTTGATGAGGCGAATATTGAAACGCATGGCATGGTGCCGATGAACCGTCTTTCTGACGATGCAAGTTGGCTACCGGCTTACAGCGCCCGCGTCACGCGCATGGTGCAGACTAACCGCAACCACCCCTGCATTATTATCTGGTCTTTGGGAAATGAGTCCGGCTACGGCGCAAACCATGATGCGGTTTATCACTGGCTAAAGAAAAACGATCCGTCGCGTCCGGTGCAATATGAAGGCGGGGGCGGAGATACGGCGGTGACCGATATTATTTGCCCGATGTATTCACGCGTTGATACGGATTTGATTATTCCGGCAGTACCGAAATGGGCGATTAAAAAGTGGATAAGCCTGCCTGGTGAACAGCGCCCGTTGATCTTGTGCGAATATTCTCACGCCATGGGAAATAGTCTGGGAAACTTTGCGGATTACTGGCAGGCATTCCGTGAATATCCGCGTTTGCAGGGCGGGTTCATCTGGGACTGGGCGGATCAGGCTATCATGAAAACCTTCGACGATGGTACGCAGGGCTGGGCCTATGGCGGAGATTTTGGCGACGCGCCTAACGATCGACAGTTCTGCATGAACGGCCTGGTTTTCCCCGATCGCACACCTCATCCTGCACTGTTTGAAGCCAAACATGCGCAGCAATACTTCCAGTTTGAGTTACTCAGCCAGCAGCCTCTTAAAGTGCGGATCGACAGTGAATATTTATTCCGTCATACCGATAATGAAACGCTGTACTGGCGCATTGAAGCTGCGGGGCTTCCTGTGCTAAACGGGTGTGAAACGCTGTGTATCGAAGCCGAAGGTGTCGTTGAGCTGACATTAACTGAACACCTGAATTTTCCTGCCGGGGCGCAAGATGTCTGGTTAACGCTTGAAGTCATCCAGCCGCACGAAACGCCGTGGTCAGCTGCCGGGCATCGCGTGGCGTGGCAGCAGTTTTCTCTCGCTGCACCTCTGGCGTTAACATCCAGAGCCGCTTCTGCTAATGCTCCCATGCTGAGCACCTCTACCAGCCGATTTACCATTCAGGCTGCAGGCCAGCAGTGGCAAATCGATCGTTCCAGCGGCCTGCTTTGCAGCTGGTTGAAAGAGGGGGATGAGCAGTTGATGCAGCCGCTGCGCGACAACTTTGTCCGTGCACCCGTCGACAACGACATTGGGGTAAGTGAAGTGACGCGCATCGATCCAAATGCGTGGGCTGAACGCTGGAAAAGCGCCGGGTTGTATCATCTGGAAACGGAGTGCGTGCGTTGTGAAGCGATTCACTTTGGCGACGATATTGTGGCGATCAGCGAGTGGCGCTATCACAATCATCAAGGTGTGGCGATTGTAAGCTGCTGGCAGATGCGCTTTGACGGCCATGGAAAATTACACCTTACCGTTACGGGCGAACGCGCCGAAACGCTACCGCCGCTCCCTCGTGTCGGGCTGGTTTTCAAGGTCAAACCGCAAAGCGATGATGTTAGTTGGCTGGGGCTTGGGCCGCATGAAAACTACCCGGATCGCCGTAGTAGCGCGTCCTTTTCCCGCTGGACATTGTCGCTAAACGAGATGAGCACGCCGTATATTTTCCCGACGGAAAATGGATTGCGTGGCGGAACAAAATCGCTGGATTGGGGCATCTGGCAGGCCCGTGGCAATTTCCATTTCTCCGTTCAACCCTGGAGCATGGAACAGCTGATGACGGTTTCACACTGGCACAGGATGGTGCCAGAAGAAGGCGTATGGATTTCCCTCGATGCGCAGCATATGGGGGTCGGCGGTGATGACTCCTGGACACCCAGCGTGCTGAAGAAATGGTTGTTGCTGGACACCAAATGGCACTACCAACTGACTCTTAGCCTTAAATGAACGGCAGAGGGGAGAAGCTCCCCTCAATGCTCAACCCATAAATAATAAAAATGGAAATACCCTATGAAACTGTCAGCGCTTAGTCGTCGGGAACAACATAATTTTATCTATTTTATGCTGTTCTTCTTTTTCTACTATTTTATTATGTCTGCCTACTTTCCTTTTTTTCCGGTATGGCTGGCAGATGTAAACCACTTAACTAAAACCGAAACCGGTATGGTGTTTTCTTCGATCTCTTTATTCGCCATTGTCTTTCAGGTTGCCTTTGGTTTAATTTCAGATAAGTTAGGATTACGTAAGCATTTACTCTGGTGTATCGTGGTACTGTTGGTTCTGTTTGCACCTTTTTTTATTTACGTGTTATCACCGCTATTACAATTCAATATTTATCTTGGCGCGATGGCGGGCGGGATGTATCTGGGCTGTGTCTTTTCCGGCGGCTCCGGTGCGGTGGAAGCCTATATTGAACGTGTGAGCCGTAATAACCGCTTTGAATACGGTCAGGTCCGCGTTTCAGGCTGTGTAGGTTGGGCTATCTGTGCTTCGTTAACCGGTATTTTATTTAGTATCAACCCGAATATTACCTTCTGGATTGCTTCCGGCTTCGCGCTGGTGCTGGCAGTGCTTTTATTGCTCTCGAAACCCGAACCTGAAATAGAGCCTGAGCCTGATGAAACAGGTGGCAGCAAACAGTCAGAATTCTCACTATATATGGTAGTGGAACTGTTGAAGCTGCCGCGCTTCTGGGCATTCTTGTTATATGTGGTTGGCGTTGCCAGTATTTATGATGTGTTTGACCAGCAGTTTGCTAACTTCTTTAAAGGTTTTTTCTCCTCGCCGCAAAAAGGCACTGAGATATTTGGTTACGTCACTACCGGGGGCGAATTACTGAATGCCACCATTATGTTCTTCGCTCCTTTCATTATTAATCGCATCGGCGCTAAGAATGCCCTGCTGGTGGCGGGGGTGATTATGTCCGTAAGAATAATCGGCTCCTCATTTGCCACGACCAGTATTGAAGTTATTTTTCTGAAAATGCTGCATATGTTTGAACTGCCATTTTTGCTGGTGGGTACGTTCAAATATATTTCATCAGTGTTTGACCCGCGTCTGTCTGCGACACTGTTCTTAATTGGTTTCAACTTATCCAAGCAGCTTTCGGGCGTGGTGCTTTCGGTTTGGGCGGGTTCGATGTATGACTCGGCAGGCCTATCTGACGTTAGGTTTGATCACCGCCTGCTTCACGGCAATCTCATTCTTTACGTTGCGTAACTCTCCGCGCAGCCAGTTTTTGCCCCGGGAAGTCAGCAAAGCGTAGTAGTTGAAGGAAAGCCACCGCAGGTTGATACTGCGGTGGCTTTTTTTAGCGGACGCTCAGCGAGTAAAGGGCGGCGATGCTGCCCGCTGTGTTCAAGATTTCCAGCTTGAGCCGTTGGGCGCTGATGGGCTGAGGCCAACGGTGTTCACATACCGAATGACGGTTGTTGGTGACTTCCGTCAGCAGGGTATCGTCGGCCCACAGGCGGTAGTGGGTTACACAATGTGGCATTACCGCCAGGGCATGGCCCATCTGTACGGTTTCCATGGCATTATCGAAATCGTTATCAAACACCAGAGTTAGCGCATATACCGTCTGCGGCTTTTCCCAACGCCAGGTCACGGTTGGTAAGCTATCGGTTGCGGCAGGCACCCATGCATTGGCGTGTTGCTCCGGGCGCAAGCGTCCGTTGAGCAGGTTTTCTGCGGCGTAACAGCGCAGTGGCGATGCGAGGCGCAGGGCCGGGAGTATTTGATTAGGCTGGCGACGCGGAAGCCAGAAATCGAACTCATCCACGCCATAATCACCGTCAGCGAGCTGGCGCGTATGCTTCGCAACCCTGGCGTTCAGGCTGTTAAACACAGTCATAATACCGGGTAGCTGTACGTCGGTTAGTGCGATTTCAATGTGCTCATTGCTTTCAAACGCGATAAAAACATATTCATCACGCGTACTTTGGTACTGGAACTTCACGCAATATTCACCCGCCTCGAATACCGATATTTCGCGTTCATCCAGAGGCATATCCGGCGTGAAATTACCCGCACGTTCACTGCCTGACAGGCTAATTTTAAGCTGCTGTAATGAATCGGCACGCAAGGTGAAATTCAATTCTGGCAATGTTTCACCTGCTTTGAGCGGCAGGAGTAACGCCATGCGTTCATTTAACCCATTCCAGACACCGTTTGTGGGTAATTGAGTTAATTGCCATTCGCTGCTGGCGGTTACCATTGCGCCGTTAGTCGGGTCATTCAACCACTGGCGAGGAATGTAACAACCAGTTTGTTGCAAATGCTGTTGCAGGGAGCCGATGCGGTTTTGTTCTGCCAGCTGTGGGGCATTGATTCGCTGCTGGTGGCATAAGGCTGCTGCCCGGCCAACCACTTCCCCTAATAGTCCACAGGTACACATCACGCGGGCGCTGCCAAAAGCCACATGCGAGGCGGAAATAAGGCGTCCTGTCAGGAACAAGTTCTCCAGCGAGCGGCTATAGAGACTACGGTAAGGAATGGTGTAAGTGCCTTTGCTATGGAATTGGCGGCAGCCGTCGTGTTTGCTATAAACGCCGTCTGCGGGATGCAGATCGATTGACCAGCCGCCGTAGGCCACCGCGTCGTAATGGTCGCGCTGCTCAATAATATCTTTTTGGCAGAGCATATGGTCGCCAACAAATCGGCGGCTTTCGCGTTTACCGGGGATTGAACCGACCCATTCGATAGTCATGTTTTCAGCATCAGGGAATTGTCCTGAGTTTTTAATGTAATCCCACACGCCCCAGACGATTTTCCACAGTTCCCACTTAATTTCTTCGCTGTCATGAATGGTATCAAGGCGGCCTCCCCATTCCAGCCACCACAAATCACAGCCGTTAAGCGTGGAGGTGAGGCGTGTGTAGCGGGGAATTTCTTCGATGTCTTTCAGCGCGAAAGAGGGCGGGATGAAGTTAACCGGGGCGCTGCTTTTCCTGGTGTAGAAATAGATTGAGTGCCCAAGTTTGTGGCCGAAATTATCACCCGGCGCCATTTTTTCATCAAACTCTTCCAGGTCTTCTGCACCTACGCGGTATTCTGCCCCGGCCAGATGGCCGAGTACGCCATCGCCCGTCGCATCGCAAAATTGTGTGGCGGCAATATTATAAAAGGTTTCGTTAATCGCGTTGAAGCCTTTGGCATGGGTAATACGTTTCCCTGCGGTTTCCACTTCGAATAAAGCCGTATTGAGCAGCAGCGTCAGGTTGGGTTCGCTACGGGCCATATCTAACAACAGCAGGTCGAACATTACCGGGTTTCCTTCTTTATTCCGGTAAACGTTCTCTTCCATGATTTCGCCCATGATGCCGCCTTCGCGCGACCAGCGGTTATTGTTGCCCATATGCGAGGTGGCGCCGTTGGCCCACAGCCGGATTTCGCTTGAGGCATTGCCACCCAGAACCGGACGGTCCTGTACCAACACCACCTGCAAGCCATCACGTGCGGCGGCAAGGGCCGCACATAGCCCGGCAAGACCGCCGCCGGCGACCAGCAGGTCTGTTTTTAATTGTTGAGAAGGAAATTCCCTGGAGTGGGTTTGCTGAAAAATTTGCATAAAGTTTGTTTCCTGTAAAACTGACGATAAAATCGTGGCTCTTAAATTAATTTGAAGCGCGCTATGTCATCACAACCGAATCAAAGTCTTATCGACGGTATCCGTTGCTTGCAGTATCTGGTGACCAGTGGCCGGGCGATTGGTTGCCGGGAACTGGCGCGTCTGATGGGGATTAATGCCACCCGCGTGAATCGCCTGTTGATGACCATGGCGGCGATTGGCCTGACCCAGCAGGATGAACAGCGCCGCTATTTGCCAGGCCCTGGCATCCACGCTCTGGCGGCGCAGGCGATTCGTGGTTCGGCATTGTTCTCCCAGGCCTTGCCTTTGCTCGAGCGCCACGCGCCAAAAGACATCGTGGTGGCACTCGGCGTGCTGTGGGAAGACCAGGTTATCTATATCTATCACTCCGAACCGGGTAGCCAGATGAGCCAGGCGCTGGCCGGTTTCCATACGCTTCCGGCGTGGCAGTCGGTTATCGGGATGGCGCTGCTTGCCGGTGAAACAGACGAGGCATTGCAGCCGCGCTTCTCGCCTGAACACTGGCAGCAGATGGCTCCCAAACTTGCCCAGCAACGTGAATCTGGCCACGTTGTCTGGCGGCACGAAGATGGCGAGCTTTCGATGGCCCAGCCTCTTGGCGCCCATAACGCCGCTATCGCGTTTGCCGGAATGTGGAACGTCGATGAAGAACAAATTGTTCCGCGCCTGGCTCAACTCAATCAGCTTACCGCGCAACTCGTGACCCCTGCGGTTTAACCTCTGGCGGCGAGTCCAGATCGATACGCCCAACCACAAACAGGTAAGAGCAAATCCCAAGCCCCGCCAGAATGGCGATGAATGCCAGCGCAGGGGCAAAGTTATGCCCGTCTATCAAGGCGCCAATCGCTATCGGCACCACGATGGAAGACAACGCGCCGGTAAAGTTGAAAACGCCGCCTGCCAGACCGATAAGATGGCGTGGCGCGAGGGCGGTCACAAAGACCCAGGTGATGGTGGCAAGGCCGTTACCGAAGAAGGCAATCGACATGAAAAGTATGATTAGCGCTGGGTTATCGGTGTAGTTGGCGCCGAGAATAAATAATGTTAACGACATGCCAAGGATCACCGGGGCTTTACGGGCAAAACTTGCACTGACGCCGCGTTTGATTAAACGGTCTGACACAAATCCCGCCAGCAAAACGCCGAAGAATGCCGCCAGATAAGGTACGGATGCGATATAGCCGGACTTAATAAAATCCATATGGCGATATTGCACCAGATACGTTGGGAACCAGGTCAGGAAGAACCAGAAGGTGGCAGAGATGGTGAACTGACCGAAGTAAATACCAATCAGTTTACGACTGCTGAACATCAACGCCAGATCGCTCCATGCGAACTTGCGTTTCGCGGCTTCCTGACGGCTTTCCAGAATCGCGCCGCCCTGGCGAATATGATCCAGTTCGGCCGGTGAGACGCCTTTGTGTTCCAGTGGTTCACGGTACAGGCAATACCACACCACTGCCCACGCCATGCCGACGATACCGGTAATCAAAAACAATCCGCGCCAGCCATACAGGTCCTGCACATGGAACAGTAGCGGCGTCATGCAGGCAAGGCCAACAAACTGCGCGGAAGAGTAAATACCGATGGCGCTGGCGCGTTCGTTTTCCGGGAACCAGCTGGAAATGACGCGGTTATTGGAAGGCATAACCGGGGCTTCGAAAGCGCCGACGCCAAGACGTAAACCGACCAGACTGCCAAAGCTGTTGGCAACGGCATGGAGCGCGGTAATCAGTGACCAGACAAACAGCCCGACGCCGTAAACAATGCGCGAGCCGAAGCGGTCGATAACAAAGCCGCCGGGAATCTGGAGCGCGGCGTAAATCCAGCCGAAGGCGGAGAAAATCAGCCCCATTTGCAACGGTGTGAACTGCAAGTCTCCGGCCATTTGCGTGGCGGCAACCGAGAGGTTAGTGCGGTCCATGTAGTTAATAATGATATTGATGAAAACCAGTCCGAGTACCAGAAATCGGACACGCCCGGTATTTTTTATCTTTGCTGTTGAAAGCGGTTGTTCTGCCATATCAATGTTCTCTTTGTTTTTGTTCTCACGGCCTGTTTTGGCAACAGAGTGGGGTTTTATTATCTTTCTGTGTTTCTTTTATAGAAACGCAAAAGCGTGCGCAAAGAGAAATTGCCTGAATTGTGATCGGCATAAAATTTATCGGGTGAATGAATTTGAGAAATCAGAGGTGATGGGTTACTGCACCGGAGAGCAGTTTCCCCGTACTTGAGTGTGCGGGGAAAGTATTACAGATGAAGGTTCGGGGAAACTATTCCAGCGCCAGCATGGCAAAACTGGCTAACCAGTGTCCACCGCTGTAATGGCTGCCGACTACGTGATCAATACTGGCTTCCAGGTGGCGGGTTATCGCTTGTAGCAACGCTTGTTGGGCGGGGTGTTCAGCAGGTAATGCGGCGGCAATACGCTTGAAACACCATGTGCGGCTGAGATTAAGCCCATCGAGATGCGCAATTTTAGGGTCGGTGCGGTCGCTGACAATCGCCGGGTGCATCAGCGCATTGATACCCGCCAGTTCCGGCAGGAAGCGGTCAAACCAGCCGGCAAAATCAGTGCTCACCTGGCTCATCAGTAGCGCTTCGCACAGCGCGCCTGAAACGTACTCATCACCGCCGGGTTCATAATGAGCCGGGTAATTCACGTCGTGCTGATAGAAGCGCTTAGCGCCATTAACAATTGCCGTCTCAAGTTCCGTATCCTGGCGCGACCGGGCGTAATCCAGCCCTAAAACCAGAGCAAAAGCGGTGTTGTAATGTGTACCGACACGAATCGGATAGGTTAACTTTTCCAGGTAACCTATCAGACGCGCGCGAATATCCTGGGTCAGTGGCTCCAGCAGCGTGGCCCAACCTTTTGCCTGCGGCACCGTGGATTCCGCCAGCTCTTGTGCCAGCGCCAGCAGCCAGCCATATCCATAAGGGCGTTCAAAAGAAGAACGGAATGGGGCGGTAAAATAGGCCAGTTCGCGGGCTACATTGGCTTCGGTAAAATGTTCATCAAACAGATTAATGATGGCGTGGCGGGAAGGGAGATCCGGGTAACGGCGCAGGCAACGTAGCAGCAGCCAGTAACCGTGTACCGCCGAATGCCAGTCAAAACAGCCATAAAAAATCGGGTGTAATTCCCGGGGCGGCAACACATCGCCATCACTATTGAGCAAATGCATAATATGATTGGGATATTCCTGGCGTAGAAACGCCAGCGGCATGTTGGCAAAAGCTTCAGCCTGAATCGGGCTTAATGACATAAAAACTCCTTTGAGATTCATCGTTTTTCAGTGCTTTAGCGGAATGACAGGAAGTACATCAGGAACACGTTCGCCAGCAGTATGGCCAGGGCGCTCGGGATCTGGATCTTGATGACCTGATATTTATCTTTAAGCTCAAGCAACGCGGCCGGAACAATATTGAAATTCGCAGCCATCGGCGTCATCAACGTGCCGCAGTAGCCTGCGTACATCCCAATCGCCAGCAATGGCGCCGGGTCTGCGTGGTGATGCGTAATAAGAAACGGCATCGCGATACCTGCCGTTAAAACCGGGAATGCAGCAAAAGCGTTACCCATAATCATGGTAAATATCGCCATGCCCACGCAGTAAATAACGACCAGCATGAAGCGGTTTCCCGGGTCAACAAACAACTCGACCACTTTGCGTACCGACTCGCCGGTATCGGCGACGATAAACACGCCGCCGAGCATCGCCAGCATCTGCGGTAAAATTATTGCCCAGCCCACGGTGTCAACTATTCGGCGCGATTGCGCGATAGCCTGTACCGGAGAGCCTTTTGTGATCCACCATCCGGTTAAAATTGCCGCCACGCTTGCCACACAAAGCGAGGCCAGCGTGAGCTGTTTTTGATCAAGCAGATAGACGCCGCCAATAGACACGTTTTTCATGAACAGCGTGCAAATAACGGTGATGACGGGGATCAGCAACGCGGGTAAGAATAGCCAGTTTTTGATACGTGAGGCGGAGGCTTCGCGTTGGGCATCGGTCGCCATTGGGTAGTGGCCTTTGCCCACTAAACCGCAACCTGCCAACAGGGCAATGACAATCACGCTGCCGCCAATGATCCGGTAGGCCAGCGATTTACCGAGGTTTTCTACCATCAGGTCGCCAAACAGGAAAATCGCACCGAATAAAAACCAGAAGAGTGCGGTGGTGAAGCGTTTAGGGTTGCCGCGATCGCGCAGGGTCATCACCACCAGAATCATAACGATGATGCCAATCAGGTAATAAACCCGGTTGATGGTCAACAGAGTGCTCATTTAGTCACCTCTTTTATTTCCGCTTCTTGCTGAACACGCCAGGCCATCACATCGCGATGCAGGCTCGCATCAAGCCGAGTGAGGCGGAACATATGGATAATCAGCGCGGCAATCGCGGTAGGAATAGCCCAAAGGCCAATATGGAGCGGTTCAATATTCGCAATCCCGTTCTCTTTCAAAAAGGCATCAATCAGCAGCACCGCGCCGAAGGCGATAAAAATATCTTCGCCAAAAAAGACGGCGATATTGTCGCAGGCCGCGGCATGGGCTTTGATTTTATCGCGTATATGCTGGGGGAGTTCACCGTACTTATTCAATGCCGCCCCTTCCGCCATTGGGGCTAGCAGTGGGCGAACGGTTTGTGCATGCCCGCCGAGAGACATCAGCCCAAGCGCGGCAGTTCCCTCGCGGCCAATAAAATAGAGCATCAGAATGCGTGCTGAAGTGGCGCTGGCAATTCTGGCAATCCAGGCCTGGGCGCGTTCTTTCAGGCCGTAATATTCCAGCAGGCCAATCACCGGTAAGATCAGAATAAAGGTGGCGAGGGAACGGCTATTAAAAAATTTCTCGCCGAAGGTTTCCAGTAGCATGCCGAAGTCCATTCCTACGGCAAGTCCAGTTGTTAATCCTGCTATAACGACGACAATCAGCGGATTGAATCGTAAAGCAAAACCGATAACCACAACGGGGATCCCGATGAGCGGTAAAAGCGTGGCGCTATCCATTATTTTTACCCTGTCTATGTATGTTGTGTTTTTAGGACCACGAAATATCTTCTTTTCCTTTTGATTTCTAAAGGATGGATATTTTCGTTAATCAGTTAGTCGAAGCGAAAAGCGTTAAGCCACATCAACCGATCGTGCATTAGTGCAATGCAACAGCTAAAAACATATAGCAAAACGGCAATAAAATGAAAATAAATCAGTGATAATTTATTTGTGTTTTATCAGGATTCAATTATGTTTTATGGTCAGCATAATAAGGAGCAAGCAATGGCAGCGCAGAAAGAGAGACTCGATTCAGCAGCAGATTCAAGCGTTAATAAAACCGGCCTGAAAGATCCCATTGTCTCTTCTTATCACCTGGTTTCTGAGAGATGTGCGGAGTTGTCAGAGCTTGAGTACGCGTTAATCATGACCAGCAATGCGTTTAACAAATGGATGGTGCGCTGCATGACGGCGGCCGGAGAGCCGGATATGGGGCCGTTGGACGTATCGTTATTGCACCATGTCAATCACCGTGACCGGCAAAAAAAACTGGCGGATATCTGTTTTGTTCTGAACGTGGAAGACACTCATATCGTTGCCTATGCCCTAAAAAAACTGGTTAAGTCAGGTTATGTGAAAAGTGAAAAACAGGGTAAAGAGCTTTACTTTTCCACCACCGAAAAGGGAAGAGAGCTCTGTGTTAAATACCGGGAAATCCGCGAGACTTGTCTTATTGGTTTGCAGATTGAAACCGGGATTTCTGCTAAAGCTATTGGAGAAAACGCACAGTTATTACGTGCCATTTCGGCTCTCTATGATAATGCCGCCCGTACAGCCGCGTCACTATAATTAATTCTTATGCAACCGCGTGAGGGGAGTCATAAATATTAACCTTGTTATTAATCTGACTATTTGTGAGTTTATCGTTTAGTGAATTAAAGAAGTTAATTCTGAATAGCGAAAGCTGGCGCGCGTGGATAAAAAGAGAACAAACGCTTAAACCGTTTGATCCAGCCTGGTATTTTGCGTCTGGTTGATTGCATAATAGCGGCCGCCTCCGCAGGTGCGGGGTTAAGCGCCAGCTTTTTCTGGCGATTGAAGGTTATGGTAATGGAAAGGCGTCTTTTTCTGAAAAGTGTGGCGGCACTCTCGACAATCGGCCTGGTTCGTCCCTCGTTTGCGAAAACTCAACATATTGATAATCCAGCCATCAGCATTTCCGCTGCTTCCCGCCGCTTTGTGATGACACAAAGCTATAATCTGCAAGCGCCGGAAGGGTCCAAAGGGAAGGTGAATCTTTGGATACCCGTGCCGGAAGATACACCTTTCCAGACGCTGCTCGACCTTTCCTTTAAAGGCAATTACCAGCAGGCCAGGCTGAATGCGAACAATGCCTACGGTGCCAGAATGCTGTTTGTCACCTGGCCGGATTCTGAAGGCAAGCTGGATATCCAAGTTTCGATGACCATTGAAACCCGCGACTGGGAAGTGTTCAAAGACAACAAACTCGCCGACTGGATGCTGCCGGAACAGGACGCGGTTATCCCCAATGAAATCAAATCCTTCTTGCTTGCCACGCCGCATATTCCCGTTGACGGTATCGTCAAAGAGACCGCGCTAAAAATTATCGGTGCGGAAAAAGCACCTGTTAAACAAGCTCGCCTGATTCATGATTGGGTGAGTACGCATATGCATCGTGATGATGCGGTAATCGGCTGCGGTACCGGTGATGTAGGTGAAATCCTTAAAGCAGGCAAGCTTGGCGGCAAATGCACCGACATCAACTCCGTTTTTGTCGCGCTGTGCCGTGCCGTGGGCATTCCGGCGCGTGAAATGTTTGGTATTCGCCTTGGCGCAAGCCGTAAGCTTGGGCAGTATTCGAAGAAAGCCTTCGGTGGTGCGGATGAGCAGGGCGTTGCCAGAATAAACGGGGCCCAGCATTGCCGCGCGATGTTCTGGCTTGCAGGATTTGGCTGGGTGCCGGCCGATCCGGCGGACGTCACCAAAATGCGCCTGAGCGAAAAGAAACAAAATAACGACCCGGCGGTGAAGGCGGTTAACGATTATCTGTTCGGCAACTGGGAAATGAACTGGGTGGGCTTTAATCATGCCCGGGATTTCGCGCTGTTCCCGGCGGCGGAGCAGGGTAATGTGAACAACCTGGGCTATGCGTATGCCGAAGTGGACGGCGATCCTTTAAACTTCTACGATCCGGCAGCATTTAGCTATGACTATGTCAGCACCGAACAGCATTAAGGGCGGTTTAGTCTCGTTGATGGCGGCGCTGGCGGCGGCTGCCGCATCCACACTGTGCTGCATCGGCCCGCTGCTGTATCTGGTTTTCGGTATTTCCGCGGCGGGACTGACGGGCATTCCAACGCTCCCGTGGCTGCAAATTCCGCTGGCCGCTATCGCGCTGGGGCTGATGATACGTGGCTTCTGGCGGCTTTATTTGTCACCGAAACCGATCTGCACCAGCATTGTCAGCCGCCGTGTGCTGGTCGGCTTATACTGGCTGTCTGTGCCGCTGGTGCTTTTTTTGACGACCTATCCGTATGTCTTACCCTGGCTTTGGGAATATCTGGAATGAAAAAGTTTATGTGTCTCGGCCTGCTGTTTTTAACACCGCTGAGTTGGGCCGCGAATAAAATGGTTACCATTGATATCAGCCAGATGAACTGCCCGCTGTGCGTGATCTCGATAAACCAGGCTTTACGCAGCACCGAGGGCGTGATTAAAGCGAAGGCATCGCTAAAAACGCATCAGGCGCAGGCGATTGTCCCTGAGGGTTTTGATAACCAGCAGCTACTGGCGGCGATTGCCAAAACGGGGTTCACCGGGCAAATCAATACCGTGAGCGATGCGCCTTAATCTCCGCTGATTGAAAAACAAAAAGCCACGCAAACTGCGTGGCTTAGATTACTGACCAGCTTATTTTTAAGCGGTTTTCAGAATTTCGCACTGACGCCGATGTTATAGCTGGTCTGGTTGCCACCGCTCAGGCCGCCGGTTTGTGATACCGCAGCGAAAGCGGAAACCGTATCAGAAAGAGGCATATCGGCACCGACCGCAAAATCTGCCCAGTTTTTATCCAGCTTTTCACCCGCCCGGCTGAAAGTGAGATTTGTGAATTTCAGACCGCCGTTTGCACGATAAACCTCATCGCCAAACTGATGACGATAACTCACCCGCGCCCAGGGATTGACGGCCCCCACGTGGGTATTAAATCGCCAGCCTGCGCTACCAACCTGCGAATGACCATTTTGATCGCCGAAGCGCATGGCGGTACTGCTGCTGCCTTTTTCGCTATAGCCATTAACATGGCTGTAATCCCAGGCGTACTGCAGCATGGGGCCCGTTGTCAGCCAGTGGGTGAGTGCCAAGTCATAACCGGCCGTCAGCCGCGCGCCCCATAATTTGCCGGTGGTTTCGCCTTCTTCAGTACGCGTCTGCTTTCCGAGTGCGATCTTGCGTTGAATATTGGTGAGGTTGGCCGTCAGATAGTGAACGTCGCCATCCAGCCATGCCTGGCCCGAGCGTAAATGGGTGAACAATGCTGCCTGAACCCCCTGGGTATCGTAATGGTAATTATCGTCAGGGCGCGGCTTATCCAGAGAACCGGCAATCAGACCACCGATTAAGACACTATCGTTAAGCTGATAATCGACGCCCAGTGTCAAACTGTTGGTGGTTTCACGACCGTTGCCTGATTCATTACTGCCGTCAATATGCTGATAACTACCGCCGTAGCCGCCGAAGAGGCCCAGAGTACCGACAGGGTTAGCCTGGTAGCGTAGCTGCTCATAACGGCTATCAAGCGTTGCTCTGCTGCCGCGCACCATCTCCTGAATTCCTTTATTCAGGTGAGAAATTTGTACCGGGGCGGCGACTATCGACTGGATATACTGCGCCATAATGCTATGTACCTGCGGCCCGGGATGGAAACGATCGGCAAAAAGATAGTCCTGCGAGCTGCTGAAACCGGGCGTTGAGGAGGTGCAATCTGTAGCGGCAACCCCCGGTGGGCAGGCCATTCCGGCGGTATTACTCAGACCGAAAGCCTGTGGGGTCGCCAGTATTTCCTTGAAAATACCGTTGATATTAGCTCTGGCAATGTTCCCTCCACGCTGCGCCAGCGCTTTTTCCTGAACGTTATTGTAATAATCTGTCAGAGCAGAGGATTGTGCCGCAGCCGCGTTATAAGCGGCAATAAGCTGTTCGGCAATACTCTGCTGGATTTGAGGGTTAGTGCTAATGGTCGAAGAAGCCTCTCTCAGCGCCTGCTGGATAGCTTGCTGGCGGCTGGCAAGATCCGGGGTTGGTGCAGCATTTAACGAGGTAAAAGCAGCCTGAATCGCTGGCGCCGCTGCCGGCCCCAGCCCGGCTGAAATTACCGACTCCAGTAGAAAGGGAGTCGCGCTAATGTCCGGAACGGTGGGCACCACCACCAGGCCAGCACCTGCATCCAATAACATTCCTATCTGGGCGCTGGCATTAGCGGCGCTGTTAGCCGCAATGGTCTGTGCAAGGGCGGGCTGAGTCGCTGCTGCGGCCAGATCGTTGCCGCCGACCCAGTGGATATATAAGCCATTTTTATCGGCTTTTCCCCCTGTTTGGGTGAGCCATTGCTGGAGCTGATTACGTGTATTATCTTCAGGATTAAGCGTGGGGACGGCTGTTGCCCCACCCGCTGCGTAATTACTCCCTCCTTTGTCTGAAGGAGTTAGCCGGAGCCCATACTGCGTCGCTAGCTGTTCATCGTAGAGGGAGTTCTGAGTATTGTTCCAGACCCAGCGTCCATTATTACCGGTATCGCTCAGGCTATCCCCGAAAATAGTCAGGGAATTGAATGCCATTGCCGGTAAGCTACAGCTCATCACCACCGCCAGGGCACTTAAATTAAATAATTTTTGTTCACATGCCATTGAGGTTTTCTCGTGTCGATATTTTTAAAGGGGAAATAAACATATCTAAGCCAGTGAAATAAGTCGATATAATAATACCTAAAGGTTTGCGGAAAAATACCAAAGCTATTGCAGTAAAAAAACATGCTATTGCGATGGTATGAGGCAGTTTTTGCGGGGATGCCCGGTTGCGAGCTTGTTTTTGAATACCGACGATGAAAAAAGAAATAAAAATTTATTAACCTGATAACCAGCTTGTCTATACGTCCGACCAGTAGGGTTTCTATTTACATCGCCGATCCTTTATGTTTAATTTTTGGCGTGAAAATCAAAAAAACTCCGCAACAAAGGCAGTTAACATGAATAATATCGTGGCATCTCAAATTTCAATAAGGCCTGTTGCTGTGATTGGCGCTGGAACGCTTGGGCGACGTATTGCATTAATGATGGCCACCCATGGCGCGCATATTCGCCTGTATGATAACAACCCTGAATCCTACCCTGCGGTAAAAAGTTTCATTCAGGATCAATTACCCTCATTCACTGCCGGGGGCGCTCACGCGGCGGTGCAGATAGAATTTTGCCAAACGATAGAAGAAGCGATAAAAGATAGCTGGCTTATTATTGAAGCGATCCCGGAAATTCTTGAGCTGAAGATATCCCTGTTTGCGCAGCTTGATAAGCTGGCCCCGCTCGATGCCATCCTTGCCAGCAATTCATCTTCTTATCCTGCAGGTAAACTTATCGGGGAGGTGAGCGATAAGCGACGTACCCGCGTAGTGAACACCCATTTCTATATGCCGCCAGTACAAAATGCTGTTGAAATTGGGAGCTGCGGATATACAGACCAGACCATAATCGAGACCTTAGTCTTACACCTGCGGCATTATGGATTCTTCCCTTTTGTGGTGGGTAAAGAAAGCATTGGCTTTATTTTTAATCGTGTCTGGGCTGCCGTTAAGCGTGAGTGTCTTGAAGTAGTCGCAACGGGTGTTTCAACGCCAGAAGATCTGGATGCTATTTATAAACTCAGCCTCGGGGCTCAGGCTGGCCCTTTCGAGTTAATGGATAAAATTGGTCTCGACGTGGTTTACAATATTGAAAAACATTATGCCGAAGTTAACCCCAATTTATCAGCGCAGCCGCTGAGGCTACTCGAAGAGTATATTAGTCAGGGGCGGCTAGGTATAAAATCTGGTAGCGGCTTTTATCAATATGATAAAAATGGCAATAAGATAGCGGCCAGTTAATGATTCTATTCATTAACCGGGTTGAGCAGCAGAATTGACTGTTTAGTCTGAAGCTGTGTCGAATATTCAGGGAGCTGTGCTTTTATCGGGAGAAAGGTTTGAGAAATCAGCAGATGCATTACATCGAACTGGGTTCTGGGTTTCCACTATTACTGGGGCATAGCTATCTTTTCGACGGCACCATGTGGTCGAAACAGCTTGATGAGCTGGCAGGGTGCTACCGGATTATTATTCCTGATTTATGGGGGCATGGAAAATCGCCGGAACTCCCCAGCGATTGCGCCAGCCTTACGGATATCGCCAACGATCACCTTATGCTAATGGATTCGCTGGGTATAAAAGAGTTTGGCATTGTGGGGCTATCCGTGGGAGGAATGTGGGGGGCAGAGTTAGCCGCGCTTTATCCCGAACGGGTAAAGTTTATTGTGCTGATGGGCACCTTTCTGGGCGCTGAACCTGAAGAGCAACGACAACGATATTTTGCTTTGTTAAATGAGGTTAATCAGCGTGGCGCAATACAACCGCCTGTTCTTGAGTATGTCGCAAGGCAGTTCTATTCGGATGATGTACCTGATGCGTTGTTACTTCCGCTGATAAAGCGTTTAAGTACGATGCCTGAGGATCGTGTCTGCAAAAGCATCGTTCCTCTTGGGAAAATCATTTTTGGTCGCCCGGATAAATTAGCTCTGCTGCAAAAAATTTCGCAGCCTGCGTTGGTTATTACCGGAGAATTTGATAAACCCAGGCCGCCATGTGAGGGGAGTATGATGGCCACGCTACTGCGGTGTGAGCACTCGATAATTCCAGGGGCCGGGCATATTAGCCCGCTGGAAAAACCAGAAGCGGTGACTCAGGTTTTGCTGACATTTTTGGGGGCAATACCGGCTGGGCACGCGTAATAGCGAGAGTTATTTAAAACTCTATTTCACAAGATTAGCTGAGATGAGTGCGAAGAAAAATCCACGCAGTTGCGTGGATTTTAGAATATTTTTATCACCATGAGATTCAGTGAATCTCATGAGGCGACAAATTAGACGTTGAACAGGAAGTTCATCACATCGCCATCTTTCACGATGTAGTCTTTACCTTCTGCACGCATCTTGCCGGCTTCTTTCGCACCTTGCTCACCTTTGTAGGTGATGAAATCTTCATACGCGATGGTCTGTGCGCGGATAAAGCCTTTCTCGAAGTCGGTGTGGATTTTGCCCGCAGCTTGTGGAGCGGTAGCGCCAACCGGGATAGTCCATGCGCGCACTTCTTTCACGCCAGCGGTAAAGTAAGTTTGCAGGTTCAGCAGCTCGTAACCAGCGCGGATAACGCGGTTCAGGCCTGGCTCTTCAAGGCCCATTTCTGCCATAAATTCGTCACGGTCAGCATCGTCGAGTTCAGCAATGTCAGACTCAACAGCGGCACAAACAGCAACCACCACCGAACCTTCTGCTGCGGCGATTTCACGTACTTTGTCGAGGTATGGGTTGTTCTCGTAACCGTCTTCGTTGACGTTGGCGATGTACATCGTTGGTTTCAGCGTCAGGAAGCTCAGGTATTTGATCGCCGCTTTGTCTTCTTCCGTCAGAGGAAGCGCACGCAGCATCCCGGCATTTTCCAGCTGTGGCAGGCATTTTTCCAGCGCCGCCAGCTCGGCTTTTGCGTCTTTATCGCCGCCTTTTGCTTTCTTCTGCACGCGGTGGATGGCACGTTCGCAAGTATCCAGATCTGAAAGCGCCAGCTCGGTGTTAATCACGTCAATATCATCAGCCGGATCGACTTTGTTATTCACGTGAATGATATTGTCGTTTTCAAAACAACGCACCACGTGGCCGATAGCTTCGGTTTCGCGGATGTTGGTCAGGAACTGGTTACCCAGGCCTTCACCTTTGGATGCGCCTTTCACCAGACCGGCGATATCAACGAATTCCATGGTAGTAGGCAAAATGCGCTGTGGTTTAACAATTTCTGCCAGTTTATCCAGACGTGGGTCCGGCATTGGCACCACACCGGTGTTCGGCTCAATGGTACAGAACGGGAAGTTTGCCGCTTCAATTCCCGCTTTGGTGAGCGCGTTGAACAGGGTTGATTTACCAACGTTCGGCAAGCCGACGATACCGCATTTAAATCCCATGGTTTAATTCACCTTAATTACTTGATATTCAATGAGTTAATCTTGTCTCATTGATAAAATGATCATAACTTTCCCCATTATACACGCAAACGGCATATAACGGGCGCAGAAATCCTTGCAGGCGGCCGCGCCGGTGTTTATTGCGCCTTAAAAGCGTGCAGGCGATTGGTGGCTTTGGTTAAACCTTCTTTTAGCCAAACCTCGGTGCAACGCGCCGCTTCGTCTACCGCATCGTCAATCAGCTTCTGTTCGCTAAGGGGAGGTTTGCCCAGCACAAAGCCGACAACTTTGTTTTTATCACCCGGATGGCCGATTCCGACGCGTAAGCGGTGAAAGTTGGGGTTATTGCCCAATTTGCTGATGATATCTTTCAGGCCATTATGCCCGCCGTGGCCGCCGCCGAGTTTGAATTTTGCCACCCCAGGCGGCAGGTCCAGTTCATCATGCGCGACCAGAATTTCATCCGCTGCGATGCGGAAAAATGTCGCCATTGCTCCCACGGCTTTGCCACTGAGATTCATAAACGTGGTTGGCACCAGCAGGCGAACATCTTCTCCGGCAAGGTTGATGCGGGCGGTATAGCCGAAGAATTTGCTTTCTTCTTTCAGCGATTGATTATGGCGCTGTGCCAGCAAATCCACATACCAGGCGCCTGCGTTGTGGCGGGTTGCCGCATATTCCGCCCCCGGGTTTGCCAGGCCAACAATTAATTTAATGCTCACGTTTAATATCCTGAAAACAGACCAGAGCCGCGTAGTTTACTGCGCGTCCGGCGAGATGACAAAGAAGCAATGCATTCCCCCTTTAAATGTTGAATAGTTCAGCGGCTAAACCATTAGAATTGCATGTCATTCAGCGAGTTATTTGTAAATTTCTGTCGTGCTTTCATACGTAATTGTGATCGCCCACGCATATCATCCGAAACGGCGTTGTCTATACTTTACACACAAGGAGTGGGGATTTCCCCCGCCGACCCAGGAACACCGGAGGTAACGCATGAAACGTAAAAACGCTTCATTACTCGGCAACATTTTCATGGGCTTGGGGCTTGTCGTTATGGTGGGCGGAGTGGGGTATTCTATTTTAAACCAGCTCCCGCAGTTCAACTTCCCGCAATATTTCGCCCACGGAGCCGTGTTGAGCATCTTCGTCGGGGCGGTGCTCTGGCTGGCGGGCGCGCGCGTTGGTGGGCATGAGCAAGTCTGCGACCGTTACTGGTGGGTACGCCACTTTGATAAACGCTGCCGTCGTGATGATAGCCATCGCCATAGCTAAACCGGCAAAAATAAATATTCTCCGGCTATGCCGGAGAATATTTATTGGCAAACGGTTACTCGGCCAGTGCGGACTGAATATCCGGGAAGAAAGCCAGGCGGCCTGCAATGGGCTTCACTGCTGCTCTGGCCAGAGTTTTTAGCGGCTGGAATTCCAGGTTGGTGACCCGCAGCTCACAGCCCTCCGGTAGTTTCTCCACGAACCGTTGAAACGCCTCCAGGCCACCGGCATCCAGCACCGGTACGGCATCCCACTGTAAAATAATCAGGTGATTTTGCGCAATACGTTGGGAGAGATCGTTAAATAGCCCTTCGGCGGCGGCAAAAAACAGCGGGCCGGTCACGCGTAGCGCCAGCACACCTTCAGGCGTAGGCACATTTACCGGGGCAAGACGGGTCATGCGCGCGATACGGCGCATAAACAGCAGGGATGCCAGAACAATCCCCACGCTTATGGCAATCACCATATCAAACAGCACCGTCAGCGACATGCAGATAAGCATCACGATGATGTCGTCTTTCGGCGCGTGGCGCAGCAGGTTCACTACTTTATGCGCTTCACTCATGTTCCAGGCAACCATCAGCAGCAGCGCGGCCATGGCAGAAAGCGGCAGCCATGAAAGCAACGGTGCCAGCACCAGCAATGCCATAATTACCAGCAGCGCGTGAATCACAGCGGCAATTGGCGAAGTCGCTCCGGCGCGCACGTTGGCCGCCGAGCGTGCAATGGCAGCCGTTGCAGTAATACCGCCAAAGAATGGCGCAATAATATTGCCTAAGCCCTGGCCGATAAGCTCGCTGTTGGCATTATGTTTGGTGCTGGTCATGCCGTCTAACACCACCGCGCACAGCAGCGATTCGATTGCGCCAAGCATTGCCATCGAAAATGCTGCCGGAAGCAGGGCGCTGAGCGAATCCCAACCGAGCGTGAAATTAGATGCAGGGATATTCCACGGCAGCATTAATTGCGGCAATAGCTGCGGGATGCCATTGCCCTGTGTGCCATCGGCCAGCACATAGTGAAAACGTGAGCCGATAGTCGCCACGTCAAATCCCATGGCATGAACCGCAGCCATCATCCCGCAGCCCGCTAACAGCGCCGGTAAATGCCCCGGCAAACGAATGCCCAGGCGCGGCCAGAGGATCAGCACGGCAAGAGTGGCAACGCCAATTGCAGCATCACCCATATTGATGGTCGGCAGCGCCAGCGCCAGTGCCGCAACTTTATTCAGATAATGCTCGGGAACGCGGGCGAGCGTCAGGCCGAAGAAATCTTTCACCTGCATGGTGGCGATGGTAATCCCAATTCCGGAGGTAAAACCGAGCGTCACGGAAACGGGAATGTATTCAATCAGGCGGCCAAAACGCGCCAGACCAAACAAAATAAGAAATACGCCTGACATCAGCGTCGCAATCAATAATCCCGCAAGGCCAAACTGCTGAGCCACCGGGTAGAGAATAACCACGAAAGCCGCCGTTGGCCCGGAAACGCTAAAGCGTGAACCTCCGCTTAAAGCGATAACAATCCCGGCAATCGCGGAAGTATAAAGGCCGTACTGAGGGGCTACGCCGCTGCCAATAGCCAGCGCCATTGCCAGTGGAATGGCAATGATCCCAACGGTAATGCCCGCGATAATGTCGCGGCTAAAACGGGAAACGGTGTATTTCTCACGCCAGCAGGCATCTACCAGAGCGCGGAAAGGTAATACAGAAGAAGATACGGTTTTCACTTTGTTTCCATCCGTGAGCGCATCATCTGTCATTTATGGCAGGTGAAGGAGGCATTTGTTCAATGAGTTATGACTACAAAAGAAAAAACCCGCCGCGGCGGTTTTTTTAAGCGAGTTCGATTAGTGCTCGAACATCGCAGAGATTGATTCTTCGTTGCTGATACGGCGAATGGCCTCAGCCAGCATCCCGGACAGCGTCAGGGTGCGGACGTTAGGCAGCGCTTTGATTTCATCAGACAGTGGGATGGTGTCACAAACGATAACTTCGTCGATCACGGAGTTACGCAGGTTGTGAACCGCATTGCCGGAGAAAATCGGGTGAGTGGCGTAAGCGAAGACACGCTTAGCCCCACGCTCTTTCAGCGCTTCTGCTGCTTTGCACAAAGTGCCGCCGGTATCGATCATATCGTCCACCAGTACGCAATCACGGCCAGAAACATCACCGATGATATGCATAACCTGGGAAACGTTAGCGCGAGGACGACGTTTGTCGATGATAGCCATGTCGGTATCGTTGAGCAGTTTTGCGATCGCGCGAGCGCGCACTACGCCACCGATATCTGGCGAAACCACGATTGGGTTTTCCAGACCGATTTGCAACATATCTTCCAGCAGGATTGGGCTGCCGAATACGTTATCTACAGGGACATCGAAGAAGCCTTGGATCTGTTCTGCGTGCAAGTCCACGGTAAGAACACGGTCAACCCCAACACTTGAAAGGAAGTCAGCAACCACTTTTGCGGTGATTGGCACACGGGCAGAGCGCACGCGGCGATCCTGACGGGCATAACCAAAGTAAGGGATAACAGCGGTAATACGGCCTGCAGAAGCACGGCGCAGGGCGTCGACCATAACAACCAGTTCCATCAGGTTGTCGTTAGTTGGTGCACAGGTGGACTGGATGATGAAAATATCACCACCGCGTACATTTTCGTTGATTTGTACGCTTACTTCGCCGTCGCTAAAACGACCGACGGCGGCGTCACCAAGGGAGGTGTACAGACGGTTGGCAATACGTTGTGCTAGTTCCGGGGTGGCGTTACCAGCAAAAAGCTTCATATCAGGCACGAGAAAAACCTCAGGCATGCGTCCAGTGGCGGATGGAACTACCGCAGCTTATGCGGGCGGGGCAGCGCCATCCAGGCGGTGTATAAAGAGCTTGATGCAACGTCTGAAACAAGGTGACGTTGTCACCAATACTCAGCTTTCCCGGATATGGCCTGATGCAGCGGGGAGACATTAACGCCTCGCGCAACAAACCCATGCAGCCATTCCGGGGCTTGCTTAAGCACTTGGCGGGCAGCGTTCTCGGTGTCAAATTCAGCAAACACACAAGCGCCGGTGCCGGTCAGGCGCGACGGCGCGTATTCTAACAGCCAGGAAAGCAGCGCATCAACCTTACGAAAACGTTTTCTTGCGATAACCTCACAATCGTTAGCAAATTCACTGTTTAATAACGTATCAATTGATCTGATCGGGGTATTTCGCGGTAGCTCTGGATCCTGGAAAATGATCGGGGTCGGAATATTGACGCCTGGATGCGCGACCAGGTACCATTTCTCCGCTGGGGAAACCGGGGTGAGCTTTTCGCCTACCCCTTCGGCGAAGGCGGCAAAACCGCGCACGAATACCGGAACATCCGCACCCAATGTCACACCAATCGCTGCGAGCTGATCCTCTGTCAGGCCGGTGTTCCAGATATGGTTGAGCGCCACTAATACGGTTGCTGCGTTGGACGAGCCTCCGCCTAAGCCTCCCCCCATCGGTAATTTTTTTTCCACGCTAATATCAGCCCCGGCACCCTGCGGCAAGGAGCCCATCAGCAGCGCGGTATCTTGCAATAAACGTGCGGCGCGGACGATTAAATTTTCTTCATCCGGCACGCCTTCAATCGGGGTTGCCAGATGAATCTGGCCATCGTTTCGCGGCTCGATGGTTATCGTGTCGCCGTAATCAAGGAACTGAAATAAAGTTTGTAAATTATGGTAGCCGTCGTCACGACGCCCGGTGATATACAAAAAAAGATTCAGTTTTGCCGGTGATGGCCAACGTTTCTTCATTATTTAACCGTCCAGCTATCCATTTTGAGTTTGATGCGCTGTGAGCCTTCACGTAATTCCATGTTTGACGGCAGCGCCGGTTGCACCTTGTCATTATAATCACTGTAAACCACTTTCCAGCTTTTACCGTCCTGGGTGTAGTTAATTTCCTTCAGGCGATACTGGTCGTCAAGTTTGTAATCCGTGGCCTCACCCGGCAGGCCGAGGATCCACTGACGCAGGCTATTCAGTGGGATCGGCATCCCGGTCAATTTACCCATCATCTCTTCGGCATCATCAGCCACGTACTTTTTGCCGTCGCGGTCGGTCAACTGTACCACGCCCGGTTGTGCATTCAGCTCCAGTTCGGTGCTGCCTAATGGATTGGTCAGCAATAGACGGTAGCTCTCTGGCGCGGTTTGCTGCCAGTTATAACGCGCATAGACCTTCTGGCTATCGGAAAGATAGGCAAAAGCGCCGCGCGTCTGATATTGGGTGATTTTTTGCACTTGTTGCTGATGTTGCAACCACTGCGCAGAGTCAGGACTTTTCGCCGGACCGCTCGGTTGATGAACAGAACAGGCAACCAGAACAAGGCTTGCCAGGGGCGCAAGGCGCAGCAGACGGGCTTTCGGCATAAACATAGCGGCGGCAGATCCTTCTCGATTATTTTCGTTGTTAACTGTTTATGCTAGCGGTGGCAGGTCTGGGCGTCTACGGTCAAGTTATCTTAAATCAATAATTGTACCGATACCCCACAAGGGGTGACTCTCTTTTATTGACTGCCCGCATCCTGTATGATGCGCCGAGTTAATCCTTATCAACATCGGTGTTACTCAGACCGCTCAATGACCCTGTTAGCGCTTGGCATCAACCACAAAACAGCTCCAGTCTCGTTGCGAGAACGTGTTACGTTTTCGCCGGATACGCTCGACCAGGCATTGAACAGCCTGCTCGAACAGCCGATGGTGCAGGGCGGGGTGGTACTGTCGACGTGCAACCGCACGGAGCTGTATCTGAGCGTTGAAGAACAGGAAAATCTGCACGAGCAGCTGGTGCGCTGGCTGTGCAATTACCACAATCTTAACGAAGACGAAGTACGCAACAGCCTGTACTGGCATCATGATAACGAAGCGGTAACGCATTTAATGCGCGTTGCAAGCGGTCTTGATTCCCTGGTCCTCGGCGAGCCACAAATCTTAGGCCAGGTTAAAAAAGCCTTTGCTGACGCACAGAAAGGGCACACGCACTCAAGCGAGCTGGAACGCATGTTCCAGAAGTCCTTCTCTGTTGCCAAGCGTGTCAGAACCGAAACTGAAATCGGTGCCAGCGCCGTCTCGGTAGCATTTGCGGCCTGTACGCTGGCGCGACAAATCTTTGAATCCTTATCGACCGTAACGGTGCTGCTGGTCGGTGCGGGCGAAACTATTGAGCTGGCGGCGCGTCATTTACGTGAACACAACGTAAAGAACATGATGATTGCCAACCGCACGCGTGAACGTGCTCAGGTGCTGGCGGATGAAGTCGGCGCTGAGGTGATAAGCCTTAGCGACATCGACTCACGCTTGCAGGAAGCCGACATTATTATCAGCTCCACCGCCAGCCCGCTGCCGATTATCGGCAAAGGCATGGTGGAGCGTGCCCTTAAAGCTCGCCGTAACCAACCTCTGCTGCTGGTGGATATTGCCGTTCCGCGTGATGTTGAACCGGAAGTGGGCAAGCTGGCGAATGCTTATTTATATAGCGTCGACGATCTGCAGGCGATTATCCAAAGCAACCTGGCGCAGCGCAAAGCCGCCGCGGTTGAAGCGGAAACTATCGTTGCACAAGAATGCAGTGAATTTATGGCGTGGCTGCGCGCGCAAAGCGCCACCGAAACCATTCGTGAATACCGCAGCCAGGCTGAACAGGTGCGCGACGACCTGGCGGCGAAAGCGCTGAGCGCCCTCCAGCAGGGTGGCGATGCCGAAACCGTTCTTCAGGATCTGGCATGGAAGTTAACCAATCGCCTGATCCACGCACCAACCAAATCTCTCCAGCAGGCTGCCCGTGACGGGGATGACGAACGCCTGCAGATTCTGCGCAACAGCCTCGGGCTGGAGTAGCAAATAAACTCTTATTACAAGGTGAAACACCGCCCATGAAGTCTTCTATCGTTGCCAAACTAGAAGCCCTGCAAGAGCGCCATGAAGAAGTTCAGGCTCTGCTTGGTGATGCTGCCACAATTGCCGACCAGGATCGTTTCCGCGCGTTATCGCGTGAATACGCACAGCTCAGCGACGTTTCCCGTTGCTTCCTGCAATGGCGCCAGATTCAGGAAGATATTGAAACCGCGCAGAGCATGCTTGATGATCCGGAAATGCGCGAGATGGCGCAGGAAGAGCTGAACCAGGCAAAAAGCGACAGCGAAGAGTTAGAACAGCAACTGCAAGTGCTGCTGCTGCCCAAAGATCCTGATGACGAGCGCAATGCGTTTGTTGAAGTCCGCGCCGGGACCGGCGGTGATGAAGCAGCGATTTTTGCCGGCGATCTGTTCCGTATGTACAGCCGTTATGCGGAATCGCGCCGCTGGAAAGTGGAAATCCTCAGCGCCAACGAAGGCGAGCACGGCGGCTTTAAAGAAGTGATCGCAAAAATCAGCGGCGACGGCGTGTATGGCCGCCTGAAATTTGAGTCCGGCGGCCATCGCGTGCAGCGCGTGCCGGCGACCGAATCCCAGGGGCGCATTCATACTTCGGCCTGTACCGTCGCAGTGATGCCAGAAATTCCTGAAGCGGAACTGCCGGATATTAACCCGGGCGATTTGCGTATTGACACTTTCCGCTCCTCGGGTGCCGGCGGCCAGCACGTTAACACCACCGACTCCGCCATCCGTATTACCCACTTGCCGACCGGTATCGTGGTGGAGTGCCAGGACGAACGCTCGCAGCACAAGAACAAAGCCAAAGCGCTTGCGGTACTGGGTTCGCGTATCCGTGCTGCTGAAATGGCAAAACGTCAGCAGGAAGAAGCCTCAACGCGCCGCAACCTGCTTGGCAGCGGCGACCGTTCAGACCGCAACCGTACTTATAACTTCCCGCAAGGCCGCGTGACCGATCACCGCATCAACGTGACGCTCTATCGTCTTGATGAAGTGATGGAAGGCAAACTCGACGGGCTTATCGAACCTATTGTGCAGGAGTTCCAGGCAGACCAGCTAGCGGCGCTGTCTGAGCAGGATTAATGGATTTTCAACGCTGGTTAAAACAGGCCATCGTAAGGCTTGAGGCGGGTGAAAGCCCGCGCCGCGATGCGGAGATTTTGCTGGGCTTTGTGACGGGGAAAGCACGAACCTTCATTCTGGCATTCGGCGAAACTGAATTAACGCCAGAACAGCAGCAGCAGCTGGCTGTTTTGCTGGCGCGCCGGGTAGCGGGTGAACCTGTCGCGCATCTGGTGGGGGAACGTGAGTTCTGGTCGCTGCCGCTACGTGTCTCGCCGGTGACGCTTATCCCGCGCCCGGATACGGAGTGTCTCGTCGAGCAGGCCCTCGCCAGAATGCCTGAAACCGCCTGTTCCGTGCTCGATTTAGGCACCGGCACCGGGGCGATTGCTCTGGCGATTGCCAGCGAACGCCCGGATTGTGATATCACGGCGCTTGATTTGATCCCGGAAGCGGTAGAATTAGCGCGTGATAACGCTCAGCGTCTCGGCATTTCCAATGTGAAAATCTTGCAAAGCAACTGGTTTAGTGCGCTCAATACCCAGCGTTTTGCCGTGATTGTCAGCAATCCACCCTATATTGATGAACAAGACCCGCATCTTTTACAGGGGGATGTTCGCTTTGAACCACGCAGCGCGCTGGTGGCCGATAACCACGGCTTAGCTGATTTACGTACGCTGGTGCAAGACTCGCGTGGCTTTCTTGAACCGGGGGGCTGGTTATTGCTGGAACACGGTTGGCTTCAGGCCGCCGGGGTTCGTGAATTGTTCAGGGATGCCGGATATACCGAGATACACAGCTGTCAGGATTACGGCGGCAATGACCGTCTGACAGCAGGACGCTATTTCTGAAGATAAGGAACCGAGCAAAATGGCAACGTACTTCGCGCTCAAGCATTTGCATATTCTGACGGTCTTCATTTCCGTGAGCCTGTTTATTTTACGCTACTGGTGGCAATACCGTGATTCGGCCATGTCACACAGGCGCTGGGTGCGCATTGTGCCGCACGTCAACGACACCCTGTTGCTGGCCAGCGGCGTTGCGCTAGTGATGCTGACGCATTTCTATCCCTTTACGCCGCAGGGCGCATGGCTGACTGAAAAGCTATTTGGCGTTATCATCTATATCGTTTTAGGGTTTATCGTGTTGGGCCGACGCCCGCGCAGTCAGCAGATACGGTGGTTTGCCTTCCTGCTGGCGCTGGTGGTGCTTTACATCATCATTAAACTCGCCACCACCAAAATACCATTACTGGGGTAAGTCATGAGGTCGTTAGCCGATTTCGAATTCAATCAGGCGCCGTTGTGCGAGGGCATGATTTTAGTCTCGCAGTTGATCCGTGATGATTTCCCGGCGCAAGAAGTGCGTGCACAGCTGGAAAACCTGGCGAGCCTCGCCCGTGAAGAGATCTGCGAAGGTCTACACCAGGATGTGCAGCTTGAAAAGTTAATTGAACTGTTTTACGGCAGCTGGGGGTTTAAAGACGCCAGCGGCGTTTACCGCCTGTCCGATGCACTATGGCTTGATAAAGTGCTGACCAAACGTCAGGGCAGCGCCGTATCGCTGGGCGCCATTCTGCTGTGGGTTGCCGAGCGCCTTGATATCCCCTTAACGCCGGTGATCTTCCCGACGCAGCTGATTTTACGCGGCGACTGGATGGACGGCGAAATGTGGCTTATCAACCCGTTCAACGGCGACACGCTTAATGAGCACACGCTTGAAGTGTGGCTGAAAGGCAACGTCGGGCCAACGGCCGAACTGTTCGATGAAGATTTAGATGAAGCAGATAATGCAGAGGTGGTGCGCAAGCTACTCGACACCCTGAAATCTGCACTGATGGAAGAACGCCAGATGGAGGCGGCACTGCGAGCCAGCCAGGTGTTGCTCCAGTTTAACCCGGAAGACCCGTATGAAATTCGCGATCGCGGGCTGATTTATGCGCAGCTCGATTGCGAACACGTGGCGCTCACCGACCTCAGCTATTTTGTTGAGCAGTGTCCGGAAGATCCGATAAGCGAGATGATCAAAGCGCAAATTAATGCGATTGCGCAAAAACAGGTCACTCTGCACTAGAACTGATTTTACTGAACAACTTGAAAGAATAACTCAATGGGTAGTTCTGCTACCTCTGACAAGGCAAAAATATGAAACAGAAAGTGGTTAGCATTGGTGATATCAAAGTCGCAAACGATCTGCCGTTTGTGCTGTTTGGCGGCATGAACGTGCTGGAATCACGCGATCTGGCGATGCGTATTTGTGAGCATTACGTCACCGTGACTCAGAAACTGGGTATCCCATACGTTTTTAAAGCGTCTTTCGATAAAGCCAACCGTTCATCCATCAACTCCTATCGTGGCCCCGGTCTCGAAGAAGGGATGAAGATTTTCCAGGAGCTGAAGCAAACCTTCGGCGTGAAAATCATCACTGACGTTCATGAAGCAAGCCAGGCACAGCCGGTTGCCGATGTGGTTGATGTGATTCAGCTGCCCGCGTTCCTCGCGCGCCAGACCGACCTGGTTGAAGCGATGGCGAAAACCGGTGCGGTCATCAATGTGAAGAAACCCCAGTTCGTCAGCCCAGGGCAAATGGGTAACATCGTTGATAAGTTCCATGAAGGCGGTAACGACCAGATTATTCTGTGCGATCGTGGCGCGAACTTTGGCTACGACAATCTGGTGGTCGACATGCTGGGCTTCAGCGTGATGAAGCAGGTCTCTAACGGTGCGCCGGTTATCTTCGATGTCACCCACGCGCTACAGTGTCGCGACCCGTTTGGTGCGGCCTCTGGCGGCCGCCGCGCTCAGGTTGCGGAGCTGGCGCGTGCGGGTATGGCTACCGGTCTTGCCGGTCTGTTTATTGAAGCGCACCCGGACCCGGATAAAGCGCGTTGCGATGGTCCATCGGCCCTGCCGCTGGCGAAGCTTGAGCCGTTCCTCAAGCAAATTAAAGCCATTGACGATCTGGTGAAGAATTTCGAAGCGCTGGATACCAGTAAGTAATTTACTGATTAAGCTAGTAAAAAAAGGCCCTTATCTTGCGATAAGGGCCTTTTTTATCACCTGGATCGTCAGGCAAATATTGTCATCAGATAGGCGGCAAACAACGCAAGGTGCGCGGTACCATTGAGCACGTTGGTGCGCCCGGTGGAGAATGAAATCTGGCACAGCACCAGCGAGGTGAGCATCACCACCAGTTCAGGCTTCCCTAAGCCGAAGGTCAAATCGTTACCCGTCAGCATGGCAATCAGCGTTACGGCGGGCACGGTCAACGAAATGGTTGCCAGTACGGAGCCAAAGAACAGATTCATTGCGCGCTGAACCTGGTTGCTCAGCACGGCTTTCAGGGCGCCTAACCCTTCCGGGGAGAGGATCAGTAACGCCACCAGGAAACCGGTAAACTGCGCAGGCGCATTCAGGGTATTGAGCAATGACTCCAGGGGCCCGGCGTTCATCTTGGTGACGGCAATCACCGCAATCAGATGCACAATCAGCCAGATGGCATGCCAGGTGCTGCTGTGGGCGGATGGTTTGCCATGATGCGGATCGTCGTCGTCAGACTCGTCTTCGTGTTCATACACAAACAGGCTCTGGTGCGTTTTCGTCTGGATCAATAAGAACACGCCATACATCGCTGCCGATATTGCCGCCGCCATCAGCGCCTGCCCGGTGCTGAAGTTGCCTTCCGGCAGCGCGGTGGGTAACACCAGCACAATAACGGCCAGCGGGAACAGGGCAATCAGATACTGTTTGATGCCGAACAGATTCATATATTGCGTGGCGAATTTGTTTCCCCCCAGCAGAAGAGAGAAACCGACCAGCCCCCCCGTCACAATCATAATGATGGAATAGAGCGTGTCGCGCATTAGCGTCGGCGCGGCATCGCCAGTGGCCATTAATGCGGAGATTAGGCTCACTTCAAGAATCACGACGGAAAGACTCAGGATCAGGGAGCCGTAAGGTTCGCCTAAACGGTGTGCGAGCACGTCGGCATGGCGAACCACGCTAAAGGCGCTACTTAAAATACCCACCAGGGCCAGAATATTGATGCCAATAACCGCTGGAAAAGACTGGCTTCCTCCCCACATCACCAGTACCACCAGCGCTAATAGCGGGAAAATGAGCGAACTCTCCTTATGACGGGTTTTCACCGCCTCATGTTGTGTTTTTGTCAAAGTAGGTCTCCATTTGCACTGGTATTAAGCTATTTAGTTATTATAGTCGGACATTAAAACCCCGCTAAAATAGCAAAGAACGGCGATTTATTGAGAAACTTTACTCAGTTTTACCGCTTATACAGTAATAGTATTTCTGATGAGTGAAAGTTCATCTTTACTGATTTTAAACCATTAAAAACAGGTTGATAGAGTTTATAAATAATCAAAAACAATTATTCGCTGGCAGGATTGGGGGGAGTGTTTCAAACTTTAGTTTTCCCTGATGAGGATCCTATGATGCCCTATAAAAGCCGCAGCGACCTCCCGGAAAGCGTACAAAACGTTCTTCCGGCCCATGCCCAGGATATCTATAAAGAGGCCTTTAACAGCGCCTGGGATGAGTACCAGCACCCGGAAGATCGGCGCGATGATGCCAGCCGTGAAGAAACCGCCCATAAAGTCGCCTGGGCGGCGGTGAAACATGGTTATCAAAAAGGTGACGACGAGAAATGGCACAAAAAAAAGTAAACCTCACATAATTTATTGATATTCATCTGTAAACGCCACAGTTCGCTCCAGTATGACAAGCTAAGATGACATTTTTGCTGTTTTGCGATCGACATCAAACTTGCCAGCGCCCCGCTAATTGCTTATGTTCCCGGATGTGCTGCTCTATCTGTGAGCGGTAACGAAAAAGCCCGGAAGGCGCATCTGAGGTAGTCACAGGGAAGTTTGCAGTGGCGGAGGTGTATGGTGTTAACGCGTGATTTCTTAATGAAAGCGGATTGTAAGACAGCTTTTGGTTCCATTGAGGAATCGCTGTTATGGACCCCTGAGCAGCGATCGGCCTCTCTTGCCGCGACGCTTGCCTGCCGTCCCGACAGCAGCCCGGTATGGATTTTTGGCTATGGCTCCCTGATGTGGAACCCGGCGTTTGAATATGAAGAGTCGGCGGCAGGCACGCTGGTCGGCTGGCACCGCGCTTTTTGCCTGCGTTTAACGGCGGGGCGCGGAACCGCCTGCCAGCCGGGACGAATGCTGGCGCTCAAAGAGGGCGGGCGCACGACGGGGCTTGCTTATCGTCTGCCCGAGGCCATTCTTGAAGATGAGCTTACGCTGGTGTGGAAGCGTGAGATGATCACCGGCTGCTATCTGCCCACCTGGTGCAGGCTCGGGCTGGACGATGGTCGTGTGGTCAACGCGCTGGTGTTTATTATGGACCCGCGCCATCCGCTGTATGAAGCAGACACCCGCGCTGAAATTATCGCCCCGCTCATTGCCGCCGCCAGTGGCCCGCTGGGCACCAATGCGCAGTATCTGTTTTCACTTGAACAAGAGCTGATCAAGCGCGGAATGCACGATGACTGTCTGGATGAGCTGGTCCATAAAGTCAGAGACTGGCTGCAGCCGAAGGGCGATGAAGACGATTTACAAACCAGTTTTGCATAAAATATTATTCCGGCTCTTATGGCTAAGAGCCGGAATATTGCCTCCAGGCAGGGAGCTAACTGTTTCAATGCTCAGACGATATTAAATCTGCTCTCAGAAGGTTAAAACCTTATCGGCGCTCAGCGTCCACTCGGCCAGCTCCAGCAGGGTGCCAATCTCCACCCCCTCAACTAAAGGCAAGGCGCTAATCCCGCGTCCGTCGGCGCAGGTTTTGCACAGTTTTACCGGAACATTCTGGGCGGTCAAAATTTCCAGCATTTGCTGAAGATTATAACCTTCCGCAGGCTTCTGACCGCGCAACCCGGCCACGACCGCATCCGACATCAGGAACAATTTGAGTGCCGGCTGCGGCTGCTGGTCACATAACGCAATCGCCAGACGCAGGCTGTTAAACAGGGATTCACTGCCGTAAGCAGCCCCACTGGCAATCATCACAATCTTTTGCATTTATTCTCCTTTGCGCCCGACGGCACGACTTTTGCTTAATTACTGGATGAAGAGAGCCACACTTGCCGTTCAGGAGCGTGATATGAAGGCTACCCTTGCCGTGAATCCCAGTGCTCGTGACTTTTTAATGGCCGCCCGCAACCGTGAGCGCGAGCAGCTGCAGGATATTCTGCAAATCGGTGAACTCACCGGTTGTATCGCCAGGCTCGCCCATATGCTACAACGCGAGCGCGGGGCTTCCAACATCTGGCTGTGCTCGTCGGGGCGGCTGTTTGGCAATGAGCGCGAGCGTTGTCACGCAGAAGTGGACCGCGAACTGGCACATTTGCGCCGCGCAATAGCAACCCCGGATTACCTGCCAGGCAGCGCGCTGTTTGTCAGCCTCGCGTGCGCGCTGCATTACCTCGAACGCTTGCCTGCGTTGCGCATGCAAATTGCGCAACGGCAGATTCAGCCGCTGCAGGCGATGGAGCAGTACAGCGTCACGCTGCGTCATCTGCTGAGCATTGTGCCTGAAACCAGCAATGTGGTCGATGACGCAGGCGTGGCCCGCGCCCTGGCGGCGTTGTTCAGCTTTATGCAGGGCAAAGAGCTGGTTGGGCAGGAGCGGGCGATTGGGGCGATCGGTTTCACATTGGGTGAATTTAGCGATGCCCTGCGCCAGCAGCTGGTCGACAGAATCGACAGCCAGCAGCGCTGCTTTGACGCCTTTTTCACCATGACCCATACGCAGCTGCGCCAGCAATTTCAGGCCAGCGGCGAACCGTGCCGTGAAACCGAACGGCTGCGCCGCATCGCCTGCACTCGCGTGATGCATGATACGGACGAACCGCAGCGCGCCCTGCGCTGGTTTGCGCTATTAACGGTTCGTCTTGACGCGCTTAAAAAAATAGAAGATGCGCTTATCGACGCCGTAATGGCTCAGGCGCAGCAGGCTCTCGGGCAGGTTTTACAGCTGGCCCCGCCCGGCGAGAGTGAAATTGAACACTGGGTCGCGGGGCATGGCAGCCATGATGGGGAGCGTTGTTTTGACCGGCATCTTTTGCCGCTGGTGCGTCAGCAGGCACAACAGCTCGAATCTATGGCGCAACAGCTGGCTTCGCTGCAAACGACGTTAGCCGAGCGCAAGGTTATTGAACAGGCGAAAGCCTTGCTGATCCACCATCAGGGCTACAGCGAAGAACAGGCGTGGCAAGCGCTGCGCAAAATGGCGATGAACCAGAACAAACGCATGGTCGAGATCGCCCGGGCAACGGTGGCGGTAGCGGATATCTGGCAGTTACCTAATAAGGAGTAGCTGCACAAAGAGCGGGCATTTGCTGCGTTTTTGTGGTGCGCATCACAGCCTGTTGGCGGCCAATAGCCGCGAATTTGGCCCTTTCTGACCTGGCACGCAAGTTGCAATGATAACCTGAAGATTATTTTGACCTGACTGGTGCCAATGGCGGTGCCGGCCAGGCAGGACAAAGGCGTCCTTCAATGTGCTGACCCACATTGTTGGGCGCTTTTTTTTTACTCTTTTATCAGGAAGAAGCCGATGAGCAACAAAACCATAACCCTTTCGCGCCGTCGCTTTCTACAGGCGGGTGCCGCACTCGGCGGCGCGTATTTGCTGCCGGGCATGATGAATTCCGTTTGGGCGGCGGGCAGCGATAAGCCTGAACAACACACGGTAAAAATCGGTTTTATCCCGCTGACCGATTGCGCCTCAGTCGTCATGGCTGCTGCCAAAGGTTTCGATAAAAAATACGGTATCTCGATTGTGCCGAGCAAAGAGGCGAGCTGGGCTGCGGTACGCGACAAAATGGTTTCCGGCGAACTTGATGCCGCCCATGTTTTATACGGCCTGGTCTACGGCCTGGAAATGGGCATTGCCGGCAAGCAGCAGTCAATGGCGAATCTGATGACGCTCAACAACAACGGCCAGGCGATTTCTCTCTCCAGCGATCTGGCAAAGCAGGGCGTAACCGACGGTGAAAGCCTGAAGAAGTTAGTGGCAAGCAAAGAGCCCGGCAGTTTTACCTTCGCGCATACATTTCCGACCGGTACCCACGCCATGTGGCTCTATTACTGGCTGGCGCAGGCGGGAATCAACCCGTTTACCGATGTGCGCACCGTGGTGGTTCCACCGCCGCAAATGGTGATGAACATGCGCATCGGCAATATGCACGGTTTTTGCGTCGGCGAGCCGTGGAACCAACGCGCCATTAGCGACGGCATCGGCTTTACCGCTGCAACCTCACAGTCCATCTGGCCGGATCACCCGGAAAAAATTCTCGGCACCCGCCGTAGCTGGGTCGAAGAAAACCCCAACACCGCGCGCGCTTTAGTGGCGGCCATTCTTGAGGCGTCGCGCTGGATTGATGCCAGCGACGAAAACCGCCGCGAAACCGCCAGTGTGCTTGCCGGGCGGGCATATCTGAATACCAAAGCCGATTTTCTGACCGGGCGCATGCTCGGGCAATACGATAACGGCATCGGCAAAAAATGGCAGGACGACCACGCCATGCACTTCTTTCGTGAGGGCGAAGTCACCTTCCCGTGGCTTTCCGACGGCATGTGGTTCCTGACTCAACACCGTCGCTGGGGACTGCTGGATAGCGACCCGGATTACCTCGCCGTCGCCAAACGCATCAACCGCATCGACATCTATCAGCAAGCCGCAGCCGCCGTGGGCAACATTTCCGTACCTGACAGCCCAATGCGCAGCAGCACCCTGATGGATGGCAGCACCTGGAACGGCAGCGACCCTGCTGCCTACGCCGCAAGTTTCGCCATTAATAAACGCTAAGGGGAAGGATATGAATCAGCCCGTACAGAAACCAACCGCCGCCGTGCTTAACGCCCCGGTCGGGGAGGTGATTGTTCTGCCTCCCGTCACCGTTCGCCAGCGTAAACCGCAATGGCGTAAATATTGCCTGAGCTTTTTTCAGCGTCTGGTGCCTGCCGTTCTGGGGATGGGGCTGCTGGTGGTTACCTGGCAAATCGCAGCGCTCAATAGCAAAGGTTTCCCGACGCCGCTTAGCACGTTGGAATCTGCCATTACGCTGTTTTCTGACCCGTTTTACAACGCTGGGCCAAATGACCAGGGCATCGGCTGGAACGTGCTGGCCTCGCTCCAGCGCGTGGCGGTTGGATTTGGCCTCGCCGCGATTGTCGGTATTCCGGCGGGTTTCCTGATTGGCCGTTTCACCTTCTTAGCCCGCATGTTCAACCCGATTATCTCGTTATTGCGTCCGGTCAGCCCGCTCGCCTGGCTGCCCATCGGCCTGCTGTTGTTCCAGAAAGCGGAACCCGCTTCGAGCTGGACCATTTTTATCTGCTCTATCTGGCCGATGGTGATTAACACCGCCGAAGGGGTGAAACGCATCCCCGATGATTATCTCAACGTAGCGCGGGTGCTGAAGCTTTCCGAATGGACGGTGATGCGCAAGATTTTATTCCCGGCGGTTCTGCCCGCGGTGCTTACCGGCGTGCGTTTATCCATCGGCATTGCCTGGCTGGTGATTGTTGCCGCCGAAATGCTCACCGGCGGGTTGGGTATTGGCTTCTGGATCTGGAACGAGTGGAACAACCTCAACGTGGAAAACATTCTGATCGCGATTGTGATTATCGGCGTCGTCGGGCTGCTGCTTGAACAGGCTTTGATGCTGCTGGCGCGTCGCTTCAGCTGGGAAAAATAAGGGGACCATGATGAAGAAAATTATTCAGGTGCAAAATGTCAGCCAGCGCTTTTCCACCGCCAGCGGCGAATTCCTGGCGCTGAGCAACGTCAGCTTTGATATCTGCGCCGGGGAAACCATCAGCCTGATTGGTCACTCGGGCTGTGGCAAATCGACGCTGCTCAATCTGATAGCGGGCATTACTTTGCCATCCGAAGGCGGCCTGCTTTGCGACAACCGCGAAATCGCAGGCCCCGGGCCTGAGCGCGCCGTGGTGTTTCAGAACCACTCGCTGCTGCCGTGGATGACCTGCTTCGAAAACGTGGCGCTGGCGGTGGATCAGGTGTTTCGCCATACCATGAACCGCGCCGAGCGTCGCGAATGGATTGTTCACAACCTCGAGCGTGTGCAAATGGGCCACGCCGTTAACAAGCGTCCCGGAGAAATTTCCGGCGGCATGAAACAGCGCGTCGGCATTGCCCGTGCGCTGGCGATGAAGCCCAAAGTGCTGCTGATGGACGAGCCGTTCGGCGCGCTCGATGCCCTGACCCGCGCCCATTTGCAGGATGCGGTGATGCACATTCAGCAAGAGCTGCACACCACCATTGTGCTGATTACCCATGACGTTGACGAAGCGGTGCTGCTTTCGGACCGCGTGCTGATGATGACCAACGGCCCGGCGGCCACGGTGGGGGAGACGTTACAGGTTGATTTGCCGCGCCCACGCAACCGAGTGGAACTGGCGGAAGAGGGTCGCTACCACCATCTGCGCCAGCAGGTGCTGCGTTTCCTCTACGAAAAGCAGCCGAAGGCTGCCTGAGGAGCCGCTGATGATGCGACGTCTGATTGTTATCGGCAACGGCATGGCGGCAATCCGCCTGGTGGAGCAAATTGTGGCCCGAGCGCCGGGGCGTTTTGCCATCACCATTTTTGGCGAAGAACCGCAGCTCAGCTACAACCGCATATTGCTTTCGCCGGTGCTGGCGGGGGAAAAGCCCGCGCTTGCGACGCGGTTGCACGATGCGGCCTGGTATCCCGATCGCGGTATTGAGCTGCTAACGGGCGAAGCGGTGCTGGATGTGGACACGCAGCGCCAGACGGTGCGCTCAGATAAACGCATGCTCGACTATGACGAACTGGTTTTCGCCACCGGCTCGCGCCCGTTTATCCCGCCGATTGACGGGCATCAGTTGCCGCACGTCCAGGGTTTCCGCACCCTGGCAGACGTTGATGCGATTCTGAGCGGTGAGGGGAACGCCGTGGTGCTGGGCGGTGGTTTACTGGGCGTGGAAGCGGCAGCGGCACTTTGCGCGCGCGGCATTTCCGTCACTTTAATCCATCGCCAGCCGTGGCTAATGGACATTCAGCTTAACCCGCAGGCGGGGGCGCTGCTTGAGGAACATCTCACCCGGCGGGGAATTCACTGCCGGTTAAATTGTGGTATTGACCGCATTACCGCGAAAAGCGTGACGCTGAGTAACGGCGAGGTTTTACCAGCCGGGCGGGTGATTATTGCCACTGGTGTAAAACCCAATATTACGCTTGCACAGCAGGCCGGCATTTCCTGCCAGCGCGGTATCACCGTTGATGCACAGCTGCGCAGCACCACGCCGCACGTCAGCGCGTTAGGCGAATGCTGCGAAATCGACGGGCAAACCTGGGGGCTGGTGGCGCCTTGCCTGCAACAGGCCGACATCCTGGCCGCTCGCTTGTGTGGTGAAGTCGCCGCTGATTTTCAGTATCAGGATCGCGGCACGCGCCTGAAAGTCAGCGGTATTCCGCTGTTTTCGGCAGGCGACATTCGCGCGCAGCCCGATACGCGCATCCTCACCGCTTTTGATCCCCTCACTCAACATTATCGCTGCCTGCATCTACGCGGCGGCAGACTGGTTGGCGCATTGCTGCTGGGTGATATCTCACCTGCTAACGCGCTCACCGATATTTTACTCAGCGCGGCACCCGTTACGCCTGACGTGCTGTTCGATGTTTACCACTCTGATGAGCAGCCGCTGGCTGCCGGAAATGACGACATGACAAAAGCAACCCTGGTAGTCATTGGCCACGGCATGGTCGGGCACCACTTTCTGGAGCAGTGCGTGGCGCAACAGCTGCATCACAGCTATCAGATTGTGGTGTTCGGTGCAGAGCGCCATCCAGCCTACGATCGCGTGCATCTTTCGGAATATTTTGCCGGGCGCAGCGCGGAATCGCTTTCGCTGGTTGAAGGTGATTTTTTTAACCAACACGGCATTGAGCTGCGTTGTCACAGCCAAATCGTTGAGATTGACCGCCAGCAGCGCGTGGTTCGCGACAGCGACGGTCGGGAAACTTACTTTGACAAGTTAGTGCTGGCGACAGGCTCTTACCCGTTTGTGCCGCCGGTTCCCGGCAACGACTTACCCGGCTGTTTTGTCTATCGCACCCTCGACGATCTGGATGCGATTGCGGAACGTGCGCGTAACGCAAAACGCGGCGTGGTGATCGGCGGCGGTTTGCTGGGGCTGGAAGCGGCGAACGCCCTTAAACAGCTGGGCCTTGAAACGCATGTGGTGGAGTTTGCGCCGAACCTGATGGCCGTACAGCTTGATAATGACGGTGCGGCGATGCTGCGTGCGAAAATCAGCGATATCGGCGTACAGGTGCACACCGGCAAATCGACCACCGCGATTACCGATGCCGAAGGTTTGCAGCTTAATTTTGCCGATGGCGCAACGCTGAACAGCGATCTTATTGTTTTTTCCGCTGGCATCCGTCCGCAGGACACGCTGGCTCGCCAGTGCGAACTGGCGCTGGGCGAACGCGGCGGAATTGTGATTAACGACAGCTGCCAGACCAGCGACAGCGCGATTTATGCCATCGGTGAATGCGCTTTGTGGGAAGGAAAAATCTTTGGCCTCGTGGCTCCCGGTTACCAAATGGCACGTGTCGCGGCGGCAACGCTTGCGGGCGCTGAATCCGCATTCCTCGGCGCGGATATGAGCACTAAACTAAAATTGCTCGGCGTGGAAGTGGCCTCGTTTGGCGATGCTCACGGGCGTACGCCCGGCTGCCAGAGTTACCAATGGACTAACGGCCCGCAGCAAATCTACAAAAAGATCGTCGTTTCAGCCGATAACAAAACCCTGCTCGGCGGCGTGCTGGTGGGCGACAGCCAGGAATATGCCACGCTGCTGCAAATGATGCTCAACGGCATGGCGCTCCCCGCACGGCCGGAAAGCCTGATTCTGCCAGCAATGGAAGGCGGCGCACCAAAAGGGCTGGGCGTCGCGGCATTACCGGAAACCGCACAGATTTGCTCTTGCCATAACGTCAGCAAAGCGGATATTTGCGCGGCGGTAAGCAACGGCGCGGGGGACATGGGCGCAATCAAAGCCTGCACCAAAGCGGCGACGGGCTGCGGCGGCTGTTCGGCGCTGGTGAAACAGGTGATGGAATACCAACTGCAAGAGCAGGGCGTGGAGGTGAAAAAGGACATCTGCGAACACTTCCGGTACTCGCGCCAGGAAATTTACCATCTGGTGCGCGTTAACCATATCCGTAGCTTTGAACAGCTGATTAGCCGCTACGGGCACGGCGACGGCTGCGAAATCTGCAAGCCGCTGGCGGCGTCGGTGCTGGCCTCGTGCTGGAATGAATACTTGCTTAAACCCGCGCATCTTCCGCTGCAGGACACTAACGATCGTTACTTCGCCAACATCCAGAAAGACGGCACTTACTCGATTGTGCCGCGGGTTCCCGCAGGGGAAATCACGCCGGACGGCCTGATTGCCATCGGTCAGGTGGCAAAACGCTACCGGCTGTACAGTAAAATCACCGGCGGCCAGCGCATCGATCTCTTTGGCGCGCGCCTTGAAGAACTCCCGGCGATTTGGGCTGAATTAGTGGCGGCAGGGTTTGAAACCGGCCACGCCTACGGTAAATCACTACGCACCGTGAAATCCTGCGTCGGTTCAACCTGGTGCCGTTACGGCGTGCAGGACTCAACGGGGTTAGCGATTGAGCTGGAGAACCGCTACAAGGGGCTGCGCACGCCGCATAAAATCAAAATGGCGGTCTCCGGCTGCACCCGCGAATGCGCAGAAGCGCAAAGCAAAGATATCGGCGTGATTGCCACCGATAAAGGCTGGAACCTGTATGTGTGCGGTAATGGCGGCATGAAGCCGCGTCACGCGGATTTGTTCGCCAGCGATCTTGACCGGGAAGCGCTGATCCGCACCATCGACCGTTTGCTGATGTTTTACCTCCGCACCGCCGACAGTTTGCAGCGCACCAGCACCTGGATGGACAACCTCGAAGGCGGCATTGAATATCTTCGTGACGTGATTTTGCACGACAGCCTCGGCCTGGCTGACGAGCTGGAAAAAGAGATGGCAAGCGTGGTGGATAGTTACCAGTGCGAATGGCAAACCACGCTCAACAGCCCGGATCGTCTCGCCCTGTTCCGCTCTTATGTGAACAGCGAACAACCGGACGAAGCGGTGCAGCGTCAGAACCTGCGCGGGCAGTTACAGCCCGTCAGCGACGTTGTGCATCTGCCTGCCACCACGCCCGCCAAACCGTGGCTTGAGGTGTGCAACGTCAGCGACATTCCACCGCAGGCGGGAATCGGTGCCCGCCTGGGCGAGCTGCAAATTGCGCTGTTTCGCTTTGGCGATGCGATTTACGCGCTCGATAACCTCGAACCGGGCAGCGATGCCAATGTGCTGTCACGGGGTATTGTCGGTGACGCTGCCGGTGAGCCGATTGTCATTTCGCCACTTTACAAACACCGTATTCGCCTGCGCGACGGGCGCACGCAGAATGGGGAACCCGCTGTGCGCGCCTGGCCGGTGAAAGTAGAACAGGGCAGCGTGTGGGTGGGAAGCCAGGCGCTGATCGTGCGTGCGGAGGCTTCATGACAAACATTGTGCGTTCAACGTGCCCTTACTGCGGCGTCGGTTGTGGAGTGGAAGCCCATACAACTGACAGCGGAAGCGTCGAGATAAGCGGCGACAAACGGCACCCGGCAAACTTTGGGCGATTGTGCGTAAAAGGCGCGGCACTAGGCGAAACGCTCGGCCTCGAAGGCCGTTTACTGCATCCCGAAATCAACGGCGAACGTGTGGAATGGAACCTGGCATTAGATGAAACGGCTGCGCGCCTGCAAGCCATTATTGACCAGTTTGGCCCCAAAGCGGTGGCGTTTTACGCCTCCGGGCAGTTACTGACCGAAGACTATTACGCCGCCAATAAGCTGATGAAGGGCTTTATCGGCGCGGGGAATATCGATACCAATTCGCGGCTGTGTATGTCCTCGGCGGTGGTGGGTTACAAACGGGCGTTTGGCGCGGATTTTGTGCCGTGCAGCTATGAAGATCTCGAGCAAACTGACCTGGTGGTGCTGGCGGGTTCAAATGCGGCATGGGCGCATCCGGTGCTGTATCAGCGCCTGGTGCAGGCTAAACAGCAGCGCCCGCAGATGAAAGTGGTGGTGATTGACCCCCGGCGCACCGCAACCTGCGAGATTGCCGACTTGCATCTGGCATTGCGCCCCGGAAGCGACGCCGCATTGTTTGTCGGCTTATTGAATATTTTGTCGTCGTCTCAAGTCGATAACACTTTTGACGGACAAACCGCCGCGCTGGAAATAGCCGCAAACTGGACGCTGGAAAAAACCGCCGACTTTTGCCAACTGGACAGTGTAGATGTGCAAACCTTCTGGCAATGGTTCGCGCAGGCCAATCGCGCCATGACGCTTTACACCATGGGCATCAACCAGTCGGCGAGCGGCAGCGATAAATGCAACGCAATTATCAACGTGCATCTGGCGAGTGGCAAAATTGGCCGGCCCGGCTGCGGCCCGTTTTCGCTGACCGGACAGCCAAATGCCATGGGCGGTCGCGAAGTTGGAGGGCTTGCTAACCAGCTGGCCTGCCATATGAGTTTTGACGCGGCAGATATCGCAAGGCTTGGGCGCTTCTGGGGAAGCGAACGCATCGCCGAAACGCCAGGATTGATGGCGGTTGAACTGTTTGAAGCAGTAGGGCGCGGAGAGGTAAAAGCGGTGTGGATTATGGGCACTAATCCACTGGTGTCACTGCCGGATAGTTCCCGAGTGGCGCAGGCTCTGGCGAATTGTCCGCTGGTTATCGTATCGGATGTGGCGCGTGAAACCGATACTTTGCGATACGCTACGGTGAAATTTCCGGCGCTCGCCTGGGGCGAAAAAAACGGCACGGTGACCAACTCTGAACGGCGAATTTCGCGCCAGCGTGCGTTTTTGCCTGCGCCGGGTGAAGCACGGGCTGACTGGTGGATGGTGGCGCAAATCGCCCAACGGCTGGGTTATCGCCAGGCTTTTAACTGGCAACATCCGCAGCAAATTTTCAGTGAGCACGCGGCGCTTTCCGGCTATCAAAATAACGGCACGCGCGCCTTTGATATCAGCGTGTTGGCAAATCTCAGCCGGGAGCAGTACGACGCGCTGGAACCCGTATGCTGGCCGATAGCGGCAGAAGAACCTTCACTCTTCAGAAGCTGGCGCCCTGACGGAAAATTTCAGCTGGTGCCGGTTGAGCCTTGCTTACCGCAGGCCGTGGCTGACCATGTGTACCCCTTAATACTCAACACCGGGCGCATTCGCGACCAGTGGCACACCATGACGCGCACCGGGCGCGTGCCGCGCCTGCTGCAACATATCACTATGCCGTTTCTTGAGATCCATCCGCGTGACGCAATACGTTACGGTGTCACCAATAAAGGGCTGGTCAGAGTGGCTTCGCGGCAGGGAGGGATGGTAGCGCGTGTGCTGGTGAGTGATAACCAGCGGCCGGGCAGCGTCTTTGTGCCGATGCACTGGAGCCAGCAGTTTGCCCGCCGTGGGCTGATTAACGCCCTGGTGGCCGGGGTGTGCGACCCGCATTCGGGGCAGCCGGAAAGCAAGCAAACTGCGGTGCGTATCCAGCGCTGGCAGCCTGCGTGGCAAGGGGAAATATTTGCCCGCGCGGAAATTGATTTTGCCCCGGAAATACAGTGGTGGCGGCAGAGTTCATCCGGCGTTCAGCATTTCCTGTGTGCCGCTGACAGCAACGTTCAGGCATGGGTAGAAACGCTAGTTAGCGGGCGTGGCTGGCAATTGCAAACGGCCTGCGGGGACGGCGAATTTAACCATTTTCTCGCATGGCATAAGGGGGAATTACAGCTGGCGTGTTACGCAGCCAAAAGCTGGCCTGAAATTAATAGCGTTGCGGTGCTGGCTGCATTTCAGCAAGCGCCGACCTCATCTGCGGAGCGCTATCTCCTGCTGGCGGGCAAAGCTCCGACGGCACAGGAGGAGGCTGGCGCGACGGTGTGCAGCTGTTTTGGCGTCGGGGAGAAAACTATCCTGGCGGCGATCGCCAGCGGGTGCCGGTCGGTGGCGATGTTGGGCGAAAAACTACGCTGCGGAACCTGCTGCGGCTCCTGCATCCCGGAGCTGAAAACCTTGCTCAAATAAGCCTCAGCTAAGCGGTGTGAGCAGTTTTAACAAGGATCTGCGCTGGCATGATGCTATTATTTCCCGATGTTTAGAAAAGTTGTTTCATTTTTCACCCTGGCTTACGCACTCTTCAGCGCTGGAGGGGCTGCCGCTACCCGGCAGACCTTTATCGAGCAAGCTGAAGATCCATTTGCGCGCGCAGCGGTGCAATTGCCCGATATGGGGCTGGCTCCGGAAACCGATGCCGCCGCGCGTGAAATCGCCGCCATGGCTAAAAAATTCGCTGAAGCCAGCATGATCGATGACGAGCTGGATACCGGCGAGCAGGCGCGCCTGTTTGCTTTTACACGTCTGCGGGATGCGCTGGCCGACAAAGTCACCAGCGAAGCTGAATCGCTGTTGTCGCCGTGGGGGAACGCCCGGATTAACCTGCTGGTGGATGAGCACGGTGACTGGAGCGGCAGCAGCGCCTCTCTGTTTACCCCATGGCAGGATAACCACCGTTATCTGACCTGGAGCCAGGTTGGCTTTACCCGGCAGGACGCGGGGACGATTGGCAATCTTGGCGCCGGGCAGCGATGGGGGGCAGGCAGCTGGCTGCTGGGCTATAACGCCTTTTATGACAACCAGCTCGCCAGCAATCTGCAACGCGCCGGTTTTGGGGCCGAAGCCTGGGGCGAGTATCTGCGCCTTTCCGCAAACTACTATCAGCCGTTAACCGGGTGGCAACGCACCGGCGGTGAAACGCTCGAGCAGCGTCTGGCGCGCGGTTATGATGTTACCGCTCAGGCCTGGCTGCCGTTTTATCGCCATATCAATACCAGCCTCAGCCTTGAGCAATATTTCGGCCAACGAGTCGATCTGTTTGATAGCGGCACCGGCTACCGCAACCCCGTGGCGGTGACCATGGGGTTAAGCTATACCCCCATTCCGCTGCTGACGCTGACCGCGCAACATAAGCAGGGTGAGAGCGGCGTTGCGCAGGATAATCTCGGCCTGAAGGTGAATTACCGTTTTGGTGTGCCGGTGGAAAAACAGCTCTCCGCGGCTGAAGTGGCGACCACCAGCTCACTGCGCGGCAGCCGTTATGACAACGTAGAGCGCGATTCACTGCCGGTGCTGGAGTATCGCCAGCGCAGAACGCTATCCGTCTTTCTGGCCACGCCGCCCTGGGAGTTACAGCCGGGCGAAACCGTGGCGCTTAAGCTGCAAATTCGCGCCAGCCATGGCATTAAAAACGTCAGCTGGCAGGGCGATACGCAAGCGCTTAGCCTGACGCCGCCTGCGGATAATCGCGACACCAGCGGCTGGAGTATGATTATGCCAGCCTGGCGTTCTGAAGGGCCAAACGAGTACCGTTTGTCAGTGGTGATTGAGGATGATAAAGGCCAAAAGGTGACCTCAAACTGGATTACCCTGCAGCTGGCGGAGCCGATCGTGGTGAGCCCACTTGCCGATCCGCGCTACCAGCTGATCCCCGAGTTACCTTAAAATATCCGGTCCTGATGCACCCACACGGCGGCTTCGACGCGGGATTTGAGCTTCATCTTCTTCAGCAGATGCTTAACGTGCACCTTCACGGTGCTTTCGGTGATATCCAGACGACGGGCGATCATCTTGTTTGGCAAACCCTGAGCAATCAGTTTGAGAATATCGCGCTCGCGCGGCGTTAACAGATTGACGTCGCGGTCAGAGGTCGCGCGGTTAGCGCGCAGGCTTGCCGCCAGCACCGGCGTTAACGCCTCGCTGAGAACCATTTCCCCGGTAGCGGCTTGCTGTAGCGCTTTGAGCAACTCTTCCGGCTCCATATCTTTCAGAAGATAGCCATCGGCGCCTCTTTTGAGCGCGGTGACGACATCCTCTTCATGGTTGGAAACGCTGAACACCACGATCCGCCCGGATAGCGGTTTTTCACGCAGGCAGTCCAGGGTTTCCAGCCCGTTCATGCCCGGCATATTTAAATCCAGCAGAATCAGGTCCGGATCGAGATCCTCAGCCAGCAACACCCCTTGCTCGCCATTACCCGCTTCACCAACAACCGCCAGTTCCGGCGCCATACTGATGAGTTGTTTCACGCCAGTACGCAGCATGGGATGATCGTCGATAAGCAGTATGGTCGAGGCTTCCGGGTTACTCATGATTGGCTCCTGTGGCTATTTCGGGGATAAAATTTACGATGACCTGAGTACCGCCGCCCGGGCGTGCACGCACCTGGCAGTCGCCTTTCAGGCTTTGTGCACGGTCGCGCATAATGATCAGCCCATAGTGGTTACGGCGCTCGCCGTGGTCGGCAATACCCTGACCGTTATCCCAGATGGTTAAGGTCATTTGCTTGTCGTGATAGATAACGCTGACGCCACAGGCGCTGGCGTTGGCATGTTTCAGGCTGTTATTAAGCGCTTCGCGGGTGATTTGCACCAGATGAATCGCCTGATGGGAGGGCACGAGGCGCGGCGGCACCTGATAATCAAGATTCACCGCGAAACCCAGCTTTTCACTAAATTCACGGCAGCTGGCTTCCAGCGCCGGGCGCAAACCCGGTTCGGTTAATTGCAGGCGGAAGGTCGTCAGTAACTCCCGCAGCTGTCGCCATGAGGTATTCAGCTCGTTGCGCATCTGCCCGAGTAACGTCTGCATTTCAGCGGGCAGGGAAGCCCCCTGCATTTGCATACAGCTGACCTGCATTTTCAGACAGGAGAGCGACTGGGCGATAGAGTCGTGTAGCTCACGGGCAATCGCCGAACGTTCCTCCATCACGACCAGCTGCTGCTGGCGCTCATGCTGGCGCTCCAGCGCAAGCGTGGCGGTCAGCTGTTCCATTAAGGTTAGGATCAGCTGCTGCTGGTCGTGCGTCAGGTTTTTTCCGAAAGGTAGCTGGGCCAGCACCAGCCCATACTGAACCTGATTGTCAATTAAGCGCCATTTTTGTGCGGTGGTTTCACCGGGCTGGAACAGCGGCTCACGTGGGCAAAGATGACAGCCGCTGGCTTCGCAACTGCTGTCGGGCTGGTAGGTATACTCTGCGTAATTCTCTTCGTCTTCATATTCATAGACCCGCAGTTCAATATTGCGCAGCGGCGTCAGGCGTTGTAATTCGCTCAGTACCGGCGACAGGCGCTGGCACAGCGGAGCCTGGGAGTGCAGGCGACGGTTGGCCTGATAGAGAAACGACAGGATCTGGTTTTTTTGCTCCAGCCCGGCGGTTTTCTCTCGCACCCGTTGCTCAAGGCTGGCGTAGCTTTCAGCCAGCTCTGCCGACATACCGTTCAGCGCGCTACCGAGCGTCGCCATTTCATCACTGCCACGCAGGGTGACGCGGTGGGTGAAGTCGCGCTGGCCGATAGCCTGCGCCATCGCCAGTAATTTCTGCCATGGCCGCAGCAGCCTTTTGCGTAACCAGATAACGGTAAAAATAATCAGCAGGCCGATTAACGCCGCCATCCCCAACTGCAGTTGGATAATACGGTGCAGGCGCATTTCGGTAGTGTGATCAAAAATGGTGACTAGCTGGTCGATATGCGCGACAAAATCAGCGACGTGGGGCTTCACCTGTTCGGCGTTCTGCGCCTTACGCAGCGCCGGTTCTAACGCTTCGCGCCAGTAACGTTGCAGCGCGGCGAGTTTTGCCTGCTGACCATCCTGCCGCGCGGCTTCCTGTAGATCGGCACTCCAGGTGGTCTGTTCCATTTCAGTGAACAGCGCCTGGTCCTTTGCCGTGAGCGGGATAGCGGCAAGCAGGCGATAGCTCTGCATTCGCATCGACCCGGCTTTATTAATCGCATGGGCATTGCCCTGAATACCCTGTGCCAGCCAGCCCGCAAGGCTCATTCCTGCGACGCCCAGCACCGCCAACAACAGCACAATCAGCGCCAGTTGGTTGAACAGAGTGAGGGGGGAAAGCAGGCGTTTTAGCATCGACAGGTAGACTCCGGGTGTGGGAAAGCTAGTTACGGTTATTCTCAGACATCACCCGGAGTATACCCATACCCATTAAGTATTACCCATTAATTGCCATAAGGGACATGCTGCCGGGTTAGGCCGCTGGCAGTTGTGGTCAGGTTTGTGAAAAACCACACTATTTAGCTTTTTTATCTTTACCTATAAAGAATGACGGTCAATTTTTGCTCAGCGTTCAGATGGGTTGTCCCTTGATTCACATCAATTTTTATTCCCGACAAGCCCCTAAGGTGGCGGCAATTACTCTCACTCTTTTTGAGGTGTTTATGTCGCGCTCACCCGATTGTAGCCAGAAAACGGCATCGCTTATCACCGAATGGCGGCCAGAAGAACCGGCATTCTGGCAAACTAAGGGCCACGGAGTTGCCAGCCGCAACTTATGGATTTCCGTTCCCTGCCTGTTATTAGCATTCTGTGTATGGATGTTGTTCAGCGCCGTGGCGGTGAATCTGAATAAAGTGGGTTTTAACTTCACCACCGACCAGCTCTTTATGCTGACCGCGCTGCCGTCCGTTTCCGGCGCGCTGCTGCGCGTACCTTACTCCTTTATGGTGCCGGTATTCGGTGGCCGCCGCTGGACGGCTTTCAGCACCGGGATATTAATTATCCCCTGCGTATGGCTAGGCCTTGCGGTGCAGAACCCGACTACGCCATTTAGCGTATTTATTACCATTGCGTTGCTTTGCGGTTTTGCCGGGGCAAACTTTGCCTCCAGTATGGCGAACATCAGCTTCTTCTTCCCGAAAGCAAAACAGGGCGGGGCGCTGGGGATTAACGGCGGCCTGGGGAACCTTGGAGTGAGCGTGATGCAGCTGATTGCACCGCTGGTGATTTCACTCTCCATGTTTGCGGTATTTGGCGGCACAGGCGTTGAGCAAGCGGACGGCACCATGCTGTTCCTCGAAAACGCCGCGTGGGTGTGGGTGCCGTTGCTGGCCATCTTTACCCTTGCGGCCTGGTTTGGCATGAACGATCTTGCGACCTCAAAAGCCTCCCTGAAAGAGCAGTTGCCGGTGCTGAAACGCGCTCACCTGTGGATTATGGGTGTGCTGTACCTGGCAACCTTCGGCTCGTTTATCGGTTTTTCTGCCGGTTTCGCGATGCTGGCCAAAACCCAGTTCCCGCAGGTTGATATTCTGCATTTCGCCTTCTTCGGCCCGCTGTTTGGCGCATTGGCACGCTCTGCGGGTGGGGCGATTTCGGACCGTTTCGGCGGCACCCGGGTCTCCCTGTTGAACTTTATCTTTATGGCCATTTTCAGCGCGCTGCTGTTTACCACGCTGCCTCATAACGGCGTGGGCGGTAACTTTATTGCCTTCTTCGGCGTGTTTCTGATGCTGTTCCTGACGGCCGGTCTGGGAAGTGGTTCGACCTTCCAGATGATCTCCGTTATCTTCCGCAAACTGACGATGGACCGCGTGAAAGCGCAGGGCGGCAGCGAGGAGCGCGCATTGCGCGAAGCGGCAACCGATACCGCAGCGGCGCTGGGCTTTATTTCGGCCATTGGCGCAATTGGCGGCTTCTTTATCCCGAAAGCGTTCGGCACCTCTCTGACGTTAACCGGCTCGCCGGCGGGCGCGATGAAAGTCTTCCTCGTGTTTTATATTGTTTGTGTGGTGATTACCTGGGCCGTCTATGGCCGTAAATCAGCCAAATAACCGTTTTGACCTTTTGGTTATCCCTTGCGCGACTTCGGTCGCGCTTTTTTTTGCCAGACCAACCTGATATCCAGCGGATGTACCCCTTAATACCCTGGCGCTGATATCACTACTCCCTTGCTACCAGATAAATGATGTTAATTGCTTTATTTTCAATGAATTAACTGGATATCCTTGATTGCTACTTTGGTGGTATATCAACCGCTGCGGCGCAAAATGTCCGCAAATGGAGTTGATCGTTATCAATTCTCCCCGCTTTTGAGCGGGTTACCGTGCTGCTCGTTAGCAATGTTGTATTCATAAGATAGAGCCTCCAGGCTCCACATCAGGAGAACCCCGATGAGCAAATTTCTTGACCGGTTTCGCTACTTCAAACAGAAGGGCGAAACTTTTGCCGATGGACATGGCCAACTGCTCGATACCAATCGTGATTGGGAAGAAGGTTATCGCCAGCGGTGGCAGCACGATAAAGTGGTCCGTTCCACACACGGTGTAAACTGCACGGGCTCCTGTAGCTGGAAGATCTATGTTAAAAGCGGTCTGGTCACCTGGGAAACCCAGCAAACCGACTATCCGCGCACCCGTCCTGATATGCCAAACCATGAACCGCGCGGCTGCCCGCGAGGTGCGAGCTACTCCTGGTATCTCTATAGCGCCAACCGCCTGAAATATCCTTTGATGCGCAAGCGCCTGATCAAACTCTGGCGTGAAGCAAAAACGCTCCATGAAGATCCGGTAAACGCCTGGGCCTCGATCGTCAATGACCCGGAAAAAGCAAAGAGCTATAAACAAGCCCGCGGCCGCGGTGGCTTTGTGCGCTCAAGCTGGCAGGAAGTGAACGAACTGATCGCGGCGGCTAACGTCTTTACCGCAAAAAATTTCGGCCCTGACCGTATCGCCGGCTTCTCGCCAATCCCGGCAATGTCGATGGTTTCTTACGCTTCCGGCGCCCGTTATCTGTCGCTGATTGGCGGTACCTGCCTGAGCTTCTACGACTGGTATTGCGATTTGCCGCCTGCGTCGCCAATGACCTGGGGCGAACAGACGGACGTTCCGGAATCTGCCGACTGGTATAACTCCAGCTACATTATGGCCTGGGGCTCGAACGTTCCACAGACCCGTACTCCGGACGCCCACTTCTTTACCGAAGTGCGCTACAAAGGCACCAAAACCGTAGCGGTAACGCCGGACTACGCGGAAATCGCCAAACTGTGCGACCAGTGGCTGGCACCGAAACAGGGTACCGATGCGGCGATGGCGTTGGCGATGGGCCACGTCATGCTGCGTGAGTTCCACCTTGATAACCCAAGCCAATACTTCACCGATTACGTGCGCCGCTACACCGACATGCCAATGCTGGTGATGCTTGAAGAGCGTGACGGTTTCTATGCCGCGGGCCGCATGCTGCGCGCATCTGACCTGGTGGATGGCCTGGGGCAGGAAAATAACCCGCAGTGGAAAACGGTGGCTATCGACGGCCAGAACGGTGAGCTGCTGGCACCGAACGGCTCCATCGGTTATCGCTGGGGCGAGAAAGGCAAGTGGAATCTCGAACAGCGTGACGGCACCAGCGGTGAAGAGGCTGAACTGCGCCTGAGCCTGCTCGGCAGCCATGACGAAGTAGCAGACGTTGGTTTCCCATACTTCGGCGGCGAAAGCACCGAGCACTTCAACAACGTTAAGCTTGATAACGTGCTGATGCATAAACTGCCGGTTAAGCGTATTCAGCTGGCGGATGGTTCTACCGCGTTGGTCACTACCGTTTATGACCTGACGCTGGCGAACTACGGTCTGGATCGCGGCCTGGGCGACGAAAACTGCGCTTCCAGCTATGACGATGTGAAAGCTTATACCCCGGCGTGGGCCGAGCAAATCACCGGCGTTTCCCGCCAGAACATCATCCGCATTGCCCGCGAATTTGCCGACAACGCTGACAAAACCCATGGCCGCTCGATGATCATCGTCGGTGCCGGTATGAACCATTGGTTCCACATGGACATGAACTACCGTGGCCTGATCAACATGCTGATCTTCTGCGGTTGCGTCGGCCAAAGCGGCGGCGGCTGGGCACACTATGTGGGCCAGGAAAAACTGCGCCCGCAAACCGGCTGGACTCCGCTTGCCTTCGCCCTTGACTGGCAGCGCCCGCCGCGCCACATGAACAGCACCTCGTTCTTCTATAACCACTCCAGCCAGTGGCGCTATGAGTCGTTAACTGCTGAAGAGCTGCTGTCGCCGCTGGCGGATAAATCCCGTTACAGCGGCCACCTGATTGACTTCAACGTGCGTGCTGAACGCATGGGCTGGCTGCCGTCGGCTCCACAGCTCAACACCAACCCGCTGCACATTGCGAAGCAGGCAAAAGCGGCAGGCATGAGCCCGGCTGACTTCACCGCGCAGCAGTTGAAAAACGGCGACATTCGCTTTGCGGCAGAACAGCCGGATGCGGGCAACAACCATCCGCGCAACCTGTTCGTCTGGCGCTCAAACCTGCTGGGTTCCTCCGGCAAGGGCCATGAGTACATGCTCAAATACCTGCTGGGTACCGAGAACGGTATTCAGGGTAAAGATTTGGGCAAAGAAGGCGGCGTGATGCCGGAAGAAGTCGAGTGGGTGGACAACGGTCTGGATGGCAAACTGGATTTAGTGGTGACGCTGGACTTCCGCCTGTCGAGCACCTGTTTGTACTCCGATATCGTGCTGCCAACCGCAACCTGGTATGAGAAAGACGACATGAATACCTCGGATATGCATCCGTTTATTCACCCGCTTTCTGCAGCCGTTGACCCCGCATGGGATTCGAAAAGCGACTGGGAAATCTATAAGGCCATCGCGAAGAAATTCTCCGAGGTATGTGTCGGCCATTTAGGCAAAGAAACCGATGTGGTGACGCTGCCGATTCAGCACGACTCGGCCGCAGAACTGGCGCAGCCGTTTGGCGTAATGGACTGGAAAAAAGGCGAATGCGACCTGATCCCGGGTAAAACCGCACCGCATCTGGTGACGGTTGAGCGTGATTATCCGGCAACCTACGAGCGTTTTACCTCTATCGGTCCATTGCTGGAAACCATCGGCAACGGCGGCAAAGGAATTGCGTGGAACACGCAGTCTGAGATGGATCTGCTGCGCAAGCTTAACTACACCAAAACCGAAGGCCCGGCGAAAGGCCAGCCGATGATCAACACGGCGATCGATGCCGCAGAAATGATCCTGACGCTGGCACCGGAAACCAACGGCCAGGTGGCAGTAAAAGCCTGGGCGGCACTCAGCGAATTTACTGGTCGTGACCACACGCACCTGGCGCTGAATAAAGAAGACGAAAAGATTCGCTTCCGCGATATCCAGGCGCAACCACGCAAAATCATCTCCAGCCCGACCTGGTCTGGCCTTGAAGATGAACACGTTTCTTACAGCGCCGGTTACACCAACGTTCACGAGCTGATCCCATGGCGCACGCTGTCTGGCCGCCAGCAGCTGTATCAGGATCACCAGTGGATGCGCGATTTTGGCGAAAGCCTGCTGGTGTACCGTCCACCGATTGATACCCGCTCGGTGAAAGGCGTGATGGGTAAAAAATCCAACGGTAACCCAGAGAAAGCGTTGAACTTCCTGACGCCGCACCAGAAATGGGGCATTCACTCCACCTACAGCGACAACCTGCTGATGCTGACGCTGTCACGCGGCGGGCCGATTGTCTGGATGAGTGAAATCGACGCCAAAGATCTGGGCATTGAAGATAACGACTGGATTGAAGTGTTCAACAAAAACGGCGCGCTGACGGCGCGTGCGGTAGTGAGCCAGCGTGTGCCGGAAGGCATGACGATGATGTATCACGCTCAGGAACGCATCGTGAATCTGCCGGGTTCTGAAATTACCGGGCAACGCGGCGGGATCCATAACTCGGTCACCCGAATTAGCCCGAAACCGACGCACATGATTGGTGGCTATGCGCAGCTGGCCTATGGCTTTAACTACTACGGCACCGTGGGTTCTAACCGTGATGAGTTCGTGGTGGTGCGCAAGATGAAAGACATTAACTGGTTAGACGGTGAAGGCAACGACCAGAAACAGGAGAGCGTAAAATGAAAATTCGTTCACAAGTCGGCATGGTGCTGAATCTTGATAAATGCATCGGCTGTCACACCTGTTCTGTGACCTGTAAAAACGTCTGGACCAGCCGCGAAGGGATGGAGTACGCGTGGTTCAATAACGTCGAAACCAAACCGGGGATTGGCTACCCGAACGACTGGGAAAACCAGGAGAAATGGAAGGGCGGCTGGATCCGTAAAATCAACGGCAAACTGCAGCCGCGCATGGGCAACCGTGCGATGTTGCTGGGTAAAATCTTCGCTAACCCGCATCTGCCGGGCATCGACGATTACTACGAGCCGTTTGATTATGACTACCAGCATCTGCACAACGCGCCGGAAGGGAAACATCAGCCGATTGCGCGCCCGCGCTCGCTGATTACCGGGCAGCGGATGAACAAAATCGAAGCGGGCCCGAACTGGGAAGAGATCCTCGGCGGCGAATTTGATAAGCGCGCCAAAGATCAGAACTTCCAGAACATGCAGAAAGCGATGTATGGCCAGTTCGAAAACACCTTTATGGCTTATCTGCCGCGGCTGTGCGAACACTGCCTGAACCCGGCGTGTGCGGCGACCTGCCCGAGCGGTGCTATCTACAAGCGCGAAGAAGACGGTATCGTGCTTATCGATCAGGATAAATGCCGCGGCTGGCGGATGTGCATCACCGGCTGCCCGTACAAGAAAATCTACTTCAACTGGAAGAGCGGCAAATCAGAGAAGTGCATTTTCTGTTACCCGCGTATCGAAGCAGGCCAGCCAACTGTCTGTTCCGAGACTTGCGTAGGTCGTATTCGTTACCTCGGCGTGTTGTTGTATGACGCGGATGCGATTGAATCCGCAGCCAGCACCGAGAACGAAAAAGATCTCTACGAGCGTCAGTTGAGCATTTTCCTCAACCCGAATGACCCGGCGGTGATTGAGCAAGCGCTGAAAGATGGCATTCCACAGAGCGTGATTGACGCCGCGCAGCAGTCGCCGGTTTATAAAATGGCGATGGACTGGAAGCTGGCGCTGCCGCTGCATCCGGAATACCGCACGCTGCCGATGGTGTGGTACGTACCGCCGTTATCGCCAATTCAGTCTGCGGCTGATGCGGGCGAACTGCCGCACACCGGTATTCTGCCTGATGTGGAAAGCCTGCGTATTCCGGTGGAATATCTGGCGAACCTGCTGACGGCGGGTGATACCGCCCCGGTACTGCGCGCTCTGAAACGCATGATGGCGATGCGCCACTACAAACGTGCGGAAACCGTGGAAGGCGTTCACGATATCAGCGCGCTGGAAGAAGTGGGCTTGACCGAAGCGCAGGCGCAGGAAATGTATCGCTATCTGGCCATTGCGAACTACGAAGATCGCTTCGTGATCCCCAGCAGTCACCGTGAACTGGCTGCAGATGCATTCCCTGAAAGCAAAGGCTGCGGTTTTAGCTTCGGCGACGGTTGCCACGGTTCGGATTCCAAATTCAATCTGTTCAACAGCAAACGCATTGACGCGATTGATGTGTCCAGCAAAACGGAGCCAAAATCATGATTGAACTTCTGGTGATTTCCCGTTTGCTCGAGTACCCGGATGCTGCCCTGTGGCAGCATCAGCAGGAACTTCGCGAGGCGCTGGCTGAAGGCTGCGCGCTGAATTTGCAGCAGGCGGCTCAGCTTAACGGTTTCATTACTGCATTGTGCAGCCGTGACCTGCTGGATGCGCAGGCGAGCTACAGCGAGCTGTTTGACCGGGGACGCGCGACGTCATTATTGCTGTTTGAACACGTTCACGGCGAATCCCGTGACCGCGGGCAGGCGATGGTCAACCTGATGAACCAGTATCAGCAGGCCGGAATGGAAATCGACAGCCGCGAGCTGCCGGACCATCTGCCGCTGTATCTGGAATATCTCTCGCAGCGTGCTGAGGCCGAAGCGCGTGGCGGCTTGCAGGATGTGGCGCCGATTCTGGCGCTGCTGGCCGCCCGCCTGAAGCAGCGTGAAAGTGATTATGCGGCGCTGTTTGACGTGCTGCTGGGTCTGTCGCAAAGCGATGTGGCGGTGGAAAGCGTTAGCCAGCAAATTGCCGGTGAAGCACGTGATGACACTCCGCAGGCGCTGGATGCGGTCTGGGAAGAAGAGCAGGTGAAATTTGTTGCAGACGCCGGGTGCGGGGAGTCTGAAATTGGCAACCATCAGCGTCGTTTTGCCGGGGCTGTCGCTCCGCAGTATCTGAATATCGGAGGACAGTAATCATGCATTTTCTCAATGTGTTCTTCTACGACATATATCCGTACATTTGCGGGACGGTGTTCCTGCTGGGTAGCTGGCTGCGTTACGACTACGGTCAGTACACCTGGAAAGCGGGTTCCAGCCAGATGCTCGACCGCAAAGGGATGAATCTGGCCTCCAACCTGTTCCATATCGGAATTTTAGGTATTTTTGCCGGGCACTTCCTCGGCATGCTAACGCCGCACTGGATGTACGAGTCGTTCCTGCCCATTGATGTGAAGCAGAAGATGGCGATGATTGCCGGCGGTGCCAGTGGAGTTATGACGCTGGTGGGCGGTTTGCTGCTGCTTAAACGCCGCCTGTTTAACCCACGCATTCGTGCGACATCAAGCGCGGCTGACATCCTGATCCTCAGCTTGCTGATGATCCAGTGTGCGCTGGGTCTGCTGACCATTCCGTTCTCCGCCCAGCATATGGACGGCAGCGAGATGATGAAGCTGGTGGGCTGGGCGCAGGCGGTGGTGACGTTCCACGGCGGTGCCTCTGAGCATCTGGATGGCGTGGCGTTTATCTTCCGCGTGCACCTGGCGCTGGGTATGACGCTGTTCCTGCTGTTCCCGTTCACCCGTCTGGTGCACGTATGGAGCGCACCGGTGGAGTATCTGACGCGTAAGTATCAGATAGTTCGCGCTCGTCGTTAAGCGTTGCCTGCATGATTTGAAAATACCTGGTTTCGACCGGGTATTTTTTTGTCTGTTTTTTGCTCCCTCATCCCTGCATCTCCCCAACGGGGATCTGGAATACTGTGCGAAATTGGAAGTTTTAGGCATAACTGGAAGATGGTGGCGGGGGAAGGATAACCGCGCATTGCGCGTTCTCACTGCCGTGAGTCGAACCTTAATCGAAGCTTCTCGTCCTTCCCCAACGGGGATCTGGAATACTGTGCGAAATTGGAAGTTTTAGGCATAACTGGAAGATGGTGGCGGGGGAAGGATTCGAACCTTCGAAGTCGATGACGGCAGATTTACAGTCTGCTCCCTTTGGCCGCTCGGGAACCCCGCCAGGGGTGTGGTACTTGTCGGCTTGAAAACCAATCTGGAGTTGGCTTCAAGAACGGAGTGGGAAGGATGACCGTTGCTGAAGCAACGTTGTCTCACTACGTTCGACTCGAACCTTAATCGAAGCTTCTCGTCCTTCCCCGTGAGGAGTCTGGAAGAAATGTGCTCGTTTGATGAAGAGAGCGAGTTAATTAATGGTGGTGGGGGAAGGATTCGAACCTTCGAAGTCGATGACGGCAGATTTACAGTCTGCTCCCTTTGGCCGCTCGGGAACCCCACCACGGGGTAGTGCTATTACTGGCCCTGTTGCTTCCTTCATCAGGAAGCGGGGCGCATCATATCAAATGAAGCGCCACTGTAAAGCGTTCACTGTAAGAAAATGAATCGTTTGCCGTTTTTTTACCCGTAACGTTGTAAAGCTAAACAACTCATTGGTTAGCGGCTACAAAATGATAGTGCGGTTGCCGTAAACAAACACCCGTTGCGCCAGCACCTGGTAGAGGGCGCGGCTCAGCACGTTCTTCTCAACGTCACGTCCGGCACGCATCATATCTTCTGCGCTATAGGTGTGATCGACATGAATAACATCCTGCATGATGATTGGGCCTTCATCCAGATTGTCATTCACATAGTGCGCGGTGGCACCAACGATCTTCACGCCGCGTTCGTACGCCTGATGATAAGGGCGCGCGCCGATAAACGCCGGCAGGAACGAGTGGTGGATGTTGATAATCTGGTTTGGGAAGCGTGAAACGAACTCAGGGGTCAGCACGCGCATATATTTAGCCAGCACCACGTAGTCAGGCTTATGCGCTGCAATTGCGTCAGCCATCTGTTTGTCATGATCTTCACGCGTCAGCCCTTCATGGCTGACCAGCTCAAACGGAATATCAAACCGTTCAACCAGCGTGCGCAGGGTTTCATGGTTACCGATTACCGCGGCGATTTCGACGTCCAGACCGCCGTAGTTGGCCTTCATTAATAGATCGCCCAGGCAGTGCGCTTCCTTGGTGACCAGAATCACCACGCGACGACGGCCCGCGGGGATCAGTTCACGAACCGAGCCTTGCGGCAGCGCGCCGTCTAAATCCGCCAGCAGCGTGGTGTCGTTGAAGATACCTTCAAGCTCGGTGCGCATAAAAAAGCGTCCGGTGCGATGGTCGACAAACTCGTTGTTCTGCACGATGTTAAGTTCGTGCTTGTAACAGATGTTGGTGATTTTGGCGATAAGCCCTTTGGCATCGGGGCAGATAGTGCGTAGTACTTTTCGCTGTAATGCTTGCGTCACTTGGTGAGTCCTGTTGTGCGTGAGTTTGCTGACTGAGTTGTGCCACGGAGCGCTATCGCCCACAACACTTTTTATATTTTTTGCCGGAAGCGCAGGGACAGGGGTCATTACGACCAAACTGTGGGCGCGTTCCGTCCACATAGTACCACTGACCGTTTTCCTTTAAAAAACGAGAACGCTCCACGATGGCACTTTCCGCGCCTTGTTCCGCAAAGCGCGCGACGAAACTGACGAAACCTTCGTTTTCATGGTTTCCGGCAGCGGCTTCATACACCGTCAGGCCTGACCAGCATGTGGAGCCAAAACTGGCCAAAATATCCGCTTTCAGCGACGGGCTGCGCGTTTGCGGATGCCAGGTTGCGACAAGATAATCTGCGTCTTGCATCACGTAGGCGCTGTAACGCGAGCGCATAAGCTGTGACGGGGTTGGCGCATGGGCGTCTGCGCGTAGGTATGGCTGGCAACATAAGCTATACTCCAGACCGCTACCGCAAGGGCAAAGTTGCGACACAGCATCTCCTTGGTTCCAAAAAATATCGGCGTTAATACGCGGGGTAGCTATGTTAACTGAGCGGTGGCGACTTCGTCACGAGGTGATAAACCGGGGAAGAAAGACCGAGGCGCAATGAGACAGGTAAAGATCGGTCTGGCGTTAGGGTCGGGTGCAGCAAAAGGATGGGCGCATATTGGTGTCATTAATGCGTTAAAGCGGGCCGGTATTCAGATTGATATCGTAGCGGGTTGCTCGGTGGGGGCGCTGGTGGGCGCGGCGTATGCCAGCAATCGCCTGCCGATGATGGAACGCTGGGTGCGTTCATTCGGCTATTGGGACGTTCTGCGCCTGATGGATCTCTCCTGGCGGCGTGGCGGCCTGTTACGGGGTGAAAGAGTTTTCAATAACGTTCGTAAAATTATTACCGAAGAGAACATTGAAGACTGCGCGCTGCGTTTCGGCTCGGTTGCGACCAATTTAAGCACCGGGCGCGAGCTGTGGTTTACCGATGGCGATCTGCACCAGGCGGTACGCGCTTCTTGCAGTATGCCTGGGTTATTGTCCCCCGTTGGCTATAACGGCTACTGGCTGGTTGATGGTGCGGTGGTGAACCCGGTGCCGGTTTCGCTGACGCGCGCGCTGGGTGCCGATATTGTTATCGCCGTCGATCTGCAGCATGACGCCCATCTGATGCAGCAAGATTTACTCTCCGTCAATATGACCTCGCCTTTGGCGGAACATCAGGTGCAGCCTGATAGCTGGCGTGGCCGTTTACGCGAGCAGCTCGGTAAAATCACCCTTCGACGCGCCAATACCACCCCCACGGCCATGGAAATCATGACCACCTCTATCCAGGTGCTGGAAAACCGTTTAAAACGCAACCGGATGGCGGGTGACCCCCCGGATATTCTGCTGCAGCCTTTTTGCCCGCAAATTTCCACGCTTGATTTCCACCGGGCCGCTGAGGCGATAAGCGCGGGCAGTCTGGCGGTCGAAAAAAAGATGGATGAACTGCTGCCGCTGGTGCGTACCCATGAATGAGTACGGTAAAAACACGCATCTTAAGGCAATTCTGACAGGCGGTGATTGTCATACCATGCCACTATTGATCTATTGCCAGTCAGGAGAGCGCACATGACACAGCCACTCGTTGGAAAACAGATCCTCATCGTTGAGGACGAGCCCGTTTTCCGCGCCTTACTGGATAATTATCTCTCTTCTTTAGGGGCGAGGATTGCCGTTGCGGCAGATGGCATCGATGCGCTGGAAAAAATGGACGATTTTGCTCCCGACCTGTTGATTTGCGACCTGGCGATGCCGCGTATGAACGGGCTGATGCTGGTGGAACAGCTGCGCAATGAAGGTATTCAGACGCCAATTCTGGTTATTTCCGCTACCGAAAATATGTCAGATATTGCCAAAGCGCTGCGCTTTGGCGTGCAGGATGTGCTGCTTAAACCGATTAAAGACCTTAACCGCCTGCGTGAAACCGTTTTTGCCTGCCTCTATCCCAATATGTTTAATTCGCGGGTGGAAGAAGAAGAGCGTTTGTTTCAGGACTGGGATGCGTTAGCCAGCGACCCACAGGCCGCGGCAAAATTACTGCAGGAGCTGCAGCCTCCGGTGCAACAGGTGATGTCGCACTGTCGCATTAATTACCGTCAGTTAATTACGCTCAATCAGCCAGGGCTGGTGCTGGATATTGCACCGCTATCGGAAAATGATCTGGCGTTTTATTGCCTTGACGTTACCCGTGCCGGAGATAATGGCGTATTGGCCGCCTTATTATTACGCGCGCTATTTAATGGCCTGCTGCAGGAACAGCTTTCCCGGCAGCACCAGCGTTTGCCTGAGCTGGGAAATTTGCTCAGGCAGGTCAATCAGCTATTACGCCAGGCTAATCTCAGCGGCCAATTTCCGCTGATGGTGGGCTATTATCATAGCGAGCTTAAAAATCTCATTCTGGTGTCGGCAGGGCTCAATGCCACCTTAAATACCGGCGAGCATCAAATTCAGGTCAGCAATGGGGTGCCATTAGGCACGCTGGGCAATACCTATCTCAATCAAATTAGCCAGCGCTGTGACTCCTGGCAGTGCCAGGTGTGGGGTACTGGCGGGCGATTACGCCTGATGTTGACTGCGGAATGAGCATCTGGATGCTTGAAAACATTTAGGTTTTCTCCCCTGTGTTGCCGAGTGGTAATATCGCAACTAACGCATTCGTATTTATCTTAAATTACCAGCGCAACGGGTAAACAGCCGTAGATTCCATTTTTAAGCTGATATACTCGAGGCGTTTTTTAATTGACTTGCAAGTGAAAACTTGAACAGTCCAGGAGATTTTTCAATGGCTGCCATTAATTCTAAAGTAAGAAAAGCAGTAATCCCCGTCGCGGGATTGGGCACGCGTATGTTACCGGCTACCAAGGCTATTCCAAAAGAGATGCTGCCTTTGGTTGATAAGCCGTTAATCCAGTATGTGGTTAATGAATGTATTGCCGCAGGCATTACTGAAATTGTGCTGGTAACGCACTCTTCGAAAAACTCCATCGAAAACCATTTCGATACCAGTTTTGAACTGGAAGCGATGCTGGAAAAACGCGTTAAGCGCCAGCTGCTGGAAGAAGTTCAGGCTATCTGCCCTCCGCATGTCACCATCATGCAGGTCCGTCAGGGGCTGGCAAAAGGCCTGGGCCATGCGGTGCTGTGCGCCCATCCGGTGGTGGGTGACGAGCCAGTGGCGGTTATTCTGCCGGACGTTATTCTCGATGAGTTCGAGTCTGATTTGTCTCAGGACAACCTGGCCGAAATGATCAAGCGTTTTGACGCCACAGGCCACAGCCAGATTATGGTTGAACCGGTAGAAGACGTGACGGCTTACGGTGTGGTTGACTGCAAAGGCGTTGAGCTGAACGCGGGCGACAGCGTGCCGATGGTTGGCATCGTTGAGAAGCCGAAAGCCAACGTCGCCCCTTCCAACCTGGCGGTTGTCGGCCGTTATGTCCTGACCGCAGATATCTGGCCGCTGCTGTCGAAAACGCCTCCGGGCGCGGGCGATGAAATTCAGCTGACCGATTCCATCGCGATGCTGATGGAAAAACAGACGGTGGAAGCCTATCACATGAAAGGCGTGAGCCACGACTGCGGTAACAAACTCGGCTATATGCAGGCGTTTGTGGAATACGGTATTCGTCACAACACTCTGGGTGCAGAGTTTAAAGCATGGCTTGAAGAGACGGTTGGCGCGAAAAAGTAATGCATTTCAACGCAGGATAGACAGATGAAAGTTACTGTATTTGGTATCGGCTATGTGGGGCTTGTCCAGGCGGCCGTGCTTGCGGAAGTCGGACACGATGTGATGTGCATCGATGTCGATGCGCAGAAAGTCGAGAATCTGAAAAACGGCGTGATCCCTATTTTTGAGCCGGGCTTAACGCCGCTGGTGAAGAAAAATTATGAAGAGGGCCGCCTGCATTTCAGCACCGATGCTGAAATGGGCGTCCATCATGGTGAAATGCAATTTATTGCCGTGGGGACGCCACCGGATGAAGATGGTTCCGCTGACCTGAAATATGTTACCGCGGTGGCACGAACCATCGCGCAGCACATGACTTCTCATAAAGTGGTGCTCGATAAATCAACGGTTCCGGTTGGCACCGCCGATAAAGTGCGTAGCGTAATGGAAGACACGCTGAAGGCTCGCGGCGTTGAGGTTTCTTTTGACGTGGTATCTAACCCGGAGTTTCTGAAAGAAGGCGCCGCGGTTTCCGACTGTATGCGCCCGGAACGCATCGTGGTCGGTACTGATAATGAAGACGTGGTTGATTTACTGCGTGAACTGTATGAACCGTTCAACCGCAACCACGACCGCATGATCCTGATGGATATCCGCAGCGCCGAGCTGACCAAGTATGCCGCGAACTGCATGCTGGCGACCAAAATCAGCTTTATGAATGAGATTTCTAACCTGGCTGAGCGGCTGGGAGCGGATATTGAAAAAGTGCGTATGGGTATTGGTTCAGACTCGCGCATTGGCTACAGCTTTATCTATCCCGGCTGCGGCTATGGCGGTTCCTGCTTCCCGAAAGACGTGCAGGCGCTGATTCGCACCGCCCAGCAGATTGGCTACACGCCGCGTATTCTGCAGGCGGTAGAAGAGGTGAACCACGACCAGAAGCTAAAACTACCTGAGTTTATTTCTCGTCACTTTGGTGAAGATCTGCAAGGTAAAACCTTCGCGCTGTGGGGGCTGTCTTTCAAACCTAATACTGACGATATGCGTGAGGCCTCCAGCCGTGTGCTGATGGAAGCGCTGTGGGAACGTGGCGCTCAGGTGCAGGCGTACGACCCGGAAGCCATGGACGAAACCCAGCGCATTTACGGACATCGTTCCGACCTGAAGCTGATGGGGACGAAAGAAGCGGCCTTGCAAGACGCAGACGCACTGGTTATTTGTACGGAGTGGCAGAGTTTCCGGGCCCCGGATTTCGACGCTATCAAGAAATCACTCAAGCAACCAGTTATCTTTGATGGCCGTAACCTGTATGATCCGGAGAGACTCAGCAAACGCGGTTTTGTTTATTATGCCATTGGCCGCGGAGCGTCCATTAATATTGCGTAATAAATGAGGTTAGTATGAAATTTCTGGTTACCGGCGCAGCAGGCTTTATTGGATTCCACGTTAGCGAACGTCTGCTGGCAGCCGGTCACCAGGTTATCGGTATCGATAACCTGAACGACTATTATGATGTCAATCTCAAGCAGGCTCGTCTCGCGCTCCTGACTCCCTATGCTTCATTTCGCTTCGATAAAATCGACCTTGCCGATCGTCATGGGATGGCTGCATTATTTGCCGCTGAGCAGTTCGATCGCGTAATTCATCTGGCAGCGCAAGCGGGTGTACGTTATTCCATCGATAACCCCCATGCTTATGCCGACTCAAATCTGGTCGGGCATTTAAATGTTCTGGAAGGGTGCCGCCATAATAAAGTCGGGCATCTGTTATATGCCTCATCCAGTTCGGTATACGGCCTGAACCGTAAACTGCCCTTCGCCACTGAAGACAGTGTCGACCATCCGATTTCCTTATATGCGGCCACTAAAAAAGCCAACGAGTTGATGTCGCACACCTACTCGCATTTATATAAATTACCGACCACGGGCCTGCGTTTCTTCACCGTTTATGGTCCATGGGGGCGCCCGGATATGGCATTATTTAAATTTACCCGGTCAATTGTCGCAGGGAAGAGTATTGATGTTTACAACCACGGCCAAATGCGTCGTGATTTTACTTATATCGATGATATTGCCGAAGCGATTGTCCGCTTGCAGGATGTCATTCCACAGGACGATGCCGGGTGGACAGTAGAACAAGGTTCGCCTGCGACCAGTTCTGCACCTTACCGGGTATATAATATTGGCAATAGCAGTCCGGTTACGCTGATGGATTATATTACGGCGCTGGAAACCTCTTTGGGTAAAGTTGCGCACAAGAATATGCTGCCAATGCAGCCGGGCGACGTGCTGGAAACCAGTGCGGATACGCAGGCGCTGTACGAGGTGATTGGCTTCAGGCCGCAGACTTCCGTGCGCGATGGCGTGCAGCGCTTTGTCGACTGGTATAAAGCGTTCTATAAAGTCAGCTGATATCTATTCGCCATAAAGAAGGAAACACCACGCTTTTTCCTTCTTTGTCAGCAATCTAAAAGGAAGCCTGGCTTCCTTTTTTGTGGCTGCTATTTTGGGGATGACTTTCAGGTTAATCATGCACGCCAAACAAAAATCCCGCCGCAGCGGGATTTAATAAGCAGCACTCAAAGCAACAATCAGGCAATCAGGAAGTCTTCCAGTTTTTTACCTTGCTCTTCCATTGCTTTTTTGATCACGGCTGGAGTACGGCCCTGGCCAGTCCAGGTTTTGCTTTCGCCGTTTTCATCGATGTACTGATATTTAGCCGGGCGCGCAGCGCGTTTTGCTTTGCCTGCAGTTTTAACCGCGGCCATGCTATTGAGTAATTCGTTAGGATCGATACCGTCAGCAATCAGCATTTCACGGTATTGTTGCAGTTTACGCGTGCGCTCTTCAATTTCTGCCGCAGCAGCATTATCTTCTTCACGGCGTTCGTTAACAACCACTTCTAATTTTTCCAGCATTTCTTCCAGCGTTTCCAGGGTACATTCTCTGGCCTGTGCACGAAGAGTACGGATATTGTTCAGAATTTTAAGTGCTTCGCTCATTGTAGTAATCTCAATCTTATATTGATGGTTGGCTTGTTGGGCTAATAATAGAGGCTTAAATTAAGTTCTGCAATAGGGATGAATGTAAGGAAGTCAAAATTCCATAATATTTTGTCGATTTATAAATGCGTATTAACTTAAATTTTGGCGGCCCGCCAGGATGAAAAAAACGCCGAAATCTCACTTTTCCTACAACACCCCTGAGAGTTTCAGGGTGTTGTAGGAGTAAATTGAGAGATAAGCGCAGCAATGGTGAAATATCAACCTCTGGCGTTATTGCCTGTCGCCGTGGATATTCTTAATAGATTATTATTAATAGCAATTCAAAAGCTGGCGCTAAATAGCTTTGAAAACGCTGAAAACTCTGCAGGTTAAGGGCAGCCTGATGGGCTGCAAAGCGCTGAGATTTACCGCCGATTTGTCGGCTGATTTATATAACAAAGCAACCATCCGATAATTCTTCCTGAAGCCATAAGGTAACGCTAACTCCGTAACGGCTTATGGTATAATCGGTGTTAATAATATTTACATTTTTACTCAGGCTAGCTGACCAATGGCACAACTCTACTTTTACTATTCCGCAATGAACGCGGGTAAATCTACTGCATTGCTGCAATCTTCGTACAACTATCAGGAGCGCGGAATGCGCACGCTGGTGTATACCGCAGAAATTGACAATCGATTTGGCTCCGGAAAGGTGAGTTCACGTATTGGGTTGTCGTCGCCTGCCAGGCTCTACAATGACGCCACGCCATTATTCAGTGAAATACGCGATGAGCATCAGCGTAATGCCGTACATTGTGTTCTGGTGGACGAATGCCAGTTTCTGACCCGTGAGCAGGTGCTGGCGTTATCAGACGTGGTGGATGAATTAGATATTCCGGTATTATGCTACGGCTTGCGGACCGATTTTCAGGGCGAGTTGTTCGGCGGTAGCCAATATTTACTGGCATGGTCCGATAAGCTGGTGGAATTAAAAACCATCTGTTTCTGCGGCCGCAAAGCGAGCATGGTATTGCGTCTCGACCATGAGGGTCGCCCGTATAATCAGGGAGAGCAGGTGGTGATTGGCGGTAACGAGCGCTATGTGTCAGTTTGCCGTAAGCATTACAAGGAAGCGTTACAAAAAGGCTCTCTGCAGGGCATTCAGGGCGCATAAAAATCATCGGAAGAGGGAAGGTCTGGTTTTCCCTCTTCTCGTCGCCACAGGCTTCATATCGCTTTTTCACAATGACAGAGACAAAAAAACCCGCCGGAGCGGGTTTTTTATCAGGCTTGATAATTAAGCGGTTTTCTTCGCTTTCTTGTCAGCTTTAACGGCTGGGGCCGCTTCTTTAGCTACTGCTTCGCTACCTTCAGAGAACTCACGACCGTAGTAGGTATCCATCAGAATTTGCTTCAGTTCGGAGATCAGCGGGTAACGCGGGTTAGCACCGGTACACTGGTCATCGAATGCATCTTCAGACAGCTTATCAACGTGAGCCAGGAAGTCAGCTTCCTGCACGCCAGCTTCGCGGATGGACTTAGGAATACCCAGTTCAGCCTTGATAGAATCCAGCCATGCCAGCAGTTTCTCAATCTTCGCAGCAGTACGGTCGCCCGGTGCGCTCAGACCCAGATGGTCTGCGATTTCAGCATAACGACGACGCGCCTGTGGACGGTCATACTGGCTGAAAGCAGTCTGCTTGGTTGGGTTGTCATTGGCGTTGTAGCGGATAACGTTGGAAATCAACAGGGCGTTCGCCAGACCGTGAGGAATGTGGAACTGTGAACCCAGTTTGTGAGCCATTGAGTGGCACACGCCCAGGAAGGCGTTGGCAAACGCGATACCCGCGATGGTCGCAGCGTTGTGTACACGCTCACGAGCCACTGGGTTTTTAGCGCCTTCGTTGTAAGAGGCCGGCAGGTTTTCTTTCAGCAGTTTCAGCGCCTGCAGAGCCTGACCGTCAGAGAACTCGCTTGCCAGCACGGATACGTAAGCTTCCAGCGCGTGAGTCACGGCATCCAGACCACCAAATGCACACAGGGACTTAGGCATATCCATCACCAGGTTGGCATCAACAATCGCCATATCCGGAGTCAGAGCGTAGTCAGCCAGCGGGTATTTCTGACCTGTTGCATCATCAGTTACCACCGCAAACGGCGTCACTTCTGAACCGGTACCGGAAGTAGTGGTTACCGCGATCATTTTCGCTTTTACACCCATTTTCGGGAACTTGTAGATACGCTTACGGATGTCCATAAAGCGCAGCGCCAGCTCTTCGAAGTGGGTTTCCGGGTGCTCGTACATCACCCACATGATTTTAGCCGCATCCATCGGGGAGCCGCCGCCCAGCGCGATGATCACGTCTGGTTTGAAGGAGTTAGCCAGCTCTGCGCCTTTACGTACCACGGACAGCGTTGGGTCGGCTTCGACTTCGAAGAAGACTTCAGTCTCAACGCCCGCCGCTTTCAGCACCGAAGTGATCTGGTCTGCATAGCCGTTGTTGAACAGGAAGCGGTCAGTCACGATCATCGCACGTTTGTGACCATCAGTAATCACTTCGTCCAGCGCGATTGGCAGTGAGCCACGGCGGAAGTAGATAGATTTCGGAAGTTTATGCCACAACATGTTCTCAGCTCGCTTAGCAACGGTTTTCTTGTTGATCAGGTGCTTAGGACCCACGTTCTCAGAGATGGAGTTACCACCCCATGAACCACAACCCAGAGTCAGGGAAGGCGCGAGTTTAAAGTTGTACAGGTCACCGATACCACCCTGAGAAGCCGGGGTGTTGATCAGAATACGTGCGGTTTTCATTTTGTCGCCGAAGTGCTTAACGCGCTCTGGCTGGTTGTCCTGGTCGGTATACAGGCAAGAAGTGTGGCCGATGCCGCCCATCTCAACCAGTTTTTCCGCTTTCAGCACCGCATCCTCAAAGCTCGTCGCGCGGTACATCGCCAGAGTAGGGGACAGTTTTTCGTGCGCAAATGGCTCAGATTCGTCAACAACGCTCACTTCACCAATCAGAATCTTGGTGTCAGCCGGAACGGTGAAGCCTGCCAGTTCAGCAATTTTGGTCGCTGGCTGACCCACGATTGCCGCATTCAGCGCGCCGTTTTTCAGGATGATGTTCTGAACAGCTTCCAGCTCTTTGCCCTGCAGCATGTAGCCGCCGTGGGATGCAAAACGTGCACGCACTGCATCGTATGCAGAGTCAACAACGATGACTGACTGCTCGGAAGCACAGATTACGCCGTTATCGAAGGTTTTAGACATCAGGATCGAAGCCACAACGCGTTTGATGTCGGCAGTTTCGTCAACAACAACTGGAGTGTTACCTGCGCCTACGCCGATTGCTGGTTTACCGGAGCTGTATGCAGCTTTAACCATGCCTGGACCACCAGTCGCCAGAATCATGTTGATATCCGGGTGGTGCATCAGCGCGTTAGACAGTTCGACAGAAGGCTGGTCAATCCAACCGATCAGATCTTTTGGTGCGCCAGCAGCGATTGCAGCTTGCAGAACGATGTCTGCGGCTTTGTTAGTCGCATCTTTAGCACGCGGGTGTGGAGAGAAGATAATCGCGTTACGCGTCTTCAGGCTGATCAGAGACTTAAAGATAGCCGTGGAAGTTGGGTTAGTCGTTGGCACGATACCGCAGATGATACCGATTGGCTCAGCGATAGTGATAGTCCCGAAGGTCTGGTCTTCGTCCAGAACACCGCAGGTCTTTTCATCTTTATAGGCGTTGTAGATATATTCTGAAGCAAAGTGGTTTTTGATCACTTTATCTTCAACAATACCCATGCCTGATTCGGCAACGGCCAGTTTCGCGAGAGGGATTCGAGCATCGGCAGCTGCCAGAGCGGCGGCACGGAAGATTTTATCAACTTGCTCTTGAGTAAAGTTGGCATATTCACGCTGGGCTTTCTTGACGCGCTCTACAAGTGCGTTAAGTTCAGCGACATTAGTTACAGCCATAATGCTCTCCTGATAATGTTAAACTTTTTTAGTAAATGAGCTGCGCGAGACGAAAGTATAGTCAGCGGGCAACAGCTTGCGTAACAGACGGGCCGCGACTAGCCAAAAACTTCCCAAAGCATCTTACTGATTTACTAAAAAAGCCTTATCTAAAAACCGGTTCATGGTCTGCACTTCGTCCTTCAGATGCAGGCAAGAGTACTCACTTCTGAGTAGGTTTTTCGTGATTTGTATCACATAATTTTAAGGCTGACACCATTCAGCATGATGGATTCAGGCAAGCATTAACTCTTTAAAGTTTTAGTCACAGCAAAGATGAAACAAATTACCATACTTTCAACAAGCGAGTAACAATATCGATTGGTATCGCAATTGCTTATAAAAGTAGTTATCTGTGCTACGAAAGGGCATGGCGCCAGCATCAGTTTTCCATTACATTACGGCGGCCTTTGCTACGTTTATTTGCGGAGATTTGAGTGGCTCAATCCTTGTTCGATTTGCCGACCTATTTTAAGTTTTTTATTGGCCTGTTCGCCCTGGTAAACCCGGTGGGGATCATTCCTGTCTTTATCAGCATGACCAGCTACCAAACTGCGGTCGCGCGCAATAAAACCAACCTTACCGCAAATCTGTCAGTGGCGATCATTTTATGGACTTCTTTATTCCTCGGTGACGGCATTCTTCAACTCTTCGGTATCTCAATCGACTCCTTCCGGATTGCCGGCGGTATTCTGGTGGTCACCATCGCCATGTCGATGATCAGCGGTAAACTGGGGGAAGATAAACAGAACAAACAAGAAAAATCGGAAAGCGCAATCCGTGAAAGCGTGGGCGTTGTGCCGCTGGCGCTACCATTAATGGCGGGCCCCGGCGCCATTAGCTCTACTATCGTCTGGGGCACGCGTTATCATAGCTGGAATTATTTAATCGGTTTTACGGTGGCAATCGCGCTGTTTGCGTTCTGCTGCTGGCTGGTTTTCCGCCTGGCGCCGTGGCTAGTGCGCCTGCTGGGGCAGACGGGGATTAACGTCATTACCCGTATCATGGGCCTGCTGTTGATGGCTTTAGGGATTGAGTTTATCGTCACCGGCATGAAAAGTATTTTCCCCGGGCTGTTAAGTTAATTGTGCTGAATATGAACGGTGAAAAAGCAGAATAACGATTCTGCTTTTTTGTTGTTAACTTCCCACCAAAGCTAACCTGTTAAACAGGTTCCCACATGGTTTTTTTAAATCACGCATAAGAAAATGCTTTGCAAACCGGGCATTAGCAGGATGCATTTTCTTTCTTTGTCGATGAAATTCCCCCTTGCATCGTTATTTCTTTCACACTACACAATGGTACTTGCCGCGCCTTTATTGAGATGTTATTAGTTAATCAAGCGCTAGAGTAGATGAATGTGCTAAAAAACAGTCAATTGTTAATTTTATGTGAAATGAAGGCTGTGTGCGTTAACCGCAGCGCAAACCACCACGAAAAAAATTATTATTACTTTTATTTTTAAAAGGTTACCTCAATTACCCATACTGTTGCTGTCGCGCTCCCAGCCAGCTGATAGTTTGATAAAAGAGAAATGGTTAACAAATTTGCAAATTGTATTGGCGGGAGTAACGGGGTTTTGATACTTTCCGGACAACACAATTAACTGAAAAATGTTTCATTTACAGACGACTAATTAATATCAACCTGAAAACAGGGCAGGTTGATTAACCATCGACGCGGCAGGCGCCAATAAGAGCGCCCCTTCATAAAGTCGGTGATAGTAAATAACGCAAAAAACAACCTGGCAGCGCATAACGCTCTTGCGCTGTTAAGGGCCCCCAGGAGGGGAAGAGGCTGGCTTTCGGGTCGGTAATTATAATGAGTGGAGTATCAACACAATGTCCAACATCACAAAAAAAAGTCTGATCGCAGCAAGCATTTTGACCGCGCTAATCGCAGGAAATATGGCCACGGCGGCCGAAGTTCCGGCAGGTGTTCAGCTCGCGGAAAAGCAAACCCTGGTGCGTAACAACGGTTCTGAAGTTCAGTCCCTGGACCCGCATAAAATCGAAGGCGTTCCTGAGTCCAACATTAACCGCGATCTGTTTGAAGGTCTGTTGGTGACTGATTTAGCCGGTCATCCGGCCGCAGGCGTTGCCGAAAAATGGGAAAACAAAGACTTTAAAGTCTGGACCTTCCATCTGCGTAAAGATGCCAAATGGTCCAACGGCGATCCGGTTACCGCACAAGATTTCGTCTACAGCTGGCAGCGTCTGGCCGATCCTAATACCGCCTCGCCTTATGAAAGCTATTTGCAATACGGCCACATCGCTAATATCGATGACATCATTAATGGTAAGAAGAAGCCTGAAGAACTGGGGGTAAAAGCGATTGACGACCATACTCTGGAAGTGACGTTAACCGAACCGGTTCCTTATTTCTATAAGCTGCTGGTTCACTCTTCCATGTCTCCAGTCCCCAAAGCCGTGATTGAAAAATTCGCGGATAAATGGACTCAGCCAGCCAATATCGTCTCTAACGGCGCATTCAAATTAAAAACCTGGGTAGTTAACGAACGTATCGTTCTGGAGCGTAATACGAACTACTGGAATAACGGCAAAACGGTTATTAATGAAGTCACCTATCTGCCCATCTCTTCTGAAGTGACGGATGTGAACCGCTACCGCAGCGGCGAAATCGACATGACCTACAACAACATGCCGATTGAACTGTTCCAGAAACTGAAAAAAGAAATTCCGCAGGAAGTTCACGTCGATCCCTATCTGTGTACTTACTACTACGAAATCAATAACCAAAAACCACCTTTCAACGATCCTCGCGTCCGTACCGCGCTGAAACTGGGGCTGGATCGTGACATCATCGTCAATAAAGTGAAAAACCAGGGCGACCTGCCTGCTTATGGCTATACCCCTCCTTACACTGACGGTGCAAAACTGACCCAGCCAGAATGGTTTGGCTGGACACAAGAAAAACGTAATGAAGAAGCGAAAAAATTGCTGGCCGAAGCGGGCTTTAGCAAAGATAAGCCGCTGACCTTCAACCTGCTGTACAACACCTCCGATCTGCATAAGAAGCTGGCTATCGCCGTTTCTTCTATCTGGCAGAAAAACCTCGGCGTGACGGTGAAGCTGGAAAACCAGGAGTGGAAAACCTTCCTCGATACTCGCCATCAGGGAACCTTCGACGTCGCGCGTGCCGGCTGGTGTGCAGATTACAACGAACCGACTTCTTTCCTGAACACCATGTTGTCTGACAGCTCGAACAACACCGCGCACTATAAGAGCGAAGCGTTTGACAAGATTATTGCCGACACGCTGAAGGTGACTAACGAAGCGCAACGTACTGCGCTGTATGACAAAGCGGAGCAGCAGCTGGATAAAGACTCGGCGATCGTGCCCGTTTATTACTATGTGAATGCCCGTTTGGTGAAACCTTGGGTGGGTGGCTACACCGGTAAAGATCCGATGGATAATATCCACACCAAAGATATGTACATCATCAAACATTAATGGCAATTCGTGGGGCAGGTTTGTTGGTTAACAAATCTGCCCCAGCGTGTCTTATTCATCACTACTTAAAGGCACACGCCAGAAGGTACGGGCAATGTTGAAATTTATTCTACGTCGTTGTCTGGAAGCGATTCCGACACTCTTTATTCTAATAACTATCTCCTTCTTTATGATGCGTCTTGCGCCGGGCAGTCCTTTCACCGGGGAGCGCGCTTTGCCGCCAGAAGTGATGGCAAACATCGAAGCCAAATATCATTTAAACGATCCGATCGCCACCCAGTATTTCAGCTATCTGAAACAGCTGGCGCACGGTGATTTTGGCCCTTCATTTAAATATAAAGATTATTCCGTTAACGACCTGGTGGCTTCCAGCTTCCCTGTTTCGGCCAAATTAGGCGCGGCCGCATTTATTTTCGCGGTGGTCTTAGGCGTATTCGCAGGGGTTATCGCTGCCCTGAATCAGAATACCAAATGGGATTACGCCGTCATGGGGGTCGCCATGACCGGGGTAGTGATCCCCAGTTTCGTCGTCGCCCCGTTACTGGTGCTGATATTTGCCATCACGCTTAAATGGCTGCCCGGAGGCGGGTGGAACGGTGGCGCGCCGCAGTACATGATTTTGCCGATGGTGGCTTTGTCATTGGCCTATATTGCCAGTATTGCGCGTATTACTCGCGGCTCGATGATTGAAGTCCTGCACTCCAACTTTATCCGTACCGCGCGCGCCAAAGGGTTGCCAATGCGCCGCATTATTTTGCGCCACGCCTTGAAACCTGCACTGTTACCGGTTCTGTCTTATTTAGGCCCGGCTTTCGTCGGTATCATTACGGGTTCAATGGTTATTGAAACCATTTACGGATTACCAGGTATTGGCCAGCTGTTCGTTAATGGCGCGCTGAACCGCGATTACTCTTTGGTGCTGAGCCTGACCATTCTGGTCGGCGCGCTGACGATTCTGTTTAACGCGATTGTTGATGTGCTGTACGCCGTTATCGATCCGAAAATCCGTTACTGATACTGGAGTACGCCATGATGTTGAGTAATAAAAACAGCGAGGCGCTGGAAAACTTCAGTGAAAAACTAGAAGTAGAAGGCCGTAGCCTTTGGCAGGATGCTCGCCGCCGCTTTATGCATAACCGTGCAGCGGTTGCGAGTCTGATTGTGCTGGCATTTATCGCACTGTTCGTGACTTTTGCGCCGATGCTGTCGCAGTTTAGTTATTTTGATACCGACTGGGGAATGATGTCGGCCGCACCGGATATGACCTCTGGTCACTATTTTGGTACTGACTCCTCAGGACGCGATCTGCTGGTGCGCGTCGCAATCGGTGGGCGTATCTCGCTGATGGTGGGCGTGGCGGCGGCGCTGGTCGCCGTGATCGTCGGGACGTTATACGGTTCGATGGCGGGTTATCTGGGCGGTAAAACCGACTCCGTGATGATGCGTTTACTGGAAATCCTGAACTCCTTCCCGTTTATGTTCTTCGTGATTTTGCTGGTGACCTTCTTTGGGCAAAACATCCTGCTGATCTTTGTCGCCATCGGCATGGTTTCCTGGCTGGATATGGCGCGTATCGTGCGCGGTCAGACGCTGAGCCTGAAACGTAAAGAGTTTATTGAAGCAGCCCAGGTCGGTGGGGTTTCTACCGCCAATATCGTGGTGCATCACATCGTGCCAAACGTGCTGGGCGTGGTGGTGGTTTACGCCTCGCTGCTGGTGCCGAGCATGATCCTGTTCGAATCCTTCCTGAGCTTCCTCGGTCTGGGTACGCAAGAGCCGTTGAGCAGCTGGGGCGCATTGCTGAGCGATGGGGCAAACTCCATGGAGGTTTCACCGTGGCTGCTGATGTTCCCGGCAGGCTTCCTGGTTATTACTCTGTTCTGTTTTAATTTTATCGGCGATGGCCTGCGTGATGCCCTCGACCCGAAAGATCGTTAAGGAGTGCCGCGATGAGCACAATTGAAAATCCTGCGGTGGTGACTCCACTGAACGCGACTTCTGCGTTGTTAGACGTAAAAGATTTGCGCGTCACCTTCGCAACGCCAGACGGTGACGTTACTGCGGTAAACGATCTGAATTTCAGCCTGCGTGCCGGTGAAACTCTGGGCATTGTGGGCGAGTCTGGTTCCGGTAAATCGCAAACGGCTTTTGCTTTGATGGGTTTGCTGGCGGCGAATGGTCGCATTGGCGGCTCAGCGAAATTTAATGGCAAAGAGATTCTGAATCTGCCAGAAAGCCAGCTTAACCGCCTGCGCGCAGAACAGATTTCGATGATCTTCCAGGACCCAATGACCTCGCTGAATCCGTACATGCGCGTCGGCGAGCAACTGATGGAAGTGCTGATGCTGCACAAAAAATTGGGTAAGGCAGAAGCATTTGAAGAGTCCGTTCGCATGCTCGACGCGGTGAAAATGCCGGAAGCGCGTAAGCGCATGCGGATGTTCCCGCATGAGTTTTCCGGCGGGATGCGCCAGCGCGTGATGATTGCGATGGCGCTGCTGTGTCGGCCAAAACTGCTGATTGCTGATGAACCCACAACCGCGCTGGATGTGACCGTGCAGGCGCAAATCATGACGCTGTTAAACGAGCTGAAACGTGAATTTAACACCGCGATTATCATGATCACCCACGATCTCGGCGTGGTTGCCGGGATCTGCGACAAAGTGCTGGTGATGTATGCCGGTCGTACTATGGAATACGGCCAGGCGCGGGATGTGTTCTATAACCCAGTGCACCCATATTCTATCGGCCTGCTGAATGCGGTACCGCGTCTGGACGCTGAAGGTGAGTCTTTATTGACCATCCCTGGTAACCCGCCAAACCTGCTGCGTTTGCCGAAAGGCTGCCCGTTCCAGCCACGTTGTCCACACGCAATGGAAATCTGTAATACTGCGCCACCGCTGGAGCGTTTTGGTGAAGGTCGCTTGCGCGCCTGCTTTAAGCCAGTGGAGGAATTAGTATGAACGCAGTAACCGAAGAGAAAAAAGTGCTCTTAGAAATCGCCGATCTCAAAGTGCATTTTGATATCAAAGATGGCAAACAGTGGTTCTGGCAACCGTCGAAAACCCTGAAAGCGGTTGATGGCGTAACGCTGCGTTTATACGAAGGCGAAACGCTGGGGGTAGTTGGGGAATCCGGCTGCGGAAAATCAACTTTTGCCCGGGCCATTATCGGCCTGGTTAAAGCGACCGAAGGCCGCGTTGCCTGGCTGGGTAAAGATTTGCTGGGGATGAATCAGGACGAGTGGCGTGATGTGCGTAGCGACATCCAGATGATTTTTCAGGACCCGCTGGCGTCACTAAACCCGCGTATGAATATCGGTGATATTATCGCCGAGCCGCTGCGTACTTATCACCCGAAAATGCCGCGCCAGGAAGTTCGTGATCGTGTAAAAGCGATGATGATGAAAGTGGGCTTGCTGCCAAACCTTATCAACCGCTACCCGCACGAATTCTCAGGCGGCCAGTGTCAGCGTATCGGGATTGCCCGCGCGCTAATTCTTGAACCAAAACTGATTATCTGTGACGAACCGGTATCGGCGCTGGACGTGTCCATTCAGGCTCAGGTGGTTAACCTGCTGCAAAAACTGCAACGTGAAATGGGGCTTTCCCTGATCTTCATCGCGCACGATTTGGCGGTGGTAAAACACATTTCTGACCGTGTGCTGGTGATGTATCTGGGCCATGCGGTGGAGTTGGGCACCTATGACGAGGTGTATCACAATCCGCTGCATCCTTACACGAAAGCATTGATGTCAGCGGTGCCGATCCCTGACCCGGATCTGGAAAGAAATAAAACCATACAACTTCTTGAAGGGGAGTTGCCATCGCCGATCAACCCGCCGTCAGGCTGCGTATTCCGCACGCGTTGCCCGATTGCCGGGCCAGAATGTGCGAAAACCCGCCCGGTGCTGGAGGGTAGCTTCAAGCATGCGGTTTCCTGTCTCAAGGTAGACCCGCTATAACCTCGCAGGGCAGCGTAAAGCTGCCCTGATATTGCTGACAAAGAAGGAAAAAGCGTGGTTTTTCCTTCTTTGTTGTTATCAGCCGAAAATCAATAAATTGATTTTCCTTGTTTTTTATTGATGGTCCATGTTCGTTTTGCAAAAGTCATGGG
>NZ_RPOH01000035.1 GCF_003818135.1 Buttiauxella warmboldiae | reverse complement strand
CATGACACGTTCACCGTATATGGAAGCCACAGAGATCACTCTGCGTTCGGGTGAACGGAAAACCCGGGAGGCTTACAGATCTCGCCTGACAAATTGCTTGAGTGAATAGTGAGTGGACTATAAGAAAAAACCTCAAGGGTGAGTAAATAAAAGAACCTAATTTAAAGAAGGAAATCTGTATGAAATTATTAATTCTTGGCAACCACACCTGCGGCAACCGCGGTGACAGCGCCATTTTGCGCGGGCTGATTGATGCCATCACCACGATTGATCAATCCGTGGAAGTTGATGTGATGAGCCGTTACCCGGTGAGTTCCGCCTGGCTGCTGGGCCGCCCGGTGATGGGCGACGGCCTGTATAAGCAGATGAAGCAGCATAATAACGCGGTTGGGCTGATGGGGCGGGTTAAGAAGGTGCTGCGCCGTAAATATCAGCACCAGGTTTTGCTGGCAAAAGCCACGGACAACGGGCGGCTGCGCAATATTTCCATCCCGCAGGGCTTTATTGATTTTGTGAAATCGCTGCAAAAATATGATGCGATTATTCAGGTTGGCGGCTCGTTCTTTGTCGATTTATACGGCGTTTCGCAGTTCGAGCATGCGCTGTGCAGCTTTATGGCGAAAAAGCCGGTGTACATGATTGGCCACAGCGTTGGCCCGTTCCAGGACCCGCAGTTTAACCAACTGGCAAGCTACGTGTTTGGCCATGCCGAGTCGCTGATTTTGCGTGAATCCGTCAGCCTCGATTTGATGAAGCAAAGCAATATTGACAGCAGCAAAGTGGAGCAGGGCGTCGACACCGCCTGGCTTGTCGATCATCACAATGACAGCTTTGTGCCGAGCTACGCGGTGCAGCACTGGTTTGACACTATCAAACGCCAGAAAACCGTCGCCATTACGCTGCGTGAGCTGGCACCGTTCGACAAACGCCTCGGCACCACGCAGCAGGCCTATGAACAGGCGTTTGCGGCGGTGGTGAATCGGGTTATTGAACAGGGCTACCAGGTGCTGGCGCTATCCACCTGTACCGGGATCGACAGCTACAACAAAGATGACCGCATGGTGGCGCTTAACCTGCGCCAGTACATCAATAAGCCGGAGCAATATCACGTGGTCATGGATGAACTTAACGACCTGGAGATGGGCAAGATCCTCAGCGAATGCGAGCTGACCATTGGCACGCGCCTGCACTCCGCCATTATCTCTATGAACTTTGGCACGCCTGCGATTGCCATTAACTACGAACACAAATCCGCGGGCATTATGCAGCAGCTGGGGATGCCGGAAATGGCGATAGAAATCCGCCAGTTGCTTAATGGTTCACTTATGGGCGTAGTGGCGGATGTTTTAGGGCAATTGCCTGCCATTAATCAGCGCCTGGCTCATGCGGTGCGCGCCGAACGCGAAGATGGCCTGCGCATGGTGGAATCGGTATTAAAGCGTGTGAAGGGGGAACAATGAAAGTTGGTTTCTTCCTGCTGAAATTCCCCGTGGCGTCGGAAACTTTTGTGCTCAACCAGATAACCGCGTTTATCGATATGGGCTATGAGGTGGAGATTGTTGCCATCCAGAAGGGAGATTTGGCCAATACCCACGCCGCATTCAAAGAGTACCGGCTGGCTGAAAAGACCACCTGGCTGATGGATGAACCGGCGGGTAAAGCGGCGAAGCTGCAATCCAGAGCGTTGAATACCCTGCGTGGTGCACTTCGCCCGCGCACCTGGCGTGCGTTAAATTCGGCCCGTTATGGCGCAGAGGCGCGCAATCTGATCCTTTCTGCTATTTGCGGGCGTCACTCGCAGCCCCTGTGCGCCGATGTGTTTATCGCTCATTTCGGCCCGGCTGGCGTAACGGCGGCAAAGCTGCGTGAGCTGGGGCTGCTTAAAGGTAAAATCGCTACCGTTTTCCACGGCATTGATATTTCAGGGCGCGAGGCGCTGGCGCACTACACGCCTGAATACCAGAAGCTGTTTACGCGTGGTGATTTAATGCTGCCAATAAGCAATTTGTGGGCGGGGCGTTTGCAAAATATGGGCTGCCCGACGGAGAAAATCAGCGTGTCGCGTATGGGTGTTGATATGGAGCGCTTCTCGCTGCGCGCCGTGAAAGCGCCCGCCAAAACGCTGGAAATTATCTCGGTGGCGCGTCTGACCGAGAAGAAAGGGCTGCACGTCGCTATCGACGCCTGTCTGTTGCTCAAAGAGCGCGGCGTGAAATTTCACTACCACATCCTGGGAATTGGCCCGTGGGAAACGCGCCTGCGCACGCTGATCGAACAGTATCAGCTCGATGATGTGGTGTTGATGCCGGGTTTTAAGCCAAACCATGAAGTTAAAGCGATGCTTGATAAAGCCGATCTATTTTTGCTGCCGTCCGTTACCGGCGAAGACGGCGATATGGAAGGCATTCCCGTGGCGCTGATGGAGGCGATGGCGGTGGGCATTCCGGTGCTTTCTACCGTACACAGCGGCATTCCTGAACTGATTGACGCAGGGCGTTCCGGCTGGCTGGTGCCGGAGAACGATGCGGCCGCGCTTGCCGATAGCCTGGAGACGTTTGGCAACATTGACGCAAGCGAGCTGAAACCCATGCTTATGCACGCGCGTGAAAAAGTTGAAAGGGAGTTTAATCAGCAGGTTATCTACCGAGAGCTGGCCCGCAAACTACAGACGCTATAAACCCCGCGAGGACGTATGCGCAAAAGATTTCAATCTACTCTCTCCTTTTCATCCTCCCGCCGCAAATTGCTAAAAGCCAGCTCCGTGCTGGCTGCGGCGCCATTCCTTTTCCCTCGTTACGCGTTAGCCGCAGCTGGCAGCAGCGAGGTCAACGTGCAGACATTCTATCGCGGCGACTGGATTGCCGCTTTCAAACAGGCTTTCTCAGCCGCCGATACCGTGACCGTTCCCGCCGATTTAGTCTGTGACAACATCAACACCGCTATCTTTATGCCCGCAGGCAAAACGTTGCATGTCCTGGGCGGCTTAAAAGGCAACGGCAAAGGGCGTTTTGTGATGCAGGACGGCTGCCAGATTGTGGGCGAAAAGGGCGGGCGCTTTCACAATATCACCCTGGATGTGCGCGGCTCTGACTGCGCCATCAAAGGGATTGATATGAGCGGCTTTGCGCCGGTGACGCAGATTTACATCGGTGGCAAACAGAAGCGCAGCATGCGTAACCTGGTGATAGACCAGATAACGGTGCACGATGCGAACTACGGCATTTTGCGCCAGGGGTTCCATAACCGCATGGAAAACGTGAAGATCACCAACGGCCATTTTAACCGCCTGCAGGGGGATGCCATTGAATGGAACGTGGCGATAAACGACCACGACTTGCTGATCTCCGACCATGTGATTGAGAACATAGACTGCACCAACGGGAAGATAAACTGGGGCATTGGGATTGGGCTTGCGGGCAGCACTTACGACAACGAATATCCCGAAGACCAGGCGGTGAAGAACTTTGTGGTGGCGAATATTACCGGCAGCAACTGCCGCCAGCTGGTTCATGTGGAAAACGGCAAACACTTTATTATCCGTAATATAAAGGCGCACAATATTAACCATACCTTTAGTAAGAAAGCGGGCATTGATAACGCCACCATAGCCATTTATGGCTGTGATAATTTCATTATTGATAATATCAGCATGAAAGATAGTGCAGGCTTTCTGATTGGTTATGGGGTGATCAAAGGTAAATATTTATCTATTCCGCAAAATTTTAAATTGAACAATATTGAACTTGATAATACCCATATGCAGTATAAATCCCGGGGGATTCAGATCTCTTCGGGCAATGCGACCTCGTTTGTTGCCATCACCAATGTGAAAATGAAGCGCGCCACGCTTGAGCTGCATAACAAACCGCAACACTTGTTTCTGCGGAACGTGGATGTGATGCAGTACGCTTACAGCGGCCCGGCATTAAAGCTAAACTTTGACCTGCGCAACGACGTGCGCGGCCGCTTTATGGCAAAAGATGACACGCTGCTCTCGCTCGCCAACGTGCGAGCGGTGAACGAGAAAGGGCGCAGTTCCGTGGATATCGACCGGGTTGACCACCTGCATGTGAACACCAGCAGGTTGAATTTTGCGCTGCCGGAAGGGGTAAAGTAGTTTGTCAAACCAGATTGCGACTTTTCTGAGGGGGCGGGAAGGTTGAATCAATGTTTTTGGTTTTGCGTACTTTATTGTAAACGTTAAGATGAAGGATTAATTCCGGGGATCAATTCATGCTGGCATCAGGGCTTGAATTGACTATAATCCCCCAACCATTTCGAGGTGGGTTTGAATATGATTAATTTGAAAGCAGTTATTCCGGTAGCCGGTTTAGGTATGCACATGTTGCCCGCAACAAAAGCGATTCCTAAAGAGATGCTGCCGATCGTTGACAAGCCGATGATTCAATACATTGTTGACGAAATCGTAGCTGCCGGTATCAAAGAAATCGTGCTGGTGACGCATTCATCAAAAAATGCAGTAGAAAACCACTTCGACACCTCTTACGAACTTGAGGCTCTGCTTGAGCAGCGCGTGAAGCGCCAGTTGCTCGCTGAGGTTCAGTCAATCTGCCCTCCGGGCGTGACGATTATGAACGTACGCCAGGCGCAGCCGCTGGGCCTGGGCCACTCCATCCTGTGCGCGCGCCCGATTGTGGGTGATAATCCTTTTGTGGTTGTGCTTCCTGACGTGATCCTTGATGGTGCCAGCGCCGATCCATTGCGCTACAATCTGGCGGCTATTGTTGAGCGTTTCAAAGAGACCGGGCGCAGCCAGGTACTGGCAAAACGCATGCCAAACGTAGATCTTTCTGAGTACTCGGTGATTACCACCGAGGAACCACTGCGCAATGACGGGCAGATTGGCCGTATTGTTGATTTTGTGGAAAAACCGGACCAGCCGCAAACGCTGGATTCTGACGTTGCGGCAGTAGGGCGCTATGTGTTGTCTGCCGATATCTGGCCAGAGCTTGAGAAAACCGAACCGGGCGCCTGGGGCCGCATTCAGCTGACAGACGCCATTGCGGCACTTAACCAAAAGCAAGCGGTAGAAGCGGCATTGATGACCGGTGAAAGCTACGACTGCGGCAAGAAGATGGGCTATATGCAGGCCTTTGTGCAGTATGGCCTGCGTAACCATAAGGAAGGGCAGAAGTTCAGGGAAGGTATTCAGAAGTTGCTGGCACGCTGAGCGTTGCGGGAATGATGATGGCGAGTATTTGATGCGAAGAACGGCAATCAATAGGAGCGGAAAGGTTGCATTGTTAAGACCTTGCCGAGACTGATTGCCGTTTTTTTTGAGTGGCATGTTACAAAGTGTGTTTGTTAGTTGAATGTATGGCATTCGAATGAGCAAAACAAAGGATGATTATTTAAGTTGCTATTTGCGCAGTAATCTCTTGTTCATTCGCATGCTTTACAAAATTTAGCCAGACATAGAGCAGGGAGTTCGTTCTATGCATAAGCGTTTAGTGTTCTGGTAGCTGTTAAGCCAGGGGCGGTAGCATGGCTGAAATAGATTATCCCCTTATTATCCCGAGTTAATTCAATCATCCGATATTCGTTTATCGTTGAAATCATTACAAGATTAAAGAGAGATTGCTTCCGTGAAAATTCTTGTTACTGGTGGTGCCGGTTTTATTGGCTCTGCGGTCGTTCGTCATATCATTAATAATACTCAAGACAGTGTCGTTAACGTCGATAAATTAACCTATGCAGGCAACCTTGAATCACTGGCTGAGGTCTCTGGCAATGAACGCTACGCTTTTGTGCAGGCAGATATTTGCGACAGAAACGCCATGGATAAAATTTTTGCCGCGCATCAACCCGATGCGGTGATGCACCTGGCGGCGGAAAGCCATGTAGACCGTTCAATTACCGGACCTGCTGAGTTTATCGAAACTAACATTGTGGGTACTTATACACTGCTGGAAGCCACTCGTGCTTATTGGTCACAGTTAAGTGAAGAGCACAAAGCAGGTTTCCGTTTTCACCATATTTCTACAGATGAAGTATACGGTGATTTGCCGCATCTGGATGAATACCCAGAAGGAACGGCTCTACCTTTATTCACTGAAACAACGTCTTACGCACCAAGCAGCCCTTATTCCGCTTCGAAAGCTTCCAGCGATCATTTAGTGCGCGCATGGCAGCGTACATACGGCCTGCCTTGCATCGTAACTAACTGTTCTAACAACTATGGCCCGTATCACTTCCCTGAGAAATTGATTCCGTTAGTGATTCTTAATGCTCTGGAAGGGAAGAACTTGCCGGTATATGGCAAAGGCGACCAGATTCGTGATTGGCTATATGTTGAAGACCATGCGCGTGCTTTATACACAGTAGTGACTCAAGGTTCACTTGGCGAAACCTATAATATCGGTGGTCACAACGAGAAGAAAAACCTTGATGTGGTTCTTACCATCTGCGATTTGCTTGACGAAATGGTGCCAAAGAATACTTCATATCGCGAACAAATTACCTATGTTGCTGACCGTCCTGGCCACGATCGCCGCTATGCGATTGATGCCGCGAAAATTAACCGAGACCTGAACTGGAAACCACAAGAAACATTTGAAAGTGGTATTCGTAAAACGGTTGAATGGTATTTAGCTAATCAGCAGTGGGTCGATAATATTAAAAGCGGTGCTTATAAATCCTGGATTGAGCAAAATTACGGTGAACGTAAATGAATATTTTACTCTTCGGTAAAACAGGGCAGGTAGGCTGGGAACTGCAGCGTTCACTGGCTCTGCTGGGTAATATTATTGCTGTTGATGTGCATTCGGCGGAATATTGCGGTGATTTTAGTAACCCAGAAGGCGTTGCCGAAACAGTTCGCCGGGTAAAACCAGACGTTATCGTTAATGCTGCCGCCCATACTGCGGTGGACAAGGCTGAGAGTGAACGCGATTTTGCACAATTGCTAAATGCAACAAGCGTTGAGGCGATTGCAAAAGAAGCCGAAAAAATCAAAGCTTGGCTTATCCATTATTCCACGGATTATGTTTTTCCTGGTGACGGTGACAAACCTTGGCTTGAGACGGATGCAACAGCACCGTTAAACACTTATGGAGAAACCAAACTTGCCGGAGAAATTGCAGTGCAACAGTATTGCACTCGGCATCTGATTTTCCGCACAAGCTGGGTGTTTGCAGGCAAAGGTAATAACTTTGCGAAGACTATGTTGCGTCTTGCAAAAGATCGCGAAGAGCTTTCCATAATTAACGATCAGTTTGGTGCGCCTACGGGGGCTGAACTTCTTGCAGATTGTACGGCTCACGCAATAAAAACGGCTTTGGGCAAACCTGAAGTTGCCGGTTTATATCACCTCGTTGCGTCCGGTACCACCACCTGGTTTGATTATGCCAACCTGGTATTTGCAGAAGCTAAAAAAGCAGGTTTGGGGCTGGCTGTAAGCAAAACAATTCCAGTTCCTACTAGTGCTTACCCTACGCCTGCACGCCGCCCTCAGAATTCACGTTTGAATACACAGAAATTCCAGGATTCATTTGGACTGATACTCCCTGACTGGGATGTTGGAGTTAAACGTATGTTGGCTGAAATTTTTGCGGCGACTAAAGCATAAAAAAAGATTAATAAGTGATTTGATCACACGGCACTTTGAAAAATGGAAAATTGAAATGACTTCACGTAAAGGTATTATTCTTGCTGGTGGCTCTGGTACGCGTTTATATCCTGTGACAATGGCAGTGAGTAAACAACTGCTGCCAATCTATGACAAGCCAATGATTTATTACCCGCTTAGCACGTTAATGCTGGCTGGTATTCGCGATATATTGATTATCAGTACTCCGCAAGATACACCTCGTTTCGAACAACTACTCGGCGACGGTTCGCAATGGGGCTTGAATCTGCAATATAAAGTTCAGGAAAGCCCTGATGGCTTGGCGCAAGCATTTATCATCGGTGAAGAATTCATTGGTGAAGATGATTGTGCACTGGTTCTTGGCGACAATATTTTCTACGGCCATGACCTTCAGAAACAACTTGAAAATGCCGTTGCCAAAGAATCAGGTGCAACCGTATTTGCATATCACGTTCATGACCCTGAGCGTTACGGTGTGGTTGAGTTTGATAAAGAAGGACAGGCTATATCTCTTGAAGAGAAACCCCTTGAGCCAAAAAGCAATTATGCAGTAACAGGACTTTATTTTTACGATAACAATGTTGTGGAAATGGCAAAAACCTTGAAGCCATCACCTCGTGGTGAATTAGAAATTACTGATATTAACCGCATTTATATGGAACAGGGACGTATGTCAGTCGCCATGATGGGGCGCGGCTATGCTTGGCTAGATACAGGGACCCACCAGAGCTTAATTGAAGCCAGCAACTTTATTCAGACTATTGAATTGCGTCAGGGATTGAAGGTGGCATGTCCAGAAGAGATAGCATTCCGTAAAGGGTTTATAGATGCTGAGCAAGTTAAGAAATTAGCTGCACCTCTTGTGAAGAATGATTATGGCCAGTATTTACTGAAGATGGTTAAGGGTTATTAAAGATGAATGTTATTAAAACCAAAATTCCGGATGTGTTAATTTTTGAACCTAAAGTCTTTGGCGATGACCGCGGCTTCTTCATGGAAAGTTTCAACCAGAAAGTATTTGAAGAAGCCGTAGGACGTAAGGTTGATTTTGTACAAGATAATCATTCAAAGTCGACCAAAGGTGTTTTAAGAGGACTTCATTATCAGCTTCCACCTTTTGCACAAGCAAAGTTGGTGCGTTGTGTTGTAGGTGAAGTTTTTGATGTCGCGGTAGATATTCGTAAAAGCTCAGCCACATTTGGCAAGTGGGTAGGTGTAAATCTTTCAGCAGAAAATAAACAACAGTTATGGATTCCTGAAGGTTTTGCGCATGGTTTTGTGGCGTTAAGTAATGTTGTGGAATTTCTCTATAAAACAACAAATTATTATGATAAAGGATGCGAGCGATCTATTTTATGGAATGATCCAAATATTTCAATTGATTGGCCTGTAGTGCCTGATGTTATTTCATTGAAAGATCTACAAGCGCCATTATTTGATAACATTCAACCGATTGAGTATGAAAATGGAAATTAACTTTATTCCTTTACAAATCCACGGAGATGAAAGAGGCTCTTTAATTGCATTGGAAGAAAGTAACAACATCCCTTTTGCAATCAAAAGAGTATATTATATTTTTAATACAGGGAAGAATATACGAAGAGGTTTGCATGCACATAAAAATTTAAAACAAATTGCTATTGCGATATGTGGGTCTTGTGATTTCCTCTTAGATAATGGGAGCGAGCGTGTGGAAATAAAATTGGATGACCCAACAAAAGGTTTATTAATTGATTCATGTATTTGGCGTGAAATGTATAACTTCTCCGAAGATTGTATTTTAATGGTATTGGCAAATGCAATATATGAGGAGGCCGATTACATTCGAGATTATAATACTTTTCTAAATGAGGTCAAAAATGTCTAATTTTTTAACTGGGAAAACAATAAACTTGAAATTGGTGGGGGAGTCTGATGCGGAATTTATTTATTCATTGCGAAATAATAATAAACTCAATCAATATTTAACTCCAAGCATTGGGACGGTTGAAGATCAAAAGAAATGGATTAAAAAATATAAAAAAAGGGAGAGCGATGGAAAAGAGTATTATTTTTTAATTGCAAAAAATGAACGCAATGAAAATATAGGAACTGTCAGGTTATATGATTTCCGTGATGAAGAAAAGTCTTTTTGCTGGGGAAGTTGGATTTTAACTGAAAATAAAACTGTATCATCGGCACTTGAAACGGCACTATTAGTTTATAATTATGCATTTAATCAGTTAGGCTTTGAAAAGTCACATTTTGATGTAAGGAAAGAAAATAAAAAAGTTGTAGATTTCCATCTAAAGCTTGGTTCTCGTATCATTCAACAAAATGATAGTGATTATTTTTTTGTGTACGAAAAAGAAGTTTTTTTTAGTAAAATGAATACATATAATAAATTCTTGGTGAAATAATGATTAATTTTCTAAATCTTAAAAAAATAAATGAACGGTTTGAAACAGAATTAATGGAGGCTTGCTCTCGTGTTATAAATTCTGGCTGGTTTATAATGGGGGAAGAAGTTAAAGCTTTCGAAAAATGCTTTTCGGAATATTGTGGTGTAAAATATACTATTGGTGTTGCAAATGGATTAGACGCCCTAAATTTGACAATAAGAGCTTGGAAGGAATTAGGCAAGCTAAAGTCTGGGGATGAAGTGATTGTACAAGCAAATACATATATTGCTTCTATTCTTGCCATTACTGAAAATGATTTAGTCCCGGTATTGGTTGAACCAGATGAGATAACATACAATTTATCAATCGAGAACGTATTAAAGGCTATTACAAGCAAAACAAAGATTATTTTACCTGTTCATCTTTATGGACAGATTTCTCCAATGCCAGAACTAGTGAAAATAGCGAAAGAATATGGATTGTTATTACTTGAAGACTCCGCTCAGGCTCATGGAGCAATTATTAAGGGAAAAAAATCTGGTAGTTGGGGAGATGCCGCCGCCTTCAGTTTTTATCCGGGTAAAAATCTCGGCGCAATTGGTGATGCAGGGGCTGTAACAACAAATGATTATGAATTAGCTACGACAATTCGGGCTCTATCAAATTATGGTTCGCTTGAGAAATATAAAAATATCTATCAAGGTGTAAATAGCCGTCTTGATGAAATCCAGGCAGCGATGCTTAATGTTAAATTAAAATATTTAAACATCGACACCCAAAGGCGACAATATATTGCAGATAGATATAATCGTGAAATTAATAATCCACTAGTGCAACGTCCTTATACGAGAAAGGAGGAATACCATGTATGGCACCTTTATGTTCTCCGAACACAGTATAGAGCTGAGTTCCAAAGGTTCTTATCGGAAAGGAATATACAGAGCTTAGTCCATTATCCAATCCCTCCACATAAACAGCTAGCATACAAAAAATGGAATAGTTTGATCTTGCCAGTGACCGAGAGAATACATAATGAAGTTATTTCCATTCCAATTGACCCAACTATGACCGAGTGTAATATTCAGGATGTTATAAATGCAGTAAATGGATTTGAATTATGAGAAGGATCTTGACAGTCACGGGCTTCAGTGCAATGTTGACTGTATTAAGAATGTTACTTGCAATTATTATAGCAAAAGCAATAGCTGTATATACGGGACCTACTGGATTGGCAATGCTTGGTCAATTTCAAAATGTCATCACTAGCTTGAACGGATTAGTAAATGCATCTTCGAGTAATGGAGTCATTAAATTTACTGCTGAATATAGCGCCGAAGGAATAATTAATTGCACTCCTTGGTGGAAGGCTTCAGTTAAGTGGTCATTAGGTATTTTTTTCCTGATCTTTTCATTATTACTATTTTTCGCAGGGGATTTTTCTTATTGGCTGTTTAATGATTTAAGCTATTCTTGGTTAATTATAATCACTGGATGTTCCTTGCCATTTGTAACTATAGGCACGCTGATAACCTCGATCCTAAATGGTAGGCAGCAATATCGAGAGTATATTAAAGCAGGGGTACTATCAACCCTCATTACTGCTACTATAATGATATATATGATTGTTGCCCATGGATTAAAGGGGGCATTAATAGCAGCTGCAATTCAAAATGCAATTGTAGGTGCTGTCATACTCGTTTTTTGTTTCAAACAATCATGGTTTAAATTTGGCAATTTTTTTGGCAGAGTTGAAATAAAACATATTTTAGGTTTAGGGGGGTTTATCTTAATGGCCGTAACCTCAGCATTAACTGTGCCAATTTCATTCATTTTTGTCCGCAATATTATTATTGAGAATGCTGGTTGGGGGAGCGCTGGTGAGTGGCAAGCTGTTTGGCGGATTTCAGAAACTTATCTAGCAGTAATCACTATAGCGCTAAGTAGTTATTATCTACCAAGGTTGTCAGAATTAAAACTACCTGCTGAAATTCAGAGTGAAATGCTGTTCACGTTAAAATTTGTTGTACCTTTCTCTATACTCGCAGCATTAGGGATCTTTGTATTTCGAGATTTTATTATTGCTATATTATTTACCCCTGAATTTAGAGCTGCAAGAGATCTTTTTCTTCTACAACTTTGCGGTGATGTAATTAAAGTTGTTAGCTGGGTTGTTGCATATCCTATGATTTCAGGCGGAAAGATTAAACTTTATGTTTTTTCAGAAATATTTTTTTCATTAACATTTGTTTTACTCACAAGTTTTTTTGTTGAAAAAATGGGAGTTCAAGGTGCGAACCTAGCTTTCCTTGTTAATTATTTAATATACTTGATAGTGATGTTATATTTATTTTTTTATTCAAAAGGGTTCTTGAGTAAAGCAAATTATGGATAAGAAGAGAGTAGTCACAAAAATAAATAAATTTATTTTCAAACAATCAAAATTACAAAACAGTCTCAATAATGCGCAAGCAATAGGTACGTTATTGTGGGTCAATAATATTGGTATCTATAGCCTTTGTGAAATTGAGAAAGATTTATCAAATAAATGCTATGAAATGTATTCAAAAAAAAATGTTGCGTTTGACATACATTTAAATAAAAAACTTTTTGTTGTTAGCGAACCATATTTATCTGGTGGTCATACTCGGTTAATGGAGAAGCTTTCAAGCTTTTATGAAGTTAAACCGGACCTACTAATAACAAGGAATACTGATTCGGTAGTGCTCAAAAGAATGAGTGATTACTTTGATACTATCCTTAGTTTCCCTGATGCCTCGAAGGATGAATTAGATTTTATTTATCAACTTACAGAGAAAATTCAAGGGTATAATAAAGTTATTTTAAATATTCATCCTGATGACATACATACTGTTGTAGCTTGCTTTATTGCAAAGAAAAATAATCCAGAATTAAAGATATTTTTTGTCAACCATGCTGATCATGTTTTCACGTATGGTCAAACTGTAGCAGATGTGTGGTTTGAAATTAGTGAATTTGGCCGAAGAATAGATGTATTGAGGGGCTTAAAAGCAGCTAAATCATTTTTAGGTATTCCACTTGACACATCACATCAGAAGGAAATGCTGGGTTTAGAAAAAAAAATAATCAGAGCTGGTGATATTTTTATTACGGCAGGAGCAGGTTTCAAATACAGGCCAATACGCTCTTTGTCGTTAAATACATTAATTTACCCATTGCTTAATGAAATACCTAAGTCAAAAGTATATGTAATAGGGGCTAGAAAATATTTAGATTATTGGTGGTGGATTAATAAGTTGAAGTTTGGTAGCAGATTGATTTTAATGCCGACGTTAGAATATGACGATTATATAAAATTGACTTCCCAGGCTAAAGGCTATATAGACAGCCATCCATTACCAGGTGGCTCTGCTTTTGCCGAACAGTTTTTTCGAGGGAAAATATGTATTGGATTAACTAGTCCAGTACAAGGTTATAGCCCCGTAGAGATGCTTAAGGTGCATAAGTTTGATTCAAAATCTCTATTTTCTGGAGAGGAGCAAGAAAAAATATACAATGAGAGTTTACTTGTTCATTCTTATTGTAATGTAAAGAAACGTTTATTATTGGCTACTGAATATGGTATATATAGCGAAAATTTATGCGAAAAAATCATGTGCTGGACTGGGAATGAACATTGTTTAGAAAGTAATGTAATTTCAAACATACCATGTTGTTTAGCATTAAAAAATATACCGTATAGAATAATATTCAGTCATGGTGGTATTTTGGGTATTATTAAGTTTTTTTTACTAAAAATGGCACGTAAATTACGTAGAATCAAAATCGCAAAGGCTGTTAAGCTAAAGTGAAATATTAATGTTTATGAAAAATGAAAAATGAAAAATGAAAAATGAAAAATGAAAAATAGAGAAGCTTTGTACTTGTAATTTAGATATGGTTTTGGTTGAGAATTATATGTGTGGAGGAGTGTCTGAAATAAATTAAACATATTTGAGGGAGTCGTAGCATGCTTACTGATATTAAAATTATTGGTGGTTTGCAGCATGAATATTACTTCATTGTGTCCAATCGCTAAATTGCCCGAATCAAATTATGCTATGATGATGAAATTTGCACCACTTAAGTTTTTAATTATCACTAATATACTTGTCTTTATGTCATTTCCTTTAGGGTTTGGGGGGGGGTGAAGTATGTTATCCTGACTACTATGTTTATAGCTTTTCTTTTTAATAAAAAAAACAATATTGAATTGCAAACATTGTTTATATATATCGTATTGGTTTTTATTTTATTTTGTTCATTTTTTCATTTCGTAATGAGTGATAACTTCTACTTTGAGTCCTTTATTTTATTGCAAAGTATAGTTTTATCTATCTTGATTTTTTTTGTACTGACGAGTAGCTTTAAAAACAATGTTATTAAATATGAGGTTCTTTCTAAATATGTGATTATAGGTATATTGCTATATTCAATATTTAAGTTTTCACTGAGTATTGCGATTTTTTTTGGGGTTTTAAGTGTTGATTCTCTTCAATATATATCACCAGACTTTACTTCGTTGGGGTATATAGGAGTTACAGGGTTTAATCGAATAGTTGGAGTCAATGATTTTTTATTGCCATTTTTATATTTTTTTATAAAAGATTCATCCATTAAACATAAAAAAATTGTAGCGTCAATTTTCATATTCTCAATATTTATTTCCTTTACTCGGTCAATTTGGTTTTCATTTTTTTTTTTTTTTTTTCTGGAACAAGTATTTATAAGAAAAAAGCCATATATTCTTTTCTTGTTGGTTATCATTTTAGTGGTTATTATTTATTATTTTTCTTTCTTTACAACTATAGATTTGTTAGGTTCTATTCAAAGCAGATTATTCAATGAAGGTGCACTATCTTCTAGTGTGAAAATAGAACAGGCAGGTCTAATGCTTGAGCAAATATCTAAAGCACCATTCTTTGGTGGAGGGCTCGGAAGTTATATTCCCGATTATATTAGAAATGATCGTTTAAAATATGGGTATGAAGTTATGCTGCTTGCTCTTGTTATGCAAAATGGATTATTTTTTACGTTCCTTATTTTAATCATATTAGGTGCTGCACTGTACAAAGCATATATTATTAATGGTGATGGATTTAGTTTGTTTTCACTTACTTTATTTGTATCTGCTGGGTTTACTAATCCTATAATCATTTCATCTGTTTCAGTATATCTATATGCATTATATGCTATAAAATTCATGAGCAAGTAATTTAAATTGAAAGTGGTAATGATATGGACTCCATCCCGGTAATAGCAGTATTAATGTCAACATATAATGGTCAATTATATTTAGAGCAGCAAATTGATTCATTATTGAAACAGACTCAAAATAACTTCACTTTGTATATTCGAGATGATGGTTCAACAGATGACACTGTTAAGATAATTGAAAATTATGTTGATAAATTTCACAATGTTGTATTTTTGAAAGACTCTATAAATCTTGGTGCAGCAGGTTCTTTTCTTTCTCTTCAAAATGAAGTAGATGCTGATTATTATTTTTTTTGTGATCAGGATGATGTTTGGTTGCCAAATAAAATTGAGGATACTTTGAAGTCTTTTGAAGGGAAAGATGAGTCAAAACCTATCATAGCGCATACAGATTTAATTATCGTCGATGAGAGGTTGAATTATCTTTCAGAATCTTTTTATGATTATTCAAACATTAGCATAAATGAATTTAAGAATAAAAAACAGATTCTCTTGCAGAATTACATTGTTGGTTGCACTAGCTGTATCAATAGAGCTCTAGCAAAAATTTCAAGGATTAATCGGGCCGAAGTTGAAAGCATCGCTATGCATGATTGGTGGTATACTTTAAATGCCACTTACTTCGGTGAGGTTATATACATTGACAAAGCTACAATTATGTACAGGCAGCATAATAATAATACCTTGGGAGCTAATAAAGACAGTTTAGGCCGATATGTGAAACTTTTTATTTCAGGTGAAGGAATTAAAAGAGTGAATAGATATCGAAACAAATTGGTTAAACAAAGCAAGTTTTTTGCTATGAAAAATATAGACCTTATATCGCATGAAGATAGGTTGCCATTCCAAGATATATATCTTCTTGATGACAGAAGTTCCATAATTGATGTGCTAAGATTTTTCGTTTGTAAAAAAAACTCTCTTAAATCTTTCAAAAGAAATTTAGCCTTTATTATCTCATCAATATTCTATTAAAAGTTGCTTGAATAAAAATATGAAAAAAATTGCAGTAATAGGAACAGTTGGTTTACCCGCCTGTTATGGTGGTTTTGAAACGTTAGTTGAGAATTTGACAAACGATTCATCAGACGAATTAGAATATTTCGTGTTTTGTTCACAACAACATTACGATTTAAAAAAAGATACTCACAATGGAGCTGCATTAATTTATTTGCCTTTGAGTGCAAATAACTATCAAAGCATTTTTTATGATATATATTCGCTTATCCAGTGCATCAATTTAAAGCCAGATGTAACTCTGGTTTTAGGTGTGTCAGGATGTATTTTTATTCCGGTATATAAATTATTTTCCAAATCAAAGGTAATCGTTAATATCGATGGGTTGGAATGGAGGCGAAATAAATGGGGGAAAATGGCAAGATTTTTTCTCAAATTATCTGAAAGAATTGCAGTTAGATTTGGTGACGTTATTATAACAGATAACCAAGCTATAACTGACTATGTTAAAAAAGAATATTCTAAACATAGTGAGACAATTGCATACGGTGGCGATCATATAGGAAGTTTTATACCTACTAGGTATGAGGATAATGACTGCTACCTCTCTATTTGTAGAATTGAACCTGAGAATAATGTTCATATTATCCTAGAGGCTTTTTCAATTTGTAATAAAAAAATTGTCTTTATAGGTAATTGGGAAAATAGTTCATATGGACGCGCTCTTAAAAGTAAATATGGGGCTTACAAAAACATAACAATACTTGACCCGATTTATGATATTTTAACACTTCATGATATTAGACAAAACTGCATTGGTTATATTCATGGGCATTCTGCTGGAGGGACTAACCCTTCACTTGTAGAAGCGATGAGTTCAAACAAAGCTGTAATTGCATTTGATTGCATTTTTAACAGATTTACAATGGATAATGAAGGTGCATACTTTGAAAGTGCTGAGCAATTGGTATTAATACTAGAAAGTCAAAATGTTAATTCTCTTGCTAATAATGCAGCAAAAATGAATGAGATTGCTCAAAAGAAATACAAATGGGAGCATATTGTTAGACAATATGAACATTTGTACTATGATTGAATTTCACTAAGTATTAGGTTTCAATATGTTTATTCTAAAGGCTGAGTAATATTGCTGGAGTGTTTTTTTTACCACTTGTATCTCGTGCATTTTTATTTATCTTGTTGCTATATTAATGATGTAGTGTCTATAAATATAAAATCATAAGGTAAAGATAAACGTAATATACGCGAGAACAGCTGTAATGACTTGGAACGTTCATTGACACTCCAGAAATTAAAAACTATGTCATTGAGTTATAATTGGGTAATATCTAAGCCTCACTTCAAACCGCTCACTACTAGCGGTGACCACACCTGACAGGAGTATGTAATGTCCAAACAGCAGATCGGCGTCGTTGGTATGGCAGTGATGGGGCGCAACCTGGCGCTCAATATCGAAAGCCGTGGCTATACCGTTTCCGTGTTCAACCGCTCTGGCGATAAGACTGAAGAAGTTATTGCAGAGAACCCGGGCAAGAAGCTGGTTCCTTACTTTACGGTGCAAGAGTTTGTGGAATCCCTTGAAACTCCTCGTCGTATCCTGTTAATGGTTAAGGCCGGTGAGGCCACGGACAAGACCATTGATTCGCTCAAGCCGTATCTTGAGAAGGGCGATATCCTGATTGACGGTGGCAACACCTTCTTCCTGGATACTATTCGTCGTAATCGTGAACTCTCCGCTGAAGGTTTTAACTTTATCGGTACCGGCGTTTCTGGTGGTGAAGAGGGCGCATTGAAAGGGCCTTCCATCATGCCAGGCGGCCAGAAAGAAGCTTACGAACTGGTCGCGCCGATCTTGAAGCAGATTGCAGCAGTGGCAGAAGATGGCGAACCATGCGTTACCTACATTGGTGCTGATGGTGCGGGTCACTATGTGAAGATGGTTCACAACGGTATCGAATATGGCGATATGCAGCTAATCGCTGAAGCCTATTCACTGCTGAAAGGCGGCCTTAACCTGTCCAATGAAGAGCTGGCTACAACCTTCACCGAGTGGAATAAAGGTGAGCTTAGCAGCTACCTGATTGATATCACCAAAGATATCTTCACTAAAAAAGATGAAGAGGGTAACTATCTGGTTGATGTGATTCTTGATGAAGCCGCGAACAAAGGCACTGGCAAGTGGACTAGCCAGAGCTCGCTGGATCTCGGCGAACCGCTGTCACTGATCACCGAGTCTGTTTTCGCACGTTATATCTCTTCCTTGAAAGAGCAGCGCGTTGCAGCATCTAAAGTGTTGACTGGCCCACAGGCTAAGCCATTCACTGGCGACAAAACTGAGTTTGCTGAGAAAGTTCGCCGTGCGTTGTATCTGGGTAAAATCGTTTCTTATGCTCAGGGCTTCTCCCAGCTGCGTGCCGCTTCTGAAGAGAACAACTGGGATTTAAACTACGGTGAAATCGCGAAGATCTTCCGTGCGGGCTGCATTATTCGCGCTCAGTTCCTGCAGAAAATCACTGATGCCTATGCAGAAAACCCAGCTATTGCAAACCTGCTGTTAGCACCTTACTTCAAGCAAATTGCTGATGAATACCAGCAGGCGCTGCGTGATGTGGTGTCTTATGCGGTGCAGAATGGTATTCCAACGCCAACCTTCTCTGCGGCTATCTCTTACTACGACAGCTACCGTTCAGCGGTACTGCCTGCGAACCTGATTCAGGCGCAGCGCGACTACTTCGGTGCGCATACCTATAAGCGTACCGATAAAGAAGGCGTGTTCCATACCGAGTGGCTGGATTAATTTTTAAGCAATATGGTGATTAATTAAGCGGCCCTTTAAAAGGGCCGTTTTTTTAAGATTACCCCGATAGTTCAGCGTTATTAAATTAATTTAATGTATGGCTATTCAGAAATCAGCACGGGCATTAAATACCTGTGTTCCTGATTATTTATTTTATTTTCAACTAAATACTGTATTTACGCTTTGGCCAGACTAATCTAAGATCGGTAGTGAAAATTCGCTGAACAACTTTTCCAGGGTAATCATGAATCAAGATAAAAATGTGGTAAGCAACCACATTGGTGAACCAACAGAAACAATTGATTTAATTGATCTTTTAATGCAGTTGTGGAAAGGTAAAGTCACCATCATCGCTTTTGCCGTTGTCGCTGTAATCCTTGCAGTTATCTATCTCTCTGTGGCTAAAGAGAAATGGACCTCAGAGGCGATTATTACGCTACCGGATTCTGGTCAAATAGCGAACTACAATAACTCAATGAACGTTCTGTATGGTGCCAGCGCCCCTTCAATTGTAGAAATACAGCAGCGTTTTTTTGGGCGCTTCAATTCAACCCTGGCCGCCTTGTCTGAACAGTTAGACAATCAGGAAAAACCTGAAAAACTGACTATCACAGAGTCTGTTAAAGGCCAGCCTGTGCCTCTTAAAGTGACTTATGTAGCCACCAACGCCAGTGAAGCACAAAAAACGCTCACCGCTTACATTCAGCAAATTAATAAACGTATCGTCACCGAGCTGGATGATGACTTAAAAACCAGCATCAATGCTAAAGTTGACGATCTGAAAGCCGATTTAGCCACCAAAGAAAAGATTGCTCAGGAGCGCAAAAACAAGCGTCTGGAAATTCTGAACCAGGCATTGATCGTCTCTCAGCAATCCAACATCAAAAATACTCTGGTTCAGCAGGCTGAAACCCTGTCGGAAGATACCTTATTCGTTCTGGGGAGTGATGCGCTTTCTTCCATCATTAAAAACGAAGCGACTCGTCCTCTGCCGCTGGATGATAGCTACTTCAATGCTCGCCAGTCTTTACTGGCGATTAACGCGCTGAAATCTAAACCTGATACCACCTACGCATTTCGTTATGTGATGAAACCAAGTTTACCCGTCCGCCGTGACAGCCCGAAGAAGAGCCTGACTTTGGTTCTCGGAGCGCTGGTTGGCCTGATGCTGGGTTCTGGTGTGGTTCTTGGTCGTAATGCACTGCGCAACTACAAGCCAGTTGTGTAAGCACTAGTCTAAGATACAGAAAAGGCCGCATCAGCGGCCTTTTCTGTATCCGGGGAAAATTATTTATGCCGCTCCCGCAAATTCTCAATCACCGCGCTTAAATCCAGCTCCTGATCCTGTAACAGCACCAGCAAGTGATACACCAAATCCGATGCCTCATTCTTCAGCTCAAAGCGGTCGTTAACCGTTGCCGCAAGCGCCGTTTCCACGCCTTCTTCACCCACTTTCTGCGCAATGCGCTTGGTGCCGCTGGCATACAACTTGGCGGTGTATGAGCTTTCCGGGTCGGCGCTTTTGCGCGCGGCCAGCAGTTCTTCCAGTTGATATAAGAAATGCCAGTCGTGGTGGGTGTCGCCAAAGCAGCTTGAGGTGCCGAGGTGGCAGGTTGGGCCGATAGGGTTGACCAGCACCAGCAATGTGTCGTTATCGCAATCAGCGGTAATATTAACCACGTTCAGGAAGTTGCCGGAGGTTTCACCTTTGGTCCATAATCGTTGCTTAGTGCGTGAGAAGAAGGTGACTTTTCCGCTATCAATCGTTTTTGCCAGCGCTTCGGGGTTCATATAGCCCAGCATCAGCACTTCACCAGATTTTGCGTGCTGGACGATAACCGGCATCAGCCCGTCGGTTTTTTCCCAGTCCAGCTGGTCCTGCTGTTCTTGTGTTAGCACACTCTTATCTCCACGCCTTGCTGAGCTAAATAAAGTTTCAGCTCGCCAATATTAATAATTTGTTTATGGAACACGGATGCCGCCAGCGCGCCGTCCACGTCCACATCACGGAAGGCTTCAAGGAAGTGTTCCATGGTGCCCGCGCCGCCGGAGGCAATCAGCGGCACGCGGCAAACTTCACGCACTTTCTTTAACTGTTCCAGGTCGTAGCCGTTACGTACGCCGTCCTGGTTCATCATATTCAGCACGATTTCCCCGGCACCGCGCTTTTGCACCTCTTTCACCCAGTCCACGGTTTCCCATGTGGTCACACGCGTGCGGCTTTCATCGCCGGTATACTGATTGACGTGGTATTTCCCTGTTTCACTATCAAACCAGGTATCAATGCCTACCACAATACACTGCACGCCAAAACGCTCAGCCAGGCGAGTGATCAACTCAGGGTCAGCGAGAGCAGGGGAGTTGATGGAGATTTTATCTGCGCCAAAGGAAAGAATTTGTGCGGCATCTTCAATCGACTTAATGCCGCCCGCCACGCAGAAAGGAATGTCGATAACCTCCGCCACGCGTGACACCCAGCTTTTATCCACCACGCGGCCATCGCTGGAGGCGGTGATATCATAAAACACCAGTTCATCTGCGCCTTCTGCGGCGTAACGCTGGGCCAGCGGCACGATGTCGCCAATGATTTCATGGTTGCGGAACTGCACACCTTTTACCACTTGCCCGTCGCGCACGTCCAGGCAAGGAATTATCCGTTTTGCCAGCATGAGATCGCCTCCGTTACGTTGAATTTCCCTTCCAGCAGTGCCCGCCCAACAATCACGCCCTGCACGCCCGTTCCACGCAGCGCGGCGATATCATCAAGTCCGCCAATACCCCCGGAAGACTGGAATGCCACCTGCGGGAAACGTGCGCAAACTTCTTCATAAAGTGAAACGTTTGAACCCGCCAGCGTGCCATCGCGCGAAATATCGGTGCACAGTACGTGTTTGAGTCCGACGGGGAGATACATCTCCACCAATTCTTCGAGCGATACGCCAGAGTTCTCTTGCCAGCCGCTCACCGCGACCTGTTTATTGCCTTGTTCGTCGATGCGTACATCGAGCGCCAGGACCAGCGCATCGGCACCAAAACGTTCAAACCAGCCTTTCACAACCTCCGGTGATTTCACCGCGGTTGAGCCAACCACAACGCGGGCCACACCCGCTTCAAGCAACGCCGCAACATCTTCCTCAGTGCGCACGCCACCGCCAACCTGTACCGGAACATTCACCCCGGCTACCAGCGTTTTAATCAGCGGGATCTGGCGTTTTGCCGGGTCTTTCGCTCCGGTTAAATCCACCAGATGCAGCACTTGCGCACCTTGTGCGGCGTAATCCTGCAGGCGCGGGAGCGGGTCATTGCCGTAATCGCGCTGTTGGCCGTAATCCCCCTGGTGGAGGCGCACCACTGTGCCGTCAATTAAATCGAGAGCCGGAATAATCATGGTGCTTACATCTCCAGGAAGTTTTTCAGTAATTTTGCGCCTGCGGCACCCGAGCGCTCCGGATGGAACTGCACGCCGAAGAAATTATCTTTTTGTACAGCGGCGGTGAACGCTTCACCGTAACTGGCCTGCGCGATGGTATTCGCACAAACAGGCATCGCGTAGCTGTGCACAAAGTAAAAATAATCGCCGTCGTCAATGCCACGGAACAGGCGGTCGCCCGCTTTGGGGTAGACGCGGTTCCAGCCCATATGTGGCAAAGGCAAACCGTGGTCGGTCATTTTCAGCACCGGTTCGTCGATGATGCCGAGCATGTCGATGCCATTGCTTTCATCACTGCGAGAGGCCAAAAGCTGCATCCCGAGGCAGATGCCCAGCACCGGCTGGGTACAGGCTTTGATCAGTTCAATCAGTTCGCGCTCGCGGATCTGGTTCATCGCCGCCTGCGCGGTTCCCACTCCGGGTAAAAACAGCTTATCGGCGCGCAGCACCACGTCCGGGTCACGGCTTACCTGCGGCTCATAGCCGTGGCGTCCAATGGCCGCTTTTACCGAGTGCAGGTTGGCGCATCCCGTGTCCAGAATCACCACGTTCATTACAACACTCCTTTAGAGGAGGGCAGCGTGTCGCCTTCCACGCGGATCGCCTGGCGCAGCGTGCGGCCAAACACTTTAAACAGGCTTTCGACGCGGTGATGGTCGTTTTTGCCTTTGGTTTTCAGGTGCAGCGTCACGCCCATGGTGTAAGAGAGCGAACGGAAGAAGTGTTCAACCATTTCGGTGCTGAGATCGCCCACGCGCTGGAAGTTGTACTCGGCTTTGTATTCGAGGTGCGGGCGGCCAGAAATATCCAGCGCGCAGCGGGCCAGGCATTCGTCCATCGGCAGTGTGAAGCCAAAGCGTGTAATGCCGCGTTTGTCACCCAATGCGATTTTCAGCGCTTCGCCCAGCGCCAGGCCGGTGTCTTCCACGGTGTGGTGATCGTCAATATACAGATCGCCTTTCACGCTGATATCCATACGCAAGCCGCCGTGGGTGGCAATCTGGTCCAGCATGTGGTCGAAGAAACCCACGCCGGTGTTAATTTTGCTGCCGCCTTCGCGATCCAGCCAGACCTGCACGTCGATTTGCGTCTCTTTGGTGGCGCGTTCCACGTGGGCGTAACGGTCACGTTTGGTCAGCCGCTCGCTAATCATCGGCCAGTTCAGCGTTTCAGCGTGGTAACGCAGCCCCTGAATACCCATGTTCTCGGCCAGTTCAATGTCGGTTGCCCGGTCGCCAATCACGTAGCTGTTGGCTTTATCCAGCACGCCTTCTTCCAGGTAGCCTTTTACCATTGCCAGTTTGGGTTTGCGGCAGTCGCAGTTGTCGGCTGGCAGGTGCGGGCAAATCAGCACTTCAGCAAAGTTCACGCCCTGCGAGGTAAACACCTGCATCATCAGGTTATGGGGGCCGTCGAAGTCCGCCTGCGGGAAACTCTCCGTTCCCAGACCGTCCTGATTGGTGATCATCACCAGCTTGTATCCTGCTGTTTGTAATTGCAGCAGGGCGGGGATCGCCGCAGGCTCAAAGGCCAGTTTCTCCATACGGTCCACCTGAAAATCAGCAGGCGGCTCGGAAATTAAAGTGCCGTCACGGTCGATAAAAAGAATTTTCTGGCTCACACGCCCTCCGTGGCCGTCAGGCCGGGTTGTTCACGCAGCGCAGCAACGGTGCGCTCGCACTCGGAGCGGGTGCCGACGGTGATCCGCAGGCAGCCGCTTAACGATGGTTGTTTATTCTGGTCACGCAGGATAATGCCCCGATCCCACAAAGATTTAAATACCGCGCTTGAAGCGGTGATGCGTGCCAGAACATAGTTGGTTTCAGAATCAAAGACCTGCTCTACGCACTCCACTTCCTGCAATGCGCTGATTAAGTACTGGCGATTTGCCAGCACTTGCGCCACGCGATCGCGCATCGCATTTATCCCCTGCGGGCTTAATGCCTGGGCGGCGATATCGGCAACCGGCGTTGAAAGCGGGTAAGGGGCGATCACTTTCATCAGCAGGTTAATCACTTCTTCATTGGCCAGCGTAAAGCCACAGCGCAGGCCAGCCAGCGCAAAGGCTTTGGAAAGGGTACGCAGCACCACCAGATGCGGATATTCAGTTAACCAGCCAGCCAGCGTCGCCTGTGGGCAAAACTCGATATAGGCTTCATCGGCCACCACCAGCGCTTTGCCGCGCGCCATTTCCAGCAGCTCACGCAAATCCTGCGGGTTAATCAGTTGCCCGGTTGGGTTGTTCGGGCTGCAAACATAAATGACTTTGACGCCTTCCAGATTCTCCGCAATCCCTGCTAAATCAAGCTGCCAGTCGGCAAGCGTGGGCACCGTGCGGCACTCTACGTTGAAGGCTTCGCTACTCACGCTGTACATGCCGTAAGTCGGCGGGCAGTAGAGAACCGCATCTTTGCCCGGCTCGCAGAACGCGCGAATCAGCAGTTCAATACCTTCATCCGCGCCACGGCTGACCAGCACTTGCTCAGGTTTCACACCAGCGTATTCGGCGTAACGTTCAATCACCAGTTTGGGCTGGCATTCCGGGTAGCGGTTCAGCGTCTGTTGCGTGAGTTCAAACTCCACCGCGGTTGGGTATTCGTTGGCGTTCAGCCACACGTCGCCATTGCCGCCCAGGCGGCGAGCCGACTGGTAAGGGGTCAGGGCGCGAACGTTCTCACGGGCTAACTCTTCAATGCTCATTGCATCTCCTTCAGCGCAGCAACGCGCAGGGTCACGGCGTTTTTGTGGGCGTCCAGCAGCTCGGCGGCAGCCAGCGTTTCAATGGTTTTAGCCAGGCTGGCGAAGCCCTGCGGCGAGAGTTCCTGCACCGTCATGCGCTTCTGGAAATCTGCCAGGCCCAGGCTTGAACAAGTCGAGGTATAACCGTAAGTCGGCAGCACGTGGTTAGTTCCTGAGGCGTAGTCGCCTGCGGATTCCGGCGACCAGTCGCCGAGGAACACCGAACCGGCGCTGGTAATGCTGTCCACTAACTCACGGGCGTTGCGCGTCTGAATAATCAGGTGCTCCGGGCCGTACTGGTTAGAAATCTCAATACATTGTTGCAGATCGCGGGCCACAATCAGGCGGCTGCTTTCCAGCGCCTGGCGCGCGGTTTCAGCACGCGGCAGCGCGGCAAGCTGGCGTTCCACCGCTTCGGCCACTCGCTGCGCTATCTGTGCATCGGGAGTCAGCAAAATCACCTGCGAGTCCGGGCCGTGCTCAGCCTGCGAGAGCAGGTCGGATGCCACAAAATCAGGCGTTGCGCCGCTATCGGCAATCACTAAAACTTCCGACGGGCCTGCGGGCATGTCGATTGCCGCGCCATCAAGGCGCTGGCTGACCTGGCGTTTCGCTTCGGTGACAAAAGCGTTGCCCGGCCCAAAAATTTTATCCACTTTCGGAATGCTTTCAGTGCCGAGTGCTAATGCGGCAATCGCCTGCGCGCCGCCAACCTGAAACACTTCCTGCACCCCGCAAAGCTGCGCGGCATACAGAATTTCATCCGCAATCGGCGGTGGCGAACACAGCACCACTTTTTTACAGCCCGCAATACGCGCGGGCGTGGCAAGCATCAATACGGTTGAAAACAGCGGCGCTGAACCGCCCGGGATATAAAGGCCAACGGAGGCCACCGGGCGAGTCACCTGCTGGCAGCGCACGCCCGGCATGGTTTCGATATCCACCGGCGCGAGCTGTTGCGCGACGTGGAATGTCTCGATATTCGCCACGGCTACGGCCATCGCGTCTTTAATTTCTGAACCCAGGCGCGCTACCGCTGCGGAAATTTCCTGCTCGCTGACTTTCAGCCGTTGCACTTCGGTTTTGTCGAACTTTGCGCTGTACTCACGCAGAGCCGCATCACCGTTAGCTTTCACATTATTCAGGATCTCCGCCACCGTGCGGGTAATGCTTTCCGAGGCGGAAATTGCCGGGCGGGTCAGCAGCGCTTTTTGTGCCGCCGCATCGCATTCATTCCAGTTAATCAAGGTAGTGAAGTTTGCCATCGGTTACTCCATCATCTTCTCAATTGGCAGCACCAGAATGGAACTGGCGCCCAGCGCTTTCAGCTTTTCCATGGTTTCCCAGAACAGGGTTTCACTGCTTACCATATGCATCGCCACGCGCTGCTGGTCGCCTGCCAGCGGCAGAATAGTAGGGCGTTCAGCGCCCGGCAGCAGAGCAATAATTTCGTCCAGCCGCTCGCTTGGCGCATGCAGCATGATGTATTTCGACTCACGCGCCTGAATCACGCCCTGAATACGGGTCATCAGTTTGTCGATCAGCTGCTGCTTGGCTTCCGGCATTTCGCCGTCGCGCTGGATCAGGCACGCTTTGGAGCGGTAAATCACCTCAACTTCACGCAGGCCGTTGGCTTCGAGAGTTGCGCCAGTGGAAACCAGGTCACAGATTGCATCCGCCAGGCCCGCGCGGGGGGCAACTTCCACCGAACCGTTCAGCAAACAAGATTTGAACTGCACGCCTTTGCCATCAAGGTAGCGTTTTAACAGGTGCGGGTAAGAGGTCGCGATGCGTTTATTATTCAGGCTAGCCGGGCCGTCCCACTGCTCATCAACGGAGATCGCCAGCGAGAAGCGGCAGCCGCCGAAATCTAAACGGCGCAGCGTGTAATAACGCGGGTCTTCACCTTGTGCGCGGCGGGTGAGCAGCTCTTCTTCCAGCACGTTTTCGCCAATAATGCCGAGGTCAACAACACCGTCCATCACCAGCCCCGGGATATCGTCATCGCGCACGCGCAGAATATCGATGGGCATGTTTTCAGCTAATGCAATCAGGCGCTGAGTGTGCAAATTGATTTTTATGCCGCAGCGCGCCAGTAATTCGCGTGAGTCATCGCTCAGACGCCCGGATTTTTGAATAGCTATGCGTAAACGGTTGTTGTCTAACATTGGTGAATCCCCTTATTAATGCTTGTCTGACGTCCAAAAAAAAGCCCCCGGAAGAAATCTTCCGGGGGCTTATTGACTCGTTCATGCACCACTGGAAGATCTTTTCGTCTCCCAGCACACATCGCCTGAAAGACTAGTCAGGATGATGGTGATGATGGTGGTTAGCAGTTTGAACGCGTGTCATAAAATTCTCGTATGAATGACTATTCATGGTGTGCAGCTAAGCTAAACCAGATACGGCGTTGAGCGCAAGGGCTTTTTTCACCTGAGATTAATATTCTGTTTAGCGCCGTTGATTGTCAGTTGTCGTAACCTGGCGTAGCCTTAATGACGGGCTAAACAGCACAGCAGAGAGATAGGCTGCAATCCAGGAGAGAAGGCATGAAAAAGGTTGCGATTGTCGGGTTAGGGTGGCTGGGAATGCCGCTGGCGCTCTCTTTATCGGCGCGGGGCTGGCAGGTGACAGGGAGTAAAACGACCCTCGATGGTGTTGAAGCCGCACGAATGTGTGGTATTGACGGTTATCAGCTGCAACTGACGCCTGAGCTGGTTTGTGACAGCGACGATCTTGATGCCTTGCTCGATGCCGATGCGCTGGTCATCACGCTGCCCGCGCGCCGTACTGGTGAAGGTGATGATTTTTACCTGCAGGCGGTGCAGGAAATTGTCGACAGCGCTTTGGCCCACAGTATTCCACGCATTATTTTTACCAGTTCCACCTCGGTATACGGCGAAACAGAAGGCACGGTGAGAGAAACCTCGCCGCTTGAGCCTGTTACTGCCAGCGGCCGCGTGCTTAAAGAGCTGGAAACCTGGCTGCATGATTTACCGGGAACGTCGGTCGATATTCTGCGACTGGCAGGCCTGGTCGGGCCGGAACGCCACCCCGGGCGCTTTCTGGCCGGGAAAGTGGATGTGGCTAACGGCGCGCACGGCGTTAACCTGGTGCATCTCGAAGATGTTATTTCAGCTATTACGCTGTTGTTGCAGGCTCCAAAGGGCGGACACATCTATAATTTATGTGCGCCAGATCACCCGACGCGCGCCGAGTTCTACTCTTTAATGGCGCGCCAGATGAATCTCGAGGCGCCAGCGTTCCGAACACAAGCGCAAACGGGCCGCGGTAAGCTGGTGGATGGCAACCGTATCTGCAACGAACTTGGGTTTGAATACCGGTATCCAAACCCGCTGGTAATGCCCATGCAGTAACCGCAGCGGGGTGTTACTTGTCAGCGACGGGAACGAGTATGAAACCACTGCTGGACGTGCTGATAATTCTCGATACCCTCGATAAAGAAGGGAGCTTTGCTGCGGCGGCATCAAAGCTCTTTAAAACCCCCTCCGCGCTCAGTTACACCGTACAGAAACTCGAAAACGATCTCAATATTCAAATACTTGATCGTTCCGGTCACCGCGCGCGCTTTACGCGAACGGGCCAGCTGCTGCTGGAAAAAGGGCGCGAAGTGCTGCATACGGTGCGCGAGCTGGAACAGCAGGCGATCAAACTGCATCAGGGCTGGGAAAACGAACTGGTGATTGGCGTTGACGATTCGTTTCCGTTCTCTCTGCTGACGCCGCTGATTGAAGCTTTCTACAACAGCCACAGCGTGACGCGCCTGAAATTTATTAACGGCGTGCTGGGCGGCTCCTGGGAAGCGCTCACCGAAGGACGAGCCGATATTATCGTCGGTGCGATGAGCGACCCGCCCTCGCAAAGCGGCTTTGGCTTTACCCTGCTGGGGCAGCTGGAAAGCGTGTTTGTTGTCGCTCCGCATCACCCGCTGGCCGAAGTTCAGGAGCCGCTAACGCGCCGCGTTGTCAAACGCAGCCGCGCGGTGATCGTTGGCGATACTTCGCGTCTGGAACCTTCACGCTCGATGCATCTGCTTGAGGAGCAGGAGGCGATCACCGTGTTTGATTTCAAAACCAAACTTGAGCTGCAAATCAGCGGTATTGGCTGCGGCTACGTTCCGCGCTATATGGCGCAGCGCTTTATTGAAAGCGGGGTGCTGGTGGAAAAACAGGTCGTTTCCCATGTGCCCTTTGTGCCGGTGTGGATTGGCTGGAATGAGCAAACCGCCGGGCTTGCAAGCGAGTGGTGGCGCGAGCAAATCGTCAACAGTTCTGAGGTTGCTATGGTGTATGGCACGGCAAAAAATAATGCCAATGGGTGAGTGGCGCACCCCTGCCGTCACATCTATGGTTAACGGTGGATCGCTATTTCTTCTGAAAGTGTCTTCGCGTTTGAATTTTCTTCTCTGCGTGGTTGTGCAGAGGTTTTTGTGCGCAAGGAGTCGGTATGAAGCAAACGAATCAGCAGTGGCAGTCACGGCGTGAGCAGGCGGTTCCCCACGGAGTCGGCAATGCGCTGCCGGTGTATATCGAAAAAGCGAAAAACGCGGAAATCTGGGATGTTGAAGGTAAACGCTATATTGATTTTGCCTCTGGTATTGCGGTGCTCAATACCGGGCATAATCATCCGGCGGTGATTGACGCGGTACGTCAACAGCTTGAAAAGTTTACCCACCCCTGTTTCCAGGTCACCCCTTATGGCAACTATATCGAGCTTGCCGAACGCCTGAATAAGCTGGTGCCGATAAGCGAACCGTGCCAGACGCTGTTTCTTACTACCGGTGCCGAAGCGGTTGAAAATGCGATTAAAGTGGCGCGAATTGCCACCGGGCGTTCGGCGATTATTGCCTTTCGCGGCGCCTTTCATGGGCGAACTTTATTGGGCATGGCGTTAACCGGCAAAGTTCAGCCGTATAAAAAAGGTTACGGGCCTTTCCCGGCGGGGATCTACCACGCTCCCTATCCGGCGGCTTATCTTGGGGTGAGTGACACGCAGGCGCTGGCTTCGCTGGCGGGGATTTTTGCCGCCGATGTCTCGCCCGATGAAGTCGCCGCCATCATTATTGAACCGGTGCAGGGGGAAGGGGGCTTTTATGCGGCCTCGCCTTCCTTTATGAAGCAGCTGCGTGCGCTATGCGATAAGCACGGCATTGTGCTGATTGTCGATGAGATCCAGAGCGGCTTTTGCCGCACCGGCAAAACGTTTGCGATTGAGCACAGCGACGTGGAACCCGATCTGGTCACCATGGCGAAAAGTCTGGCGGGAGGTTTCCCCCTCTCTGCTCTGGTCGGCAAGAAATCCCTGTTTGATAAAGCGATGCCTGGCGGGCTTGGCGGCACCTATGCCGGTTCACCGGTGGCGATTGCCGCCGCCCTTGCGGTTACCGACATTATTGAGCAGGAAAATCTCAACCAACGCGCACGGGCCATTGGCGAGCAGATTACCCAACGTTTACAGGAGCTGGCAGAGCGATTTGACTGCATTGGCGACGTGCGTGGCTACGGCGCAATGATGGCGATGGAGCTGGTCGAAGATCGCGACAGCCACCGGCCAAATAAAGAGTTAACTCAGGCGCTTGTAAAGGAAGCCGGCAGGCAAGGGCTGGTATTATTGTCGTGCGGCGTACGGGCCAATGTCATCCGTTTTTTAGTGCCGTTAACCGCTGAAAAAGAAATTGTTAATCAAGGTCTCAATATCTTGTCATCGTGCCTCGAATTGGTGCAAAATACGCGCCTCACTAAATGAGATAAAAAAACCGACGTTAAACGCGTCGGTTATTTTTTTGCATTAAGTTCAGGTAGTCAAACAGGCATTAGCCAAAAAACCAAGAGGCCGGGCTTCGTACCGGATAGATATTAGCTTTTAAAAAACGACAGTCGTGTCGCCGAGGAAAACAAGATGGGGCAATTTTTTGCTTTTGCGCAGGTGCCATTCGCCGTTTGGGAGAATGACCATGTCGCTTAACGTCACCGCAGGTGCAAATTCAAATTCACGTGTTGAACTCCGTAAGAGCCTGACGCTCATTCCGGTTGTGATGATGGGCCTGGCTTATATGCAGCCGATGACCCTGTTCGATACATTTGGCATTGTATCTGGCCTTACCGACGGACATGTCGCGACGGCTTACGCGTTTGCCCTGGTGGCAATTTTGTTCACCGCGTTAAGTTACGGAAAGCTGGTACGCCGTTTCCCGTCAGCGGGTTCCGCCTATACCTACGCACAAAAATCTATCCACCCGGTGGTGGGCTTTATGGTGGGCTGGTCCTCACTGCTTGATTATCTGTTTATGCCGATGATCAACATCCTGCTGGCTAAAATCTATTTCGAAGCCCTGGTGCCGTCGATCCCGTCGTGGATTTTCGTGGTGCTGCTGGTGGGCTTTATGACCATCTCCAATCTGCGCGGCATTAAAACCGTGGCCAACTTCAACAGCCTTATTGTTGCGTTGCAGATGATCGTGATGGTGGTCATTACCGGCCTGGTGATTTACGGCGTGGCAAACGGCGAAGGCGCAGGGACATTGACCAGCACTCGTCCGTTCTGGTCGGAACATGCCAACGTGGTGCCGATGATTACCGGCGCAACCATTCTGTGCTTCTCATTCCTCGGATTTGACGGTATTAGCTCGCTGTCCGAAGAGACCAAAGATGCCGGCCGCGTGATCCCGAAAGCGATTTTCCTGACCGCCCTGATTGGCGGCGCGATCTTCGTGGTGGTGTCTTACTTCCTGCAGCTCTACTTCCCGGATATCTCGCGCTTTAAAGATCCGGACGCTTCGCAGCCTGAAATCATGCTGTTCGTGGCGGGCAAAGCCTTCCAGTTCGGTATTCTGATTTTCTCCTGCGTCACCGTTCTGGCTTCCGGTATGGCGGCACATGCGGGCGTTTCGCGCCTGATGTATGTGATGGGCCGTGACGGCGTGTTCCCGGAGCGTTTCTTCGGTTACATTCACCCGACATGGCGCACCCCGGCTCTGAACGTGGTGCTGGTGGGTATCATTGCGCTGTTTGCGGTGAAATTTGACCTGGTGACGGCAACGGCGCTGATTAACTTCGGCGCGCTGGTGGCCTTTACCTTCGTTAACCTGTCGGTAATTTCCCAGTTCTGGATCCGTGAAGGGCGTAATAAGTCGTTCAAAGATCACTTCAATTACTTAGTGCTACCAAGCTGTGGCGCGCTGACGGTTGGCGCATTGTGGATTAACCTGGAAGAAAGCTCGATGATTCTGGGGCTGATTTGGGCGGCTATCGGCCTGACGTATCTGGCTTTTGTCACTCGCCGCTTCCGTAACCCGGTGCCGCAGTTCAATGAAGATTTAGCGTAACGTTAAACAGGGGGCTGCTCTCACGAGCGGCCTTCTTTGATTAGCTCTGCCGTAGTCATGTCGTCTCAAATCTCGCATCAGGCTGTTTGCGCGAACCTAAATGATATCAGGCAAGCGGAGGAAAAGCGTTTTTTCCTGGGTGGCTGATGGTATAAATCCATGGTGCAGATAAAACTGTTTTGCCGCATTAGATAGGGCATGAACCACGATGGCCCGCACACCGATATTCTCAGCCACGCGACAGATGCGTAACACTGCATCCTGAAGTAAATCAGCGCCAAGCCCTTTCCCGTGGTAACCGGTATCGACAGCAAGTCTTGCCAGAATGATAACAGGGATAGGATCAGGCATATTTCGTCGAAGACCACCCGAGGCTATGGCATGAGCGACGCTACCAGTAGCAAGAGAATAAAAACCGACTACCTGCGAAGAGTTTTCCCTGCATACCACGAACGTTCTTGCTGCACCGGTGGATTGATTTTTTAATCCCCGGTTTTTAATCCATTCATCCAGAGCAGCCTCTCCACAGTGAAACTCTGACAGGATATGTGTTGTATCCAGCGGTGCCGGAGCCGTTACTTTTCCCACTGCGGTTTTCTCGCCATCAGCGTATCAAGTGCCGGATTCGCGGTGACCGGGGCATCCAGCATATCGATAAACTCGGCGTATTGTTCGTCATTGAGATTAAACATCCGGCGATCCAGAATCACGTTTTCAGCAGCCTGGCAGGCTACCTCGAGGATAAAATCAGTGCGTGATTTATGGAGAATCTCTGCTGCGGCATCGATAAGCGTCCGCTGAGCTTCTTTAGCCCGAATGTTGAGCTGAACATCAGACTTCATGATGTGCTCCTTGTATAGCAAATGGTATACATAGCTTACATCCAATGCATAGAAAACGCTATACGTTCGCAGGTGAAAACTTTGTGGGGAGGGAAGATATGAATCGCGTTATTTACCCTCATTCTCAAGCCAGAGAGCGAACACTTCTGTTGCACAGAAGTGCCCTGAGCATTACCCCACCAAAAACTGTGCATACTCAAACAGCGCTTTAAGTAACGCCGTTTTTTCTTTATCGCTTTCATGCAGGTTGTACAGCGCTTCCAGTTCCTGCGCGTAGGCCTGCAGTGCTTCCTGAGACAAAACATCCCGGCGATGCTGCAACCAGCGCTGCTGCTCTGCTTCATCCAGCGTGCCGGGGAAGTTACGGGCGCGATAGTTAAACAGCAGTTTTTCAATGCGTTTGTCGGCGAAGGTAATATCCAGCGCCGGCAGGTTTTGCGGATCGGTTTGCAGCACGATACGCATTGCCGCGCGGTCTGCATCGCTAAAGAAGCCGTTATACAGCTGGGCATCAACGTTATCAGACGGCACAAAAGGCTCGGCTTCGGCAAAAATCGCCACCGCTTTCTCGCGCACCGCCGGGTGCTCACGCAGCAGTTTTAAATTATCAAGGCAGCGCTTACGGTCAATTCCCAGCCGCTGTGCATCTTCCGGGCGCAGCGTGTTCGCTACCGCCAGCACCGGGCATTTATTCAAATGGACCAGCTTAATGGGCACGGCCGCGGCATCGCCCAGCGCCGCTTTTGGCGTGTATAAACGCTCGCGTAATGCGCTGGCATCCAGTTCCAGCAGCGGGGAAACGTCGCCCGCCAAATCCACCATAATCACCGCATTGCGGTTATCCGGATGCCAGGCCAGCGGCGCAATCCAACTGGTGTTGCCACGCCACGCGCCAAACATCCCCGAAACATGCACCAGCGGTTTCATCTGCGGGATATCAATCAGGGTGGTGAGCTTGTGTTTGGAGCGGTGGCTATAGAGGTAATCAAACAGGCGTGGCTGGCGGGTTTTCACCAGTTGCGCCATGGCGATAGTGGCGTACACATCAGACATCGCGTCGTGGGCGTTAGCGTGCTCAATGCCGTTGGCTTGGGTCAGATGCTCAAGGCGGAAACTCGGTAGCCCGTCTTCATTCTCCGGCCAGACAATCCCCTCCGGGCGCAGCGCATAGCAGGCGCGCATCACGTCGAGCAGATCCCAGCGCGAATTATCGTGCTGCCAGCTCCAGCCATAGGGATCGTAAAAGTTACGATAGAAAATATTGCGCGTCACTTCATCGTCGAAGCGCACGTTGTTGTAGCCCACCACGCAGGTTTTTGGCTGCGTGAAAATGCTATGAATGCGTTTCGCAAAATCAGCTTCATTCACCCCGTGCGCCAGCGCGTGCTGCGGGGTGATGCCGGTAATCATGACCGCTTCTGGCTGCGGCAGATAGTCATCCGCCGGTTTGCAGTAAAAGACTTCCGGCTCACCGATTACATTAAACTGGTCATCGGTACGAATGGCCGCAAACTGCGCCGGTCGGTCAAGGGAGGGGCTTTTACCGAACGTTTCATAGTCATGAAAGAGAAAAGTGGGGTGCTGTGTTGAATTTTCCACGGTTTACTCCCGCCCTTGGGTGTTGATTAATCTGCTGTTATTAAAGCGAAATCCCACTAAAACGCTCTCCGTGTTCTTTTGTTGTCTGGCTCATGTTGCATTAGTGCATGGTAAACCATTCGCCCGCCGCCTGCACCACTGTGAAATTCTTCCGCCAGGGCAGATAACCCTTTCTATTCATAACTTTTTGCAATTTAAGCGCGAAAAAAATCGTAAACTCCAGTAAAAGAGGCGGCTGAATTTATCGTTACTGAGGGTATATCGTTGAAGATCCGTCTGTTTGCTGTCTGTTCGCTGCTGTCTTTATCTGCTCACTACGCTTTTGCCGCTGATTCCTTTATTAATGCTCCGCCTCCGCCAGCAATCCAGGCTGCCTCATGGGTATTAATGGATTACACCACCGGGCAAATTCTGACGGCGCAAAATGAGCATCTGCGACGCAACCCGGCGAGTCTGACCAAACTGATGACCGGCTATGTTGTCGATCGCGCTATTGATAGCGGGCGCATCACCGCAGACGATATGGTCACCGTGGGTAAAGATGCGTGGGCGCAGGGCAACCCGGTGTTTGAAGGCTCTTCGCTGATGTTTTTAAAAGCGGGCGAGCGCCTGACGGTTCATGATCTGAGCCGCGGCCTGATTATCGACTCCGGTAACGATGCCTGCGTGGCGCTGGCCGATTACGTGGCAGGCGGCCAGCCGCAGTTCGTGGCGTTGATGAACAAATACGTACAGCAGCTGCGCCTGCGCGATACCCATTTTGAAACGGTTCACGGCCTTGATGCGCCGGGGCAGCACAGTTCGGCCTACGATCTGGCGGTACTTTCCCGCGCCATTATTCATGGCGAGCCTGGTTTCTATCATATGTATAGCGAGCGCAGCCTGACCTGGAATGGTATTACGCAGCAGAACCGTAATGGTCTGCTATGGGACAAAGAGCTGAATGTTGACGGGCTTAAAACCGGCCACACCGCCAGCGCAGGTTTTAACCTTATCGCCTCAAGCGTTGATGGTGAACGCCGCTTAATTGCGGTAGTGATGGGAGCCGATAGCCCGAAAGGCCGCGAAGAGCAGGCGCGTAAATTATTGCACTGGGGCCAGGATAATTTCGCTACCGTACAGGTGCTGCATAAAGGCAAAAAAATTGGCAGCGAAACTATCTGGTACGGTGATAAAAAGAACGTTGAAGTTGGCACCATGCAGGATGTCTACCTGGCGCTGCCAAAATTGGAAATACCCAATATTAAAGCCAAATATGTGCTTGATAACCCTGAGATGGAAGCGCCAGTCGCCGCCAATCAGCATGTGGGTGAAATTGAGTTGTTCGATCGTGACAAGCTGATTGCCCACTGGCCGCTGGTGACCTTAAGCGCCGTTAACAAGGGCAGTAGATGGTCACGTTTTAGCGATTACCTGAGCCACAAACTGTAATCTGGCGGCCCTTTTTGGTGCCTGTACTAAGCTCTACTGGCACAAGAGTGGTGAAAAGCGAACCTTGCTCGCAAAGTCATCACGTCACCCTGATGTAGCCTTGTTTCCCGGCAATCCAGAGTTGTATAAATATACAGCTTTTTAACCGAATCAGGAGGTCATATGGAATTTAACGTACGGCAGGTACCCGAGCGTAGAGTCGCTGGCTTTCATATGGTGGGGCCGTGGGAAAAAACGGTTCATCAGGGCTTTGAGCAGCTATCCCTTTGGGTGAAAACACATAACATTGTTGGCGAAGAGTGGCTGGCCGTTTATTACGATAACCCGGATGTGGTGCCTGCGGAAAAGCTGCGCTGCGATACCGTTGTCTCGGTTGCGGAAAACTTCACGGTGCCGGATAACAGCGAAGGCGTTATCACCACCAGAATAGAAGCCGGGCAGTATGCGGTGGCGCGCGCCCGTGTCGATGACGGTGATTTTGCCAGACCGTGGAACCTCTTTTTTAATAGCCTGCTGGCTGACAGCCGCTATCAGATGGCCCCGAAACCCTGTTTTGAACACTATCTGAATGACGGTTCAGAAAGCGGAGTCTGGGAAATTGATATGTATATACCCGTCATCCTATAAGTTGCAGGGGTGTTGGCTGCACTCACTTACCCGAGTCACTGACTTGAGTAAACTCATCGGGATAAGTTCCCTGGCCGCCTACCTGCAACTCAAATGCTAACGGGTCAATTCCGGTAGCAGATCAAGTCTGATGCTAAAGGGGGCGCAGGCCCCCTAACTTTGTGATGCCCACATAAAAAAAACAGGTACAATCCCATTTTTGTTTTCAGGAGAGTCGGGTGTGCGCCCTGACAAATCACTAAGCCCGTTTGAGCTGCGCGTTTATCGCAACTACCGCACCGTACATGGCGTGCGTATCGCGCTGGCGTTTGTTCTCACTTTTCTTATCGTCCATCTGCTGAAAGTGCCGGAAGGGACCTGGCCATTAATCACCTTAGTGGTGGTAATGGGGCCTATCTCCTTCTGGGGGAACGTGGTGCCGCGCGCTTTTGAGCGCATTGGCGGTACCATTTGCGGCGCGGCCATGGGGCTGATTGCCCTGCGTCTCGAGCTGCTTTCACTGCCGCTGATGCTGCTGTGGTGCGCTTTCGCCATGTTTATTTGCGGCTATCTGGCGCTGGGTAAACGCCCGTATCAGGCCCTGCTGATTGGCATTACCCTTGCGGTGGTGGTCGGTGCGCCGGCGGGCGATATGGAAATTGCGCTGTGGCGCAGCGGTGATGTTATCTTCGGCTCATTGCTGGCAATGCTGTTTACCAGCATTTACCCGCAGCGCGCGTTTATCCACTGGCGGATTCAAATGGCGAATTTTGTCACCGCCTTTGGCCGGGTCTATCACGCCGGTTTTTCACCCAACCTGGTGGAGCGCCCCCGGCTGGAAAAACATCTGCATCAGGTGTTGAGCGACGTGGTGAAAATGCGCGCTTTGATTGGGCCGGCCAGTAAAGAAACCCCTATTCAGAAACCTATTTTTGAAGCGATACAGACGGTGAGCCGCAACCTGGTGTGCACGCTTGAGCTGCAAATTAACGCCTGGTGGGCATCCCGCGAGAGCCATTTCCTGATGATTAACGCGCACACCCTGCGTGACGCTCAGCAGATGACACAACACACGCTGGCCGCCATCGCGCTGGCGTTACACGACGGTAATCCATCGCCGATTTCTGCGAATAACGAAAAGCTGACGGAAATTGTTAGCGAGTTACGCCTGCTAATGCAGGAAGGTGAAAACGGGAAGTTTCAGGAAACCCCGATCCATGGTTACGTGTGGTTGAGCCTGGAGCTTGCCCGTCAACTGGAATTGCTTTCACAGTTGATCTGCCGCGCGTTACGCAAATAATTTCCGGCTGGGGAGAGCATCACTGGTTTCGATTCAGCACCAATTGAGGTTAAGATAGCGAAACAGCCCCATCGCCTGTACTGTTTGAGCTATAGCGCCGGGAACGGGCGGGGATAAAAGAATTGTCAGCGGCCGCCGCTACCATTAAGGTAATCTTATGGCGGCCGTCTTAACGCATCCGAGTATGAAATTAGCAGGGGTATAAAAATGGAACCAACTAAACCTTCTTTCCAGGACGTGCTTGAGTTTGTGCGTCTGTTCCGTCGTAAAAACAAGCTGCAGCGTGAAATTGTAGACGTGCAGAAAAAGATCCGTGATAACTCAAAGCGTGTTCTGCTGCTTGATAACCTGAGCGACTACATTAAGCCGGGTATGAGCATTGAAGCTATTCAGGGCATTATCGCCAGCATGAAAACCGACTATGAAGACCGCGTTGATGACTACATCATCAAGAATGCGGAACTGTCTAAAGAGCGTCGTGAAATTTCCAAAAAGCTGAAAATGATGGGCGAAATTAAAGCTGAATAATTTCGGCTGCTGCCGCCGCCGCCAGGCAGGCCAAACCGCATTTTTCCGTCTTTATCAGCAATCTTAACCGCCATCACGGCGGTTTTTTTGTCGTCTAATTCAGCGCACGCCTCCTGCAACCCTCTTCACCAGATGCTGCTGCGGGTAAGGGATATCAATAGCCGAGCGCTTTAACCGCCACAAAACTTTCTCAACATCATGCTGGCGACTATCCAGCATTAACCCCACCACGCTGCCGCTGTGCGCCACATTCAGCCCATATAAATCAAACTCTTCAACCAGTTCAAGCAGCTGGGAAAACATCGGTTTTACTAACAGCTGCTGGTTGGCTATCGCGCTTAGCGTTGCGGCTTCCCCCAGCAAAAGGGGATCCTGCTGTTGGCAGGCGCGTTGTAATTTCAGCCAGGCGCAATCCATCATTTCTGCCTGACGCCTTAACGCAGGTTCGCGCCAAAGCCGACGATAATCCTCCGTCAGCAGCGTGGCATGGCTTTCCAGCAGTAGGATCTCAAAAGCGGGTAACGGCTGGCAGCCGATCTGCACCCGGGCATTGAGATGGTCAAACAGAGTGGGTCTGTGGAAAATCGTGCTGTCGGTCGGCTCAATCTGCACGCATATTGCGGCGAGTGTTGATTCATCCAGCGTTTCACCTAAATAGTGCGCTGTGGCAACCGCGGTGGCGGCAATATCTGCTGTACTACTTGCCAGACCTTTACCCACCGGAAGCGTGGATTCGAGCGCGATACTCAGGCTATGGGCAAGCGCAAGCGGGTGGCCAAAATAAGTGACGACCCGCTCGAGGATTTGCCGCATACGCGGACGCTCGCCGCGTGATGTCACACCTTCATGAACCTCAACGGTGCTGAACCAGTCAATCGGGCAGGAGACCAGCTTTTCACCGCCGCCAATCCAGCCCTGAATCAATTCGCCGCAAGAGGCCGGGCAGCTTGCTTCAGCCATGGTGGTGGCCGCTTTTTATCTGGCTGGCATTCATTTTTTCTTCTTCATCAGCGGGCAAAAAAAATCAGCAAAAATTGTTATAGCGCAACACTCAAGATCTATTAGCTTTTACACTGTGTCAGCTTTTATATTCACGCGCATGATAGTTTGAGTGTCATGCGCGATACAACTGACTCGTTTATGCCATGTGTAAAACATGGCTGGGAAGGAGGTGTAATTCCTCCGCAGCCCCCGCTGCTGTGATGCCGACGAACCCGCGTAACCACTGATCTGACGATTGGGAAGGGCGGGCGAGAGTGACGCTAAGCCAGAAGACCGACCTGTCAGCCCGTTCTTAACAACTCCTTCGGTGGGAAGCCAGTTGTCATCAGATGCGTACAGCCTCCGGCTGTGCTTGCGCAATTGCTGACAGCCTTTTTTGCCGAAAAAGTCATAAGGCAACTATGGTCAGGGCGGCAAAACACGCATTCGTTATTGCAGGAACCAGCAGCGGCTGTGGTAAAACCACCGTCACCCTCGGGCTGCTGCGCGCGCTAATGCTGCGTGGGCTGCGGGTTCAACCTTTCAAAATCGGCCCCGACTATCTCGACAGCGGCTGGCATAGCGCGGTGAGCGGCATCGCCTCGCGCAATCTCGACGCATTTATGCTGCCCACGCCCACCCTCAATGGCCTGTTCGCTAAACAGATGCAGCATGCAGACGTGGCGGTTATCGAAGGCGTGATGGGGCTGTATGACGGTTACGGCACCGACCCCAGCTATTGCAGCAGCGCCGCGATGGCAAAACAGCTCGGCTGCCCGGTCATTTTGCTGGTGGATGGCAAAGCCGTTTCCACCTCGATTGCCGCCACGGTGATGGGCTTCCAGCGCTTTGACCCGACGCTCAATATTGCCGGGGTTATCGTCAACCGCGTCAACAGCGACAGCCATTATCAGCTGCTTGCCGATGCGATTACCCGTTATTGCGGCCTCCCCGTGCTGGGCCGCCTGCCGGTGATGGCCGATGTGGCTTTGCCATCACGCCATCTCGGGCTGGTTCCCGCGCGGGAAAACAGCCCGCAGGATGAACGCTGGCAGCAGCTGGCGCAGCAGCTTGAACAAACTGTCGATATCGATAGGCTACTGGCGCTTTCTCACCTGCAAGCTTTACCGCCCGGCGATGCGCCCGCAATCCCCGATGCCGCATTAGCTGACGGGTTAACGCTGGCCCTTGCCGAAGATGAAGCCTTCAACTTCTACTACCCGGATAACCTCGAGATGCTCGAGCAGGCCGGGGTGAAAATTCAGCGTTTCAGCCCGCTGCATGACAATAAACTCCCCGACTGCCAGCTGATCTGGCTTGGCGGCGGCTACCCGGAAGTCCACGGCGCAAAACTTGCTGCCAATAGCAACATGCGTGGATCCATTCGTGCCGCTCATGAGCGGCGCATTCCGCTGTATGCCGAATGTGGTGGGCTGATGTACCTGGGCGACTCCCTGACCGATAGCCACGGTGCAACCCATGCCATGTGCGGGGTGCTGCCCGGCCACAGCCAGATGGGTAAACGGCTGATGCGTTTTGGCTACTGTGAAGCCACGGCGCTACACGACACGCTGCTTGCCAGAAAAGGCGAAACTTTGCGCGGCCACGAGTTTCACTACTCCGATTTCAGCGGCACCCTGCCTGCCGCGCTCGAGTGTTGCAAATGGCGTGACGGCATTGCCGTTTCGCGCTGGCAGGGCGGCATTCAGCATCACGCCACCTTCGCCAGCTACCTGCATGTTCATTTCGCACAGCGCCCCGGCTTGCTCAACCGCTGGCTCACTCAGGCGAGGGATCATCTATGACATTGCTTGCCTGGGCCGTGGCCTGGCTACTGGATTACTGGCTGGGCGACCCGCAGAGCTGGCCGCATCCGGTACGCTGGATTGGCAACCTTATTAACTTTGTGCAGCGCCAGGTGCGTAGGGTTTGCCACAGCGATCGCGCATTAAAAATCGGCGGCGGCGTGCTGTGGCTGGTGGTGGTGGGAATGGCCTGGGGCGCGAGCTGGGGAGTCCTGCATCTCGCCACTCTGGTGCATCCATGGCTTGGCTGGCTGGTGGAAGTGTGGATGATTTACACCGTGCTGGCAGCCCGCAGCCTGAGTGACACCGCCCTTGAGGTTTACCGCGCCCTGCAGAACGGCACACTCGATGAAAGCCGCGAAAAACTGTCGTGGATTGTCGGGCGTGATACCTCGCAATTAGAGCGCCCGCAAATCACCCGTGCGGTGGTCGAAACCGTGGCGGAAAACAGCGTGGATGGCGTGATTGCTCCGCTGTTTTTCCTGGCGCTCGGCGGCGCTCCGCTGGCCATGGCCTACAAGGCTATCAACACCCTCGATTCGATGGTCGGTTACAAAACCGAAAAATACCGTGCCATCGGTTACGTCAGCGCCCGTCTTGATGACGCAGCTAACTTTATTCCCGCCCGCCTGAGCTGGCTGCTGCTCGCTCTTGCGGCTTTTTGCCTGCGAGCCAATCCACGCCAGGCGCTGTGCATCGGCTGGCGCGACCGTCACCAGCACAGCAGCCCAAACTGTGCCTGGCCCGAAGCCACGGTTGCGGGCGCGCTGGGGATCCGCCTCGGCGGGCCGAACACCTATTTTGGCGAACGGGTAGAGAAACCCTGGATGGGGGATGAGCAGCGCGGCATCGCCCTCGAAGACATTACCCGCACCATTCAACTGATGATGCTGGCTTCGCTGTTTGCACTGCTGCTGTTTGCCGCCCTGCGCTGGCTGATGTCCGGCATAGTTTAAGGACTCCTGATGAACTACCTGCAACAACCCCAGCTTATTGAGCAACACAGTTTTGAAATCATCAGCGGGATTATTGCCGCTGAGCACCCGGAATATCGTTTCAACGATGCTATCCAGGAGGCGATGATCAAACGCGTTATTCACACCACCGCCGATTTCGAGTGGCTGGATATTCTCTGGTTCTCCCCGGATGTTATCGAAAAACTCAGCGCCAGCCTGCAGCGGGGCTGCACGTTATATACCGATACCACTATGGCGTTATCCGGGATTAACAAAACGCTGCTGGCGCAATTTGGCTGCAGCTGTCGCTGCTTTATTAGCGATCCACGCGTCGTGGCCCATGCCAAAGAGCAGGGGATTACGCGTTCGATGGCGGCGGTGGATCTTGCGTTGCTGGAAGAGGGGGAAAAGATCTTTGTCTTTGGTAATGCGCCGACCGCGCTGTTTCGCCTGCTGGAAAAAGGGGCGACGCCTGCCGCGGTTATCGGCGTGCCGGTGGGATTTGTCGGTGCCGAAGAGTCTAAAGAAGCCTTGGTTGAAAGCGGATTACCGGCGATTGCCGCACGCGGGCGCAAAGGCGGCAGCAACGTGGCAGCTGCGATTGTTAACGCGCTGCTTTACCGCCTGCGGGAGGCTGAGTGAGCGAGCAGCAGGTCGATTGCGTCTGGCATAAAGGCAAAGCCTACCGCAAAGGGTACACCACCGGCTCCTGTGCCACCGCTGCGGCGAAAGTCGCCGCGCTGATGGTATTGCGCCAGCACGTTATCGACCAGGTTTCGATCGTCACGCCGTCTGGCGTCACCCTGCATCTCAACGTTGAAATGCCGATTATCGCAGGGCAGCAGGCGACGGCCGCCATCCGTAAAGATGGGGGGGATGACGTTGACGCCACCCACGGGATGCTGATTTTCGCCCGCGTAGAACTTAACGACAGCGGCACCATCACGCTGCGTGGTGGCGATGGCATTGGCGTGGTCACGCGCAAAGGCATTGGTTTGCCCATTGGCGACTCTGCGATTAACCGCACGCCGCGCCAGACCATTGAGGCAGCGGTGCGCGAAGTCATTGGCGCGGAACGCGGCGCCGCAGTTGAAATTTTTGCCCCCGAAGGCGAAGAGCGGGCGAAGAAAACCTACAACCACCGCCTTGGCATCCTGGGCGGCATTTCCATCATCGGCACCACCGGTATCGTGATGCCGATGTCCGAAGAGAGCTGGAAGCGCTCGCTGGCGCTGGAGCTGGAAATGAAACGCGCTGCAGGTCTCGATAAGGTCATTCTGGTGCCGGGCAACCACGGCGAACGCTTTGTGCGCGAACAGCTGCAGCTGGATGGCGAATGTGTGGTGACGATGAGCAATTTCGTCGGCTACATGATTCAGGAAGCGGTGCGCCTTGAATATCGCCATATCGTGCTGATTGGCCACCCTGGCAAACTGGTAAAAGTTGCCGCCGGGATTTTCCACACCCATAGCCACATCGCCGACGGGCGCATGGAAACGCTGGTGGCGCACCTGGCCTTAATGGGCGCGCCTTTTGCGCTGCTTGAAGCCGTAAGCCAGTGCGATACCACCGAGGCCGCGCTGGAAATAATTAGTGAACAGGGCTGGACGGGGGTATTCGAGCGCCTGGCGATACGCATTTGCGAACGCGTCGCTGAAATGCTGCGCTTCACCCAGTCGCCGCCGAAGTGCGACACCATTTTATTCTCCTTTGATAACCAGGTCTTAGGCAGTAGCCGCCCGCTGGAGCAGATTGCCGGGGAGTTGCGATGCTGACGGTGGTAGGCATTGGGCCAGGGGCTACGGAATACCTGACCCTACAGGCGCAGCGCGCCATTAACGCCGCGGAAATTCTGGTTGGCGGCGCCCGGCAGCTGGCGTTATTTACCGAATTTAGTGGCGAAACGCGGCTGCTGGATAGCGATCTCGATGGGTTAATGAGCTGGCTTGCGCAGCGCTGTGAAACGCAGCGCATTGTGGTGCTGGCCTCCGGCGACCCGCTGGTATACGGCATTGGCAAGCGGCTGGCCGCCCATTTTCCCCCTGAGCAATTGCGCATTATTCCGGGCATCAGCTCCATTCAGTATCTGTGCGCCAGAGCGGCGGTGGATATGAACGACCTGTGGATCACCAGCAGCCACGGGCGCGAGCCTGATTTTGACGCCATTGCTGCGCAGCGCAAAGTGGCGATGGTGACCGACGCTATTATCGGCCCTTATGCCATCGCCCGGGCGATGCTGGCGCGCGGGCTTAACCCCACCTTAATTATTGGCGAGAAGCTGTCGTCAGCGGATGAACGAATCCATCGCCTTGCGGCCTGCGAGGTTGCGCAAAGCTATGGGATGAACGTGGTGCTTATTCTCAATGAAAGATGATCTGTTTTTACGCGGCGCACGCGTGCCGATGACCAAAGAAGTGGTGCGCACCCAGGCGCTGGAGCGTTTGCAGCTTGAGGGCGCGCAGCGGTTTATCGACGTCGGTGCCGGTACCGGCAGCGTGTCGCTGGAGGCGGCAATGCGTTACCCGCAGCTGCGCGTGACGGCAATTGAACGCAACCCTGACGCGCTGGCGCTGATGGCGGAAAACCGCGAACTGTTTGCCTGCCCCAACGTGGAGATTATCAGCGGGTATGCGCCGATAGAGCTGGAGACGATGGCCGATGCGGTATTTATCGGCGGCAGCGGCGGGCAGCTTACCGGGCTTATCGACTGGTCGCTTGCGCATCTTTACCCCGGCGGGCGCCTGGTGATGACCTTTATTCTGCTGGAAAACTTAACCTGCGCGTTAAGCCATCTTGAACAGTGCGCGGTGCAGGATTTTGACTGCCTGCAGCTGCAGGTGTCGCAGCTTGCCACATTGGGCCGCGGGCACTATTTCAAACCGAACAATCCCACTTATTTGATCTCTTGCCGCAAGGAAGGTCGCCATGACTGAGTTATTTGATCCCCGTAAAGTCTGGTTCGTTGGCGCAGGTCCCGGCGACAAAGAGCTGATCACGCTAAAAGGCTACCGCATCCTGCAACAGGCGCAAGTGGTGATTTATGCCGGATCGCTGATTAACCCGGAGCTGCTGGATGACTGCCAGCCGGGGGCCGAATGCCACGACAGCGCGGCGCTGAATCTTGAGCAAATTATCGCGCTGATGGAAAGCGGCGTGAAGGCGGGCAAGCTGGTAGTGCGCCTGCAAACCGGCGATCTCTCGCTGTATGGCTCGATTCGCGAGCAGGGTGAAATGCTGACTGAGCGCGGAATTGGCTACGTTTCGGTGCCGGGAGTCAGTGCGTTTCTGGGGGCCGCCGCGCAGCTTGGCGTGGAATACACGGTGCCGGAAGTGTCGCAAAGCCTGATTATCACGCGCATTGAAGGCCGCACGCCGATGCCGCCGTTAGAACAGCTTGAATCATTTGCGCAGCATCAAACCTCGATGGCGATCTTCCTCTCGGTGCAGCGTATTCATCGCGTGGCAGAACGCCTGATTGAGGGCGGTTACCCGCCAGATACGCCGGCTGCGGTGGTCTACAAAGCAACCTGGCCGGACTGTCAGGAATTACGCGGCACGCTTTCCGACATCGCAGAAAAAGTACGCGAGGCGGGGATACGTAAAACCGCGCTGATTATGGTCGGGGCATTTCTTGGCGAGGAGTATCACTACTCTAAACTTTACGATGCAGGGTTTAGCCATGAATACCGCAAAGCCTGAAGCCATTGCGCTATTTTGCCTGACGCCCGGCGGCGTGGCGCTGGCACAGCGCCTGCGCGCCGCGTTACCGCTGGTCTGCTTTACCAGCGAAAAGCTGCTGCAACCGGGATTTATTCCGTTTGGCGGCAGTTTTGCCCGGACGGTGGCGCAGGCGTTTAGCCAGTATCCGGCGCTGGTGTTTATTGCCGCCACCGGCATTGTGGTGCGTGTGATTGCGCCGCTGCTAAATGACAAGCTGCACGACCCGGCGGTAGTGGTAATGGATGAGCGCGCAGAGCATGTGATCAGCCTGCTTTCCGGGCACCTCGGTGGCGCGAACGATCTGACCCGCCAACTGGCGGCGCTGCTGGGCGCCGATCCGGTTATCACCACCGCCACGGATGTTAATCAACTGGCGGCACTCGATACGCTGGCGGCAAAGCTTGACGCCAGCATGCAGGATTTCCGGCAGGCGGTGAAAACCGTCAACCAGATGCTGGTGAGCCAGCAGCGCGTCGGCCTGTGGTGGGATGGCGATTTTGCGCCGCAGGCCCACGAATACGATACCCGTGGTTTTATCCCGGTCGCCAGCCTTGATGCGCTGCCAGAGCTTGATGCGCTGGTCTGCGTCACGCTGCGTGATGCGCTACCCGCTCAGGCTATTCCGCTGTTTAAGCTGGTGCCTAAGCGCGTGGTGGCCGGCATTGGCTGCCGCCGCAATACCTCACTACAAATCGTTGCCGAGCTACTAGACCAGCAGCTGGCGGAAAATCATTTTGACCCACTGGCGCTGCGCGCCATCGGCAGCGTCACCCTTAAACAGGATGAAGCGGCATTGCTGGCGCTGGCAAAAGAGCGCCAGGTTCCCTTCAGACTATTTAGCGTTGACCAACTGAGCGAACACGAACAGCGCTTTCCGGTATCGGCCTTCGTGCGCGAAACCCTCGGCGTTGGCAGCGTTTCGCAACCGGCGGCGTGGCTGCTGAGCCACGGCAGGCTGGTTGGTCACACCCTGAAAACCCAGGGCGTCACTATAACTTTAGGAGTTTCAGACAGATGTTAACGGTAATTGGCATAGGCCCCGGCAGCGAAGCCATGATGACGCAGGAAGCCATTGCGGCCCTGCAGGAAGCGGAAATTGTCGTCGGTTATAAAACCTATACCCACCTGGTCAAGCCGCTGACCGGCGACAAACAGGTGATTAAAACCGGCATGTGCAAAGAGATTGAGCGCTGCCAGACCGCGATTGATCTGGCGCAGGCCGGGCACAGGGTGGCGCTGATCAGCAGCGGCGATGCCGGAATCTACGGCATGGCAGGCCTGGTGCTGGAGCTGGTGACCGCCCAGAATCTGGATATTGAAGTGCGGCTGGTGGCGGGCATCACGGCCAGTATTGCCGCCGCGTCGCTGCTCGGCGCGCCGCTGATGCACGATTTCTGCCATATCAGCCTGAGTGATTTGCTGACGCCGTGGCCGGTTATCGAAAAACGCATTCTTGCCGCCGCCGCCGCTGACTTTGTTATCTGCTTCTACAACCCGCGCAGCCGTGGCCGCGAAGGGCATCTGGCGCGCGCGTTTGCGCTGATGAGCGAGTTTACCCGCCCGCAAACGCCGGTCGGCGTGGTGAAAGCCGCCGGGCGTAAGAAAGAGCAAAAATGGCTGACCACCTTTGGCGAGATGGATTTCGCACCGGTGGATATGACCAGTCTGGTGATCGTCGGCAACAAAACCACCTTTGTGCGCAACGGCTTAATGATTACCCCGCGAGGCTATGAGCTGTGAGTGAGCCTCAGGTACTGGTGTTTGGCGGAACCAGCGATGCCCGCTTTATCTGCCAGATCCTCGATCAACACCGCATTTCATACACCCTTTCGGTCGCGACAGCGGTGGGCAAGGCGCTGGCGGGGGATATCGGCGGGCAAATTCGCGTTGGGCGCATCGATAGCGATGAAATAGCTCAGTGGCTGGCGAGCCACGCGGTGAGCTGGGTGATTGATGCCTCGCACCCCTATGCCGAACTGCTCAGCCACAATATTACCCGCGCCTGTGAAACTGCAGGCGCCACGCTCAGCCGCTACCAGCGCCATAGCGAACTGGATGTGCTGGAACACCCGCTGCTGCATAAAGTTGCCAGTTTGCAGCAGGCCTGCGCCGTGGCAAACCAGTTCGGCCCGCGCGTGTTGTTGACCACCGGCAGCAAAGAGCTGGCGGCGTACCTTCAGGGGTTGCCGGGCAAAACGCTGTTAGCGCGGGTGCTGCCCACTCGAGAAGTGATTGCGCAGTGCGAAGAGCTGGGGCTGGGCGTCGACAATATTATTGCGCTGCGCGGCCCGTTTAGTGCCGAATTTAACGCCGCAATGTATGACTTTTGCGCGCCCGACGTGCTGATCACCAAAGAGTCAGGTGCGGAAGGCGGCTATCTCGACAAAATTAACCCCGCCCTGGCGCGAAACATTCCCTGTGTGGTGGTGACTCGCCCACAGCCCCTTGTTAATGGCCCGGAATTGCTGGAAAGCCGTGAAGATGTGAGCCGCCGCGTGCTGCGCTGGCTGCAAGAGAGAAAATAATGAACAAAGCCCTGTTAGTCATCAGTTTTGGCACCAGTTACCACGATACCTGTGCGAAAAATATTGTGGCCTGCGAAGAGCAGCTGGCGCGCACTTTTGCCGACCGCGATCTGTTCCGCGCCTTTACCTCCGGCATGATTATCCGCAAGTTAAAAAGCCGCGATAACCTGGAGATCGACTCCCCGGCGCAGGCATTGCAGCGCCTGGCCGCACTTGGCTATCAGGATGTGGCGGTGCAGTCGCTGCATGTGATTAACGGTGACGAATACGAAAAAATCGCCCGCGAAGTGCAGGCGCACAGCCATTTGTTCCAGCGCCTGGCGTTAGGCACGGCGCTGCTGAGTGATTTCAACGACTATGAGCTGCTGCTGGACGCGCTGCAAAGCCAGATGCCTGTGATGGAGGCCGACGAGCGCGTGGTGTTTATGGGCCACGGGGCCAGCCACCATGCGTTTTCTGCCTATGCCTGCCTCGACCATCTGATGGCGGCGCGTAACATTCCGGCCCGCGTTGGCGCGGTAGAAAGCTACCCGGAGATCGACCTGATCGTGCGCGGCCTGCTGCAGGAAAAGGTGCGCAAAGTCCACCTGATGCCGCTGATGCTGGTGGCCGGAGATCACGCGATTAACGACATGGCGTCGGATGAAGAAGATTCCTGGAAAACGCAGCTGCAGGAAGCGGGTATTGAGGCGCAGCCGTGGCTGCAAGGGCTGGGCGAAAACCCGAAAATTCGCGCCATGTTCGTCAACCATCTGCAGAGTGCGCTGGAAAAATTACCGGCGGAGGCGACGGCATGAGCGGACGTTTATATGCCCTTGGCACCGGCCCTGGCGCCAGTGACCTGATCACCGTGCGCGCAGCACGGATCATCGGCAAGCTGGATGTGCTCTACGCCCCGGCCGGGCGCAAAGGCGGCGACAGCCTGGCGCTCTCTATTGTGCGCGAGTATTTAAGCGACGCCACCGAAGTGCGCACCTGCCACTTCCCGATGAGCGCCGATAACGACGAAAAAGCGCTGGTGTGGGATGAAACCGCCGCCGCGCTAATCCACGAAGTGGAGCAGGGCAAGCAGGTGGGATTTATCACGCTCGGCGATGCAATGTTATTCAGTACCTGGGTCTATTTACTGGCGCGGATTGGCCACCCTGAGTGGCTGGAAATTGTGCCCGGCGTCACCTCTTTTGCCGCTATCGCATCGCGTGCGCAGCTGCCGCTGGCGATGGAGCAGCAGTCGCTGGCGGTGATGTCCTGTACCGTATCGCATCAGGCGTTGGCCGAGGCGCTGCGCGCCCACGAGTGCGTGGTGCTGATGAAGGTTTACGGGCGTTTCGCGCAAATTAAAGCGCTGTTGCAGCACCTTGATCTTATCGATAGCGCGGTGTTAATGGCGGAGGCGACGCTGCCGGGCGAGCAGTGCTGGCGGGATCTGAAGTCTGTGCCGGGGGATCAACCGCTGCCGTATTTTTCCACCATTCTGGTGAATAAACAGTGGCGTCGTCAGGGGTAAATCATGGAGCAACTTGTTAAAAAACTCTCGCTAAGCGGGCTGGGTATGGGGATGTTATTGCTTATCGTGCCGCAGGAAGCCTTCGCCATGCACATTATGGAAGGCTTCCTGCCGCCGATGTGGGCGCTGGCGTGGTGGATTTTATTCCTGCCTTGCCTGTACGTCGGGCTGGTGCGCCTGCGCCAGATAGTGGCCCATGACAGCAACCAGAAAGTGCTGCTGGCATTATGCGGCGCGTTTATTTTTGTGCTCTCGGCGTTAAAAATTCCCTCGGTAACCGGAAGCTGTTCACACCCAACCGGCGCAGGACTTGCGGTGATCCTGTTTGGACCGGGCGTGGTCGCGGTTCTGGGGGCGATTGTGCTGCTGTTCCAGGCGCTGTTGCTGGCCCACGGCGGCCTGACGACGCTGGGTGCCAACGGCATGTCGATGGCGGTGATTGGCCCGGTTGTCGGCTATCTGGTGTGGAAACTGGCGTGCAGAGCGGGTTTTCGCCGCGACGTAGCCGTGTTCCTGTGCGCGATGCTGGCTGACTTAACCACCTACTTTGTCACCTCTATTCAACTGGGCGCGGCATTCCCCGATCCGCATTTCGGCATCACCGGCTCTGCGCTGAAATTTATGGGCATCTTCTGCCTGACGCAGATCCCGATTGCTATTGCCGAAGGTCTGCTGACCGTGATGATTTACGAGCAGCTCACCAGACGACAGCTGCTTCCAGCAAGGAGCCACTAAGATGAAAAAGACCCTGATTCTGCTCGCCCTGGTGGTGGGATTAATGATTGTGCCGTTTTTTATCCCGCACGGCGGCGAATACGGCGGCTCTGACGAGCAGGCCGAAAGCCAGATTTTAGCTGTCGCCCCGCATTACCAACCGTGGTTTGAGCCGCTGTATGAACCGGCAAGCAGCGAAATTGAAAGCCTGCTGTTTACCCTGCAAGGCTCAATCGGCACGGCGGTGATTTTTTATATTCTGGGATTCTACCGGGGCAGACGCGGCGACCATGCTGGGGATTGATAAGCTCAGCTATCAAAGCCGCTGGTGCCGCGTTTCACCGCTGCGCAAATTCGCCCTGTATCTGCTGATGCTGGCGCTGGCGTTTGCGCTGCCGCCGCTCGGGCAGGGGATTTTGCTGCTGGTAATTGCGGCATTCACCTGCTGGCTGCTGCGCGTGGGCCCGGTGCGCTATCTGCGCTGGCTGGCGGTGCCGCTGGGCTTTTTACTGCTGGGCGTGGTGACGATTATTTTCAGCGCGTCACACCAGACGCAGGCGCTGTTATGGAGCGTACCGCTCGGCACGTGGCATATCGGTATTGATGCGCAAGGGCTGCAGGTGGCAAACCAGACGTTCTGGCGCAGCCTTGCGGCACTCGCTGCGACCTACTGGCTGGTGCTCAATCTGCCGTTTCCGCAGCTGATTATTCTGCTACAGCGCTTACGCGTGCCGCGCCTGCTGATCGAGCAGATCCTGCTGACCTGGCGTTTTATTTTTATCCTGCTGGACGAAGCGCAGGCTATTCATCGTGCTCAGTCATTACGTTTCGGTTATCGTACCTTGCCCGGCGGCTACCGCTCGCTTGCCATGTTAATCAGCATGTTGTTTTCACGCGTGCTGCTGCGTTACCAACAAATGGTCACCACGCTTGAGGTCAAACTTTACCAGGGTGATTTCCACCTGTGAGAACCGCACCGATGCTCGCAACCCTTAATTTATCTTTCCGCTACCAGGACGAAACCGTTCTGCACGATTTAAGCTTCGATTTTGGCGCGTTTCCGGTAACGGGCATTGTCGGGGCGAACGGCTGTGGAAAATCCACGCTGTTTATGAACCTCAACGGCGTGCTGCGCCCGCAGCAGGGGGCCGTGTTATGGCAGGGGAAAGCGCTTAATTACAGCAAAGCCGGGTTAATGGAGCATCGCCAGCGCGTCACTACGGTGTTTCAGGACCCGGAACAGCAAATTTTCTATACCGATATTGATAGCGATATCGCGTTTAGCCTGCATAACCTTGGCGTTGACGAAAGGGAAATTGCCCGCCGAGTGGAACAGACTATTGAGCTGGTCGACGCGGGCTCTTTTCGCCATAAACCGATACAGTATTTAAGCCACGGGCAAAAGAAACGCGTCGCGATTGCCGGGGCGCTGGTGATGGAAGCCGACTATCTGCTGCTTGATGAACCCACCGCCGGGCTTGACCCGAGCGGCCGCCAGCAGATGATTGAGATAATCGCCCGCATCGCAGCCCGGGGTAAACATGTGGTTATCTCAAGCCATGATATTGATTTGATTTATGAAGTTTGTGATGGCGTTTATGTGCTTAACGGCGGCAAAATCATGGCGCAGGGCAAACCCGGTGAGGTCTTTCGCCAGGCATCCCTGCTGCGTGAAGCAGGCCTGGTACAGCCGTGGCTAGTCAAGCTGCACAGCGAGCTTGGTTTCCCGCTGTGCAAAACCGAAACTCAACTATTTAACGCGTTACGCGAACCAAAGGAAGCATGATGAGCCTCGCAATAATGGTTCAGGGCACCGCTTCGGATGTCGGGAAAAGTATGCTGGTGGCGGGCCTGTGCCGCATCTTTGCCCAGGACGGCCAGCGCACCGCGCCGTTTAAATCGCAAAATATGGCGCTGAACTCCGGCATTACCCCGGACGGTAAAGAGATGGGCCGCGCGCAGATTTTCCAGGCCGAAGCGGCGGGTATCGCCCCGGATGTGCGTATGAACCCGGTACTGCTCAAGCCGACCAGCGACCGTAAAGCGCAGGTGGTATTGATGGGTAAAGTCGCCACTAATATGGATGCGGTGACCTATCACAATTACAAACCACAGCTGAAAGCGCAGATCCGTGAGGTGTACCAGAGCCTTGCGGCAGAACACGACGTCATGGTGCTGGAAGGCGCGGGTAGCCCGGCTGAGATCAATTTGCGCGATCGCGATATCGTCAATATGGGGATGGCGGAACTGGCGCAATGCCCGGTGATTCTGGTGGCCGATATTGACCGTGGCGGCGTATTCGCCGCGATTTACGGCACCATTGCGCTGCTGCTGGAGCACGAAAAGTGGCGCGTAAAGGGGGTTATCATCAATAAATTTCGCGGCGACGTGGCGCTGCTCTATTCCGGCATCGAACAGATTGAAGCATTAACCGGCGTGCCGGTATTAGGGGTGATGCCGTGGCTGAACGTTGACCTGGAAGATGAGGACAGCGTGGTGCTGGAGCGCGGGAAATATGATTCCGCAGCGGTAAAAGATCTGGATATTGCGGTGCTACAGCTGCCGTATATGTCGAACTTCACCGATTTCAACGCGCTGGCCGCACAGCCCGACGTGCGCCTGCGCTACGTCAGCAAGCCTGATGAGCTGAATAACCACGACCTGGTGATTGTGCCTGGCAGTAAAAATACCCTCGGTGATTTACGCTGGCTGCGGGAAAACGGTTTAGAGCAGGCGCTGCTGGCACATCATCGCAATCACGGCGCGGTGCTGGGGATCTGCGGCGGCTATCAGATGCTCGGGCAGCATATTTACGACGAAGTGGAGTCGGGCCTGGGGGAAATGCCGGGCCTCGGTCTGCTGGATGTCGTCACGCATTTCGCCAGTGAGAAGACCACGACCCGCGTGTCCGGGCAGGTGCAGAGCGCGTTGCCCGGCCTGTTTGCCGCAAGCTCAGGGGCGGCGTTACAGGGCTATGAAATTCATCTGGGCGAGACGCGGCGCGGTGAAAATACCGCTCCGTTTGCCACCTTCACCAGCTGTAATATGCGGCCCTGCCATCATATTGATGGGGCAATCAGCGCCGACGGGCGCGTGCTCGGCACCTACCTGCACGGCCTGTTTGATAGCGGTGAATTTACCCGCAGCCTGCTGAACGCCCTGCGCCTGCGCAAAGGGCTGCGCCCCTGGGAAGGGGAAAACTTCGACTACCGGCAGCATAAAGAGGCGCAGTTTACTATTCTGGCCGATTCAATGCGTGAACATATTGATATTGAAAGGATTTATCAGATAATGCGCGAGCATCAGGAGCAAAGGGTATGAAACTCGTCACCGGCGGCGCGCGCAGCGGCAAGAGCCGCCATGCTGAACAGCTGGCGGCAAATTTTGAGCGCGTGCTGTATATCGCCACCTCGAAAATTTTCGACGTTGAGATGGCGCAGCGAATTGCGCACCACCGCGACAGCCGCCCGGCTCACTGGCGCACCGTTGAGCAGTATCGTGAATTAAACGCCGTGATTAATGAACGCAACTGCGCGCAGGAAGCCGTGCTGCTGGAGTGCATTACGACGCTTATCACCAATGTAATGTACGATGCCGCGGGCGAGAAACCCGAGGAGGAGTGGGATTTTGAGTTAATCGAAGAGGCGGTGGCGCGGCAAATCGATATTTTGCTGGCGGCCTGTAAGGCCTGCCCGGCGGAAGTGATTCTGGTCACTAACGAAGTGGGAATGGGGATTGTGCCGGAAAACCGCCTGGCGCGGCATTTCCGCGATATTGCCGGGCGGGTAAATCAGCGCCTGGCACAATGCGCCGATGAAGTCTGGCTGGTTGTTTCAGGGATTGGAGTCAAAATTAAATGAATGTTCGCCTGTTTTTTGCCACCCTGCAGTTTATGAGCCGCATTCCGGTGCGCGCGCGTTGGTCGGACGGCATTGAAAGCCACCAGTATGTGCGCGGTATTGTGACCTTCCCGTTTGTCGGGCTGGTATTAGGCGCGTTAGCCGCAGCGGTGTTTACGCTGCTGCAGCCCTGGGCGGGCCTGCCGCTGGCGGCAATGGGTTACGTGCTGGCGCTGGCCTTACTGACCGGCGGCTTCCATCTTGATGGGCTTGCCGATACCTGCGACGGAATATTCTCCGCGCGTACCCGCGACCGTATGTTAGAAATTATGCGCGACAGCCGCCTCGGGACTCACGGCGGGCTGGCGCTGATCTTTGTGATTGTGACGAAAGTGCTGGTAGTCAGCGAACTGGCTATGCGCGGCAACAATATGCTGATGGTGTTAGCCGCGGCATCCGTCGCCGGACGTGCCGCCTGCGTGCTGCTGATGTACAACCATAAATATGCCCGCGAGCAGGGGCTGGGTAACCTGTTTATCGGCAAGGTGACCGGTACGCAAACGCTGCTGACGCTGGCGGGTGGCGCGGTGTTATGCACCGTGCTGTTGCCGATGGCGGGTCTGCTGGCGCTGGGGGTAACGGTGTTTGCCGTGTGGGGTTTAGGCCTGATGTTACGTCGCACGCTCGGCGGGCAAACCGGCGACACCCTGGGGGCCGCCATCGAATTAGGCGAAGTGGTTTTCCTGCTGGCGTTACTGCGCTAAACCGCCCGTAACAATTGATTTTCCTTGTTTTT
>NZ_RPOH01000034.1 GCF_003818135.1 Buttiauxella warmboldiae | reverse complement strand
TCTTTGTCAGCAACCTCAAGCGACCCTAACAGGTCGCTTTTGTCTATCCTTCTGCCCGCGCTGAATTACTCCGCGTCTGGCTCTTCAGATTTATGCTTCGCGGCAGTCTCTTTAATCAGGGCCTGCAATTCGCCACGCTGGTACATCTCAATAATGATGTCGCAGCCGCCAACCAGCTCACCATCCACCCACAACTGCGGGAAAGTCGGCCAGTTCGCGTATTTTGGCAGCTCGGCGCGGATATCCGGATTCTGTAAAATATCGACGTAGGCGAAACGCTCACCACAAGCGGAAAGCGCCTGCACAGCCTGGGCTGAGAAGCCACAGCTAGGCAGTTTTGGAGAGCCCTTCATATAAAGAAGAATAGGGTTCTCAGTAATTTGTTGTTGGATTTTTTCAATAGTGCTCATTGCTTGCTTCCTCAAACCAGGTCCTGGCATTAGCCTGCCATTGTAGCGATTGACGCCCTCTCCAGAAAACACCATTTTTTTCATGGTCTTTCCGGCATGCGCGATGGAGGGACAACATGTATCAAGAATAACACTTTTCCGGCGGCTGCAAATCAGCAAATGTCCCTCGTCCCGATCAATAAATAGCCCAACGCCCCCTGGTTTGGTTGATTTTTTTGCGCCCGGTAACGAAACCGCAAGACGAAGCGTAAAAGGCTATTAACTTTAATACGCTTAATAGATTAGAATCGGCGGGTTTCGCAAAATCATACGCGGGCGTGATGGTCTTCATCATGTCTTCATTTTAACCAGGGGATTGTCGAGTGGCGCGGATAACAAAAATTACAATCACGCTCTGTGCTCTGCTGTTTACCTTTCCGTATACGCCATTGGCGCAGGCATCTGAACATGCGCGTCCGGTGGCGGCGCAAAAAGCACACGCGGTGAAAAGTCCAGAAAAGAGCAGTAAGCGTAAAGATAAAACCGCTACCGCCAGCAAGAAAGTTAATACTTCATCCAAAACAGCCAGCAAGAAACAAGCAGCCAGTGCGGCAAAAAGTAAAACCGCTCACCAGACCCGCAGCACCAGAACAAAAAACCTTACCAAAAGCGACAGCAAAAAAACCTCCCGGCTCGCAAAAGCCCAGCCTGTTACCTTCACCGAAAAATGCAGTAAACCGCGTAAAGGCCATAAGGCGCAGTGCGTAAAAGTAAAATCAGGGCAGCCAACCACTATCGCCGCGGCGCATAAGGTGCGGGTGCAAAAAGCACAAAAAACGGCCATCAATAAATTGATGGGCCAGATTGGCAAACCGTATCGCTGGGGCGGCACTTCTCCGGCTACCGGCTTCGATTGTAGCGGTCTGGTGTATTACGCTTACAAGGATTTGGTTAAATTCCGTATTCCGCGTACCGCCAATGAGATGTATCACCTGCGTGACGCCTCTTCTGTCGAGCGTGGCGAGTTAGAGACCGGCGATCTGGTGTTCTTCCGCACCCAGGGCCGCGGTACGGCCGATCATGTCGGCGTATATGTCGGTAATGGCAAATTTATTCAGTCACCGCGCAGCGGCCAGGATATCCAGATTACTTCATTGAGTGAAAATTACTGGCAGCGCCACTATGTGGGTGCGAAACGCGTCATGACGCCAAAAACCATTCGTTAATCACCCGTTATTAAAATTTCGCCTGTCCGTAGCTGACGGGCGAGTTCCTCTTTTGCTTACCCTTTCAATTTGTTAACCTAAACCCGCATGAAAAGTAGTTGTTTAGATGTAAGCAAAATAATAAGGAGTTAAGCAATGTCGTTCGAACTACCTGCACTACCATATGCAAAAGATGCTTTAGCACCGCATATCTCTGCCGAAACCCTGGAATACCATTACGGCAAACACCATCAAACCTACGTCACTAACCTGAATAATCTGGTTAAAGGCACCGCGTTTGAAGGCAAAACCCTGGAAGAGATCGTGCGTACCTCCGAAGGCGGCGTATTTAACAACGCAGCACAGGTCTGGAACCACACTTTCTACTGGAACTGCCTGGCGCCAAACGCCGGTGGTGAGCCTACGGGCGAACTGCTGGAAGCCATCACCAGCACTTTTGGCAGCTTTGCGGAATTCAAGCAGCAGTTTACCGATGCCGCTATCAAGAACTTTGGTGCGGGCTGGACGTGGCTGGTTAAACAACAAGATGGCACGTTAGCGATTGTCTCAACCTCTAACGCCGGCACGCCGTTAACCAGCGCCACCGTTCCGTTACTGACCGTAGATGTGTGGGAACATGCGTACTACATCGACTACCGCAATGCTCGTCCTAATTATCTTGAGCATTTCTGGGCGCTGGTGAACTGGACTTTTGTTGCGCAGAATCTGGCAGCATAAATCCACAATATTAATGTGGCCGCTCTCGCGGCCCATTTTAATCAGTGCAGTACGGCTGTTAGCGCGCCAAAGACAATTAGCGCCAGAACAATAACCGTGGTGGTGATGGAAAACTTCAGATCGGTACTCATCAACAAACTCCTTTTATTACCTTACAATCGGCGTGTCGAAGTGATTTTCCCACAACCGCCGAGAAAAATCCTGCTGGTTTTCAACCGATATCGCTTTTCCCTCTTCCACTTTTCCCCCGGATAGGCCAAAATCCCTCGCTAATTTATTGCGTACCACCAATTCAGCACCCTCCTTCCGTTTTATGTCGCAATCCCGGCATACCCGCAACCTTAACGTTGCTTCAGGAGTCAGGGTACGCAAACGTTTAACAGATTGGTTATCAGGGGCTTACGATATAGCCCGGAGTGAAATTTAATGGCGACAATCAAGGACGTGGCGAAGCGCGCAAACGTTTCCACTACAACCGTATCACATGTGATTAACAAAACCCGTTTTGTGGCGGAAGAGACGCGCAATGCGGTGTGGGCGGCAATCAAAGAATTGCACTATTCACCTAGCGCCGTCGCACGCAGCCTGAAAGTTAATCACACCAAAACGATTGGTCTGTTAGCCACTTCCAGCGAAGCCCCCTATTTTGCCGAGATCATTGAAGCCGTCGAAAATAGCTGCTTTGAAAAAGGCTATACCCTGATTTTGGGTAATGCGCACAATAACTTTGAAAAACAACGTGCCTATTTATCCATGATGGCGCAAAAGCGCGTTGATGGCCTGCTGGTGATGTGTTCTGAATATCCGGAATCGTTGTTGACCGTGCTTGAAGAGTACCGCCATATCCCAATGGTGGTGATGGACTGGGGTGAAGCGCGTGCTGATTTCACCGACTCCGTGGTGGATAATGCCTTCCACGGCGGTTATCTGGCGGGGCGTTATTTGATTGAGCGCGGCCACCGCGAGATTGGTGCCATTCCGGGACAGATGGAGCGTAATACCGGCGGCGGTCGCCATGCTGGCTTTATGAAAGCGCTGGAAGAGGCGGGGATCCCCATTCCTGAAAACTGGATCGTGCAAGGTGATTTTGAGCCGGAATCGGGCTATCGCGCCATGCAGCAGATCCTCAACCAGCCTCACCGCCCTACTGCTGTCTTCTGTGGCGGCGATATTATGGCGATGGGGGCTATTTGCGCCGCTGATGAAATGGGCTTGCGTGTGCCGCAGGATGTTTCGATTATCGGTTACGACAACGTGCGTAACGCGCGTTTCTTCTCTCCGGCACTGACCACCATCCACCAGCCGAAAGATTCACTGGGTGAAACGGCGTTCAATATGCTGCTGGACAGAATCGTCAACAAACGCGAAGAGTCCCAGTCAATTGAAGTGCATCCGCGCCTGATTGAACGCCGCTCGGTGGCAGACGGCCCATTCCGCGATTATCGTCGCTAAAATCGCGCGGGGAGCCTGATCTACGCAGGCTCCTGCAGCCACTCCTGATTCATCGTCTCGCTGTCGCCCAAATAATCCAGCAGCCAGGCCAGCGCCGGCGACGCGTCATTTTGCCGCCACGTCAGGCAGCATGCGGCATCCGGGAAGGGATTATCGAGCGTTAATTCACGCCACTGCCCTGAAGCCAGCCACGGCTTTGCAAGATGCAGGGGCACCATACCGATGCACAACCCCGCGCTAAGGCAATCTGAACCTGATTGCCAGTCCGGCACTACCACGCGCCGCTGGTTATCCAGCAGCCAGGTAATGCGTTTCGGCAGCGAGCGTGAGGTATCTTCCAGAACTAACGACGGCCAGGCCCGCAGATCGTCATCGCTGAGCGTTCCCCCCTGTTGTGCCAACGGATGGTCCGCTGAGACCACGCAACGCCAGCTCAGCGTCCCCATATCGCGGAACGCATAACGCCCCCCAACCGGAATCGCCTGCGTGGCGCCAATGGCCACTTCAACTCGCCCGTCGGCCAGCGCGTCCCATACTCCGTTAAAGACCTCCTGGAAGATTCGCAGTTCGATATCCGGGAAATGACGATAAAAATCGAGTACCAGCTGCCTTGTGCGCTCAGGTTTCACGATGTTATCAACCGCAATCGCCAGATGCCCGCGCCATCCATTTGCGATCTGTTGGCACTGCTGCCGTGTCGTCATCATTTTTTTGATAACAGAGCGGCCTTCCTTCAGAAAAAAGAGGCCCGCGGGGGTTAGTTCAACGTCTCGATGGCGGCGTTCAAACAGCGGAACCGCCAGCCACTCTTCCAGTTGCCGCACCGTATAGCTGATGGCCGAAGGGACGCGGTGCAGCTCCTGTGCCGCACCGCTGAAGCTACCATTGCGCGCCACCGCGTCAATCACTTCCAGCGAATATTCAGACCACATTTCTCTGCCCGCAAAATTTTTGAATGCAATAGACAAATATTAGCGTTTCACAAGCGTAATTGCACTCCGTACACTCTCGCGGCAATCAACCTGCAAGATAAAACAAGAGAAAATTATGCAACCATCAAAAGGGTTTCTTATCTGGCTGGCTGGATTAAGCGTGCTGGGCTTCCTCGCCACAGACATGTATCTGCCCGCTTTCGCTGCCATTGAGCAAGATTTACAGACCGACGCCTCCGCCGTCAGCGCAAGCCTCAGCCTGTTCCTTGCCGGGTTTGCGCTTGCGCAGTTAATCTGGGGCCCGCTGTCAGACCATTTCGGGCGTAAACCCGTCTTAATGGCAGGCTTGAGTCTGTTCGCTGTCGGCTGTATTGGCATGCTGTGGGTGGAAAGCGCCAGCGCGCTGCTGGTGCTGCGTTTTGTGCAGGCCGTTGGCGTTTGTTCTGCGGCGGTAAGCTGGCAGGCGCTGGTGACAGATTATTACCCGGCGAATCGCACAAATCGCATTTTTGCCACCATTATGCCGCTGGTTGGCTTGTCTCCGGCACTGGCTCCGCTGTTGGGCAGCTGGATTTTAACCCACTTTAACTGGCAGGCGATTTTCGCAACGCTCTTTGCCATCACGCTGGTATTGATGATCCCGACGTTGCGCCTGAAACCGCGCACGCAGCATTACCCACAAACGGCAGACAACAAAGTCAGCTTTATGTCGTTACTGCGCTCTCGCGTTTACAACGGTAACGTTCTGATTTATGCCGCCTGTTCCGCCAGCTTCTTTGCCTGGCTGACCGGCTCGCCATTTATTCTCAATAGTATGGGCTATAGCCCGGCGGCCATTGGTCTGAGCTACGTGCCGCAGACCATCGCTTTCCTGATTGGTGGTTATGGCTGCCGTAGCGCATTGCAAAAGTGGCAAGGCAAGCAGATGCTGCCGTGGTTGCTGGCACTCTACACCCTGAGCGTGTTCGGCACCTGGGCGGTCGCCGTAAGCGGCCACGCCAGCCTGACCCTGCTGTTGATTCCGTTCTGCGTGATGGCGATTGCTAACGGCGCGATTTATCCCATTGTCGTCGCGGCGGCGCTACAGCCCTTCCCACATGCAACAGGTAAGGCGGCAGCGTTACAAAATACCTTACAGTTAGGCCTGTGCTTCCTGGCAAGCTTAATGGTGTCCTGGCTGATTGTTACGCCATTGTTGACCACCACCAGCGTGATGCTGGTAACGATTGCGCTGGCGATACTGGGCTACTTATTGCAGCGCGGTAAGCGTGCCGAAGCCTGGCAAGCCAGCGAATCGGACGCACATTAATGGCCGAATAGTTTGATAATGATTTAATTAGCTTACTAACAATATGCGGTTGAATCAGCCATTAAGCAGGCCTATACTCATTGGCGGCTCAACGATCAACACCATAATAATGACATTAAAACGGGAGCCTTTCGGCTCCCGTTTTAGCTTGATGACGAAGAGGGAAATAACGTGTTTTTCCTTCCTGATGGTTAGATGCCATAGGTTCGTTTTGCGAAAAACATGAACTTTGTCATCCGGCTGATTTCGGCTCTGGTTTTTATTGATGGGCAGCAAGCCCCTTTCTCTGTTCTACGTCGGATATCAGGCACGCGGAATTTTCCGTGACATTTCTCACATACCGAAAACAGCGTCTACGCTGTTTTAAGGTTCCTCACACAAAGGTGATGGAGAAGCTATGAGTTCATCGTGTATAGAAGAAGTCAGCATAAGAAATAACCCGTGGTATCGAATAGTCAACGAAATGCTCGCCCGGGCAGGGGTGGAAATTAATGGCCCGCGCCCTTTCGATCTTCAGGTTAAGCACCCCGACTTTTTTAAGCGTGTTCTGCAGCAGGGCTCCCTGGGGCTGGGGGAAAGTTACATGGACGGCTGGTGGGAGTGCGAACGGCTGGATATTTTTTTCCATACGGCCATTCGCGCCGGGCTTGAACGGCAACTTCCCCGCCATTTAAAAGACACCCTACGGCTGGCCGCCGCCCGTCTTATTAACCTGCAATCCAAAAAACGCGCCTGGATGGTAGGCAAAGAGCATTACGATCTCGGCAATGACTTATTTAGCCGCATGCTTGATGAGCATATGCAGTACTCCTGTGGCTACTGGAAAACTGCGACCACGCTCGGTGAGGCGCAAAACGCCAAGCTGAAAATGATCTGCGACAAGCTTCATCTGCAGCCGGGAATGACGCTGCTCGATATAGGCTGTGGCTGGGGCGGCCTTGCGCAATATGCGGCAAAACATTACGGCGTAGCCGTGTATGGCGTCACTATTTCTGCCGAACAACAAAAAATGGCGCAGCAGCGCTGTGCCGGGCTTAACGTGAATATTGCGCTGCAGGATTATCGCGAACTGGACAGGCAGTTCGACCGTATCGTTTCTGTCGGCATGTTTGAACATGTCGGGCCAAAAAATTATGCCACCTATTTCAATGTCGTTGACCGCAATCTGAAACCGGAGGGCATTTTCCTGCTGCACACCATCGGCTCCAATAAAACCGATAATGGCGTCGACCCATGGATAGACAAGTACATTTTCCCGAACGGTTGTCTGCCCTCAGTGCGCCAGATTGCCCAGGCCTGCGAAGGGCGCTTTGTCATGGAGGACTGGCATAACTTTGGCGCCGACTACGACAAAACGTTAATGGCCTGGCATCAGCGCTTCAACCGCTACTGGCCGGAAATTGCCGATAACTATTCAGAACGATTCAAACGGATGTTCAACTATTATCTCAATGCCTGTGCCGGAGCCTTCCGCGCCCGCGATATCCAGCTATGGCAAATTGTCTTCACCCGCGGCATCGAAAACGGTTTACGCGTCCCGCATTAATTTTGCCCCGGCTCAGCCGGGGTAGTCTTCTCCTGCTCCCCCGTAGCATTTCCTTAACAACTTGTGAATCTCCTCACGTTTCTGACTCTCCGCTGTTCACGAGTTTGATCCCGTTAACACTTATCGGTTTCTTCATTGGAAACCGGTTTCCGTCGTGTTTCATAATTAGCCTACATCTCAAAAACGCTAACAAGGATTACCGCCATGAGCATGTACCAAAAAATGGTCAATGTGATTGAGCAAAAAGTCACGCCAATGGCGGGAGCGATGGGCTCTCAACGCCACGTTATCGCCATTCGTGACGGTTTTATCTCCGCCCTGCCGTTTATGATTATTGGTTCTTTCTTGCTGGTGTTTATTTTTCCGCCGTTCGCGCCTGACAGCAGCTGGGGCTTCGCCCGCTCGTGGTTAAATTTCTCACAGGCTTACCGCGAACAATTGATGCTGCCGTTTAACCTCAGCATGGGGGTGATGACCTTCTTTATCTCCGTGGGCATTGGCGCAAGCCTCGGCAAGCACTATAAGCTTGACCCGATTATGACCGGCCTGCTGGCCTTTATGGCCTTTTTACTGGTTGCCGCCCCTTACAAAGACGGGCAAATTTCAACCCAGTACTTTTCCGGCCAGGGTATCTTTACCGCGCTGATCGCCGCCATTTATGCCAGCGAGATGTATGCCCTGCTCAAGCGCCACAATATCACTATCCGTTTGCCCAAAGAGGTGCCAACCGGCGTGGCGCGCTCTTTTGAAATCCTGATCCCGGTAGTGGTGATTGTTGCCACGCTGCACCCGCTGAATCTGTTGATTGAGTCCACCACCGGGATGATTATTCCGCAGGCGATAATGCACCTGCTGGCTCCTCTGGTTTCGGCCTCTGACTCCCTGCCCGCAATTTTGATTTCAGTGTTTATCTGCCAGATCCTGTGGTTTGCCGGGATCCACGGCGCGTTAATTGTCACCGGCATTATGAATCCGTTCTGGATGGCAAACCTCTCCGCCAACCAGACGGCTCTGGCCGCAGGCAATGTTCTGCCCCATATCTACCTGCAGGGTTTCTGGGATCACTATCTGTTAATTGGCGGCGTTGGCTCCACGCTGCCGCTGGCCTTCCTGCTGCTGCGTAGCCGCGCCATCCACCTGCGTACCATCGGTAAAATGGGCGTGGTGCCAAGCTTCTTTAATATCAACGAACCCATTCTGTTCGGCACCCCCATCATCATGAACCCGATGTTTTTCTTGCCCTTCACCCTGGTGCCGATGATTAACGCCACGCTTGCTTATATCGCAACAAAATTAGGCTGGGTGGCCCAGGTTGTTTCACTCACGCCGTGGACGACGCCTGCGCCAATTGGTGCCTCCTGGGCGGCAAACTGGGCGGTAAGTCCCGTAATCATGTGTCTGATTTGTATGGTCATGTCGGCTGTGATGTATTACCCATTCCTGAAAGCCTATGAACGCACCCTGCTTAAACAGGATGAACAGCCTGATACGCAGGAAAAAGACAGCCCGATGGCCGCGCACTAACTTTTACTTTTAAAGCCTGTCTGAACGACAGGATCGTCACTTGAGGAAGAATAATGAAATACCAGTTTCCTGATAATTTTTGGTGGGGCAGCGCCAGTTCAGCACCACAAACCGAAGGTGAAACGCTCTCTTTTGGTAAATCGGCCACTATCTGGGATCAATGGTTTAAGGAACAGCCGACCCGCTTCCACAACGGCGTTGGCCCGGCGGACACCTCTACTTTCTATCAACACTGGAAGCAGGATATCGCCCTGCTAAAAGAGCTGAATCATAACACCTTCCGCACCTCAATTTCCTGGGCGCGATTGATTCCACAAGGCCGTGGTGCAGTTAATCAGGAGGCGGTGGCTTTCTACAATCAGGTGATTGATGAACTGCTGGCGCAGGGGATTAAGCCGTTTATCAACCTGTTCCACTTTGATATGCCGATGGTGATGCAGCAACAGGGCGGCTGGGAAAATCGTGACGTTGTCACGGCTTATGCGGAGTTTGCCAGCGTCTGCTTCGAACTGTTTGGCGACCGCGTGAAACACTGGTTCACCTTCAACGAGCCGGTTGTACCGGTCGAAGGCGGCTATCTGTATGATTTCCACTATCCGAACGTGGTGGATTTCAGGCGCGCAGCCACCGTGGCTTACCATACGATGATTGCTCACTCTCTGGCGGTAAAAGCTTACCACCAGCGTAACGACGGCGGCGAAATCGGTATTATCCTCAACCTCACCCCGTCTTACCCGCGCTCGCAAAACCCTGCGGATGTGAAAGCGGCAAATATTGCTGACCTGATGTTTAACCGCAGCTTCCTCGACCCTGCTCTGCGTGGCGAATATCCGCAAGAACTGGTCGCACTACTTAAAGAGCATGGTCAACTGCCGGTATGTCAGGATGGCGACAAAGCGCTGCTGGCAGCAGGCGTCGTCGATTTACTGGGTATTAATTACTACCAGCCGCGTCGCATCAAATGCCGCGACTCGCTGGTCAATCCTGATAGCCCGTTTATGCCGGAGTGGTTCTTCGAAGCTTACGACATGCCGGGGCGCCAGATGAACCCATACCGCGGCTGGGAAATTTACGCGCAAGGGATCTATGATATTCTCACCAACCTGCGTGAGAACTACGACAACCCAAATTGCTATATCTCTGAGAACGGCATGGGGGTTGAAAATGAGCAGCGTTTCGAGGAAAACGGTCAGATTCAGGATGATTACCGCATTGATTTCGTACGCGACCACCTGAAATGGCTGCATAAAGGGATTAGCGAAGGCAGCAACTGCCTCGGTTATCATATGTGGACGTTTATTGATAACTGGTCGTGGTGTAACGCCTACAAAAACCGCTATGGTTTTGTCTCGCTGAACCTTGAAACCCAGCAGCGCACAATCAAGAAAAGCGGCGAGTGGTACAGAGCCACTGCCGCAGAAAATGGCTTTAACGATCGGACGTAATCTCAGCATACGGGCCACCAGGCCCGTTTCTGGCTGGGAAGCAGGAAACAAACCATGTCGAATATTAATGATGTAGCACGCCTGGCGCAGGTTTCTAAAGCCACAGTTTCGCGCGTATTGAGTGGTAGCCGGGGCGTAAAAGAGGAGAGCCGCCAGGCGGTGCTGAGGGCGGCAGAAATCCTCAATTACAAGCCAAATGCTATCGCGCAGTCCCTGAGTTCTCAGTCAACTCATTGCATTGGCGTTATCTGTGCAACCGAGCATATCCAGCAGTCCACCGGTTACCTGCAGGCGCTGGAAAAGCAGCTTAATCAGCACCATAAACATCTGCTGTTACGTTTCGCCAGCGACCACGATAGCGTGGCGCAGGCCGCGCAGGAGCTTTCCAATGGATTATGTGATGCGTTAGTGGTGGTGGGAGCGCGCTTCCCGCTGCCGGAGCTTGACGATGAGATCATGTTGATTGATTGCCTGAGCGGTTCCCACGCGCTGAGCATTCAGTGCGATCACGTTTTCGCAGCAGAAACCGCCGTGCACTATCTCTGTAACCAGCAGCGGCGGCACATTGCTTTGCTGAACTTCGCCAGCGGGGAAGCGGCCGCGCTCACGCTCGAGGGTTACCATCAGGCGCTTCATAATCACGTGGTGCCTTTTAACCGCCAGCTGGTGATTGAGAACGAATCATCGGTGCGTATCGCTCTGCAACGCCTGATCAATCGGGGCGTGAAGTTTTCTGCACTGCTGGTCACCGATGATAGCCAGGCCCAGGAGGCGATAATGATGCTTAATCAATACCAGCTCAGCGTGCCGGAACAGGTGATGGTTTTTAGCCTGGACGGTTCAACCAGAATGCCCGGAGCGAACGCTATTCCAGCCATTCAATATCCGCTGGAAAGCATGGCCCGCCGGGCGGTGGAGTTACTGCTTGGGGAAAGACAGACCAGTGATTTGGTGCGCGGCAGTTTATTAATCGCCTGATGTGCTGACAGTGTTGCGGCGGGTCATTTTTATTTCCCGCCCTGTTCTTTATTTTTTCGCCAATAGTGATGTCATTGTTTCTGCACGCTGCGCCAGCACGCGTTCGACGGTATCAACAATCGCCTGCGTTTGCGGGTCGATCTCAATATTAATGCGGTTGCCGGGCTTCTTACTGCCAAGCGTGGTGCGTTCAAGCGTTTCGGGAATGAGATGCACGCAAAAACGCGAAGCGGTAACCTCGCCCACCGTCAGGCTAATACCATCAATGCCGATATAGCCTTTATGCAGGATATATTTCATCAGCTCTTTGTCGTGTATTTTAAACCAGATCTGGCGGTTATTTTCTGAGGTCAGAATTTTCGCCACTTCCGCGGTGGTCATAATATGACCGGACATCAGATGCCCGCCGATTTCATCATTAAATTTCGCCGCGCGTTCGACGTTAACGCTATCGCCCACCGCTAATTCACCGAGATTGGTAATACGCAGCGTCTCTTTCATTAAATCAAAGCTGACGTGGTTGCCATTGATTTGGGTGACGGTCAGGCAACAGCCGTTGTGCGCCACCGACGCCCCTGTTTCAAGGCCAGGTAACATCTCATCCGGCATCTCAATGACGTGGGTACGGAAATTAGGCTTTTCGTCAATGGCAACCAGAGTCGCCGTGCCCTGCACAATACCTGTAAACATCGTCAAACTCCTGGTAATTATTCGACCGCTGATAATTTATTATGACGCACTTTAACAGCTGGAAAAAAAGCTTGCCAGCTATCCACGCTACCCCACCATTATTTGGCTGGCGTATTCGATTTGTGCCGCTACAATAGTCAGGCTAATTCCCCTGCAATTCCTTTTTTCTGCCATTTCCGGCGGTTTTGTTCTGTTTCTAATAACTAAAATAATCAGGTGTTCAAATGCAGAAGTACATAGTTGAAGCCCGCCAGCTACTCGCACTGGCGATACCCGTGATCCTCGCGCAGATCGCACAAACCTCAATGGGGTTTGTCGATACCGTGATGGCCGGGGGCTACAGCGCAACCGATATGGCCGCTGTGGCAATCGGCACCTCCATCTGGCTACCCGCCATTCTCTTTGGCCATGGCCTGCTAATGGCGCTGACGCCGACCGTCGCACAGCTTAACGGCTCAGGACGCCGTGAGCGCATCGCTCACCAGATTCGCCAGGGTTTCTGGCTGGCGGGCGTAGTCTCGGCGCTGATCATGGTGGTTTTATGGAACGCGGGCTACATCATTCACGCAATGAAAAATATCGATCCGCGGCTGGCCGATAAAGCCGTGGGCTATTTGCGCGCATTGCTGTGGGGCGTCCCCGGTTATCTGTTCTTCCAGGTGGCTCGTAACCAGTGTGAGGGACTGGCAAAAACCAAACCCGGCATGGTAATGGGCTTTATCGGCCTGCTGGTTAACATTCCGGTCAACTACATCTTTATTTACGGCCATTTAGGCATGCCGGAACTTGGCGGCGTGGGGTGTGGTGTGGCTACCGCGGCAGTATATTGGGTAATGTTCTTCTGCATGATTTCTTATGTGAAGAAAGCCCGCTCTATGCACGATTTGAAGCTGGCAAAAGGCTTTATCAAACCCGACTGGAAAGTAATATACCGCTTAACCCAGCTCGGGCTGCCGATTGCGCTGGCACTGTTCTTTGAGGTGACGCTGTTTGCGGTCGTAGCGCTGCTGGTGGCACCGTTAGGGATTGTTAATGTGGCAGGTCACCAGATTGCGCTGAACTTCAGCTCGCTGATGTTTGTATTGCCGATGTCGCTTTCTGCGGCGGTGACGATTCGCGTAGGCTTCCGGCTGGGCCAGGGCTCGACGCTTGATGCTCAAACGGCAGCCTGGACGGGTATCGGCGTCGGGATAGGTATGGCGATGCTCACCGCGATTTTCACGGTGGTGATGCGCGAACATATCGCATTACTCTATAACAGTAACCCTGAAGTGGTGGCGCTGGCGGCACACCTGATGCTGCTGGCGGCAGTTTACCAGCTTTCCGATTCCGTGCAGGTTATCGGCAGCGGCGTACTGCGTGGTTATAAAGATACGCGCTCGATTTTCTTTATTACGTTTATCGCCTACTGGATGCTCGGTTTGCCAGGCGGCTATATTCTCGCCCTGACCGATTGGGTCGTGGCACCGATGGGCCCGGCTGGCTTCTGGATCGGATTTATCATCGGCCTGACCTCTGCGGCGATTATGATGATGCTGCGGATGCGCTGGTTACAGCGCCAGCCTTCGATCGCAATTTTGCAGCGCGCGGCGCGCTAAATGTCGATCGCCGCCGTTTTGGCGGCGATTTTTACAGCGAGTTGCGCAGATGCTCAGCAAACAGGTGAAATATGAAAGAAATTTGCTGTTTTTCGCTTGCAAGGCTCGGGGGCTGCCGCTAATATTCGTCCCCGTTGTCACACACAACCCGATGCGTTCATAGCTCAGTTGGTTAGAGCACCACCTTGACATGGTGGGGGTCGTTGGTTCGAGTCCAATTGAACGCACCATCTTCTTGTTTTACCGCAGTCAGCAGTACCGCAACAAACAGTGCGTCCGTAGCTCAGTTGGTTAGAGCACCACCTTGACATGGTGGGGGTCGGTGGTTCGAGTCCACTCGGACGCACCATAATGAAAAATCACTCCAGATTTCAACTTTTCCGTAACAATAAGTACACCCAAAAAAAGCGCTACCGGATTCAGTTAGTTAGCCGCCCCTTCCCCTGCTTATCTGCTGTAATAACACACCTTTCTGGCTGTTTTTATCCTTTTTCCGCTTACCTGAACGATGAACGATATGTGTTATTTTTGTTACATCCGATTCCATGTTCCTCCACCCTCTTCCGGGTAAAGCCACGTCAAAATGGTACATCAAATGGTACATTTTTTAGTACTGCTTCCACTAATTTTTCAGCACTGAAAGTTATCCTCCGTAAAGCGATTTTCTGCTTTTCCTGCCCTTTTACCGGCGATATTTCTTGCCGTTTAATCGCAGGAGGTGATCTGTGCAACTGACAGACATGACCATCAAAAACCTGACAGCAAAAAACAGGGATTATACGGTTTCAGATACCAATGGGCTTGCTCTCTATATATCCACCGCCGGCAGTAAACAATGGCATTTTCGTTTTTCTTTTAATGGCAAACGTTGTCGAATATCTCTTGGCTCGTATCCGGATTTATCACTGAAAGAAGCGCGCAACAAACGTGATGATGCACGTCAGCTAATGGCCTCGGGAACCGATCCCAGACTGGCGCGCAAACAAGAACGGGAACGGGCACAACGGACATTTCTTGTCGTGTGGGAAAGATGGGCTAATTTTCGCGGGCAACGTCTACGCGAAGGCCGGCAGACCTCGCAAACACAAATGAAGCGGATATTTGCAAAAGACGTACTTCCTTATATTGGCCATATGCCGATCGATACCATCACGCGCGCAGATATTCTGAAAATTCTTCGTCGTATTGAAAACCGGAAAGCCTGGGCGGTGGTCACTAAATGTCGTAGCTGGCTAAATCAGTTTTTCCGGTATGCCATCATTGAATGCGATCTCCCTGCCAACCCAGCGGCAGATTTGGCGGTCGTTGCTGCCCCTGTACCACCAGCACGTCATCATCCTTATCTGTTAATGACTGAGATCCCTGCTTTCCTGAGAAATCTCAACCGTAACAGGGCTCGTCTGCAGACCATTCTCGCCATTAAACTGTTATTGATGACGGGCGTAAGGACAGGTGAACTCAGACTGGCCACCCAATCCCAGTTCGATCTCGAAAAAGCTCTCTGGACGATCCCGGCAGAAAACGTCAAACAGTTACAAAGAAACCTGAGACAAAGAACCATTCCGCCCTACGTTGTTCCCCTTTCATGGCAGGCAGTGGAAATAATTAAAACGCTGGTGGGCATGTCTGCGGCCTCCCAATGCTATCTACTTGCACATAATAGTAACGCTCTCAAACAGATAAGTGAGAACACTATTAATAAAGCCGTTCAACGTGCAGGATATGAAGGAATGCTGACCGGCCATGGTATCAGGGGCACGCTTTCCACTGCATTAAATGAGCTTGGTTATCCTACAGAATGGATCGAGGCACAGTTATCTCATACAGACCCCAATGCCGTTCGAAGTGCCTACAATCACGCAAGATATATTGAACAACGCCGCAAAATGATGCAGGAATGGAGCGATCTGTTACAAAAGTTTGCCAATGAGGCAGGAACATTTTTAATTTAACTCACTATGGTAAATGGCCCTGATTTCATACCTGGTAAGTTCTAATGAAGTTTTTCCCCAGGGTTAATTACGCAGCCAGTTTTCCTGCTCCGGATTAGAGCAACAGGTTATTACAGGGGTAAAGCAATTTTGCCCGTGTGCAGTTTTACTCTTTGTTGAAATACACATTATTTGTCATTCCAACACCCTCAGGTCTATTTTTTAGTAAGGGGCAACAGCGCTGGTTGTGAGGGGGAGTCAGTCAGCAGGTATAATTTTCACCTCATGTTTTATAGATACTTTTTACATCATACATCATTGTTCATCGGGAATGAGGCTACATTCGGTATCATTCAGTCCGGTTGTTGGTGAGTATTGTTTGGCAATTGTTCATAGCACACAATTCGGGCTTGATAACCCTCAACATGTCCTGATATTTGGTCTGATTATTTAGTTTATTAATAATAAATATTTTTTTCATTATCATTCTACTTTCATGCCCCCTTGTAACAAGATCATCAAAACAAAATTGATGCACTAACCCCCCTGTTCCCGTCACAGCGGCTAACGCCGTTATCGGGATTTATTTAACAATAATGATACGTAACATTTTGGGCATAATCACCCTGCTGTCACTTTTATCACATCTTTGCATTGCTCAGATGCCTATCGTCACGTTTTATGTTACCCGTTTCACTATTAAATTTCAGGGATCCGATATGAATTAAAACTGAAAAAACATGCTGTGAGTGCTCCTATAGCATTCTGCATCAGTGTGCAAACGCACGGCGATAAATACAGGAGGCCGGAAATGGAAAGTGACAGACTCTTACGGCTGCATCAGGTGGAAAATAAAATTGGTCTGGGTAAATCCTGGATTTACCAGCAGATACGCCTGAAGCAGTTTCCTCCCTCAATCCGGATCAACAGCCGCCATGTCGCCTGGCTTGAAAGCGAGGTGGACGCCTGGATCCGCCATCGCGTCCGGATCAGCCGGGATAACTGAATACGCGCAGGGAATGATTATGAACACTTCATCAGAACTGGATATGATCAGGGTCACCCTGACCCAGATTTGCCCCTTCACACTCAATCCCCGGCAATCCCGGCACCCCGGTTATGACAATCTTAAAGCATCAATACGCACGCGCGGGCTGGAAAATCCGCCGGTCCTGACTCGCCGGCCCGGAGAGGAAAAATATATGCTTGCCTGCGGTGGCAATACCCGCCTTGCTATCGTGTTACCACGGCATAACGCCCGGGCCTGGGAAGTCGTGGCACAACTGGCAGAACGCATTACCGACAAAAATACACCGCGCCATATGCAGGGCCGCGATGCCTGGGTGATAGCACTGGAGCAGTACCTGAACGCGGAGAAATTCTACGATCCGATCCTCGACGGCCTGCATTCAGCGGTACGCTATGACAAAACCTATTTTGACAAGATTGTCGCCTCGTTATTGCCCCTGCTGGAGAAACTCACCACCGGCACGCTGGCTGCTCTGCTCGCCCCCGACTATCACGACCTGGATGACGCACGTCCCATTCTCGACTGGCAGCAGGCCATTCGTCAGAAGGCGATCGTTTATGTCGGACTGGATGCGCTGTCTGATGCCGTCGTTGCGGCAGCGGTGGGAAATTCGATGTTTGCCGACCTGGTCAGCGTCGCCGGGCATCTGTATAAATTTGGACTCAATGACGGTCTGCCATGCGGCAATGAAAATCCCTGACCGATAAACCTGCATTGCGATGAATTTAATGAATTAATGAGGCAGGAATTTATCCCGCTGGTCAACAAAGGCGGTGGTGCCGGCATCCAGGTGACCGCTTACACCCAGACGCTGAGCGATATTCAGGCCCGTATCGGCAGCGCTTCCAAAGCAGGCCAGGTGGTGGGAAACTTTAATAATCTGATCGTGCTGCGGGTGCGTGAAACCGCCACCGCCGAACTGTTAACGAAACAGCTGCCGCAGGTGGAAATACGCAGCCGCCAGGTGAGTTCCGGCGTGACGGATACTCCGGGCGGTATCAACAGCTTTACCAGCAATACCCGCGAACAGGTCGTCTGCCGCACCGTTCCGCTGCTGGAGACTTCGGCACTGATTCAACTGCCCAAAGGCCAGGCCTTCGCCCTGCTTGAAGGCGGACAGCTCTGGAAAATCCGCCTGCCGCTGCCCGTGCCTGATAAGCACTGCCCACTATTTGCTACTTCAACCGGGGCGGCACACCGCTGAGCTTCGATCCGCTGAATAAGCTGGACCGCGCCCAGAACGGCCACCTGTTGTTACTCGGCCCGACCGGTGCAGGAAAATCCGCGACGCTCAATGCCAGCATCGCCCAACTGATGGCTCTGCACCGCCCGCGCCTGTTTATTATTGAGGCCGGAAATTCATTTGGCCTGATGGCCGACTACGCCGCCGTCCATGGCCTGACGGTGAATAAAATCAGCCTGCGCCCCGGCTCTGGCATCACTCTGCCCCTGTTTGCCGATGCATGGCGACTGGTCGAACAGGCTATTACCGATGCCGAGCCACCGGATGAAGAAGAAAGCGACGGTGACGACCAGCGCGATGTGCTGGGTGAGATGGAAATCACCGCCCGGCTGATGATCACCGGTGGCGAAGCAAAAGAAGATGCACGCCTGACCCGTCCGGATCGGGCAATGATCCGTCAGGCCATCCTTGCGGCAGCTCATCATTGTTATCAGGCAAAACGCCAGACGCTGACTCAGGATATCCGCGATGCGCTGTTTACACTCTCCCGTGACGCCAGCCTGCCGGAGACCCGCCGCCAGCGGGCGTATGAGATGGCAGAATCCATCAACCTGTTCTGCGCCGGGTTTGAAGGCGAGCTGTTTAACCGCGAAGGACAGATGTGGCCGGAAGTGGATATCACGCTGGTCGATCTTGCCACCTTCGCCCGCGAAGGTTATGAGGCACAGCTTGCCATCAGCTACATCTCGCTGATTAACCATATCAACAACCTCGGAGAACGCGACCAGCATCTGGCACGCCCTGTCGTCAATATCACCGACGAGGCGCATATCATTACCGTCAATCCTCTTCTGGCGCGCTTTCTTACCAAGGGGTCGAAAATGTGGCGCAAACTCGGCATCTGGCTGTGGCTGGCTACCCAGAACCTGGCCGATTTTCCTGATGACGCAAAAAAGCTGCTGAATATGATTGAATGGTGGGAGCTGCTGGTGATGCCGCCGGAAGAGATCGATCAGGTGTGCCGGTTTAAGGCGTTGACCGAAGAGCAGCGGCTGCTGTTGCGTTCGCCGGTGAAATCACCGGGACAGTACACCGAAGGCGTGGTGCTTTCTCCGCGTGTTGAAGCGCTGTTCCGCGTGGTGCCCCCCTGCCCTGTATCTGGCACTGGGTATGACCGAGAAACATGAAAAGGCCGAGCGGATGAGGATGATGTAGGAGACGGGGTGCAGCGAAGTGGAAGCGGCGATAAAAGTAGCGGAGGCGCAATGGGTTCGCCGCTGATTATTCATACTATGGGTTATTCATGCATCATTGACACCCAATTCAGCTTCCAGAATGTGTCTTTGCTCATCCGATAATTTGTTTATCTTCAACGCAATATCAATGATTGGCGAGGACAATTTTCTGATGTCAGATGCAACATATGATTCGCTATATTGTCCCGCTAATGATGTTAAAACCTGCGAAAGCACAACCTGCCGCTGCACCTCTGATAGATGTCTGAAGAGCGTAGACAAGAGTGATAAGTCGTCTTCAACGGTGTCGCGCTTAACATACATATCCTCCTGCTCGCCGAGGAACCACGCAGCACTGATCCCTGTTACGCGCGTAATCTTCAGTAACTGATCAATACTAGCTGAGGAGTTACCCTTCAGATAATTTCTTATCGCCGCTTCAGACAACCCCGTTTTACGCGCAAGGGAACTCTTGGTTTCACCAAGTGATTTCATGGCGATTCCCAGCCTTTTGCCAAATATCGCTGAACCACTGTCTTCAGAGGACTGTATTTCTTCGTTGATCATAACCCACCAGCACCAAATAACCCTTTGATTTTTAAAATGCAAAGGCGGAAATACATTAAAAATCGAAAAATATTGCGAAATTTAGCTTTACTTTCGAAAAATAATGCGATAAATTTTTGTATAAATTGCAGACAACCACTTCCTGCAAACTGACCCCTGAGCTTCGCATAATTCAGGCAGAACTGCCACGTATTCGCTCGCCCTGAAAATGCTTATCCTCACAAAAAATCAAATTAAACAACAGATTACCAGGTCTTTCCCCTGTTCTTTTAAATAAGGTAACCGGAATGACTAAACAAGACTGGCACCCCGCCGACATCATTGCCGCGCTGCACAAGCGCGGTACCAGCCTGGCAAAACTTTCACGGGAAGCGGGACTCGCCTCCTCAACGCTGGCCAATGCCCTGATACGCCCATGGCCCAGAGGTGAGTGGCTGATTGCCGTCGCACTGGATGTGCATCCTTCAACGATCTGGCCTGGCCGTTATTCCGATCCTGCACGGCCACGAAAACTGAGAAAGCCACTTTATTCGCCTGTACCGGCGCAACCTGCGTTGTCTCCTGCTGGGAAGTAAAACGCTGTATATCAATCCATTAAAAAGAGGTTTCTGATTTTTTAACATGCACTAAGGGGAGTTGTTTATGCATACCATTATCCGCGATGTATCGCTGCAACCCGCTGTCACACGCCCTCACACAGGAGGCCGCCATGTTCCTCGTCTCCCTTGCTGAAGGTTTTATCCACCTGTTCCAGGCCGCCGGCAAAATCTTTCTCGATATGATGAGCGGCATCATCCCGATGCTGATCTGTCTGCTGCTGGCCATCAATTTCCTGATGAAGCTTATCGGTCATACCCGCATGGAGCGCGTGGCGGCGCTGTTTGGCCGCTCGCGTATTCTCACCTACGGCCTGCTGCCGGTGCTCGGCTGGTTCTTTATGAGCAGCCCCGGCGCGCTCACCCTCGGCAAGCTGTTGCCGGAAAAGAGCAAGCCCGGTTATGAAGATGCGTTAGGGACCACCGCCCATCCGCTTACCAGCCTGTTTCCCCATGTGGTGCCGTCAGAGCTGTTTGTCTGGCTCGGCGTGGCGGCAGGGCTGAAAGCCCTCAATCTTCCTGTCACCGAACTGGCGCTGCGCTATATCGCCGCCGCGGTGGTTATCGGCCTTATCCGCGGCGTGGTGACGGAGTACCTGTTCCTGCGCCTGAGTAAAAGCCCACCGGACGGGAGGGCCGCCTTATGATTTATCTGGCCACCATTGATCGCGTTGGGCCATTCGTTGCTGACGGCCTGGCGGAGAATATGCTGATCACCTTTCTGCACAGCGGCCCGCCTGACTGCCTGGCGTACGCCGTTTCACTCTCGCCCCTGCAGGCAGACTCTCACGCCACCATAGCCCCCGGCGATAAGCTACAAATCGGCACGCATGATTATCTGATCCATGCCGTGGGCGAAGGGGCACAGCAGGCGCTGTTTGAGCTCGGTCACCTGACGCTGATATTTGACGGCGCAGCCACGCCACGGCACCGGGGCGCCCTTCACCTTATCGGGCCGACGCCCTCCCCGGAGGCGCTGACCGGGGATTTTGCCATTTCGGAGGCCGCATTATGAGCTACGTTCACGTTCAGCCAGGCCCGCAGGGCTATGGCAAAGGGTTTTACCTGCCGGTTTCCGGGAGCAAAAAGATCCTGTCGCTGACGGGGCGGGAAATTCACCCCGTCGCCGCCGCGCTGGCACGCCTTGCCGGGGTGGAGGTGGTCAACGGTTTTACCGCCGTACCGCCGGATGAGGAGCTGCTGTGCGTGGTGATCAACTGCGGTGGCTCCCTGCGCTGCGGCCTGTATCCGCAGAAAGGCATTCTCACCGTTAACGTGATGCCCACCGGGGCTTCCGGCCCGCTGGCGCAGTATATCACTGAGGATAACTATGTCTCCGATGTGCATGTGGAGCAGCTTTCCCGGGTGGACAGGCCGGAGACGCAGCCGGAAGCCACCCCCGCCCCGGCAGCACCGGCAATCCCTGTCGGTGCCCCCTCCGTCACTGCCACTCACTCGCTGGTGCGCAGCGTGGAAAAAGTCGGGACGGCCACCGGGCAGGCGATCGGCCTGCTGTTTGCCGCCAGCCGCGAGGCGGTGGAGGTCTCCATCCGTAACGTTATTCCCTTTATGGCGTTTGTTTCGGTGCTGATTGCCATTGTGCAGGAGACCGCACTTGGCAGCCTGATCGCCCATGCGCTCACGCCGCTGGCGAATTCCGTCTGGGGGCTGTTACTGCTGTCGCTGATTTGCGGCATTCCGTTTTTGTCCCCCCTTCTCGGCCCCGGTGCGGCAATTTCACAGGTGATTGGCGTGATGATTGGCACCCAGATTGGCGCGGGCGCAATCTCCCCCGCCTTTGCCCTGCCCGCGCTGTTCGCCATCAACGTGCAGGTAGGCTGTGATTTCGTGCCGGTGGGGCTGTCGATGCAGGAGGCGAAACCGGAAACCATCGCAAAAGGGGTGCCTGCGTTTCTGCTGTCGCGGCAGATGACCGGGCCGCTGGCGGTAATGATCGGCTGGGCATTTTCTCTCGGTCTGTTTTAAAGGTGCTGATGATGAATAAAATCAAAACGGCTGTTGTGGGAACCGGCATATACGGCCGTCACCACATTAATGCTTACCTGAATAATCCAGATGTAGAGTTGGTTGCCGTCTGCGATTCTGATGCAGAACGCTGCGGGCAGGCGGCAGAAGAATTTAAACGACCGGGTTATACCCGCCTGCACGCATTACTCGATGAAGAAGAGGTGGATGTGATTTCCATCGCCACCTCCGATCCGTACCACAAAGACCCCGCTTTACAGGCTATCTCAAAGGGAAAGCATGTGCTGATTGAGAAGCCGCTGGCGACAACGGTGGCTGACTGTCTGGAGATTATCAATGCGGCAGAGCGACACGGCGTCACCGTCGGCGTGGATTTTCACAAGCGCTGGGACCCGGCGGTCATTCGGGTGCGCATGGAAACGCAGCTTCCGGCAACCGGCCGCATCATCCGGGGCTATATCAGCATGGATGATGTGATTGCCGTCCCCACCACGTGGCTTGGCTGGTCGGCACAGAGTTCGCCGGTGTGGTTTCTGGGCTCGCACTGCTTTGACCTGGTGCGCTATCTCAGCGGGCAGGAGGTGAAATCGGTCTACGCCGTCGGACAGAAGCGCCTGCTGGCCACCCGGGGTATCGACACCCGGGACAGCGTGCAGAGCACCCTGCTGATGGAAGACGGCAGTTCATGGGTGGTGGAAAACGG
>NZ_RPOH01000033.1 GCF_003818135.1 Buttiauxella warmboldiae | reverse complement strand
CGCCATGCCCGGCGCACACAGAAAAACCCTCTGTAAAAACAGAGGGTTGATTGTAGTTTTACCTGTTCATGAAAATTCAGGAAGGGTTATCGGCTTATTCCCACTCAATGATTTGCATGACAGTTATCATGTTGTTATTAATGGATTTTATAATGATAGAATCTAAGCGATACCGTCATTAATACCGTCACTTTTCAGGCCGTTATCAGCCGCTTAAACAACAGCTGCTGGACGTCCTGCCGATGTGCCAGGATCGCATGCGCGGTCACCAACGTTCCGTCTACGGAATACAAAACCCGGTAGCCATCAGCGTGGTTAAACTCGCGGTACTTTGCACAACCAATTTTCAGCAGTTCAGGGCAAATCTGGCATCCCAGCGGGAACTGGCCAACGGTACTCTCAAACTGTGTAAGTATATCCGTGATAACCGGGCGCGGCTCAACATCAACACGGTGCAGGAAACCCGCAATTGTGTCGATGCAGTGCTTTACAGTAAGCGTGTACTCGAAGGTCACCTGCGGTTCCATAGAAGTCCTTTAATGTTGGGCGCTCTGCGTTTAGTCCGCAAGTCCATCCAGCAACTGGTCTTTTGAGAACACGCGCCCTTCAGCTTTATCTTTCTCTGACAGGGTAAGCAGCTTCAGCAAAGCTATGGCATTTTCCCGTTCCTGCTGCTGGTCATAAGACTCTATAACATAAGCAGGCACACCATTTTGTGTGACCAGGATGGGTTCTGACAGATCAAGCGTTGCTGCGTTCTTTTTAACGTAGCTGATTGTCTCTACTTTCATGAGCGTCTACCTGATAGCCATTGGTTATGATTAGTTTTAATATAGACCATATTTAGACTACCAACAAGACCTGATGTTATCCGGCTCTTCTGGAAAATAAATAGCCCTCTACAAAATTCAGAGGTCGATTCGACCTTACCAGAAGGTCACTTCAATCCTGAACCTTTATGCACTCCACACATCCTTCATGTCAGAACAAACTTACTCGCATTCTGATGATAATCTGTTTTTGTCTATTTAATGATCACTTACTAAGTAAAGACCTACCCGCCAGAATCGGTGCAAAAGCGGGAAGATAGCCATCTTGAAAGGAGAATAATGTGACCAGTCCCATTCGTCAGAATCTGTTTGAACGGGAATGCGAGATGCCGCTGCTGGAAGCGCGGCATCTCGCTCTTCTGCTTCTCGGCCTCGATGCTTCTCAACCAACAAATGTCCTGCCGAAAGAACATCAGGAGAATTACCGTATCCTGCACGACGCCATCAGCCGTACCATCAAAGCAACAGGAATGGTCAGCGCCCCGGCGAACAAACGCATGTTCTATGCCGATGAGATGTTCGCGCTGGCCTGGCGACTTATTGATGACGAGCTCACGCCACCAGAAATTAAAGCCCGAAGCCTGAAGGCAGTAATGAAACTGTCGCGTAACAGCCGTGGTCGCAAGTGGCTCAAAACACTCGGCGACGACGCGCTACCGGATCTCACTGCTTCTGCAGAACCCTCTCAACGTGGGATGCATAAACGCGACAAAGCACGGGAGAATACTGCCCGACTTTGCTGGCTGCTGATTCAGCTTCTGGTTGAGGAGACTGATGGGCGTTATGGGACGTCTGATAAACCAGCTTCGGATCGGATACTTCGTAAGCTGAAAGCGCTGGTGCAGGAGAGAGGATTACCGTCAGAAGGGCTTGGCCGGGGGACATTTTATGATGTTTTAAAGGTGGGGCGGGAGAAAGAGGAGTTGTAGGTGTAGGCATGAGTTACTACTTAACAGCTTTGCTACTAAGGTGTGTCAACTTGATGGTCGGCTACGTCCGGTCATAATGTCACCTGTTTTGACTATGAGGCGATTATATCACCTCTATTCAGGTGGCCAGATTTAGTATTCCACTTCAAACGAACATCTCAACTTGCACCGAACAGCGTGTCTCAAAAATCATGCCAGGGCACAGGCTGCACGGGGCTTGGTAGTTTTGTAAATAGCATGATTATCAGCCGGAGACGGCGAAAACATATGGCGACCAGATTCAGCAACTGAGAAATTTAAAAGGGAATATGGTAGCTTGGGGGCTACGGTTAAGGAGGAACTATGGACTCGTTTTCCAGGCGACAGGGTTATTCAAGGCCTGACGCAGAAATCAGCATCAGACACGAAGCTCCGGAAGCGCTGAGAGCGGCGATCGTGTCTATCGCCTACCGATGTGGCTTCGCCCCCAGCGAACTTCGTCTTGGATTGTGCGGCATACTTTATAAAACTCCAGATAAGAGCAACTGGTCAGAGTATCCGAATATCGATGACGAAGTCAGAACTCTGTTAGACGAGCTTGAATGGTTCGAGGTCTACGATTTCATCGAGTGTTTGGCTGAAAAGTCTCTTTATAAGGGCAGCGACTTTTCAGGGGAAGTGAACAACTATTTTAGGGTGGCCGGCATCGGTTGGCAGCTTCTCGATCAAAAGATTCAAATGCGAGGTACTGAAGCCTTCGAGACAGCAGTGAGAGAAGGACAGTTACTGCTCTCCCAGCAGCATCGTGCGACCGCAGCATATGAGCTACACGAGGCTCTACAGGATCTATCACGTAGGCCTCAACCTGAAATTAGCGGAGCGATCCAGCATGCGATGGCCGCTCTGGAATGTGTGGCGCGAGACGTTGTAGGAAGTAAGGACACGCTTGGTCAACTGATCCAGCGAAATCCCGGGCTTTTTCCGAAGCCTGTAGATCAGATCGTTGAAAAGGCATGGGCCTACTCCTCCAACTTCGGCAGGCATCTCATGGAAAAAATGCCTCCTGAGTTTGAAGAAGCGGAATTGATGGTCGGGGTAAGTGGGGTGCTGTGTCGATATTTAGCGCGTCGTACAGGTAATTCAACCTGATGGGTACAGCACGTCACTGTGGGAACGGCGTTCGGCTATTTATCGGAGAGCGGATAGAACACGCCTCGGATCGCGATGTTTTGGTCACCGTTTGCGATGCTCTAGAAAAGGGCACTGGGTGGGCCTACATATTCGCCAACTTCAACGTTAACGGGCGCCAGATTGATGTCGCGGTCTTTTCCGCCACAACCACGCTTGTTATTGAAGCTAAGGGATACACACTGCCCATCAAGGGTGGTGTGAACGGCCGTTGGACGCAAGTCGGATCGTACGGTAGTCGAAAGCTGCGCAACGGGTACACTCAAGCGTTGGATGCCAAGAATGCGTTGCGTGATGCAATAGCCGAGCTATTTGGCGCTCTTTCCGACTATCCCAATGCCTTGCTAGCCATTGTACCGGCGATTCCGTCAGGCTCTTCGTTGCCACCGAGTGACTTCAAGGTGAAATCTGGCGGGCTGGATGCGATCGAGGTTGCTCTCAACACGAAGTCAGGTGCATTACTGAGTGAAGAGCAATGCCAAGAGTTCGCTACTCATTTGAACCTTGAACGCGTGTCGGGAAGAGATGCGGCAATCCATGAAACTGTGCTGTTGTCAGAACGAACAGTGACAAGTTACGAGTCCACTTTTTTGGAATTTCACGGACCAATCGGTGCACAGCTGGCAGAGGACCAATACCACCTTGGTGACAAGCTGATCTCGGCATCCAATATTCTAAAGATGGCTATGTCGTCGCAATCTGCGCTGCTGATCAGAGGACCGTCAGGATGTGGAAAGTCCTTGCTAAGTTCACGCATCGCCACGGAATTTATCCAGTTCGGAATGCTGCCTATCCATATCCAAGGCAAAAACTTCGAGGGTAAGCTTCAGAAGATAATTGACGTCGAGCTTAGACTACTCAGCACTTCCGTGCGTGATTTACTCAGAGCAAGTCGTCTTCTTGCAAGGCATATTGTCCTGTTTCTCGACGGCTACAACGAATGCCCAGAGCATTTGCAAGTTGCTTTGACGCGAAGTCTTCAGGCATTTTCACTACGCTATGGTGCGGGCATCGTTATCACCTCACAAGGCGCCTTGACCAGGCCAGAGCTTTTGTTAGTCGAAGAGATTCAAGTCAGGCCGCCTCAACCCACACTGAAGTCACTGCTTGCAAAACTTAGCCAGGAAGATGAAAACTTCACAAACTGCCAAGCTCTGCTTGAGATAGCACTCTCAGGACTTGAAGCGGAACTCATTGGGCAGGCTGCCGCATCACTGCCCGCCGGGGCAAGTACGTTCGTTCTATTCGACACGGTCGCCAGGATGCGCCTCGGCAGCTTCACAACGGAGGGAATTCGGGCTCTTTCCGGGTTTGCAGAAGAAATGATCTCTCAAACTGCGTTTAGTATGTCCATTCGAGAATTCGACAGGTTTTGCGATGCGACAAACGTGACAGACGCGACACGGCACGCCATTCTTGAGTCGCGGCTTGTGTCACAGCGCGGTGACAGATTCAGCTTCTCTCATGAAATGTTTTTCTATGCCTTCATGGCTGAGTCTGCGCTTCGCGTAGCGCGCAAAGACTCTGGGCGTGTGCAAGCTTTTCTACGATCTCCGAGATTTCATGGTTCTAAGGCTCTTATTCTCGGCGCGTTGGAAGATTATTCGACGTTAAGGGATATTTTGGAGAGGACAACTGATTGGGGCATCCTTGAGTCTTGCGTAAGAGGAGAGTGTGGAGATGCCGCGAGACGTATCGTGAAAGCAAAGCTTGACGTACTACTCGCCGAAATGGTCGCAGAGATTTCTGAATTGCGTTTCCTACTAAATGGCGAGGGATGGCATAGCTGTTCGATTGAGACTGGCGCTAATCGGCCAATCCTCTCGAAATTCGAAGTTTTTCTTCCCGCTATTGGCTGGCTTTTAATGCGGGGGGTCTACTTAGAGCAAATCATGGCAGCGTGTCGCGTCATGGACGAAAAAATTGCCGAAGCCAATAGTGATCTCTATGAAGAAGCAAAGGCCAAAAAGGTGCCACTTCGGCACGAGACATTTAGCCAAGCCTATGTGTTCAATCATAAGATCGCGCTTTCGCAGCTTGTGTCCTTCGTTCATAGTGGCGGCCTTAGTTTTCGCCATAGTCCAGGGAGCGAATTTGGTGAAGCTCTGAAAAAATCATGGAAGGAAGCGAGCACGCATAGCGAATTCTACGTCCTTCTCGGAATCACCAGGTTCAGTAAGCAAGCACCATGGGCAGCGCCATATGTGCTGAATCTTCTTGAGAGACTGCAGAGCTTGCCCTACCACCTCCAGCTAGCCACAATGGACTTTTGTGTCCACTTAAGGGAGGTGGATGATGCCGTCAAGGCAAAGATGATCTCTGCGTTAGAGAATTCCATGGACAAAATGGACATGGTTATGAATTCCATGATTTTCGATGCACTGAAGTGTTTAGGCGGACTAGACGCCGAAGAAGAAAACTACAGAACAGTGGTTTTAAAGGAGATAGAAAGTGTTTTATCCGAGTCAGGAACCCAGTCCGAAGCGGAAGCATGGAATATCTTCTCTCGACAATTCGATCACCCGTATGACAGCATTTATTGGGAAGAAATAAACAATCTCGCTAGCGATCAGAAACGGCAGTTCCTCTTCAAGGCACTCAAAGGGGCGAGTACCGATTTTGTTATGTTTGTCAGTATCCTGATTCGTCAGCTCGCAGAAATCGGTGATCCAGCTGTTTCTGAAGCTATTGAACCATGGCTTAGGTTGCCAGCCAAAAGGTCGGTCATGCCACAAGATACAGTCGAGGTATTTTTCGCAGCACACGAAGCGATGGGGATTTTGGGCCTTCCACTTCCTGCCACTGTGACATCGCCTGTCGATGTCGATGAAACTATGCGGGCCTGCGGGGAATTAGCTTACTGGGCTTGCCGGTTGAGCAATTGCGAACTCGAGTCCTCACCTCAGACTCTAAATGCACGCGCTACATTACTGGCTTACTCCGCTTCGGCAAGTGCCGGAGCACTGTGGTCTTCAACATCTCGAATGTTGTCTACGGATGGTGCAAGAACTCACGTTGCAACGAGCTATCCGAACACAGCCTTGGCTGTCTGCCGCGATGCATTGACCAATCACGAGTCGCAGAAGACGTACCACGAACACGGATTGATGAATGATTTGGCGAGCATAGCTTCCTTTTCCATTCAAGTAATTGGTCAGTTTGGAGACACCGACGACTTGCAACGTTTACGCAGTCTTTGCGATGAAGAGGAACTAGGTCATGAAGCACTCAATGCGATCCAGAAGATTGAAGACCGTGTTCGTTATTTGAAGTAGATGCGTCAGCGTTGAATGTCGAAAACCTTTAATACCCGATGCGTTAGGCCAGTTATCTTTGTCCACTATTACCGGGAGGCGGTTGATAGTGGATAGGTTTTACTCGACTTATAAGCGAAAGCGAACCTAATACAAAAGCAATTCTTCCGGAGTACAGATGGAAGTTACTCGGCTTGCGGTGAATTCAAAGCTGGGTCTCTCTTCCTCAAGACAAAGTCAGATACGCTCGGCGGTACATCATTTGGAGCAAGCTTTTCTCAGGGGCGAAATTATCGAGTTCGATAAGGGCCCTTATGCACAAACGTTGGGGCAGGTTCATTTATTCGCCTGGTTCCATCCCAGCAAAGCGAAAAAACTCAAACAACGCTTACTTGCTCCTAAGAGCGATGAACGGACTAATAAGTGCTCATAGTGTTTGAACCATGACAGAAATTTTTTACTAAGGTGAAGGCGTGGCAATCTTTGACATTGAAAAGGACGAATTACTTCGGCTCTCTGATTCTCAGCTAGAAGAGCTAATTGCTCGGCTTGCAGAAGCTGAAGTAGCAATGCACGGCCATAGCCCAGCATGTGTAAATTGGTCAGGTTCAATTACAGCCCCTGACGGAGGAATTGATATCCATGTTCAGATTCCAGTTGATCAACTGAAGGCTGGCTTTCTTGTAAGGCCTGATACAGTGTTTCAGGCAAAGAAACATAAGATGCCAAAGGCTTCAATTGAGAAGGAGATGGCTACTGGCAAAGCTCTTTCATCCATCATATCTGAACAAGCCAGAAAGCAAGGCAGTTACATCATTGTCAGCCTGGGTGATGATTGCTCGCCATCAGGAAAGGCGGATCGTCTCAAAGCGATGAGGGATGCAGTAAAAGATGATCCTAACAAAAGTTATCTTCATCTTGATTTCTATGACCGTTCCAAACTCATTCAATGGCTGCGCCAATATCCATCAGTCATGCTGTGGGTAAAAGGGAAGCTTGGGCAAGGGTATTCCGGTTGGCAACCCTACGGAGCTTGGAGCAATCCACCCCAAGGTGTTACAGACACTTTAATCTCAGCCCCAGGTGTAACCATTACTTTACCGTCGGGAAAGGGGCAAAAACTTAAAATTGATGAAGCAATTAGCCCAATGCGTGCCCTTATTCGTTCGACGAATAAGGCAGTTCGTATTACAGGATTGTCTGGTGTCGGGAAGACTCGGATCGTTCAGGCGCTCTTTGATGAAACTGTTGGAACAGATGCGCTTGACCGGACAGTAGCTATTTATGTTGATACTGGCTCTGAGCCAGTACCGTCGGCTACAGCAATGCTTGATAAGCTGATCGCTGAGGACCGACGAGCAATTATGATCCTTGATAATTGTCCATCAGAACTCCATGCTTCGCTTGCCAGCAAGGTATCAGCCGCAGGAAAAGAAGTAAGCCTCATCACAATCGAGTACGACATAAGGGATGACAAACCACAGACAACTGAGGTCATCCATATTGAGACAGATGGTCCAGAGGTGGCAGAGCAACTTCTTATCCGTCGCTTCCCTTCTATTGGCCAGAATAATGCCCGTCGTATTGCTGAGTTCGCAGATGGGAATGCAAGAGTTGCTTTGGCTATAGCTGAGAGAGTGGAGGAAGGCGAGAGTTTGGCTCTACTTTCTGATGCGCAGATGTTTAATCGCTTGTTTGAACAGCGTAATCATCCTGACGGTAATTTACGGGAGCAAGCTGAAATATTGTCACTGGTGTATTCATTCTCGGTATCTAGTCCAGATGCTGCTACCGATGAACTGGAAATATTAGGGGCGCTCTTTGGGTATTCCAGAACCCAGTTATTTAAAGCCGTTACGAAGCTGATGGAACGTCATATCGTTCAGAAAAGATCTCACTGGAGAGCTATCTTACCTCATGCCATTGCTAATAGATTGGCAGCATCCGCACTCGACAGTATTCCCGTTGATCAACTTAGGGCGACTTTTGAAGCTCCGGATTGTGAGCGTTTATTAATGTCTTTTTCGCATCGCCTAGGGTTGTTGCATGACCATCCTGTTGCCAAAGAAATTGTAGAAGCCTGGCTTCAGCCTAAAGGGATGTTAGGAAGAATAGCCGAGTTAAATGATATTTCGTTACGAATACTTGAGTATATCGGGCCAGTTGCACCTGAAGCATTACTCAACCGAATTGAGGCCGTACTCTCCTCACCTGATTTTAAAGGTATGGAGCTAGGCTACAATCCGCAGCGACGAAGCGTCCTCCGTCTTTTACAATTATTGGCATACGAACCGAACGCCTTTGATCGATGCGCCAGGCTCCTTATTCGAATGGCAGACAACGAAACCGATAATAATGACCAGGATTCTGCTCGAAACATGATCCCAAAGTTTTTCCAGGCGTACCTGTCTGGTACTCACGCATCCCTGAGCCAGCGTATTGCTTTAATGAACGAATGCATTGCATCAGACATGGTGGCACGCAGATCTCTAGGTTTCAAAATGCTGTCAACTGCCCTGGATGGCCCACCGTGGTCAGGGTTTGGGGGGAATGAGTTTGGAGCCCGACCAAGGGACTATGGATACGAACCCGACTATGATCAGCTTGTAGAATGGCGTAGCGCCTTTATTGACGTTGTGGTCCTATTAGGGACCTCCGGAGATCCTGAGCTTGAAGGGCCCGCACGATCAATCCTAGCTAACGAATTCAGGGGAATTTGGTTTCAAGAAGCGATGCGAGACAAACTCGTCGATGCTGCCCGTACATTAAATGCTTTAAGTCCTTGGGGGGAAGGTTGGAAAGCCGTTCGCTCAACGATCTACTTTGACTATACCAAGCGTAGCGATGGAGATGATGTTGAGCAGTTGCCGGATAAACTTGCTGCCTTAGAGAAGGAGTTGGAGCCCATTGCGTTAATTCCAACAATAAAGACATACGTGTTGAGTACAAATCATGATTATTGGGCACTGGATGCGGATTTTGATCATGAGGACTCCGATAAATATACCGCAGCTGGAAAACGACTTGAAGCTAAAGCATTTCAATTGGGACAGGGCTTTTCCTTATCAAATCATGTACTTGATGAGTTAGGAGCAGAGCTGTTCTCCATCGGTGGAATGCCCTATCGCGCTGCCTTTGGTCGAGGACTTGCTCGAGGTGCACATGATCTTCGTGTTGGCTGGCAGCGACTTGTTGAACAAATAGAAAAGCAGCCAGATGTTAATAAAGACTTTGGAGTCATAGGTGGTTTCATTGAAGAAGTTGACTCTGTCGATCCAGCATCAGCACGGGAGTTTCTCGACCAATGTGTACAGCATCCTGAACTTAGACAGGTATTGGTTGGCTTGCATCCTTGGGGGGAATTTACGGTAAATGATTTGGATCGTTGCATGAGGCATTTGGATGATCCAGACATTCGCCCTTTCATGTATGAGCCGATTCTATGGCGAGAACAATATGCCAATTTGCCTAGAGTTCGTGTTCTCGATCTTGCTGAGCGGCTTCTAAGTAAAGTAAACGGTGATGATGTCATTTTGGATGCACTATCCATGAGACTGCATGGTAAAGATAAATCTACAGATACACTTGGTGCAGACTTTCGATTGGTCGGTCTCACTGCAGCAATCCAGAGGATTCAAAACAGCGACAGAGACCAAGGGGGGGCAATTGATTATCGCATGGAACAAGTTATCGATGCTGCGTTGCGTTTCGAAGGCAATGAGTCAAAAAAAATAGAGTGGTTGGACACAATCTTCAGTGTCGTTGATAAGCACTATGGATATATTTATGGTTTTGATAAAACTATAGAAACGACCGTTTCGTTGATGCCAGAAGCATTTCTTAATCGCATTTTTGAAGGTACCGAGGAACAGCAACAAAGAAGGCTGTTCTTTATTCGTCGTGGTGGGTTACGCAGTTATCCCCTTGCACAGATAAATACAAACGTTTTAATTGCGTGGTGCCGCGCCAGAAATGATTCCAGCGTTTGGCCTGCTATTGCTGGAGGCGTAATTCTTTGGTCAAAGAAGGGTGAAGAGGGGGGACTGACCCTACACGAAGCGGCTATAGAACTTTTAGAGGCCTCACCTGAGCCACTTGCTGTACTGGAATCTTTTGCTGAGCGAATCACTCCATCATCCTGGACTGGAAGCCTGGCGAACATAATGCAAGCTAGATCAAGGGCCATCGGTACAATAAGTAAACACGAGCGTCCAGATATCGCGGAGACTGCCAAAATAGTTTGTGGAAAAATGAGTCAGTGGGTCGAACGCCAAAAAGAACGCGAACAACGGGAAGATAGTGAACGAGAACAGCGGTTTGAATAAAGGCTAGCAACATAAACCGCGGTCCCACACTATGCCTAAAGACACATTATCCATCGCCCGGCTGGTAATAAACACCGGGCTTTAAGAGACTGTAATTAATCTTGTCTTATGGCCGCCAGATTGTTGTTTGCCTCACGCATCATGACATTGGCCCATCAGAGGTGCTTAGGCTTAATTCTTAGTTTCGGTTAATACTTAAATTGATATTTCGATGTCAGCAGCAGCTGCCTTCTAGAAATCGAAAATGTCGTTTGTCCTCAATCCGAGCCACTTTCCGAGATATCTAAGCAGCGTTCGTAGGGCCTCTTCGTGCTCAGGGAACTGGGCGGGATTGATCGCATCACACCTGGCCTTCGCCACATCAATGCCGATAAAGTCGTCAATAGTCTCTTTGTTGAAACTGTTATGCGGCGTGGAGACCCGATCACCGTACGTGTGACTCGTGCCTCGGCTCATCAGGCGTGTGGCCATGGTCGCGAAGCCTTGGTCGGTTTGAATTGCTTTCATCATCCACTCTCGTGGTTCGTCCATTGAATCTGTATAGTCTCTCCAACGATAGAGCAGAGATATGAGATCCGGTTCGGCGATTAGCGCGTCGCCGTCTGCTGCGTAGTCCCTCATCAACCGCAGCCATTCGGCCTTCATTGCCGCAACGGTGTTAAGATCGAGCGCCGGATCGAAGGGTCCACCTTCACCTTCATTCCTAGCGGCGGGATCGTTGAGATGGATCAGGATCGAGGCAACGGATAACGCTTCAGTTTTACGGAGTGCTTCAATAGCCAAACTACCTCGAACATCCTCAGGAATCCGCTTCAGGTACCAACTTGTCGTTCGCCACGCTGCCATATATGACGAGTCGAAAGTGCCGCTGTTCGTGCCTGCGAGTTTTTCAGCGAGTCTGAACATCTCTGGGAGCAGAACAGCTGCGTTCTCGGACGGTAATCGGTCGACGGATTCGTCGAGCCTCGCAACGAGCGAATTCAGCAGCCCGTCAGCTTCGACGGCTGCGATTGCTGCAAGGAGCTCGTCCTGTGTCGCTGTCGCATCAAGCAAATCAACGAAACGGCGCTCAGATATTTCTCCGACCGCCGTCTGGAGTTCAAAGTAACGTGGAAAGTAGCGCGATGTGCATACTCGTTTCTCCGTCAACCACTGGCGATGGAAGCCGTCTGCATAGTTCGTCCCCCCATATGCCCATTCGAGAGTAGGGAATAAGTCTTTGAGCGCGTCACGAACGATATCTCGTCGTTCCTCCGACACAATCTCAAGAAGCTCATTAGCCGCTGCCTGGTCTACCTCTCGTCGGCTATCACGGGAGAAGCGCCCTTCCTGGAGAACCAATCCTCGCTCCCGGAACAGTGCGTCGTGGAGATCTGGTTCGAAAACCCGGAGTGTCTCCAGAAGCAGGAAATCTACAATGTTCACCTCGAATACGTTGCCGACCACATGCAGTGGCATGTGTACAGCAATGGACGAGATGAGACGACGTGCATCGCGCATATTGCGAAGCAGGGGCTGGATGCAGCCAATGCAAGCGTTACCCCAGCGTCTCTGAGAGAACCCGTTGGCCTCAGTCGCGTATGGGCCCGCTATTTCAGAGAGTTCCTCCTCGAACATACGATGCACGATCGATGTCGGGACGGCCGGTAGATCAAAGCTAGCCTGCACGACCTTCTCAAGGAAGGCTCGACCGTCGCCGTCGGCGACCGGATCGAGTGCCCGTTCTACGATACTGGGCTGGAATAGGAGCACAAAAACAATGTTCGGTAGATTAGCATTCGCCTTTACCTGCCGAAGCAGCATCCTGATCTGCTCTGGCTCGAGTCGGTCAATGTCGTCGACGAAGACAACCAGCGGCCGATCGAGTTCGCGAAGACGAGCTTCAAGCGATCTGCGAACCTTATCGAGAGGCTCGCCGCTATGGTCACGCCCAAAATAAGATAGCACGCGTCCGACAAGATATACTCCGACTGAGAGAACTGCGAAAACAGCCGCAACCTTTGCGATATTAGGAAGGTCAAAACCAATGGCCGACGCGATTGCTATAACGGAGGCATTTGTTAGCGCCATCGAGACTAGATGGCCCGAACTCCCGGCCACTTTAAGAGGCTTACTGGCCCCTGTGAGGATCGCGCCGTAGCGTCGCAGTGCTTCGGCACGGTCGAGTTCTGCCTTCGAATGCTTGCCTCCCAAGCGATCTGCTATCTGGCCAAATAGCGCTCGGGCGATTGCGTCGCCATCCCCCCATTGCCAAGGGTTAAAGTCGAGCCAGTCCGCTCCGCTGCTCTTCGCATCGAGCAGTTCGGTGATGAGGTTTTTCAGTGATGATTTACCGAAACCCCATCCTCCACGAATAGCGAAAACTCGGCCTTCGCGCAGACTAAGCTCTGAGAGTACGTCGGCTATACGAGCGGCAAACTCGGTTCTTCTAAGGCGATCTTCGGATGCTGTCCGAATCGGTGCCTCCGCCCCGATCCCTCCGTCCGGCCGTCCCTTCCTTGCCACGTCAGCGTTACGTTTCGCGTAACGACGAGCACGCCATGCCTGCAGACGGAGCATCAGTTTACTCATCGCACACCACTTCCCAAGAATATATGTACCAAGCGTCCTATTGCTAGAAGCTTCACTGATTATGCAGACCGGGCAAATTAAAGCGAGTGCGAACCTTGTCTGCGCCAGTTCAGCTTGCTGCTTAAGCTAACTGAAGAGAAAGCTCTGCTGCAATTGCAAGTCAGTATAACGGTTTTGTCTACTCAACGTGAAGCGGCGCTCGGGCAACTTCATCAATTGAGCAAGAATAATAAGGAGAAGCTGACAGGTTTGAGCTGGCACCAGACCCGTCAACTCGATGGGCCAGTCTACAAGACTACCTACATTAGGCATTTCTTGATTTAGATGAAGATGGTGGTCAGGAGGCTTTTTTACTTGCTTTACGTTATGTTGTTAAATGGCAACGGTTGCCCAAAAAGCTAGAGTAACGAGTGAATTGCTGTATCGCAGGGCCACCGTGAGCTACTCCCCATTGCTCAAGACACCTCGATGTAAGTATGCATTCCGAACTTCCGTTCCTCGCTCATTGCAAACGCTCAGATATACTAATAACTCACAATCGACTCAAAAATCAGTTTACTGCAGCAAAACCAGAGATGTCCCAAGATGTTCGTCACCATCCATTATCATATTAAAAATCTAACCAAGAGCATCTCAACAAATAAATTACATTTAATTTCAATTAATTAAATGTGAAATATAAATTCAGCATCAACTTTATTTTTATCGGACTCACTATTTTCTACCCGGACTTAACTTCTTTATCGGGACTTATATTCACCTCTCTTCTCCTGCGTTATAACGAGCAGGTCCTCGTTATCCGACAGGTGAGAACATGAAAACCTATTTTGACGACAACAACCCATTCCCGGAAAACGGCAACGTGCGTATGCACCAGGTCGCCCGCTTTCTGGCGATGAGTGAATCTTCCGTCTATCGCAAGATGAAAGAGCCCAACTTCCCGCAACCCACCCGGCGTTCCTCACGTCTGGTCGTTTTTGACGCTGCGGAGATCCGTCAGTGGCGCGCCAGCCAGAATCAACATTCCCATTAATCCCAAAGCGCTCATGGACGAGCTCCGTCTATCAAGATGAAACGCGCGCCCTATCTCAAACAACAATCCCTTGATCGCCATCTTGAGGTGGTGATTATTGCCGGAAATATGGCCTGGGAAACGGCCCGAACCTGGCGGGAACATCCGGATCGTGAAGATAATATTCCTCCGGTGGTACTCGGCCCGGATGAACTTCCCCATCTTGATTCAATGCACATTATCGAAGAAGGCACATACTATGCTTGCGTAGTACGCGCCGGGGAAATCAGTGAAAAGGCCCTTTTGCAGATCGCCCAAAAACTGGCACAGGCTGGCGTAGTGATGGCTCGACTGCTCAGCCCCGAGGGAGATTTGTTGGAAAACTGGAGCCGCCAGCTCGAACAACTGTACAACGAAAAACCTGCCAACAACGCCCTGCCGGAAGGCTTCCGCCTCACAGACGACGCGCTGTGGTATGACAAAGTGGTCGAACGTCGGGACGGAGAAACAGAAACCCAGCCGCAACGCATCTGCTCTCCGCTTCAGGTCACTGCCATCTGCTGTGACAACCATGACAGTAACTTTGGTCGCCTGCTGGAATGGCACACCACAACCGGGCAGATACGACGCTGGGCCATGCCGATGGAAATGCTCAGTGGCAGCGGTGAGGAACTCCGTCGGGTACTGCTGGCAAACGGACTGACCTATATTGCCACCCGCCCCGGCCAGCGCGCTCTGCTGTGTGACTATATTTCCCGTTCCGTACCGGAACGCCGCGTTATCTGTGTAGAGCGTATCGGCTGGCATAACGGCGTCTACGTTTTACCGGATACAGTTATTGGCCTCGGTAGTGATGGCGTGATGCTGCAAAGCAGTCAATACCGCCCGACGGATTTTGCCCGCTCCGGTACCTTGCAGGAGTGGCAGGCCCAGATTGCAGCTCTATGTACTGGCAATTCACGGCTAATCTTTGCTATATGCTGTGCGCTGGCGGCTCCGCTGTTACGGCTGGTTGGCATGGATGGCGGCGGTTTTCATCTCCGGGGAGAGTCCACCGACGGTAAAACAACGGTGATGAAAGTTGCAGCATCCGTCTGTGGCGGGCCGGATTACTGGCACTCCTGGCGCGCGACAGGCAATGCGCTGGAAGGCACAGCCAGTCGCCACAATGACGCTTTGCTGCCACTTGATGAACTGCGTGAAGTTGATCCCCACGAAGCCGGGATGATCGCCTATATGTTGGCGAACGGCCAGGGCAAGGGTCGCGCCCGTACTGACGGCGAGGTTCGTCAGCGAAAGCAATGGCGACTGTTATTTCTCTCCACCGGAGAATTATCTCTTACTGAACATGCCGACCGTGCTGGAGAGCGTACTTATGCCGGTATGGATGTGCGTATGGTTCAGATCCCCAGCAATACCGGCAACTATGGCGCTTTCGAGGAACTCCACGATTTTACCAGCGGGCAACAATTTGCCGATGAGTTGTGTGAACGAGTAAACCATTACCATGGTACCGCTCTGCACGCCTGGCTGGCTTCCCTGACGGATGACGTGGAAGAAACTACCGCTTTTGCCAGAGAACTTCTCCGGCGTTACCGGGCAGCATTGACGCCAGAAGAGGCCGGAAATCAGGTGCAGCGCATCGCCGCCCGTTTTGCTCTGCTTGCTGTCGCCGGAGAAATGGCGACAGAGTACGGTATTACTGGCTGGCGGGAAGGTACTGCTTACGCTGCAGTACAAAACTGCCTTTGCGCCTGGCTACAGGAACGAGGCCACACCGCTAATCAGGAAGATGCCGGTGTAATGGCGCAGATCAAACGCTTTATCACTGCACACCAGTACAGCCGCTTTGCCTCATGGGATACCCCGGATCGCCCGCAAAATATGGTCGGTTTTCGTAAAGTAGAAAAAGATCCGCTGACGGGCGAAGAGCATACTCTGTTTTTGATCCTGCCGGAGGGCTGGAAGGAAATCTGTCGGGGATTTAATCCAGGCAAAGCCGCAAAACTGTGTGCAGAAGCCGGATGGCTACAGCGCGGTAACGACGGAAAACTGCAGATTCAGCTTCGGTTACCTGATATTGGCCGGGCGCGGGTTTATCGGCTCACGTCTGCCATTTTTAACGTGTCGTCCAGTCCTCCAGACGCAGCCCAGGAACACGAATAAATTCCCGGCTGTTATTCGTCACCATTATCAAACCAAGAGAACGTGCATGGGCAGCAATCATGCTGTCATAAGGTCCGACGGGGGTACCCTGCTTCGCCAGTTCTGCCCGAACCTGACCGGTATGAACCGCCGCGTCCACACCATAACTGAGCACGTCCAGCCGGGCGGTAAACCCTTCGACGACGCGCAGATTTTTCTCCGGGCTGGCTGATTTCTCTGCACCAAAAATTAATTCCATCAGCGTCACGGAACTGATGCACATCCGCCCGTAGTGTTGATTAAATGCCTCACGCACAGCCTGAGGTTTATTCTTAATGGTATAAATACAAATGTTTGTATCCAGCATGTATTTCAGCATCAGAAATCTTCCCGGCTCTGTTCCCCTGGTTGCTCCCGTGTAGACAGGAAGTCAGGTGTCACACTTTCACCGTCAAACCAGCTATCCCAGCCCTCTCCTGCCGGAGTAATAATTCGCGCCCGCCCGACAGCCACAATATCGACGTGTTTCACCTCTTCCGGCATGGCAACGGCTTTCGGCAAACGCACCGCCTGACTGCGGTTACTTTTAAAAATTGTCGTCTTTTCCATTACAGCCTCCTGCATGTAAATTTCGTACCATTGTCAGAATAGTATTATTACGGGATATGTCAATGGGATATACAAAATACCAGAAACACACCAATCTATCAAAACCGTGAGACAGCAGGAGACAGATGTGACAGCCAGTAATAACACGATTCCAGCCATCTTCCATTTTATAATGAATAGATAAAACAGGACGCAACGGGAGACAATAGCGGGGCCGACTCAGAAAAAAGTCTCCCGATTCTCTTTTTATAATTTGGATGTGTGACACTCACAGATCCGGCAATGGCACGGCTGTCACAAGTGTCACGCCTGTCTCCCGCGCTGAAGATCATAAAAGGCCGAAAGGGAATGGCGTATACGGGGAATGGGCTTATCCGAAAAGATCCCTGGAGAGGCTTTTATTCATCATGAAACAACTTTCGATAAACGGCCCGTTTCAACCTGCCGTTTGGTACACGCGGATTGCGTATAGCATCCATCACCAGGTTCCACGACTCTTCGTTGAGAACCACACGACCATGCTGATCAATCACTTCAGAATCAGTCAGTTAAACTCAAATAATTGGCTAATATCAATCCCCAACCCTGCAGCAAGGATGCTGATCACCTCGAGGGTTGGATTCCTGACACCTCGTTCAATACCACTAACATAGGTACGATCAAGGCCACACTTATCAGCAAATGCTTCCTGGGACAGGCCTGACTGAAGCCTGAGTTTTTTGAGATGCGCGCCAAACTGCGTCTGAATACTGGATGTATTTTTCATCCAGATAAAATGTACTTCCGTTGCCTATCAGACCACGGACTATGAGTCACATGTAGTTGATTCGCCGTCTTTTCCTGCACAACCATCAAACATAAACAAATGGCTGAGATCCATCTCCAGCCCGGCTGCAATAGCACATATTACAACAAGCGTAGGGTTCCTCACCCCGCGCTCAATTCCACTCATATATGTACGATCGATACCGCATTTATCGGCAAAAGCTTCTTGGGACAACCCCATTTCAAGGCGAAGTGCCCTAATTCTTTTACCCAGTACCTTTTTGATTGATCCCGTCTTTTCCATAAAACCAGCATCAATCTTTGTGGCTTATAGTTCCACGGACTATGAGTCACATAAAAAGCATGATAGCATACAAAATGTGACTCATAGTCAACATAAGAGGTAACCAGAATGACTAAAAGAGACTGGCATCCCGCCGACATCATTGCCGCACTGCGCAAGCGCGGCACCAGTCTGGCGAGAGTTTCAAGAGAATCGGGGCTGGCCTCCTCCACGCTGGCGAATGCCCTGACGCGCCCGTGGCCGAAAGGCGAATGGCTGATTGCTGACGCACTGAATATTCATCCCTCAGAGATCTGGCCCAGCCGCTACGCCAATCCGGCACACCCACGAAAACCAAAAATACAACGTTCTTCTCCTGCGCCAGGGTTCCCCCATCGTCTTCGACCAGGAATTAAAACGCTGCTTTATTGAGAATAAATTTAAATTTATCAATTGATTAACAAAGAGATCTTTTATTTATATACGTTAAGAGGAGTTGTTTATGCATACCAGCGATGTATCCCCACAACCCGCTGTAACACGCTGTCTGACTGGATGGCGACGACCTCTCCCGTCTTGCTTGCTGAGCACTTCCTCCGGGTATCCACGTGTGCCGGTCCGCATCTTACTGCTGATGACCGGTGGGCTGTTTGTCAGCAGCCCCGGCGACGCTCTTCCAATAGTGCATTAATTTCAAACAGTTACATCATTTCTATAACTCTGCTGCGTGCTCGCACGCAATAAAGGATAACGATATGAAATTGTCTGTCGTGGAAAAAATAGGTTTCGGGGCCGGGGATATGGCCATCAACGTGGTCATTATCTCCATGCAGTTGCTCCTGGCGTATTTCTACACCGATATTTACGGCCTGCGGGCCGCCGATGTGGGGGTGTTGCTGATGGTGGTCCGTATGATCGACGCCATTATCGACCCGGCCATGGGCATGCTCACCGATAAAATCACCACCCGACACGGGCGATATCGTCCCTGGCTGCTCTGGTTCGCCCTGCCTTTTGGCTTCGCGGTTTATCTGATGTTTATCACCCCGGATGTGGCTTACACGGCAAAGCTTGCCTGGGCGTATTTCACCTATATCCTGATGACCCTGGTCTATACGGCGATCACCATCCCTTATATTTCACTGATTGGCGTCATCACGGATGACCCCGCCGAACGGCTGAGCGCCAATGGCTACCGTTTTGTCATGACCAAAATCGCCGCCTTTTTAGTGACCATTGTGGTGCCGTTCCTGGCGGTGTGGCTGGGACAGGGCAATAAGGCGCTGGGGTATCAGCTCGCCATGGGCTTAATGGGCGTGATGGGGACCGGGCTGTTTATCTTCTGCTTTATGACCACCCGGGAGTACTGCGAGCCAGAGCTGCCTTCGCTGACGATAAGAAAACAGTTCGCCATTTTACGGCGTAACGACCAGTGGCTGATCCTGGGGGCGGTGATCCTGGGGGCGGTGATCATGCTGCTGATGTGCGGCTACGTCATCCGGGGCTCGGTTGCCACCTATTATGCCAAATACTATTTAGGCGGTGGCGACGGCCTGATCTCCCCCTTCCTGACCACCGGCGTGGTGGCGTCCATCCTCGCGATGGTCGCCGCGACATGGGTGACCCGCTTCCGGGACAAAATCGTCATGTTCCGCTACACCCAGCTGATAACCTGCGCGCAGAGCATTGCCATGTACTTCTTCGTCGGGCAGCAGGATGTCATGCTCGCGTTCATCTTCTTTTTCCTGATTAACTTTTTCTGCGATATGCAGCTGCCCGTCTTCTGGTCATCCATCGCAGAAGCGGTGGACTACGGCGAACAGAAAACCGGGCTGCGGGTTTCCGGGCTGGCGTTCGGCGGCATCCTGTTCTTCCAGAAGTTCGGAATGGGGATCGCCGGTGGCGTACTGGGCTTCCTGTTAAGTCACTTTGGTTATCAGGCTGATGTGCAGCAAAGCGCGAGCTCCCTGACCGGGATTGCGCTGATGATGACGATCATCCCCTCCCTGTTCCACCTGGCCATCGGCCTGCTGATGAAAAAATATCGGATCAACAACGCCTTTTACCGGGATATTCAGGCAGAACTGGCGCTGCGCCGGGCCTGAGGAGGAGCAAATGAATACCTTAAACAGAGTCTGGGTGATTGGCGATGCTTCCGTCGATCTGGTACCGGAGAGAACTGATTCCTGTCTGAAATGCCCTGGCGGCGCGTCTGCCAACGTCGCCGTCTGTGTAGCGCGGCTGGGCGGCAACTGCGCATTTATTGGCTGCCTCGGTGATGACGATGCCGGGCATTTTCTGCAGCAGACGCTCAGTGAAAATGGTGTGGATGTATCGGCGCTGCGAATCGATCCCCGACACACCACCGCGGTACTGATGGTCAGCCTGGCCCCGGACGGTGAACGCAGTTTCACCCATCTTGTCCATCCCGCAGCCCACACGTTTGTCAGCGTTGAGGATTTACCGGTCTTCAGCCCCGGCGAATGGTTTTACTTCAGCTCCATCGGGCTCACCGACAGCCCGGCGCGCGGGGCCTGCCTCGAAGGGGCCAGACGGATGCGCACGGCAGACGGCCATGTGATGTTCGACGTGAACCTGCGCGTCGGTATGTGGCGTGATCCCGGGGAGATTATGCCACTGCTGAGGGAAGCCATCGGCCTGGCATCGGTCTGCAAGGTGTCTGCCGACGAGCTGTGCTGGCTGGGTAAAGTGGCGCGCTGGCAGGAGGCGCGCCACCTTATTCGCGACCTCGGCTGTGAAACCACCCTGATTTCCCTCGGTGCAGACGGTGCCCTGCTGGTCACCCCCGACGGTGAGTATGCGTTTCCTGCACCCAACGTTCCCGTCGTGGACACCACCGGCGCAGGTGATGCGTTTGTGGGGGGACTGCTTTATACCCTGTCCCGGCAGACCCGCCGGGACAGCCATCTGCTGGCCGAGGCCACCCTCAATGCCTGTGCCTGCGGCGCGATGGCGGTGACGGCAAAAGGGGCCATGACCGCCCTGCCCGGTCCGGAGCAGCTTGCCGCTTTCCGGGCCAGCCATCCACAGAATGTTAATGTAAAAGCGTAAGGAGTCACAGATGAGTGTTGAATACAAAAAAATACTGGGCTGTCTTGTCGGTGCCGCTGCGGCTGATGCCATGGGCGCCGCAACGGAGGTCCGTACCCGCCAGCAGATCCGTGAGTATTTCGGCGGCTGGGTGACCGGATTCGAAAAACCGCCCGCCGATACCTTTGGCCGCTGCAACGAGGCCGGGATGTGTACGGACGACTTTATCCAGGCAAAATATATTATGGACGCGCTGTTAAAGCACGACCGCCGGGTCAGTGATGAAGCCATGCGCGAAGCCTTTCAGCGCTGGCTGGAATACCCGTTTTATGCCAACTTTACCGGCCCCACCACCCGTGCCGCGATGAGAGCCCTCTTTAACGACACGCGGGGTTCACTGCAGGGGGAGCTGGAAGGCGAGAAGCAGTCCGTCGCGATTATTAACAGAGGCAATGCCGAAGCCACCAACGGCGCGGCAATGAAAATATGGCCGGCTGCCGTGCTGCATCCCGGCAATACGGAAAAGGCCATCCGCTGTGCGCTGGATATCTGCCGTTTCACTCATAATAACGTCCTGGCGATGTCAGGGGCGGCCGCAATGGCTGCAGCCACCAGCGAGGCGTTACAGAGCGTGACCAGTGCAGACAGTATTATCGCCGCCGGGATTTACGGCGCAGACCGGGGCTATGCGCTGGCCATTGAGCAGGGCGCTATGATGGTGGCCGGGCCGTCCGTTGCCCGCCGGATTGAGCTTGCCGTCAGCCTCGGTAAACGTCACACCTGCTGGGAAACCGCCATTGTCGACATCGCGGATATCATCGGCTCCGGCCTGCATGTCAGCGAGGCGGTACCGGCAGCCTTTGGTCTGTTCGCCTGCAGCCCTGATTCAGCCGTGGATGCGGTTATCTCCGCCGTGAACATCGGCAATGATACCGACACCGTCGCCACCATGGTGGGCGCACTGACGGGTGCCTTCCACGGCGTGGCGGCTTTTCCTGCCGATTATTTAACCACCGTAGACCGTATGAATCATTTTAACCTGGCTGAACTTGCCAGACAGATTACAGGGTAGCGTAACGCCCTGCGGGGACGGCAGCAGCCGCCCCTGGCTCACCGGCTTTTATTGCAATATTCGATGTATCGCTAGTATTGACTGGCATTAAGGCCAGCTCATTGGTGGATGCAGGACACTGCATGATAGCGAGCCACCGCAGCCGGGAGCAGGTACTGGGCAGCCTGTGGTATATTTTCCCGGCTACGACTGGACCTGGCGCGAAGTGGCTGAGTTTGCTGGATGTGAAACTGAACCCCCCTGCGTGTCAGCAGGGAAGTGCGCCAGGCTGGTATTCTTGACGACTCACAGCGCCGTCTGCATGTAATTTCCCCGAAAAAATTACGCATCCTGTTATAAACCAGTCATTGCAGTTAATCCTCCAAATATCGTATGGATAGCATTTCAACACATGATAACTCATGTTATAAAAATCATTATAATCAACCAATTACATAAATAAACCGTTTGTTTTCAAAGCTAAAAATGCGTATTCTTTTCCTAACGAGACAGCCCATGACCTTACGGGGCTATAACTGTTCCACAGGTTCAGACAAGGTCACCCATAACCCCGCATCCGGCACTGAAAATCGGGGAGGTTGCATCAAAACCGGGCCGGTCGCTTCACATTACCCTCATTGCCTGCGCCAGTTCAGCGCACGATGAATGTTCCACTGCGCCAGTCAACAGGCTACCTGAAACAGCGGCGCGTCACTTTGGAGGCGAAGCAAAACAAAGTGACGCCGACGCACACCGCTGCGCCAGCCGCCGTTTTATCAGGCTTATCGTTATATTTACCCTCTGACGCCGCAATTTCTGCGTCAATCAAGATAAAAAGGAGGAATGAACAGTACCGGAGGCGGATCACGACGATCCGGGGGCATTCCTGCTGACGCAGGCGGCCTGCACACCATGCAGCACCGTACCCCGCTATACCTCAACTCTTGCCTTCCGGCGCACCGGTACCGTTTAGCATGGCGCAATCTTCTCTGCCAGTGCATTCCCCACGCGCCGGAAATATTGCTACCGCATCAGGCAGAGGAGTCAGCATGTCACGTCTGGCGCAGGATATGAAAAAACTGGCGCACCGCGCGGGCGGTAGCCATAAAACAGTCCACGACCGCGAACAGATGGCGCAGCGTTTTGCGCATCATCTGCTGGCGCAGAATATACAGATAACCCGAACCGACCATATTAAGGCCAGGCATATCGCAGGATATATCCATGAACGGCTGGCGCAGGGTATTTCGCTGCGAACGCTACAGAACGAGATGGCGATGGTACGCACAATTCTGACCGAAGCCGGACGAGCACAACTCAGCCAGTCTGAATTAATCAGCAACCAATCACTCGGTATCAGCGGAGCCAGCCGCGACGGAACGCACCGTGCTATTCCGGATGCGCTTTACCAGCAGGTACTGAAGCAGATACAGCAAGCCGATGCAGGTCTCGCGGCCAGCCTGAGACTGGCACGGGTCATGGGACTACGTGGTCAGGAAGCAGTACAGTGCTGCCAGTCGTTGAAAACCTGGGACAAACAGCTGGAGAAAGGGGCTGAACGTCTGCCTGTGATCTTCGGCACCAAAGGTGGACGGCCGCGCATGACGCAGGTGATTGACCGAAAAGCAGTCCGTCAGGCCGTGAAAGAAGCACTGGAGATTGCCAGGGAGCGTAACGGGCATCTTATTGATAAACCAGATCTGAAATCCGCAATGGACTACTGGCACAACCATCTCCGTGATGCAGGGTTGACGGGCGAATACTCGCCCCATTCCCTGCGCTATGCCTGGGCACAGGACGCGATCCAGTATTACGAAGAGCAGGGTCTGAGCCACAAAGAGGCGCTGGCGGTGACATCAACGGATCTGGGACATGGGGATGGGCGGGGAAGGTATATCGAGCAAGTTTATGGCAAAATATAATTAGCTCGATATCCATCTTAAAAAAAATAAAAATAACGACATAACTTCTCGTATCAACCATTTTAAATGCTAGTGTTTTCTCTTTGTGAGATACCAAATAATTGCAGATATTGCTAAAACTAAAACAGAAGAGATCCCAAAGGAAATAAAAGGTGCTATAACTTTATTTATTCCACTCCATTTATTAAGAATTAGTGGATTAACTGCAAACTCAGCAAAACTTGTAACACCAACCAAACCGAAGACAAATGTCAACCAATAATTGCTAGAGTTCCTTGCTGAATCTGATCTATATTTAAGTTCGTCCATACGAAATCTAGCCATCTCTTTTGCAGAAGCAATTAAACCCTCTGTCCCAAAAGATTTAATGAGATATGAAAGTGTATCCGAAACTTCCCCAGATATACTACTGTGATGAACATTATTTTCTGTTTCTGCTAATGTTGTATATGAGATGAATAAATGCTGTTCAGATGGAGGGTTATTAGCCCAAGAGCATGCCCTAGAAATACTCATATTATGATATTCAACCTGCTCAACTCTTGCCTGATTTTCAAGTATTCTTGACGAGGTATTTTTGTCGTCCCAAATATCATCTGACTCATTCTCTCCTCTTAACCAAGTCCATAAGTAAATGGATCTATTGGCATGTAGACAATAATCATTAAACTTCCGTAAATCTGGCGGCAAGGAATTTTTATTTTCGCTGACATCAGCTCTATTCAATAACTTAGCCAAAGCTTCAGAAAAATTTTTCAACAAAACATTCTTATCCTGAGGTTGCTTATCGAAACGCAAAAGAGAAACAGAAGGTCGCCCGTGCCAGAGGTAACTATATGACTTATTTTTATTAGTTTTATATTGTGGAACCAACATGCAACTAATAACGTTTGAATATATAGAACGACATATTTCAATCGTAGATTCCCATGATTCATTCTCCTCTGTTCCTGCAATCTGGTGCAAAACCCATTCTCTATGATTATCGAACGAAAATGTGCAACCTTCTTTTTCCAAAGACTCCGTTAATACTTTCATGCTATCATCTCGCATCTTTTGTTTTAATTTCCTTATTTTCCTCCCATCCAGACAATTTCCACCAATTGAAAAAACATCTTCAAAACTATTTTCTAAAACAGCTTCACCATCCAACATTTGAAGTTTCGCATCAATCCATATTTTATCAAAATATCTTTGATTCATATTTATAATTGATGATAAGAAACTGTCATCATCAATCCCATTCCATTTGCCATCAAATTGAAAATAAATAATAACGATTCCATCACGGTACATCTTTACCCCCGGGTGCATAAGGTACTGCTCATTATTTATCTCCAGAACAAAGGGAGGTAATGATGTTCTTATGTAAGCCTGATTATCATTCACGAGCCTATTTTCATGGAAAAACAATTCGGAATGAATCATTAAATCAGGAATTATTCCTTTTGGTATATCATCGTAAAAATTTATTTCCCATGAAGAATCCCAATTTCTTCCTTCTGGATTCAAATTACTATATTTTATTTGATGATTTTCATTAAGATATAAAAACTTAAAATCTGAAAAACAAACACATTTAGAAAACCCTGACTTTAGCAGTTTATTAGCAGTCTTCAATAAATCTACCGAAGGAATTTCAAAGCCTAACGAGTAATTGTAAAACACATTTGCTTGATTAATAAAAAGGCATTTTTTGCATTTATTGTTAAGCATATTAAAAAACATAATCAAACCCGCTAATTTTTATAAAAATTTTATATTAATCGTGCAATAAACCATTACATATCAAGGTTCATCCACTCCTCATACTTCCTCGGCGAAAACGGAGTGAGCGCCATTGTTGTTCCGGCAATCCAACCATCAACCATATTCGCCCACTGCTGCAACATGTAAGCACGCTGCTGCGCGTATTTCGCTTTGTTGTAAACTGCCCTCACCCCTCTTTGCTCATGCGCGAGGCATTTCTCTATCCAGTCTGATGGATACCCAGCCTCATGCAATAAAGTGCTGGCGGTTCGTCGCATGTCATGGACGGTAAAATGCTCCAGCGCCTTCCCCTGCGACTGTGCAACTTTTACCGTCGTGGTAATAACCCCGTTGAGGGCGGCATTAGACAGCGGTTTATTGATGCTATAGCGCCCGGCAAGTAAGTAAGGACTTCCTCCTGCGCACATTTGCAACCCTACCAATAGGTCGCTAGCCTGACGTGAAAGATAGATGACATGAGCCCTACCACCTTTCATACGATCAGCAGGTATCGTCCATTGATGGGTACTGAAATTCACTTCATCCCACGTAGCCTGAGTAAATTCACTTTTGCGCACCAGCGTCAGAAAAATCAGCTTCAGGGCCAGTTTTAGCGTAGGCATACCTGCAACGGTATCCAGCGTATTAAAGAAAATTCCAATCTCCAGCGGAGAGAGGCTCCTGACACGAGGGAGAAATGTGGCTATCGAACTTGCCTTGATATCCTGAGCAGGGTTCTTAAAATCATGCCCTCGATTTTTGGCATAAATGTACACGCTACTGATGATCTCACGCACCTGCACTGCCGTGGCATTTCCGCCACGATCCAAGATACGATCACACAGAGTCCGAACCATTGACGGCGTAATCTCCGCCATTCGCTTATTACCCAGAACTGGAATGATATCCCGATCAATAACTGCCTGCTTCATGGCTCGCGTACTGTCTGCCAGCGCAGCATGCTTCATGTAGTTGACGGTAAAAGTTGCGAAGGATTCAGCGTTTCTGACTCGATTTTTACCGTCACGTTTCTTTGCAGCAGGCGACACGCCTGACTTGAGCAGTTTTTTGGCGGTATTGAGTTGTTCACGCGCTTCGGCCAGCAAAATACCGTCAGCGCCATACTTACCAATTGTCAGCGTCTCACGTCGGCCATTAATCCGATAATCATAACGAAATGAAAGTGTTCCGGTGGGAGACACGGCCACGTAGAGCCCATCCCGATCGGGAATTTTGTAGGTTTTTTCCTGCGGTTTAAGTTTTCTAAGCTGGATATCGGTAAGCATATGCCCTCCTGAAATACCGTCAGAATCGAATAACTAACTGTACGTAATTCACCATAGAGAACTGTCTGCTTTTTCAACGATACCGTCAAATTTACCGTCAAAAAATGTGCGCTACATAGAAAATTCATGAATGCACAAAAAGAAAAACCCTCTGTAAAAACAGAGGGTTGATTGTAGTTTTACCTGTTCATGAAAATTCAGGAAGGGTTATCGGCTTATTCCCACTCAATAGTCGCTGGCGGTTTACCAGAAATATCGTAAACCACACGGGAAATACCGTTCACTTCGTTGATAATACGGTTGGAAACGCGGCCAAGGAAGTCGTATGGCAGATGTGCCCAATGCGCGGTCATAAAGTCGATGGTTTCAACCGCACGCAGTGAAACAACCCAATCGTATTTACGCCCATCGCCCATTACACCAACCGAACGCACCGGCAGGAACACGGTGAACGCCTGGCTAACTTTGTTGTAGAGATCGGCTTTGTGCAGCTCTTCAATAAAGATGGCGTCGGCGCGACGCAGCAGGTCGCAATACTCTTTCTTCACTTCGCCCAGCACGCGTACCCCAAGGCCCGGGCCCGGGAACGGATGGCGGTAAAGCATGTCGTACGGCAAGCCCAGCTCCAGACCAATTTTGCGCACTTCGTCTTTGAACAGCTCACGCAGTGGCTCAACCAGCCCCATCTTCATCTCTTTCGGCAGGCCGCCCACGTTGTGGTGAGATTTGATAACGTGCGCTTTACCGGTTGCAGATGCAGCAGATTCGATAACGTCAGGGTAAATAGTCCCCTGCGCCAGCCATTTCACTTCTTCCAGTTTCAGCGCTTCTTCATCGAACACTTCGACGAACACACGGCCGATGATTTTACGCTTCGCTTCTGGATCGTTCTCGCCCGCCAGCGCGGACAGGAAGCGCTCTTCGCCTTCAACGTGGATGATGTTCAGGCCGAAGTGGTCGCCAAACATGTCCATCACCTGCTGGGCTTCGTTCAAACGCAGCAGGCCGTTATCCACGAATACGCAAGTCAGACGGTCGCCAATGGCGCGGTGCAGCAGCATGGCGGTAACGGAAGAGTCCACGCCGCCGGACAAGCCCAGAATCACTTTATCGTCGCCAATTTGTTCACGCAGGCGAACAATTGCATCTTCGATAATTTTTGCCGGCGTCCACAGCGCTTCGCAGCCGCAGATCTCCAGAACAAAACGCTCCAGCAGACGCAGGCCCTGGCGGGTGTGGGTCACTTCCGGGTGGAACTGCACGCCATAAAAACGTTTTTCTTCGTGCGCCATAATCGCGAACGGGCAGGTTTCGGTACTGGCAACGGTCACGAAATCTGCAGGGATGGCGGTGACTTTATCGCCGTGGCTCATCCAGACATCCAGCAGCGGTTTGCCATCCGCACTTAAAGAATCTTCAATGCCGCGCACCAGCGCGCTGTCAGTTTTCACTTCCACCTGTGCGTAGCCGAACTCACGTTCGTTAGAGCCTTCCACATGGCCGCCAAGCTGCATCGCCATGGTCTGCATGCCATAGCACACGCCGAATACCGGCACGCCTGCTTCAAACACGTACTCAGGAGCACGCGGGCTGTTCAGCTCGGTGGTGCTTTCCGGGCCACCAGACAGGATGATACCGCTTGGGTTGAAATCACGAATCTGTGCTTCCGTGACATCCCATGCCCACAGCTCGCAGTAAACGCCCAGCTCACGCACGCGGCGCGCCACCAGTTGGGTGTACTGAGAACCGAAATCAAGGATAAGTATGCGATGTTTATGGATATTTTCCGTCATTAACGCTAATTCCGAGGCAAGTGAAACAGATGAAGTAAATCGCCCGGCGCAGGGCCGGGCGAGAAGGATCAGGAACCCATGCGATAGTTCGGGGACTCTTTGGTGATCGTCACATCGTGAACGTGACTTTCCTGAATACCCGCACCGCTGATGCGTACAAATTCAGCCTTAGTGCGCAGCTCATCGATAGTGCCACAGCCGGTCAGCCCCATGCATGAACGCAGGCCCCCCATCTGCTGGTGAACGATCTCTTTCAGGCGCCCTTTGTAAGCCACGCGGCCTTCAATACCTTCCGGCACCAGTTTGTCCGCTGCGTTGTCCGTCTGGAAATAACGGTCCGAAGAGCCTTTAGACATCGCCCCCAGAGAACCCATACCGCGGTAGGATTTGAAAGAACGGCCCTGGTAAAGTTCGATTTCACCCGGAGATTCTTCGGTCCCTGCCAGCATCCCGCCAACCATCACCGCAGAAGCGCCCGCCGCGATAGCTTTGGCAATATCGCCAGAGAAGCGGATGCCGCCGTCAGCGATAACAGGAATGCCGGTACCTTCCAGCGCTTCAACCGCGTCTGCAACCGCAGTGATTTGCGGTACGCCCACACCGGTAACGATACGTGTGGTGCAGATGGAGCCAGGGCCGATGCCCACTTTCACCGCACTCACGCCAGCATCAGCCAGCGCACGCGCGCCGCTAGCGGTTGCTACGTTGCCGCCAATAATTTGCAGGTCAGGATATTTAGCGCGAGTTTCACGAATACGTTGCAGAACGCCTTCGGAGTGACCATGAGAGGAGTCAATCAGCAAAACATCGACACCAGCGGCCACCAGAGCGTCGATACGCTCTTCGTTGCCCGCACCTGCGCCAACTGCTGCCCCAACGCGCAAACGGCCCTGGTCGTCCTTACAGGCGTTAGGTTTACGTTCTGCTTTCTGGAAGTCTTTTACGGTGATCATACCGCGCAGATGGAAGTTGCCATCGACAACCAGCGCCTTCTCAACGCGTTTCTCGTGCATTTTAGACAGCACAACCTCACGCGCCTCGCCTTCTTTCACGGTAACCAGACGCTCTTTCGGGGTCATGTAGACGCTAACAGGCTGGTTCAGATCGGTAACAAAGCGAACGTCACGGCCGGTAATGATACCGACCAGCTCGTTGGCTTCTGTCACAACAGGGTAACCCGCGAAACCGTTACGTGCGGTGAGCTCTTTAACTTCATGCAGAGTGGTGGTCGGCAGCACGGTTTGTGGGTCAGTCACAACGCCACTTTCGTGTTTCTTCACGCGTTTGACTTCGAAAGCCTGGCGCTCAATCGACATATTTTTGTGGATGAAACCAAGTCCACCTTCCTGAGCCAATGCAATGGCCAGACGGGCTTCCGTTACGGTATCCATAGCTGCGGAGAGCATAGGGATATTTAAACGAATAGTTTTGGTCAGTTGGGTGCTGAGATCGGCCGTGTTAGGCAGAACTGTAGAGTGAGCTGGAACGAGGAGAACGTCATCAAACGTCAGTGCTTCTTTAGCGATTCGTAGCATGGCAATATCTCAACCTGGGGTGAATGAGAACAGATAAAATATTGCCGCGGCATTATACAGAGCGTAATCGATTGCATCCACACTTTTTTTAGAAAACTCCTTGCCATGTACGCGATGAAAGATACTATTGACCGAATAACTTGCTGATTTAGAGTTTGATCCAGGTCACATGTCAACGATAAATACCCCTGCAATTTTTACCGTCAGCCGCCTGAATCAGACGGTCCGCATGCTGCTGGAACAACAGATGGGGCAGGTCTGGATCAGCGGTGAAATTTCCAACTTCACCCAACCGGCTTCCGGCCACTGGTATTTCACCCTCAAGGACGATACCGCTCAGATTCGCGGCGCGATGTTCCGCAACAGCAATCGCCGCGTGACCTTCCGCCCACAGCATGGGCAGCAGGTTTTGGTGCGTGCGACTCTTACGCTGTACGAACCACGCGGTGACTACCAGATTATTGTTGAAAGCATGCAGCCTGCGGGTGAAGGACTGTTGCAGCAGCAGTACGAAGAACTAAAACAGCGTCTCACCGCCGAAGGCCTGTTTGAGCAAATTCATAAACAGCCATTGCCAACGCCTGCGCGCCAGATTGGGGTTATTACTTCAAAAACCGGTGCCGCGCTGCATGACATTCTGCATGTGCTTAAACGCCGTGACCCTTCCCTGCCGGTAATTATTTATCCCACCGCAGTCCAGGGCGCTGATGCCCCGATGCAAATCGTGCGCGCCATCGAACGGGCAAACTTACGCAAAGAGTGTGACGTGCTGATTGTCGGGCGCGGCGGCGGTTCGCTGGAAGATTTATGGAGCTTTAACGATGAGCGCGTTGCACGGGCGATTTTCGCCAGTGCGATTCCGGTCGTTAGCGCCGTAGGGCATGAAACTGACCTCACGATCGCCGATTTTGTGGCGGATGTCCGCGCACCAACGCCTTCAGCCGCCGCAGAAATTGTCAGCCGTAATCAGCTCGAATTATTGCGTCAGCTACAGTCTCAACAGCAGCGTATGGAAATGGCGATGGATTACTATCTCGCCCAGCGTACGCAGCATTTCACCCGCCTGTATCACCGTTTGCAGCAACAGCATCCGCAGCTGCGTCTGGCGCGCCAGCAAACGACCCTTGAGCGTTTACAGCAGCGTTTGACCGTGGCGATGGACGCAAAACTGCGCCGCAGTTCGCAACAGCAGCAGCGCCTGATGCAGCGTTTGAACCAGCAACAACCACAAGCTCGAATTCATCGCGCGCAGACTCGTTTACAGCAGCTGGAATATCGTTTATCACAGGTTGTTACCGCGCGACTGAGCCACACTCGTCAGCGCTTTGGCACAGCTATCGCGCAGCTTGAAGCGGTCAGCCCGCTGGCAACGCTCGCGCGTGGCTATAGCGTAACAACGGCGACAGATGGCAAAGTGCTGAAAAAACCAAACAAGTGCAATCCGGGGATACGCTTACTACGCGTCTGGAAGATGGTTGGGTGGAAAGCCAGGTCACCGGCATTACGCCGGTGAAAGCGGTACGCAAGCGCAAATCGCCAGCGAAAAGCTAGAAGTTAGCTAGCAACGGGCACGAATTCGACGCGTTTCTTCGATATCAATCCGTGGCCGTTCTGGCAGAAATAGTCGATGGCGCCGCAGGCTTTTAAAACTTCCAGCGGCTTATGGCACTCCGGGCAGCGGGCTTGCAGATGAAAATCCTGCTGGCAGGATTCGCAGCGCGCGCCTGAATCTGTTTGCTGTAGCTGTTTTTCACATACCGGGCATTTAGTTTCCATCATCACTCCTTAACAACCATTCGCTGAACGTCTTGATCCTGATGATAAAGACAAACATGCCATTAAGCATCAACAACGCTCCGTTCCTGTCTGCCTTTACCGGGTAATTACCGCCCTGTCTCCGATCGGGTGATATACTACAAAACATTCCTGGCGTTGATTTTCCTCTGGAGTTTGCAATGAAAAAATTAATTTTACTCGCACTGTCGCTTATTCCACTGGCCTCATTCGCAGCGCCTCCTCAGCCCTTCAATTTCAGCTGCGGAAAAACCGGTGGCGTGTACAGCGATGGCAAAGGTGGAGTCTGGGTCGATGGCCAGAAAGCCGCCGTGAAACAGAGCAGCCCAACCTACTGGGAAGCCACCAGCGGGAAAACCGTCATTAGCATTATGCGCACGGCTGATGGAAATCCTGAAATCTCCTTCACGCGCCCAAACCGCGTTCATGGGGTTTGTTTAGCCGAAGATGAGGTGAGTTTTGCCCCTGCCGCGCAGAAAAAAACGTCCGCAACATCAGGCCCATCATTCTCTTGCGCTGCAGTCACTCAAGGCAGCATGGAAGAGCTTATTTGCCAGAGCGGCACATTGTCTGCCCTTGACGTTAAGCTGGCTGCAACCTATAAAAAGGCGCTGGTGAAATCCAACAATAACTCTATGCTGAAAGCTGAACAGCGCGGCTGGATTAAAGGAAGAAATGAGTGCTGGAAAGAAGACGATAAAAACGCCTGCCTGCAGGATGCTTATCAGCAGCGTATCAGTGAGCTGCAAAATAAATACGGTGTGAAGTCATAATTATAAAAAAACCCGACGCAAAGTCGGGTTTTTATTTTTCGGAAACAGGTTATCCCCGCAAGCAATTATTTGCTTTTCTTGATGTGCTTGATCAGGCGCTTACGTTTACGCATTTGGTTTGGCGTCAGGGTGTTACGTTTGTTGGCAAACGGGTTCTCCCCTTCTTTGAACTGAATACGGATTGGCGTACCCATCACATCCAGCGATTTGCGGAAGTAGTTCATCAGATAGCGCTTGTAGGAATCCGGCAGGTCTTTGACCTGGTTGCCGTGGATCACCACGATTGGTGGGTTATAACCACCGGCGTGCGCATATTTCAGCTTAACGCGGCGGCCACGAACCAACGGTGGCTGGTGATCTTCTGCCGCCATAGTCATGATGCGAGTCAGCAACGCAGTGCTTACGCGACGCGTGGAGCTGTCATACGCTTCACGAACGGATTCGAACAGGTTACCTACGCCGCTGCCGTGCAGTGCGGAGATGAAGTGCACTCGAGCAAAGTCGATAAAGCCAAGACGGTAATCCAGCGTCTCTTTAACCTGCTCTCTGACTTCGTTGCTCAGGCCATCCCACTTGTTGACCACAATCACCAGTGAGCGCCCGCTATTGAGGATAAAGCCGAGCAGAGAGAGATCCTGGTCAGAAATACCTTCGCGCGCATCAATCACCAGCATCACAACGTTGGCATCTTCAATCGCTTGCAGCGTCTTGATTACCGAGAATTTCTCAACGGTTTCGGTGATTTTGCCACGCTTACGCACCCCTGCGGTGTCGATAAGAATGTATTCACGCTCGTCGCGCTCCATCGGGATGTAGATGCTGTCGCGTGTGGTCCCCGGCATGTCGTAAACCACCACGCGGTCTTCGCCAAGAATACGGTTGGTAAGCGTTGACTTACCAACGTTTGGACGGCCAACGATCGCCAGTTTGATAGGCAAATCGATAGGGTTGAAGGCCTCTTCTTCTTCCTCTTCAGGAATTTCATCGTCTTCAGAGACAATGCCATGTTTAGCATTGAATGCCGCCCAGTAGGCAGCATCTTCATCGATCTCTTCTTCCGGTTCACGCGGATTTTTATCATCGATAAAGGGGATCATAACGTGCTCAAGAAGGGTTGTCACGCCACGGCCATGAGAAGCGGCAATAGGGTGAATTTCACCTAAGCCCAGGGAGTAGAAATCAATTACCGCCTGATCGGGGTCCATACCGTCAGTTTTGTTGGCCACCAGGAAGGTAGGCTTCTGACGAGAACGCAGGTGCTTAGCAATAGCTTCGTCGGCAGGCATCAGCCCTGCACGCGCATCCACCATAAACAGCACCACATCGGCTTCTTCAATCGCCAACAGCGATTGTGCAGCCATGTGGGTTTCCACACCATCTTCCGTGCCATCAATACCGCCGGTATCAATAGCAATAAATTCGCGACCTTCCACTTCAGCACGACCATACTTGCGGTCGCGAGTCAGCCCCGGGAAATCCGCGACCAGCGCATCTCGGGTACGCGTCAAGCGGTTAAACAACGTGGATTTTCCGACATTAGGGCGCCCGACGAGCGCAACCACAGGTACCATGATTAAAACCTCATAACTCAAAATTCATCATCAAACGACGTTAAATCACATCGTTTCTAAAAACAGCAAACGGCTCCCGGACTACGGGAACCGTTTTGCACTTATTACTTCAGGCAAGTTTAGCGCTTGAGAGCGTATAGCGTACCGTCTTTTGCCTGAATCAGCAGCTTGTCGCTGGCAACAACCGGCTCGGTCTGGAAACCGGAGCTGTCCACTTTTTGTTGGGCAACAAAGCGACCATCGTCAGCATTGATCCAGTGCATATAACCTTCGCTGTCGCCGACAACCAGATAGCCGTTGTACAGAACAGGAGAGGTCAGATTGCGGTGCAGCAAATCGCTTTGCGTCCACAGCGTCACGCCGCCATCCGCGTTCAACGCCACAACGCGGTCATTCTGATCGACAAGGAAAATACGGTTCGCATCAACGATAAAGTCGTTTACCGAACCCAGTTCACGTTTCCACATCACCTGGCCTGAACGTAAGTCCAGCGCCGTCAGGTTGCCGTTATAGGCCAGGGCATAAACCACTCCGTTAACGATAACGGGCGTAGTATCAACATCGCTCAGGCGGTCAATTTCCGTAGCGCCGGTTGCCTGAGAGATACGCTGTTGCCAAATCATCTGGCCCTGCTTCATCAGCACGGCGCTAACGCGGCCGTTATCACCACCCACAATAGCCGCACCAAATGCCACCGCCGGAGCGGATTCGCCACGCAGAGACAGCGCTGGCATATCCAGGTTGACGGTCCATTTCACCGCGCCGTCAGCCTCGTCGAACGCCTGAAGCTGACCGTTGCTGGTGTGTACCAGAACTAAACCATCGCTGACCACCGGGCGAGAGAGTACTTCACCTGCGGCTTTGCTTTGCCATGCGATACTTCCGTCAGAGGTGTTAAGCGCATAAAGCTGGGCTTTCTCACTGCCAACGTAAACATGTGCGCCATCAACCGTTACGCCACCAGAAAGCTGTGCTGGCAGGTTGCTGGAGTAGAAATTGGTCTTTTCAGAAAGATCGACAGACCAGATCTCTTTACCATCGTCCGCGTTAACGGCTTTCACGGTACCACGACGATCGGCGGCATAGATATTGCCATCCAGCCAGGCTGGATGCAGATTGGAGTAGAAATCACCAATACCGCTGCCAACGGAGGTGCTCCATGATTTTTCCGGTTCGAACTGGTTTTCAACCGTCGGCAGTGGAGACATCTTTACCACGTCTTCTTCACCGCTAAACAGCGAACAACCGCTGAGCAGCGTCAGAGAAAGCAGCCCTGGTACAAATAGTTTACGCAATTGCATCGGGTCCCTCTTAGCTCGACAAATTATTAATTTTCATCTGCATCATTTCACGCAGGGCCGGAGATGCGTCGGTTTGCGAGCCTTTGCTCCACGCATCGCGTGCACCTTGCTTATCCCCTTTGCTGAGCAGCGCTTCACCGCGTAAATCAGCAACAATGGCTACCCAACCTTCGCCTTTAATACCGTCGAGGGTTTTCAGCGCCGCATCTGCTTGCTTTTGTTGTATTTGAATACGTGCCAGACGTGCATTGATCAGCGCCTGCAAATTTTCATCGCCGGTATTGGCAAGACCCTGCTGCAGCTGCGCTGCCGCTTTGGCGAGGTCGTTGCTATCCGCGTACTTCTGAGCCAGCTCCAGCGATGCCAGAGCGCCATAGGTATTTTTGGTGTCGGCGGCGAATTTCTCAGCGGCGTTCAGCGTGGCAGGATTATCGGCACGCACAGCCTCTGTCACCGTTTGATATTCCAGCGAAGACGCCATGGCGCTTTCAGTCTGCTGGCCGTTCCAGTAACGCCAGCCAACCAGTGCGCCAATACCCAGCACCACGCCAACCACCAGCGCTTTGCCGTTTTCCGCAAAGAAGCGTTTTACCGCATCAACCTGTTCGTTATCGTTTTCGTAAATTTCCACGCCGTCCTTCTCCTTAACGATTAATCTCCGGGAAAATTAACCCAGTAGCGCCTGCAAATGAGCCACCGCGTTGGTTTGTTCAACGGTAGTTTGCTCACCTGTGCGCAGATCCTTCACGACAACCTGACCATTGGCAACTTCAGTTTCGCCCAGCACCAGAGCCGCGCGCGCGCCCCACTTATCTGCACGAACAAACTGTTTCTTAAAGTTGCCGCCGCCGTAGTTGGTCATCAGCTTAATAGCCGGGACCCGGTCGCGTAATTGTTCAGCTAACAGCATGGCCGCCGCTTGCGTGCCCTGACCTGACGATATCAGGTAAATATCGACAACAGATTCTGCTTTAAATTCAGGATTAATAGCCTGAACCAGTAAAACAAGACGTTCCAGCCCCATGGCGAAACCAACTGCCGGTGCTGCACGACCACCGAGCTGCTCGACCAGACCGTCATAACGGCCGCCAGCGCAAACGGTGCCCTGAGAGCCCAGGCTGCTCGTCACCCATTCGAAAACGGTACGGTTGTAGTAATCCAGACCGCGCACCAGGCGCTGGTTTACGGTATACGCGATACCGGCAGCATCCAGGTACTGACACAGGCCTGCGAAGTGTTCACGCGAATCTTCGTCCAGATAATCGCCAAGCGTTGGCGCATCATCTAACAGTGCCTGCACTTCAGGATTTTTGGAATCCAGCACGCGCAGCGGATTGCTGTACATGCGGCGCTGGCAATCTTCGTCTAGCTTCTCTTTATGCTGCTCAAGGAACGCCACTAGCGCATCGCGGTAGTTAGCGCGTGCTTCCAGCGAACCAATAGAGTTCAGCTCAAGGCTGACGTGCTGGTCAATACCCAGCGCACGCCACCAGCGCGCCGTCAGCATGATCAGTTCAGCATCAATGTCCGGCCCTTGCAGACCAAAGACTTCAACACCGAGCTGGTTAAACTGGCGATAGCGTCCTTTTTGCGGGCGCTCATGGCGGAACATCGGCCCGATGTACCACAAGCGCTGTTCCTGATTGTACAGAAGACCATGTTCGATACCGGCACGCACGCAGCCCGCGGTGCCTTCAGGACGCAGGGTCAGGCTATCGCCATTGCGGTCCTCAAAGGTATACATCTCTTTTTCAACCACGTCGGTCACTTCACCAATGGCGCGTTTGAATAACGGGGTCTGCTCTACAATCGGCAAACGGATTTCACTGTAGCCGTAGCTGCCGAGCACCTGTTTCAGAATGCCTTCAATGCGCTGCCAGATGGCGGTTTCGCCAGGCAGGTAATCGTTCATGCCGCGGATGGCTTGAATGTTTTTTGCCACGTTTATTCTCTACCGAATTGATACAAAAAATGAACCCGAAATCAGACGGATTGCTTTCACAAAGCGTCTGGCGGGTTCAATCATACACGGGAAGCCGAATGCTTCCCATGTTTCGCACTATTTTTCCAACTGCTGGATGCTAATCCGCTGCGATTCATCGAGCATGGACGCCTTGGCACGAATACGCGCTTCAAGCTGCGCAATCATGTTGTCGTTATCCATTCGCTCGCGCTGGCGCACGCCGTCTTCATAGAAACCGCTTTTCTTATTGCCGCCGGTCACCCCTAAAGTGGAAACCAGCGCTTCCCCCGGACCGTTCACCACGCAGCCAATAATCGAAACGTCCATCGGCGTGATGATATCTTCCAGGCGCTCTTCAAGAGCGTTCACCGTACCGATAACATCGAACTCCTGCCGCGAACAGGTTGGGCAGGCGATAAAATTAATCCCGCGAGCGCGGATGCGCAAAGACTTCAGGATATCGAAACCGACTTTGATTTCTTCAACCGGATCGGCGGCCAGCGAAACGCGCAGCGTGTCGCCAATACCTTCTGAAAGCAGTAACCCTAAACCAATCGCGGATTTTACCGAGCCGCTGCGCATACCACCCGCTTCGGTAATCCCGAGATGCAGCGGCTGATCGATCTGCTTAGCCAGTAAACGGTAAGATTCTACGGCGAGGAAAACATCGGAGGCTTTTACGCTGACTTTGAATTGATCAAAGTTGAGACGATCCAGATGATCCACATGACGCATCGCTGATTCCAGCAGCGCCTGCGGCGTTGGCTCGCCATATTTTTCCTGCAGATCTTTTTCCAGCGATCCGGCGTTAACACCGATGCGGATCGGAATATTTTTATCACGGGCACAATCGACAACGCTGCGAATACGCTCTTCGTTACCAATGTTGCCCGGGTTGATACGCAGACAATCGACGCCATACTCAGCCACTTTGAGAGCGATTCGATAATCAAAGTGGATATCAGCGACCAACGGAACATTAACCTGCTGTTTGATGAGCCTGAACGCTTCTGCCGCGTCCATGGTCGGCACTGATATCCGCACGATATCCGCTCCGACTCTTTCCAGCGCTCTGATCTGATTAACAGTGGCTTCAACATCCGTGGTGCGGGTGTTGGTCATCGACTGAACGGCGATCGGTGCCCCGTCGCCGATTGGCACATTCCCAACGTAGATCCGCCTGGATTTTCTACGCTGAATAGGGGCTTCATTATGCATTACAAATCTCCACAATTACGCGTCATGCTGGCTGCGATTATTCAGCACTTACCGTCAGACGTGCAACCTGGCTAGTTCTGATAAAACGACTCAGATCGACAGGTTTGCCCTGGAACTGAATCTGCACTGCCGCCGGAGCGCCAATTTTCAGCTTATACGGCGCCTGGCCGGCTAAATTTAAATTGCCATCTTTACGCTGCATACCGCTGAACAATTTTTTACCCGTCGCATCGGTCACTTCCAGCCAGCAATCGGCGTTGAAGTTCATCACCAGCGCATTTGGGTCAGCAACAGCCGTATCCGTTACCGCAGCCTGGTCGGTTGGCAGAACGGTATTGGATGCCGGTGGCGTAGTTGTCTGAGCATTATCAACTGGAGCCTGGCCTGGTGCTACCACAGCGGAAGAGTCCGCCGGGGTAGTTTGTTGAGCCGTTGCTGCCGGTGCTGGAGTTTGAACGGCATCAGCGGTAGCCGTTTCTGGCATAGCCGGAGTCTGCACAGCGTCAGCCGTTGAGGACTCGCTGGTGTTCAAAGGTACCGACTGTGAATGACCGTTGCTGGCAGAAAGTTCAGCTGAAGATTGATTGGCCATGGTCGAGATTTCTTCCTGCGCTGCCTTATGGTTTTGCCACCACCAGGCGCCGGTCAGACCGACAACAACAAACAACACAAGCCAGGTAAAGCTCATCAGCCAGCCGTCACGTTTCTTACGGCGTTTCCCCAATGAAAAACTCTGCATCGGAGCGACTTTCGCCGCTCTGATCGGCGCTTGTTTTTCCATCATTGGCAACAGTTCTTCTTCCGGAATATGCACCAGACGTGCATAAGAGCGGATATAACCACGCAGGAAGGTCGACGCTAACTCGGCAGGTGCCTTGTCATCTTCAATATCCCGAACGGTAGAAACTTTCAGGCACAGGCGTTCTGCCACGGCTTGTTGGCTAAGACCGAGTTCTTCACGGGCAACACGTAAACGTTCACCCGTGGTTTTTGCTGCATTTGATTCGTGAGTGGCTTCAGTATTCATTAGCTACAACTGCTGGGACTGTTCGATTGAGGAATTAGCAGGAGCCTTGCAGCACAGCGTTTCCGCCTTACCACACTCCTGCTTCGCGAAACAAATCTGTGTTCTGAAGGCTTAGCCTTCAGGCAACATAACCTTCAGCTCAAACTACTTGTTCACCGAAACAAAGGGCTTGGGGTGAACAACTTCATCACCGGTCAGTTAACCATAGACACCATTTTTAACGTTGTCAGTCAATTGCGACCAGTGATGGCGTAAATAGATGCGCCTAAACTATTGTTGTACCGCTACATACTGCCTTAAAGTCCGGTGAAACGCACCGTAATTATTAATCTTAAAGGCACCGGCTAAACCTGCATAACCGCAAGCAATCACACGCTGTTTTTTGTACCATGCAGCAACCCTGCCGCATGGTAGAACGCGGATAACGCAAACGCTTATCAGACCGCTTTAACTTCAATAGGTTCACCTTGCATACGTTTACGTAACGTACGTTTGGTGCGGTCAATCACTTCGCCAGCCAGCTGACCACAAGCCGCGTCAATATCATCGCCACGCGTTTTACGCACGATGGTAGTGAAGCCATAACTCATTAATACTTTTGAGAAACGGTCGATACGGCTGTTGGAGCTGCGGCCATAAGGCGCGCCCGGGAACGGGTTCCATGGGATCAGGTTAATCTTACATGGCGTATCTTTCAGGCATTCCGCCAGCTGATGGGCGTGCTCGGTGCCATCGTTGACGTGATCGAGCAGCACATACTCCACCGTCACACGCCCCTGGTTGGCATTGGATTTCTCCAGATAACGGCGAACCGCCGCCAGGAACGTCTCGATGTTGTACTTTTTGTTGATCGGCATGATCTGGTCACGAATATCATCGGTCGGAGCGTGCAAAGAGATGGCCAGCGCCACATCAATCATGTCACCCAGCTTATCCAGCGCCGGCACCACGCCTGAAGTAGAGAGCGTTACGCGACGTTTGGAAAGCCCAAAACCGAAATCATCCAGCATAATTTCCATTGCCGGAACCACATTATTCAGGTTCAGCAACGGCTCGCCCATGCCCATCATCACCACGTTAGTGATCGGACGAACGCCGGTCTTCTTCTGCGCGCCGATAATTTTCGCCGCGCGCCATACCTGGCCGATAATTTCAGAAACGCGCAGGTTACGGTTAAAACCCTGCTGGGCCGTGGAGCAGAATTTGCATTCCAGCGCGCAGCCAACCTGAGAAGAGACGCACAGCGTGGCGCGATCTTCTTCCGGGATGTATACCGTTTCAACCAGCTGATCGGCAATTTTAATCGCCCATTTGATGGTGCCATCGGCAGAACGCTGTTCTTCGGCCACTTCAGGCGCGCGGATTTCAGCGACTTCTTTCAGTTTGTTACGCAGGACTTTGTTGATATCCGTCATTTCATCGAAGTCATCACTGCAATAGTGATACATCCATTTCATGACCTGATCGGCGCGGAAAGGTTTTTCGCCCATATCAGCGAAGAACTCACGCAGCTGCTGGCGGTTAAGGTCCAGCAGGTTAATTTTTTCTGACTTGCTGGAAGCGACTGAAACGGAGGTCTCAGGAGTGACAATTTGCTCTGACATAATTTCTTCCGGCCTCGTTGTTACACGTTACGGCCCCAGGTGGATTAAAAAGATACGCCCCGGAGAGCGGGCTCGTCCGGGGCGCAGCATTGTACAAATTCTATGGCGCAGATGCCATGACTGAAAGCGATGTGCCAATAAATAAATGTAACGACCGCTTAACAGTCAGCGCGAATTAACGCGTGCGCGGGCAAATTTCACCTTCGGCGAAGAAGTAGGCGATTTCACGGGCAGCAGATTCTACAGAATCAGAACCGTGGGTGCCGTTTTCAGTGAAGCTGTCGGCATAATCTGCGCGCAGCGTACCCGCCAGAGCGTTAGCCGGGTTGGTCGCCCCCAGAATATCACGGTGGCGCTGAACGGCATTTTCACCTTCCAGAACGCTAACCATGATGGGGCCGGAAGTCATAAACGCTACCAGACCATCAAAGAAAGGTTTGCCTTCGTGTTCAGCATAGAAGCCCTGAGCCTGCTCGGAGGTCAGGTGCAGCATTTTCGCGCCAACAATCTTAAACCCTGCGGATTCAAAACGAGCATAAATATTACCAATAACGTTTTTTGCCACCGCGTTTGGTTTGATGATGGAAAAAGTACGTTCAATAGCCATGATTACCTCTGTGTCTGTTCTGTTTGCCCGGCCCCCTGTCATTGTGCAAGCTGCAGGGAGATCCGGTTATGATTTGGCGCTGATTATAATGAGCCAGGCGCGCGTTGCCTATGGATGCAGATAACATTTTCTTAAAATAAGATGAATATCAGCAACACTTTAGCTCGGGCGCTTAAAAATCAGACTATCGCTCTACTGCACAATCCGTGTAAACAGCGCAATTCATCCGGTCACACCTCTCGCGCCTGAGCAGGGTCGCTTGTCGGTTTGGGAAAAAACGCCGACAATCGGTTAATCAATGATGAACCGGAGGCAACCATGTCCACCACTTTCTTCGTTGCGGGCGACTGGCTCGCAGAACATATTCATGATGCGGACATCCAGATAATTGATGCCCGCATGGCCCCTCCCGGCCAGGAACACCGTGACGTGCCTGGCGAATACCGTGCGGGACATCTGCCTGGCGCGGTATTTTTCGATATCGAAGCTCTGTCCGATCGCACCAGCCCTTTGCCGCATATGATGCCGCGCGCGGAAGCCTTTGCCGTCGCCATGCGCGAATCAGGGATCTGTAGCGATAAACATCTGATTGTTTACGATGAGGGGAATCTGTTCTCTGCCCCGCGTGCCTGGTGGATGCTGCGGACTTTTGGCGTGGAAAAGGTATCGATTCTTGCCGGTGGCCTGGCCGACTGGCAGCGCGAAGGGCTGCCGCTTGAGCAAGGTGATGTGGCTCTGCCTGAAGGTGAATTCGGGATCAATTTTGACCCACTGGTCATTAAGCGCCTGACCGACGTTTTGCTGGTGAGCCACGAAGGTACCGCGCAAATTGTCGATGCCCGCCCTGCTCCACGTTTTAACGCGCAAGTTGATGAACCGCGCCCGGGTTTACGGCGTGGGCATATTCCCGGCGCGCTGAACGTTCCCTGGGGCGATCTGGTGGAGAATGGTCAGTTAAAAACCACCGACGAACTGAGTGAAATTTTCGCCCGCCAGGGCGTGAGCTTTGAGCAGCCGATTATCGCAAGCTGCGGTTCAGGCGTCACCGCTGCGGTAGTGGTGCTGGCGTTAACTACGCTGGGCGTGAATGGCGTTTCATTGTACGACGGCTCGTGGAGTGAGTGGGGCGCACGCGCTGATTTGCCTGTCGAACCCGCACCGTCTCTGTAATGGAAAGCCGCGCTCGATAAGAACGAGGTAATCCACGCTGCCGCAAAGCGGCGGGGATTGCCTCGTTGGGCCAGGCTCTGGTTATACCAATCGGTTTATTGCTGCTGCGGGCCACAGCCTAGATCGTTAAATAATGCGGTTGGTTTTAAAATCGCGCAGGAAGCTTCCCCAGCGGCGCTCGTAGAATGGCGTAATGTGCGCCATCATAAAGTGGCTAATGCCCTTCTCGCCTTCAACAACCTGGCAAATATCAACGGGTTCATCGCCCGGTAAAGTATCGGTCGCAACGCTGCCCGCCTGGCGAATAATCGCTTCAACATCCCCTTCGGCTTCAATACCAATCAATAAGTTAGGCTGCTCGTCTGCCCGCTCTTTGATGGAACAAATAAACGCGCGCTTCACGGTTTTCAGGTTTTTAAACAGCGTGGTGAGTGAATCGACCATTTGCGCCGGGGGTTGTGCCACCTCGGAAAGCAGCAAAGAGGTGCCGCCGTCCAGCACTTCCTGCTGGGTTAAAGGGTCGCTTTCTTCGCTGATCAAATGGGTGATTTCACGCGGGGTAAATTCTTTGCCAGTCGGCAATTTCGCGTTCAGGAACAGCGTCGCGCCCTGCGTCATTTCAAATAGCGTGCGCACTGGCATCACGACAAATGCCTGCTCGTGGCTGATAGCTTGTTGCAGCGCTTCAACTGAGGTGAAAAATGGAATGACTGAGGTGCCATCGTCTTTTTCCCAGTGCTGCAATTCGACTGAACTGTCTGGATCAAGCGCTTCATCTTGTGGTGCTTCGCCTGGTACCCAAACGGTGGATTCCAGCAACACGCGGAAAAAGGCCGGGCGGTGAGCCGGTTCAGTAGCAGCCTGCTCAAGTAGGGTTTCGAGTTCGTTTTTGGGTTCTGACATGTTAGTTCCAGGGAAAGGATTTTGTCCCTCTGGTAAAAGAGGGACAAAATAAATTACTTACCAGTCAACAGATTAGCAATTGCACGCACGCCAATGCCCGTTGCGCCCGCAGACCACTGCTCAACCGCGCTTTTGCGGTAGGTTGCCGAACAGTCAATGTGCAGCCAGCCTTCGCGATAATTCTCCACGAAGTGAGAGAGGAAACCTGCCGCCGTGCTGGCCCCCGCCGGGAAAGAGGCGTTAGAGGTGTTGTTGAGCTCCGCAAAGTTAGACGGCAGCTGGCTACGGTGGAACTCGGCCAGCGGCAGGCGCCAGAACGGCTCATTTTCCGCCGTAGCGCTTGCCATCAGGCGGTTTACCAGCCCATCGTCAAAGCTGAACAGGGCATGGTAATCGTTGCCCAATGCGGTTTTCGCCGCACCCGTTAGGGTTGCACAGTCGATGATAAGCTCAGGTTTTTGTGCGCAAGCGTCAATCAGGCCATCGGCCAGCACCAGGCGCCCTTCCGCATCGGTGTTCATCACCTCAACGGTTTTGCCGTTGCGATATTTAATGATGTCGCCCAGTTTGAACGCGTTGCCGCTCACCAGGTTATCCGCACAGCACAGGAACAGCTTCACGCGCTTATCCAGACCGCGAGTGATAGCAAACGCCAGCGCGCCGGTAATGGTGGCCGCACCGCCCATATCAGATTTCATGGAGTCCATGAACGCGCTTTGTTTCATGCTGTAGCCGCCGGAATCAAAGGTGATGCCTTTACCGACCAGACATGCGTAAACCGGGGCATCCGGGTTGCCCGTTGGGTTGTAATCCAGCGCCAGCAATACCGGTTGGCGCTCAGAACCACGGCCCACGGTGTGAATACCCATGTAATTCTGCTCGCGCAGATCTTCGCCTTTGGTAATGCGGTAAGAGACTTTGTCGCAGGCCACGTCACACAGCAGGTCAACAGCGCGGGAGGCCAGCTGTTCCGGGCCCAGCTCTTCGGCTGGGGTGTTGATGGTGTGGCGAACCCAGTCGATGATTTTCAGGCGGTTATCCAGCTCTTTTTGCTGCGCATCGCCAAGCTGCGCCCATTCAACTTTGCGCTCGCCTTTTGGTGCGCGATAGCCCTGCCAGAAGGCCCAGCTTTTTTCGACATCCCAGCCTTCGCCCGCAAGCTGTACGTGCTTTAAGCCCTGCCCGTCGATTTTACGCGCCGCGCGCTGGATTAACCCGAGGTCATCTTTGCCTGTCAGGTGCAGGGTAATCCCTTCATCGTTAATACTGTAAGCGGCTTTTTCGCCCCAGCGCGCATCGGCAGGCAACGTGGATAGCGTGATTTTCATGGCTTCTGACATTTTCTTTTCCTTATACTTTTCAGCTCATGCTTCATAGAAAAACGGGCCGCCAGAGGCAGCCCGTTTATTTTTATTCTGCTTCATCTAACCAGACTAACAGAATCGCTTCCAGAATTTTTTCACTGGATGCGCTCGGGTCATCGTCAAACGCTTCCAGATCGCAGATCCACTGATGCAGATCGGTAAAACGCACCGTTTTCGGATCGAGTTCCGGGCGGCTGTCATACAGCGCTTCACCGATTTCGCGGCTGTCGGTCCATTTCAGTCCCATTAAGCCTCCTGTTAGTGCTCACGCGCGTGGTTGATGGTGTAACGCGGCATTTCAACCACCAGGTCTTCATCCGTTACGCGAGCCTGGCAGCTTAAACGGCTTTCCGGCTCCAGCCCCCAGGCTTTGTCCAGCATGTCGTCTTCGTCTTCCGTGCTTTCAGCAAGAGAGTCGAAACCTTCACGCACCACGCAGTGGCAGGTGGTGCAGGCACAGGACTTTTCGCAGGCGTGCTCAATCTCGATACCGTTGCGCAGGGCAACGTCAAGAATGGTTTCACCGACATTCGCTTCCAAAACTGCACCCTCTGGACACAGGTCCTGATGAGGCAGAAAAACAATCTTTGGCATGTTAAACCTCGTCCACGGAGTGGCCTTTGAGCGCCTTACGGATTGATTCATCCATACGACGAGCGGCGAAATCCTGGGTTTGTTTGTCTACGTTTTTAATGGCTTGTTCAATCGCATCGATATCGTCACCGGCAGCGGCGGCATCAAGCGCCACCATTGCCGCATCGATAGCGGCGCGTTCCGCCGCGCTTAACAGCGCGGCATCGGCAGCTAATGCACCCTGCAGGCTTTCCAGCACCCGGGCGGCATCAACTTTTTGCTCAGCCAGCATGCGCGCTTTCACATCATGCTCGGCAAAACTCATGGAATCCTGAATCATGGTGGCGATTTCGCCATCGCTCAGGCCATAAGAGGGTTTCACCTGAATCGAGGCTTCAACACCGGTAGATTTTTCCATGGCGGTGACACTTAACAGGCCGTCGGCATCAACCTGGAAGGTGACACGAATATGCGCCCCGCCCGCAGGCATCGCCGGAATGCCACGCAGTGCAAAGCGGGCCAGAGAACGGCAGTCCTGCACCAGTTCGCGCTCGCCCTGCATCACGTGAATCGACATCGCGGTCTGGCCGTCTTTAAAGGTAGTGAAGTCCTGCGCGCGCGCCACCGGAATGGTGGTATTGCGCGGAATGACTTTCTCCACCAGGCCGCCCATGGTTTCAAGACCAAGCGATAGCGGGATCACATCCAGCAGCAGCATTTCGCTGTCCGGCTTGTTGCCCACCAGAATATCCGCCTGAATCGCCGCGCCAATGGCGACCACTTTGTCCGGGTCGATGGAGGTCAGCGGCGTGCGGCCAAAGAATGCGCCGACGCGTTCACGCACCAATGGCACGCGAGTAGAACCGCCCACCATCACCACTTCCAGCACTTCATCGGCTTCTACGCCTGCGTCTTTCAGCGCACGGCGACAAGCCAGCAATGTCCGTTTCACCAGCGCGGCAATCAGCTCGTTGAACTGCTCGCGCGTTACCGTACCTTTCCAGCCAGCCACTTCTACGGTTGCCGTTTCGGCATCGCTCAGGGCGATTTTTGCCACAATCGCCGCATCCAGTAACTGACGCTGCACGCGGTCGTCGCTGCGGTCTGCCACACCGGCTTGCTCACGCAGCCAGTCGGCCAGCAGATGGTCGAAGTCATCGCCGCCCAGCGCGGAATCGCCGCCGGTCGCCAGCACTTCAAACACGCCGCGGCTTAACCGCAGAATGGAAATATCGAAGGTGCCGCCGCCTAAATCGTAAACGGCGATAACGCCTTCTTTGCCAGAGTCCAGGCCGTAAGCGATAGCCGCTGCGGTCGGTTCATTGAGCAGGCGCAGCACATGCAGGCCGGCCAGACGCGCGGCGTCTTTGGTGCCCTGACGCTGTGCGTCGTCGAAATAGGCAGGAACGGTAATCACCACGCCGTCAAGCTCACCTTCCAACGCTTCGGTTGCACGCGCGCAAAGGGCTTTGAGGATATCGGATGAGATACGAATGGGGTTTAACAGCCCGGCCGGAGTGTCGATCATCGGCAGGCCGTTTTCACTCGCCTTGAGCGAGTATGGCAAATGCGGGTAACGCGTCTGGATATCGGCAAGCGAACGGCCCATCAGGCGTTTTACCGAGCTAATCGTGTTCGCAGGATCGCTTGCTGCTTGCGCACGCGCATCCCAGCCCACATTCAGGCCCTGTTGCTGGTAGTGCACCACTGAAGGTAACAGGTGACGCCCTTCATGGTCCGGCAGCGTTTCAGCCTGCCCGCTACGCACGGTGGCCACCAGCGAATTGGTGGTGCCTAAATCGATACCCGCCGCCAGCTTGCGCTGATGCGGTGCCGCACTCAGGCCCGGCTCACTAATTTGTAATAACGCCATTTTGAGCTTCCAGTTAAAAATCGAGCAGCTTTTCTTCGAGTTGTTCTATTTGGCTGCGCAGTTTATCGAGAAAACGCAGTTTACGTACGGTATCTGCCGCCTGCGTCCAGTCCTGGTTATCCAGTTGCTGCACCATTTGCGCGATGCGGGTTTTCACCATCGCATTGACGTTGGCGCTGAAGGATGCCAAGCGGTCGCTATCTTTAGCCTGCTCGATAGTATCAAGCTCTTCGCGCAGTTCGAGTTGCTCCATCAAAAACGCGGTGTCGCGCACGGTATGCTGCTCGTTAGCCAGATCAAAACCGTTGAGGGAGAGAATGTACTCGGCGCGCGGCAGCGGATAACGCAGCGTTTGCCAGGCCTGGTTGATGGTCGCAGATTGTTGGACCGCCAACAGCTGTTCCGCCTGTGGGCGGCTGGCGTATTTATCAGGGTGGAACTGGCGCTGCAGCTCCTGGTAACGGGTAGCCAGCCGCTCAGTGTTAAGGGCAAATTCTGGCGGTAACCCAAAGAGGGTGAAGTAATCCATAACAGACTCGGGGTTAACGTGGTAAAGCGTGATACCCCACGGCTGTGGGGTATCAGCTGAAATCAGACGTGGAAGCTTTCGCCGCAGCCGCACTCATCTTTAACGTTCGGGTTAGTAAACTTAAACCCTTCGTTGAGACCTTCTTTCACGAAGTCGAGTTCGGTGCCGTCCAAAAATTGCAGGCTTTTACCATCGATGACCACTTTCACGCCTTTGTCTTCAAACACCGTGTCTTCTGCCTGCGGCTCGTCAACAAATTCAAGAACATAAGCCATACCAGAACAGCCAGAGGTGCGAACGCCCAAACGTAAACCAAAACCTTTACCCCGGTTGGCTAAAAAGGCATTCACACGAGCGGCAGCACTGTCGCTAAGGGTAATCGACATACAACAACCTCAATTGATTTTTCTTCATTCTTCGAGCTGCAGGGGCATTGGCTGCAACTCAAATTATTTTGAAAAGACTATTTAGCTTCACGTTTGCTTTTGTAATCCGCAATGGCCGCTTTAATCGCGTCTTCTGCAAGGATTGAGCAGTGAATCTTCACCGGCGGCAGTTCAAGCTCTTCTGCAATGTCGGTGTTTTTGATGGCCTGCGCTTCATCCAGAGATTTACCTTTAACCCATTCGGTCACCAGCGAGCTGGAAGCAATGGCAGAGCCACAGCCGTAGGTTTTGAAGCGAGCGTCTTCAATAATACCTTCATTGTTGACTTTAATCTGCAACTTCATCACGTCGCCACAGGCCGGTGCACCCACCATGCCGGAGCCAACGCTGTCATCGCTGTTATCAAAAGAGCCCACGTTGCGTGGATTTTCGTAGTGATCGATTACTTTTTCGCTGTAAGCCATTTTTAATTCTCCTGAATCCGATACCGATTAATGATGAGCCCATTCGATGGCGTTAATATCCACGCCCTGCTTAAACATTTCCCACAGCGGAGAAAGGTCGCGCAGACGGCCAATGGACTTACGTACCAGTTCGATGGTGTAGTCGATCTCTTCTTCAGTAGTAAAACGACCTAAAGAGAAACGGATAGAGCTGTGAGCCAGTTCATCGGTCATCCCCAGCGCGCGCAGCACGTAGGATGGCTCGAGGCTTGCTGAGGTACAAGCAGAACCGGAAGAAACCGCGAGATCTTTCAGTGCCATAATCAGCGACTCACCTTCAACGTAGTTAAAGCTGACGTTGAGAATCGTTGGCACGCCATTTTCCAGATCGCCGTTCAGATACACTTCCTCCATATCTTTCACGCCGTTCCACAGACGGTTACGCAGCTGGCGCAGACGGGACATTTCTGTCTCCATCTCTTCTTTTGCGATACGGTAAGCTTCGCCCATGCCGACAATCTGGTGAACCGGCAGCGTACCGGAACGCATGCCGCGTTCGTGACCGCCGCCGTGGATCTGAGCTTCGATACGAATACGTGGTTTACGACGCACGTACAGCGCGCCGATCCCTTTCGGGCCATAGATTTTGTGGCCGGAGAAAGACATCAGGTCCACTTTCAGCGCGCTCAGATCGATAGGCAGCTTGCCCACGCTCTGGGTCGCATCAACGTGGTAGATAATGCCACGCGCACGGCACATTTCGCCGATTGCCGCAATATCCTGCACCACGCCGATTTCGTTGTTCACGTGCATGATGGAAACCAGAATGGTGTCGTCACGCATCGCCGCTTCCAGCACGTTCAGGTCAACGATACCGTTGCTCTGCGGCGCCAGATAAGTCACTTCAAAACCTTCACGCTCGAGCTGACGACAGGTGTCCAGCACCGCTTTGTGTTCGGTTTTCACGGTGATGATGTGCTTGCCTTTCTTCTGATAGAAGTTAGCCGCACCTTTAATAGCGAGGTTGTCTGATTCAGTTGCGCCGGAGGTAAAGACGATTTCACGCGGGTCTGCACCAACCAGTTCAGCGATTTGGTTACGGGCGATATCAACAGCCTCTTCCGCCTGCCAGCCGAAACGGTGGGAACGAGAAGCCGGGTTACCGAAGGTTCCGTCCATAGTCAAGCACTGCATCATTTTCTGCGCAACGCGCGGGTCAACCGGCGTAGTCGCAGAGTAGTCGAGATAAATCGGTAATTTCATTGCTCTTTAAGCTCCGTACATCACTTCAATACCAAGAACCAGGCCGTAAGCTGTCGCCGGGTTCGGGTGCCTCGCACCCGAGCCTGATTCTAAAAATTCGTTTTATTTATGCGCGCAGTTTGACGTCGATCGCGTCCTGGGTGCGCGTACTGCGATGGTTTTCGCTGTGCTGACGGCCGGAGACATCCAGCACTTCCTGGTTGTTCACCAGCTCACCCAGGGTAATGTTATTTAAAAAACCGGTCAGGCGGTCACTCAGATCGCGCCACAGTGCGTGAGTCAGGCACTTATCGCCGCCCTGACATCCCCCTTTACCGGCGCAACGCGTCGCATCAACAGACTCATCCACGGCGCTGATGACTTCACCCACCGCGATGCTATTGGCTTCTTTACCCAGCAGATAACCACCGCCAGGACCGCGTACGCTGGCAACCAGCCCATTTTTACGCAGGCGGGAGAATAACTGCTCCAGGTAGGAGAGAGAGATTCCCTGACGTTCAGAAATATCCGCCAGCGGTACCGGGCCTGATGCGGAGTTCAACGCAACGTCAAGCATTGCGGTCACGGCATAACGTCCTTTCGATGTCAGTCTCATGTCTTACTTAACCTCAAATAGCCCCTCGAAGCGGGGGTTTTTTATAAATGTGATTGTCACATAGCAGGTCGCAAGTCTGACATTCCTGAGTAAATTGGTCAACTATTTAACCCACCAATTTACTCAAGTATTATTTGCCGGATTTTTTCTCGTTATCCATCGAAGAAAGCATCCCGCGCAGGATGTTAAGTTCCTGAGTTTCCGGGCGTGCGCGGTTATATAAGCGACGCAGCTTGCTCATAATCTGGCCCGGATGGCTGGCCCGAATAAAGCCGGTTTTCAGCAAGACCTGCTCCAGGTGAACGTAGAAACGCTCGAGATCGTCAGCCGACGGATAGTGAGTCAGGTCTTCAACCACTGCCGCTTCTTTACTCTCTTCCTGGGTCGCAAGCCAGGCGATTCTTACTTCATAAGCGAGGATTTGCACCGCCATCGCCAGGTTCAGCGAGCTGTATTCCGGATTCGCCTGAATCGCAACGTGGTAATGGCATTTCTGCAATTCGTCATTGGTCAAACCAACACGTTCACGGCCAAACACAATAGCGACAGGCGCATGTTGCGCTTCAGAAATACTCTTTAGACCACATTCGCGCGGATCGAGCATCGGCCAGGGCAGCGTACGGGAACGGGCGCTGGTGCCAACCACCAGGCTGCAACCTGCCAGCGCTTCATCCAGCGTATCGACAATTTTGGCCTCACCGATAACATCACTGGCACCTGCGGCGAGCGCAATAGCCTGAGAATCAGGTTTAACCAACGGATTAACCAACCAAAGATTGGTCAGCCCCATGGTTTTCATGGCTCGAGCGACAGAGCCCATGTTGCCGGTGTGGGAGGTTTCAACCAGCACTATACGTACGTTTTGCAGCATTATTGACTCATTGCCTGAAAAGATTATCGCGATATCCTATCATAACCCTGGGACATATTCCGAACGCTCTGCTATACTCCGCCGCGTTTTCCCGTTCTTTAACATCCAGAGAGAGACCGATGCATCCGATGCTCACCATCGCCGTGCGCGCTGCGCGCAAGGCGGGCAATTTAATTGCCAAGAACTACGAAACCCCTGACGCTGTTGAAGCGAGCCAGAAAGGCAGCAACGATTTTGTGACTAACGTAGATAAAGACGCCGAGCGTCTGATTATCGAAATTATCCGCAAATCCTACCCGCAACACACCATTATCGCTGAAGAATCAGGCGAACTGGCGGGTACCGAGCAGGATGTGCAATGGGTTATCGATCCTCTGGATGGCACTTCAAACTTTATCAAACGCTTGCCGCACTTCGCGGTATCTATCGCCGTTCGTGTTAAAGGCCGCACCGAAGTTGCTGTGGTTTATGACCCAATGCGTAATGAGCTGTTCACAGCCGTTCGTGGTCAAGGCGCACAGCTGAACGGTTACCGTCTGCGCGGCAGCAATGCACGCGACCTCGACGGTACTATTCTGGCAACCGGCTTCCCGTTCAAGCACAAGCAACACGCGACTCCTTATATGAACATCGTGACCAAACTGTTCACGCAGTGTGCTGACTTCCGTCGCACCGGTTCAGCCGCGCTGGATCTGGCCTACGTTGCGGCTGGCCGCGTTGACGGTTTCTTTGAGATTGGCTTAAAGCCATGGGATTTCGCAGCAGGTGAACTGATTGCTCGTGAATCCGGTAGCCTGGTGTGTGATTTCACCGGCGGCCACAACTACCTGACCAGCGGCAATATCGTTGCAGGTAATGCGCGTGTTGTTAAAGCGATGCTGGCAGCCATGCGTGATGAATTGAGCGAAGCGCTGAAGCGTTAATCTCAAATGGCGGGTGACGCTGCGCTTAACCGCCCTACGCTTTTGTAGGGTGGAGAAACAAAGTGTCATCCACCAAAAATGTTTAAAACGGTCTAATCCCACGCATGACTGGTTGAGCACTCAGCCACATCACCCCCGCTGCTAATACCAAAATTCCCCCACCTGCAAACGCCAGTGTTGCCCAGGCCACTTGTCGCCATAAAACCGGGGCTTTATTCCCGCTTAAACGCACCGCCAGCCTGCGGAAGCTGTGAACCAATAATGCCAGGCCAGAAATAGTGACCGATGTGCCCACCGCCATCGTCAACGCAGACAAAATACCCCACGTATAGACGCCAATCACCTTGCTGAACAGCAGTACCATAATGGCCCCGGAACACGGGCGCATTCCCATCGACAATACAATCATCGCCCGCGCTCGCCAGTCCTCGCCCGCTTCAAGTTGCTGTTCAGTCGGCAAATGCTGATGGCCGCAGCCACATTTTTCATCATGAACATGATGCGGTGTAAAAGAGATAAAGCGCACCGGCTTACGCAGCACGCGTCGCAAATTGCGTAATGCGCGCACGCACAGCATCACACCTAAAATGCCCACCAGCAGATAGCTGCCCTTCTCCAGCCAGAAGCTGCTCATATGCAGCTGGCGCGCAGGGAGCGCAAGAATGCCCAGCACCACCGTTACCAGAACAATCGCCACTCCCCCCTGTAGTAGCGATGCGGCAAACGTCAGCCTGAGGCTGCTTTTCAGGCGCGATGGGTGAGTGGCAAGCCAGGTGGTGATAACCACTTTGCCATGCCCTGGCCCTAACGCATGAAGCACGCCGTAGATAAAGCTAAATAACAGCAGCGACCAGCCGGCACGCGCAGGGTTTTCGGCAACCGCGCGCAGCAGCGCGCTCATTTGTTGGTTGATGGATTTCTGCCACATTGCGCTGTTGAGGATAATTTGCGGCCAGTAATACCAGAGGCTGTAGAATGCTGCGGCGCAAACCAGAAAAAAGAACGCCAGCGGCCACAGGTGAAGCCAGCGGCGGGAATGGGGTTTGGCTGAAGGAATTACTGACATTGCACCGTCACCTGTTGAGCAAATTGTTTACCCAGCTCCATGTCTTCCGGCGGCGCGTCAGCTTTATCTAAAGAGAGCGCGAACGCCTGCATGGCTTCCGTAGGCCTGGGCGTTTTCACCGCGATGTTGCACCATGCGGCTAATGTTTCCGGCAATTTGGCATCGCTATTATGGTCGTAACTCATATCGACAAAATAGCTCGGATCGAAGGTGGCGAACCGATAGCTTTGACCCTTTAACGGCTGGGGATGCGCCAGGGGTAAAATAAAAGTCAGCACCGCCTGGTGCCCAACGCGGGCGAGTCCATACTCTGGCGGCAAGTTGTTAAACATTACTTTTTTGCCGTTATGCCAGAATTCAGTGAAGTAGTGCTGCCCCAACACGTTAGCCATCACTTCCGCCGCCAGCTTCTTCCAGACCGGTGAATCGGGTTTGGCATTACCTGCGTCATACAGTAGATCTGCTGAAGTAATTTCATCCATCGTCCACTGCATTTTCAGGCCGTTGAGCTGGCCGTTGTCGGCCATTACCGTGGTCGCAAGGGTAATAAAACTGTGCGGATGAGCCAGGGCCTGCGGGCTAAACAGCGCGCTACTCAAGGCGAAAAACGCAATTATGTTACATATTTTGCTGCTCATTATTCTCTCAGGATTAAAATTCTGTGAGCCAGTCAGAATTCCGTAATTAAAAAGCTCAAATCTGCCGATCCGCGGCAAAAGCTTTAGCTACTCTTAGCATTAATTACTTTGACTCGGTTATGCGGATGATGACACTGCTCTCCTCACCACCATCTGTACTCTCTAGTCCGCAGCGCCGCTGCCACCTGCTGCTGCTGCTTTATTTACCGGACCAAACCGTCACGCCAGAGATCTTAGCCCGGCTCAACGGGGTCGATGACACCAAAGCCCTGCAAGATATAGCCGACACCGCCGATGAAATCCAGCGCTATCACCGGCTGAGGCTTATCACGCAACAGGACGGCAGCTACCGGATTGAAGGCGCGCCTCTGGATAAACGCTTGTGCTTATTGCACTGGTTGCGCCGTGCGCTGCGTCTGTGCCCGCACTTTGTGCAGCAGCATTTTACCCCAGCGCTTAAAACCCGGCTTAAACAGCAAGGCATTCTGACGGCTTTATATGACGAGAAGAATCTGCAAGCGTTGATTAGCCTGTGTGCACGCCGTTTACAGCGCCAGTTTGATGCCCGTGACGTGCAGTTTTTGACGCTATTTTTGCAGTATTGTTTGCATCAGCACCATGCGGGGATCACACCAGAATTCAGCGAGCAGCAACGTGCGTGGACGCAAATCCGCCCGGAGTTTATGGCCGCGCTCGAGATTGCCCGCCACTGGAAACGCCGGGTGCGGCAATCTGCCAATGAAAACGAACAGCTATTCCTGGCGCTATTATTTCAGTTGCTGCGCATGCCCGATCCGCTTCGCGATAACCACCAGCAAGACCTGCGCCTGCGTTCAGCCATTGCCGAAATGATTGCGCGTTTTCGCGACCAGGCGGGAATGTCATTCAGCGATGAACAAGGACTGAGCGACCAGCTCTACATCCATCTCGCCCAGGCCCTCGATCGCTGCCAGTTTGGGATTGGCATTGATAACAGCCTGCCGGAAGAAATCACACGTTTATACCCGCGCCTGATGCGCGCCACCCGTGCGGCACTCACCGGCTTTGAGTCGCACTTTGCCATGCGTTTTTCAGATGAAGAAGTGGGCCTGGTGGCGGTGATTTTCGGGGCGTGGCTGATGCAGGAAAACGATCTGCATGAGAAACAGGTTTTGCTGCTCACCGGTAACAATACCGAACTCGAACAAAAAATTGAACGGCAGCTACGCGAGCTCACGCTGCTGCCGCTGAATATTAAACATTTGACGCTGCACAGTTATCAGCAGGAAGGCGCGCCAAAAGAGGTGGTGTTGGTGATCACCCCCTACTCCACCACTTTGCCGCTTTACTCTCCGCCGCTTATTCACGTTGAGCTGCCGCTGGGTGAGCACCAGCAGCAGCAAATTCGTCAGATTATTGAGCGTTAACGCAATACGAAACCGGGCGTGGGCGAATCAATAATGCGGGAACCGCCACCAAAGCCATAATCCAGAATACCCCGCCCTGCATATGCTGATAAAGGTAGCCGGAGAACATGGTCATAATCGCAATCCCGCCGCCCATCGCCACCGCAGAATAGACGGACTGGAGACGTATGACCTCGCTTCCCTGTCTTGCGGAGATATAGCGCATCGCCGCCAGGTGGCAGAGGGTGAAGCTGCCGCAGTGCAGGATTTGCGCGGCAATCAGCCACGGCAAATCGGAGGTGTAGGCCATCAGGCTCCAGCGCAAAATGCCCGACACGCCGGAAAGCAGCAGCAAATCACGCGCGCTCCAGTTACGGAACAGCTTGTTGCTCAGCGCAAAAATCACGATTTCCGCCACCACGCCCAGCGACCATAAATACCCGACAACCGAGGCGGAATAGCCCGCACCTTGCCAGTAAATAGCGCTGAACCCGTAATACGCCGCATGTGCTCCCTGCAGCAACGTGACGCAGGCCAGGAAGCGCCAGGAGCCGAGCACCAGTTTCTTCCACGCCTGCCAGCCTGCGCCTTCGCTGTGCCTCGCTTCGCCTTGCGGCATCACCGATGGGCGCAGCATCATGCCGATGAGCATCGACGCGACGCCAATGCTCAGCAGCACCAGAATCGCCTGGTAGCTAAACAAGCTCACCAGTTTCCCCGTCATGGCAGAACCAATCACAAACGCCAGCGATCCCCACAGACGCACGCGCCCGTAATCCATGGTGATTTGCCGCTGCCAGGTTCCCGCCAGTGCATCAGTAAGCGGCACCAGAGGCGAGAAGAACAGGTTGAAGCCCACCATGACAATCAGCAGCCAGGCGGCGGTTTGCCCGAACCAGAAAGCGGCAGCGAAAAGTAAAGTGAGTAAGGCAAGGAGGCGTAAAGCAAAAACCAGGCGAGAAGGGTCGGTCACACGAGGTGCCAGAAGCAAGCTGCCGAGGAAACGGGCGATTAATCCAGCCCCTAACAACAATCCTATCGTTTCAGGTGGCAGGCCCACTCCGGCAAGCCAGACGCTCCAGAATGGCAGAAAAATCCCGTAGCTAAAGAAATAGGTAAAATAACTGAGCGCCAGCCAGCGCGTTGAATGCAAAACCATGATCCCTCCCGTTCTGGAGGCGTTAGTGTGTCCGAGCGCAGGCTGGCTTGCAAGCAATCATTAACAGTTTAATAACATGCAATAATTACGTGGTTTTATCATCACGCGACAAAACCACAATCTCCATTTTCAGGCTCGTTAACTCCTCACGCCGCAATAGAACCAGCCCGGGCTGCCCGGCAATATTATGAGCGTTCACCGGGTGAGTTTGTGGCTCAAGACAGATAAAGGACCCATCTTGCGGGCGAAAGACCATTAAGTATGGCGTGGGGCAAATAAGCTGTATGCACATATCGTCGCTCTCAACTCGCGCCGTTCCACTCCAGCCGGAATACCCAACGTTCAGCCACTGGTTGTCCGGTTTTTTTGCATTGATGAAATTGGCTTGCGGCGTTAGCTCTCCACGCCACGGGGTCGGTAAATGGTTTTCCCCCTCCGGCCAGAAACCGGTTGCGCCAAACTGTACGCGCGTGGAAGGCGTGAGAGGGAAAAAAGGATGAAAACCCAGACCATAGACCATTGGCTGACTTCCCCGGTGGGTCAAAACCAGTTCGGCAATCAAGCGCGGCCCTTGCAGGCGATAAGTCAGCTTTGCATGATAATCAAACCCGCAATCATGCTGGCTGTTTAGCGTCAGCACGGTTTTGTGAAGATCATAACTTTCAACCAGCCAGGTTTTCAGCCAGCCGTCGCCATGCAGGAAAAACTGCGAATCCGCCGGACTTTTTGGTAATTCGACGGTTTCACCCTGTAGCTGAAAAGCATTTCCCGCCACGCGATTAGCCAGCGGTAACATGGGAAACAGCGCCTTCTCGCCAGCATACAGAACGGGTTGTTGATGGGTAAGCGAATCCAGATGAAGAATTGCCGCCCCTTGCGGGGCGACGATTAAGCGTAAATATTCGTTTTCAAGCGTCAGCTCTTCCATCGCTTAATGCACCACTCTTTCAGCACGCGCTTTTGCCGCAGCACCATGTTGCTCCGCCATACGTTTTTCCAGCGCTTCCAGGCTCACGCCTTTGGTTTCCGGCACATAATGGCGTATGTAGACAAAACCGGCCGCACAAATCACACCATACAGCAGGAAGCTCCCCGCCGCGCCCAGTCCTGCATTCAATAACGGGAAAGTGTAGGTCAACAAGAAACAAGCCACCCAGAGTGCCAGAGTGCCCAAAGACATCGCAAGTCCACGCACGCGGTTCGGGAAAATTTCAGACAGCAGAACCCAGGTAACCGGTGCCAGCGTCAGGGCGTAAATCGCAATCGCCGCCAGAACCAGAATCAACACCGGCAGCCCCATAATACCAAGCCCGTAAGCCGCGCCAATTAATGCATAGATGATCGTCAGGCCTGCGGCACCAAACAGCATCAGTTTACGGCGACCAATTTTGTCCACCAGCGGCAGCGCTGCGAGGGTAAAGATAAGGTTGACCAAACCGGTTGCGACAATTGATTTCAGCGTGCTGTTGATATCAAACCCGGCGGAGGCGAAGATCTCCTGCGCATAGTTAAAGATCACATTAATCCCGCACCACTGCTGGAACACGGCCAGCACCATCCCAATAATAACGATTGGCTTGACCTGCGGCTGCCACAGCGCGCCCCAGGAGACTTTTTGTGCGTCTTTACTCAGCGTTTGCAGAATGTCATTCAGCGTATCGTCTGCATATTTCTGGTTACCAATACGTTTCAGCATCTGGTGAGCGCGTTCATTTTTACCGGCACGCGCCAGCCAGCGCGGTGATTCCGGCACAAAAAACATCAACACTAAAAACGCCAGCGCCGGAACCAGCTCCGCGCCAAACATCCAGCGCCAGCCAACCTGCCCGTTCCAGGTTTGAGTGATCTCCTGCATTGTCGCTGTACTGGTTACAGGTTCGGCAATCAGCAGGTTGATAAGCTGTGCCGCCAGGACCCCAATCACAATAGTGAGCTGGTTGATAGCAACAAACTTACCGCGCTTTTCCGCGGGGCTGACTTCCGCGATATACATTGGGCTGAGCGCTGATGCGAGGCCAATCCCTACCCCGCCGACGATGCGAAACACCACAAACATGTCGAAGTTGCTGGCCATGGCTGTGCCCCAGGCCGATGCGGTAAACAAAATCGCCGACAGAATCAGCGGCGTTTTACGCCCAAATTTATCGGCACACCAGCCAGAAATTAACGCGCCGAAAATACAACCAACCAGCGCAGAGCTCATCGCCCAACCAGATTGGGCGGGATCGGTAATCGAGAAGTAAGCTTCGTAGAACGGTTTCGCCCCCCCAATAACCACCCAGTCATAACCAAACAGCAAACCTCCGCAGGCTGCGACCAGACAGATTGTCCAGACATACCCCATACGTAATTGTGTCTGTGCAGTGTTCATCATGTTTCCTCGTTAAAATCCTGTAGAGATGCAGAGGAGCGGGATTTATCTCCCGCCGTTTATTGTTATTTCAACGCTCAGGCAAACACGCCGCGCTGCATTGCCAGCTGCAGCAGGTGCGCTTTGTCATGAGCCGGGTTTTGTGACAACAGGGTTTTCAGTGCTGCTTCAAATTCGCTGATTTCCCCAAGCCCCAGATGCCCAAGCGCTGCGACAAACAGACAGTGCTGCCGATGTACTGATTGACGATCGGCATCAAGCGCGACCAAATCGGGCAGGGAGACGGCAAAGAAATCGGGTTCAGAGAGGTCATTCAAGTGCGTATCAGCCCAGGCGATAAAGCTGCGGAATTGCTGCTGTGCCTGCGTGTTGTCACCCAGACGTGCCTGCGCCATCGCTTGATAGAACAGGTAATCGACAGGCTGATCGTTGTAGTAACGCCCGGCCTCCAGAGTGGAGCCACCTGCAAGAGCGCGTTCGAAATACTGCTGCGCACGTTCCGGCTGTTGCAGCTGTTGCGCACACCAGCCAAGCAGATACCAGATATCGTTATCGCTCTGGCCGACTAAGCGCCCTTCACCGAGGTTTTCCGGGTAGCTGAGCGCTTGCTGAAGTAACGCCTCCGCTTTGCCAAAGTGTTTATCGGCAATACACGCCAGCGCCCGGCGCTGCAGGTTAATCAGATACTGCCCGGTGACTTTCCCTTCTCCACCTTCCCACGGGTGAAACTTTCGTTGTGCCAGAACCTGCGCGGCGGCATCAGTTTCACCGTGAATATTCCACAGGCTGAGCAATTCAGCGGTCAGGTCATCACGTTTCAGCACCACCTCGCGGCGAGCGGTAAGGTAAGCCAATCGCTGTTCGGTAGAACGGCCATTGAGTTTTTGTAGATAATCGAGTTCGAACAGGAAACGTGCATTGTCCGGCTCCAGATCCACGGCTCGTTGCAGATACTGCTCCGCCAGTTGGGCATCGTGTTTTTTATTCCAGGCATGGATCCCCATCACGCGCTGAACAGCAGCGAATTCAGGAAGCTGCTGTGCGGTAAACTGCCAGCAGACGACCGCTTCCTGATAACGGCGTTTGCTGTACCAGAAACAGCCCAGCAGATATCGCGCAAAACCAGCGTGCGGCAAACGCTGTAGCATTTGCACTTCGTCCAGCGTGTTCGGGAAGAGAACTTTGCGGGCAAAATTATTCTGCGCCTGCTGCACAAAAGCATGTTGCTGTGCGTGGTCGGTTTCCAGTGCCGCGCGCCACAGAAGCGGCATTGCCTCTTGTGAGTCCAGAACGCGCAGCAGCTCTTTTGCCGCCGACTCCCGGCCTAAACTCACTAACCATCCAGCCAGCACGCTGGCATTCACACCACGTTGCCCGGTGATACGCACCAGTTCAGCCCGGTCAGTTTCGCTTTGCGTGATCGCCCAGCGGGCATAGTGCAGAACATAACTTAGCGGGTATTCCTTGAGCTGCTGCGCAACCCAATCCAATGCCTGTTGTGATGCGCCAGTTTGCTGCAGCACCAGTGCTTTTAGCCCCATTGCCAGATTATTGCTGGCATTGAATTTCAGGCTTTGATTCACAAATGCCAGCGCCTGCACGGCTTCATCTTTGCGCAGCGCCAGGCGAGCAAGCGCGTAAAATGCGGCATCACGGCAATTGCCACTCCAGCTCGCTTTAAAGTAATCGTCAAAAGCCCCGGCGCAGTCGTCCTGCCTCTCTTTTGCCGCCCCACGCAACATGCTGGCATCACCGTTTTGCGGATTTTTGTTCAGACGGTGCGCACGTTTCAGCGCGGCGTCGGCGTACTGTTCGGCAAGCGCCCAGTTTCCCCGGTTCAGCTCGAGCTGACCTAATGCCACGTTACAACGGTAATCCTCCGGGTCCAGCGCCAGCGCTCGTTGGTAATAATCAAACGCTGAACGGCTGGCGTGCAGATACTGCTCGAGATGCTGGCCGATAAAATACAACTCGTCACAATTGCTGATGTCCTGCGGTTTAGCCGGAGCACTTGCAGGCTGCGGCAGAGGTAAATCTTCCGGAACATGCTCGCAGTAGCTGAGAATGAGTTTGCCCTGCGCATCACGCAGATTCAGCGTCAGGCGCTGCGGCCAGCGGTCGCTGATAGCTTCCTGCCACGCCTGCGCGGGTTGCAGGGAAAGCCCAGTTTTCCACAATGTTTTACCCGCTGATTCAATTTCTAACGTAGCGTCTGGCAACGGCGCGATGGCATAGAGTCCGAGGTGTAGTTCACCGTTATGGCGCTCAAGTTTCACCACCGCCTGAGTGTTGGCATTTTGCAAAGTGCCCAACTGGCTGTATGGCAGGAAATTCTGCACAAAGACTTTTTCTTCGTAAGGGGCAAGCCAGGTGAAATCCGGCTGGTTATCGGTAAATACGCCGGTCATAAGTTCGATGTACGGGCCATTTTCGTCGGTCAGATTGCGGTCCCATGCCTGGCCGAAATCACAATTTCCCCACGTCCATTGTTTCTTGCCCGGTGAGACATGGTGATCGGCAATATGCAGCAAACCGCCCTGCTCGCCGTGATGGTAAGCGCCGACAAAATCATATTCTGATTTATCCGCCATATATGACGTTGGCACCGGGATGTTTTTGTAGCGAGAGATATCGACGCCTGCGGAATAGTCGACTTTGTAGTAAGTGCCGTGGGCAATCGGGAAGGCGGAAACATCACGTTTGCCGTGATCGAATACTGCGGTAACATCAGGGGGGAATACGCTTTGGTGATCGTCGCCGCCTTTGACTGCCGGATTCGCCCACCACAGAAAATGGCGCGGCGTGGCGTTGCCGTTGAACACTTTGCCGGTGATTTCAATCAGCGCTTTTTCCGGGTAGAGCGTAAATCCGGTCATGACCTGCAAGCCGCGCATCGGTTCCACTTCGCCAAGCCAGACGGTTTGCGCACCGCTGTCATGCTTCTGGAAAGTGACATCCACTGGCATAAAGGTGGTTGGGCGATGGTGCTGCGGCCAGTTAAATTCGATACCGCCGGAAATCCACGGCCCGACCAATCCCACCAGCGCCGGTTTCACCACTTCGTTGTAGTAAACAAAATCGCGCTCCATCACTTTGTCATAGGCGCGGTGAATACGCCCGCCCAATTCCGGCAGCAGCATCACGCGAATAAAGTCGTTTTCAATCCACACGGCGTGGTAGTCGCGCATCTCCTGCTTGCCGGTGAGCGTGTCGATGACGCCGTAGGGATAAACCGCACCGGAAGACCCCTGGTAGACACGGTTTTCCAGAAACATGGGATTCGGGTCCTCCGCACCGGTCGTCCAGGTGGGTAACGCAATCGTCTCTTGCCAGACGTTAACGGCTCCGTACATTTCGTTTCTCCAGTAAACAAACAACAGTGAAATACGTTATGTTTGCAGTGTAGAGAACTCATTCCACCTCAGAACGCTTAATGCTCACACAATAAAGTTAACGGAGTTTAGTGAAATGTATGATTCAGGGCTGAACAACCAACGCGTGCGGCAGCTCAATCGTCAGACTTTTATCAGGCTGGTGTGGCAGCATAAACGGCTCAGTAAATCACAATTTTCTCAGCACACCGGGCTGTCGATTCCGGCGGTGAGCAAGATCCTTGAAGAGCTGGTGCATGATGGAAAACTAAGCCATTCCAGCGAAAACCTGAGTCAACGTGGGATTAATAGCGGCAGTTACCACATTCCGCCGGATGGTGACTTTATTCTTTGCATGAATGTAACGCCCACCAGTATTGAGAGCCAGCTGTGCGACGCGCAGCTGTCACCACAGGGGGAATTTGAACGTCTTCATGTGAACGCTTCCACACCACAGGCTTTACTTGCTGCAATTGAAAGTATCTGGCGAAACCAGAGCAAAATCAGGCCGAAAAAAACAATCAACCTGGCACTGGGCATTCATGGGCAGGTCGATCCGGTAACGGGCGTGTCACAAACTATGCCGCAAGCGCCGTGGCGTGAACCGGTAGAAATTAAATATCTGCTGGAAGAAAAGCTCGGCGTAACCGTCAGGGTGGATAACGACTGCGTGATGTTGGCCCTGGCGGAGAAGTGGCAGAACCCAATGAATCGCCAGGATTTCTGCGTGATAAACGTCGATTACGGTATCGGCTCATCATTTGTGATTAACGGACAAATTTATCGCGGCAGCCTGTATGGCAGTGGACAAATTGGCCACACGATTGTCAATCCCGACGGTATGGCATGTGACTGCGGGCGTTATGGCTGCCTTGAAACAGTTGCCTCGTTAACTGCGTTAAAAAAGCAGGCCCGCATTTGGTTAAAATCGCAACCGAGTTCACCTAAATTCGACCCGGAATCTATCACATCAAAGCAGTTAATTGCCGCATGGCATGAAGGCGATGAACAGGTTCGCCGCTGGGTTGAAAATTCCGCTAATGCCATCGGACTAAGCCTGTATAATTTTCTCAATATCTTGAATATCAATCAGATTTTATTTTACGGCAGAAGCTGCGGATTTGGCGAAAGCTGGCTTGCGACCATCGACAAGCAAATTGGGTTTAACCCGTTTGATCACGGTGACTCACTCAAATCGAATGCAACACAAATCAGCTTCGGGCGGTTAAGCCGGCCGCAGCAGGTGATGGGAATTGGCTATTTGTACGCCGAAGAGTCGTTAAGCCTGGTGTGATTTGGCTATAAAAAAACAAGGGAAATCAATTTATTGATTTTCAGCTGATAACCACAAAGAAGCAAAAACTACGCTTTTTCCTTCTTTGTCAGCGATATCAAACCCCGGCGAGCCGGGGTTTTCACTATTAGGCGAGATTACGCGTAAACCGGAAGACGCGCGCAGATATCCAGAACCTTCTGCTTAGTACGTTCAATAACCGCTTCGTCGTTGATGCTATCCAACACATCGCACATCCAGCCGGCCAGTTCACGAACGTCCGCTTCTGTGAAGCCACGGCGAGTGACCGCTGGCGTACCGATACGGATACCGGAAGTCACAAACGGGCTCTTCGGATCGTTTGGCACGCTGTTTTTGTTCACGGTGATGTTGGCGCGACCCAGAGCAGCATCTGCTTCTTTACCGGTCAGGTTTTTATCCACCAGATCCAGCAGGAACAGGTGGTTATCAGTACCACCAGACACCACTTTGTAACCACGGTCCAGGAACACAGAAACCATCGCTTTTGCGTTTTTAGCCACTTGCTGCTGGTAAGTTCTGAACTCGGGTTCCATTGCTTCTTTCAGCGCAACAGCTTTACCCGCGATAACGTGCATCAGCGGCCCACCCTGCGCACCCGGGAAGACGGCGGAGTTCAGTTTCTTATACAGCTCTTCGCTGCCGCCTTTCGCAAGGATCAAACCACCGCGCGGGCCAGCCAGCGTTTTGTGCGTAGTGGTGGTGACAACGTGCGCATGTGGAACCGGGTTCGGGTAAACGCCTGCGGCGATAAGACCCGCAACGTGCGCCATATCCACGAACAGATAGGCGCCAACCATATCTGCGATTTCACGCATTTTTGCCCAGTCAACCACGCCGGAATAAGCAGAGAAGCCACCGATGATCATTTTCGGTTTGTGCTCTTTCGCCTGTTTTTCCAGATCTGCGTAGTCGATATGACCCGTTTCATCGATACCGTAAGGAACGATGTTGTACAGCTTACCGGAGAAGTTTACCGGGGAACCGTGAGTCAGGTGGCCGCCGTGTGCCAGGTTCATCCCCAGAACGGTGTCGCCAGGCTGCAGCAGCGTGGTGTATACCGCGAAGTTAGCCTGTGAACCAGAGTGCGGCTGCACGTTAGCGTAATCAGCGCCAAACAGCTCTTTTGCACGGTCAATAGCCAGTTGCTCAACCACGTCGACATATTCACAGCCGCCGTAGTAGCGTTTGCCCGGGTAGCCTTCCGCGTATTTATTGGTTAACTGAGAACCCTGAGCCTGCATCACGCGCGGGCTGGTGTAGTTTTCGGAGGCGATCAGTTCAATGTGCTCTTCCTGACGTACTTTTTCTTGCTCCATAGCCTGCCACAGTGGGGCATCATAATCGGCAATATTCATTTCACGCTTTAACATCCGCATCTCCTGACTCAGCTAACAGTAAAATTTTATCGCATAACCTATGGGGTTTTTAGCGACGGGCAACAGTGTAAACCGAAATAGTGCTGCGTGATAGGTCTTGACAGAGGTTTTTACGCAAACGATTGGCTGCGCGTCCTGCAAGGGTTTACAGGCAAAATTTTCCGAGCCTTTCAACGGATATAAATTCATCATCAACGTGCAGAAATTTCATGTTATGTGAATCTCATCATCACCATTCACTCTCCATTTACCATGAAGCGCTTTTTTTTCGGCAGCGCGTCTTATAAGATGCATACAAAATACAACATTTATTTTACCTGCTAATCATATGGAGCTAATCATGCTTGATGCGCAAACTATTGCTGTCGTGAAATCCACCATTCCCCTGCTTGCCGCCACCGGCCCCAAACTTACCGCTCATTTTTACGATCGTATGTTTAGCCATAACCCCGAGTTGAAAGAGATTTTTAATATGAGCAACCAGCGCAATGGCGATCAGCGTGAAGCGCTGTTCAACGCCATCTGTGCGTATGCCGCTAATATTGAAAATCTGGCGGTATTGTTGCCTGCGGTAGAAAAAATCGCCCAGAAGCACACCAGCTTCCAGATCAAACCTGAGCAGTACGACATTGTCGGCGGCCATTTATTAGCGACGCTGGACGAAATGTTCAGTCCGGGCCAGCAAGTGCTGGATGCGTGGGGCAAAGCCTACGGCGTGCTGGCAGGCGTGTTTATTCATCGCGAAGCGGAAATCTATCAGGACAATGCAGCGAAAAATGGCGGTTGGGAAGGCACTCGCGCATTCCGCATTGTGACAAAACAGCCGCAGAGTTCGCTTATCACCAGTTTTGAGTTTGAGCCTGTTGATGGCAAAGCGGTCGCCGATTATCAGCCTGGCCAATATCTTGGCGTGTGGCTCAAGCCTGAGGGTTTCCCGCACCAGGAAATTCGCCAGTACTCTCTGACACGTAAACCTGATGGTAAAACCTATCGCATTGCGGTTAAGCGGGAAGATTTGGGCCAGGTTTCAAGCTGGCTGCATAATCACGCGCAAGTGGGCGATGAAGTGCATCTGGCTGCACCGGCCGGTGATTTCTTTATGGATGTCAGCCCCCAGACTCCGGTAACGCTGATTTCAGCGGGCGTGGGTCAGACCCCGATGTTAGCGATGCTGGATACGCTGGCGAAAACCAAACATACAGCCCAGGTGAACTGGCTGCACGCAGCAGACCATAGCGAGGTGCATGCGTTTGCCGATGAAGTTAATCAGCTGGGCGCACAATTACCACGCTTTGAAAGCCACGTGTGGTATCGCATACCGGGTGAAAACTGCCGTGCGCAGGCAAAATTTGATCGCGAAGGTTTGATGGATTTGCTGGCATTAGAGAGCAAAATCAGCACGCCGGAGATGCAGTTTTACCTGTGTGGGCCGGTGAGTTTTATGCGTTTTGCGGCAGAGCAGTTAGTGAAGTTGGGCGTTGAGCAAGACCGAATCAACTATGAATGTTTTGGCCCGCATAAAGTGATGTGATTTTAAAACAACCTTCATCCCGCCCTTCTCCCTGAGGAAGAAGGGCGGGATGAAGGGGTAAAAATTAAATCGCGGCGTCGTCTTCTTCGCCGGTACGGATACGCACCACGCGGGCAACGTCAAAGACAAAGATTTTACCGTCGCCGATTTTACCGGTTTGCGCGGTACGGATAATGGTGTCCACGCAGGTGTCCACGATATCGTCAGTGACGACAATTTCAATTTTTACTTTTGGCAGGAAATCCACCATGTACTCAGCGCCACGGTACAGTTCGGTATGCCCTTTCTGACGCCCAAAACCTTTCACTTCGGTGACCGTCATGCCGGTGATACCTACTTCTGCCAGCGCTTCGCGCACGTCATCCAGCTTGAACGGTTTAATAATCGCATCAATTTTTTTCATAGTTTTCTCTGTCATCCCCCACTTCATCGATTGCCCAACCTACCACAGACTACTCTTTAAAGTCATTGGCATCGAGCTCATGCCGTGAGAGTAATTTGTAGAATTCTGTACGGTTACGCCCGGCGATCCGCGCCGCCTGAGTCACATTTCCTTTGGTCATTTGCAGCAGTTTGCGCAGGTAGTTCAGCTCAAACTGATTACGCGCCTCAACAAAGGTCGGCAGCGCCGTATTCTCGCCCTCCAGCGCCTGCTGAACCAGCGCCTCGCTGATAACCGGGGCCGAGGTCAGCGCCACACATTGTTCAATCACGTTGACCAACTGGCGCACGTTGCCAGGCCAGCTTGCGGCCATCAGGCGCTTCATGGCGTCGCTTGAAAAGCTGCGCACAAAAGGCTTATGGCGGTCGGCCGACTGGCGTAGCAGATGATTCGCCAGCAGAGGCACGTCTTCTGCGCGCTCCTGCAAGGCAGGGAGTTTCAGGCTCACCACGTTCAGACGGTAGAACAAGTCTTCGCGAAACTCGCCGCGCTCCATGGCTTTGGGTAAATCACGGTGAGTGGCCGAAAGAATACGCACGTCGATATCCAGGTCGCGGTTGCTGCCTAGCGGGCGCACCTTGCGCTCCTGCAACACGCGCAGCAGTTTGACCTGCAAAGGAATCGGCATGTCGCCAATTTCATCAAGGAATAGCGTTCCGCCTTCCGCGGCCTGGAACAACCCTTCCCTGCTGCTGACCGCGCCGGTAAAGGCGCCGCGCGCATGGCCAAACAGTTCGGATTCCAACAGCTGTTCCGGTAACGCACCGCAGTTAATAGCGATAAAGGCTTTTTTGCTGCGCGGGCTGGCATTGTGGATCGCCTGGGCAAGGATCTCTTTGCCGGTGCCGCTTTGCCCGTTAATCAATACGCTGACATCCGACTGCGCCACCATACGCGCCTGATCCAACAGGCGCAGCATCACCGGGCTACGGGTAACGATAGTATCGCGCCACAGCTCATCACCCGCGGTAACGGTGTGCTCCAGGGCATCATCAATCGCCTTATAGAGCGCATCTTTATCCACCGGTTTGGTCAGGAAGCTGAACACGCCCTGCTGCGTAGCGGCCACCGCGTCAGGAATAGATCCGTGGGCGGTAAGAATGATGACCGGCATCCCCGGCTGCGCTTTCTGGATTTCGGCAAATAACGCCATGCCATCCATTTCGTCCATCCGCAGATCGCTGATCGCCAGGTCGATTTTTTCGCGGCCTAGCAGGCGCAACCCTTCGGCTCCGCTCTGCGCGGTTGAGACGATGTAACCTTCGCTGCTCAGGCGCATACCGAGGAGTTTCAGCAGGCCAGGATCGTCGTCAACCAGCAGTAATCTTGCGGGTGTGCGTTGGGTCATGGTTTCGCCTCCGGCGCGGGTTTGGTGTTGTCCGGCAATTCTGCGTTCGCAGGTTTGCGGCTGGAAAGCTGGCGTTCAATATCGGTCAGGTTTTCCAGTTTTCGGGTGGTCAGGCTGAGCTGGCTTCTGAGTCTTTGCTGCTGTTCACGTAGCGTATCCAGCTCGTTGTCTGACGCCTGCTGTAGTTTGCTGTAGCGCGTGCGTTCGTCAGACAGCGCCAACAAAGAAGCTTGCCCATCGCGCCAGACCTGGAATAGCGAGCGCACCTGCGAAGGTACCTCTGCGGTCATTGCGTCCAGCTTCACCATGTAGCGGCGGCGCTCGGTTGGGGTAATTTTGGCATTCGCCAACAGGATGCCGCGCTTAAAGGTGTCACCCCAGCTAGCTGACGGCCAGCGTTTCGCCTGGGCTCGAGCCTGGGCTGGCGCTAAACGTTCGGCGCAGTCCATCGCCCGTAGCCAGTACAGCGGATTACTCATCGAGTCGTGACGCTGGTTTTGCCAGATCTCATCACAATCGGTAGAGAGGTAGTCAGCCAGTTGCTGTTCGGGTTCTTCCACCGGCAGCGGATGCTTAACATCTTTGGGCTGCGTATGTTGTACACAACTCGCCAGCAGCAAGGGCAGTAGCAATGCTGACAAAGGGCGAAAAATAGTCACTTTCATTTTTTATTTGTTCTCGGAAAAAACAGGCAACTCAATACGGAAGCAAACATCTGCCGTTTCATCGTCAATCAGATGCAATTCGCCATGCATGCGACGGATACAATCCTGGGCAATACTCAGGCCCAGCCCGCTTCCTTTAACCGCACCTTTGCGCTGGTGACTCCCCTGATAAAAAGGTTCAAAGATCATCTCGCGCTCCGCAGGCGGAATAGGCATCCCGGTATTACCAACATCGATATGTAGGGTATTCCCCGCCTGCGCGCTTCGTAGATAAATGGTACCGGATTCAGCCCCATAGTGCACCGCATTGGAGTAGAGATTATCCAGCACGCTCATTAACAGCATGGGTTCCGCCAGGCAGGCAACCGGGCTTAAATGACACTCGGTACGCATCATTTTAGCCCGTGCAGGCAAACTGTGAGCGGCGATAATCATCTCCGCGAGCGGTGCCAGCTCCACTTTTTCCATCTCCAGCGGGACATCCGCCAGTTTGCGGTTGTAATCGAGCAGCTGCTCAATCAATTTTTGCAGGTGGCGACTGCTGTTATCGAGGATCTCCACCACCTCTTTTTGGTCGCTGGTTAATGGCCCGACAACCTGATCGGCAAGTAATTCAGTGCCTTCACGCATACTGGCGAGCGGGGTTTTTAACTCATGGGAAATGTGACGTAAAAATTCATGGCGCTGAGATTCAAGCCAGGAGAGGCGCTCGCTAAGCCAGACAATGCGCTGCCCCACCGAACGCAATTCGCGCGGCCCTTTAAACAGCGCCGCATTACCCAACGAATGCCCCTCACCAAGCAGGTTGATCATGCGTTCAATGCCTTTCACCGGCCCGATAATCATACGCGTAAAAATAATCACCAGCGCCACACTCAGTAAGAAGAGCACCAGCGCCTGCCAGCCGAAGAACTGCCCGCGCTCGGCAATTTCCTGCTGCAGCTGTTGTCCACGGGAAAACACCGCCGCGCGCGTTGCCTGCACCATTTCAGCATTTTGGGTGGCGAAAGTTTCCAGATGAGCGGCCGCAGCGGTATCAGGCCCGCTGTTTTTACATTGAATTTCGGCAAGATCGTTTAACGACCGGTTTAAGTCTGTGTACAGGTGGTTATCGGGCAGGACGCCGGAGTGCGCTTCCAGCATTTGCATGTAGCGTTTTCGCTGCCCCTGATAGAGCGTGGCAAGCGTTGCATCATCAAGCACGCAGTACTGACGATAGCTACGCTCCATCTCCAGCGCGACGTTGGTCATGGCTTCGCTACGGCGTGTATCCACCAGCGTAGTGCGGTTGGTCAACGCGGCCTGGTCGCTCAGCGCATTCAGGCTTTGCCAGGCCTGCCATGCCAGTACCAGTAGCGGAACCAGTACCAGCAAAAAAGCCACCATCACGAGCTGACGTAGGGATCGCGGGAAAAAGTGCCACTGGGTCAATAGCTTCATCTCATTGGGAGGCGCAATGATGCGATGCTAGCGGGGATCGGCTGGAGTTTAAAGTCTGATTAATCAGAAAGCGTGCTGCAGAAACAACAAAGGCAGAGAATATTCTCTGCCTTTGTTGTGGAATTAGGCGGTGCCTTACTCAACGTGTCGCCCGGAGCATGATAAAACAGTACGAGACTGGCAATAATCAAAAGTCGGACGGCAGGCACCTTGAGTGCATCATTCTATGGTTTATGTAGCACAACCCTTGCGGGGGCTGACATAAGAAGGTGAATGAGCCACTGCGCAGTATTATGCATTATATGTGCCATGTTTGCTAGCATTCTTGCACATCAATGTTTCTGTTATGTTTATTAATGGTAATGATGGTTAAAAACGCTGTGTGTTTTTTGCACACGCTGTCGCTAATTAGCTACACCAATGACTGATGATTTTAATTTCCTTTAAAATCAGTGAAATAAATGTCTCCATCTGGAGACACACAAAATCTCTCCTGTCGGGATGAGGTGACAAAAAAATCCCCTCACCAGAGTGAAGGGATTGTATAGGGTTGGCTTGCTCTGAACTCAGCATTCTCCCCGGGGAAATCAGGATAAGGCAGGATTAACCCAGTTGCTTGCGTGCGTTACGGAAAATACGCATCCACGGGCTATCTTCGCCCCACTCTGCCGGATGCCAGGAGTTGCTCACGGTACGGAACACCCGTTCAGGGTGCGGCATCATGATGGTGACGCGCCCGCTTTCGTTAGTTACCGCCGTAATCCCATTTGGTGAGCCGTTCGGGTTCGCCGGATAGTCTTGCGTCACCTTGCCGAAGTTGTCGATAAAGCGCAGCGCCACCAGGCCTTTGCTTTCCAGCGCCGCCAGATGCGCCGCATCGCGAACTTCCACATGCCCTTCACCGTGAGAAACCGCGATTGGCATGTGGGAACCGACCATCCCCTGCAGCAGCAGCGACGGGCTGGAAGTGACCTCCACCAGGCTGAAACGCGCTTCAAAGCGATCGGAATGGTTGCGTACAAAACGCGGCCACAGGTCGCTGCCCGGAACCAGCTCGCGCAGGTTGGACATCATCTGGCAGCCGTTACACACGCCCAGCGCCAGAGTTTGCGGGCGGTGGAAGAAGGCTTCGAACTCATCACGCACGCGTGAGTTAAAGAGAATGGACTTCGCCCAGCCTTCGCCCGCGCCCAGTACGTCACCGTAAGAGAAGCCGCCACACGCCACCAAAGCCTGGAACTCTTCCAGACCACGGCGACCAGCCAGCAAGTCGCTCATATGAACGTCGATGGCGTCAAAGCCCGCACGGTGGAAAGCCGCAGCCATTTCCACGTGGGAGTTAACGCCCTGCTCGCGCAGTACAGCCACTTTCGGACGTGCGCCTTTGGCGATAAACGGTGCGGCGATATCTTCTTTAATATCAAAGCTCAGTTTAACGTTCAGGCCAGGATCGTTGTCATTGGCTTTCGCTTCATGTTCTTGATCGGCACATTCCGGGTTATCGCGCAGACGCTGCATCTGCCAGGTGGTTTCTGCCCACCACATGCGCAGCGTGGTGCGGCTTTCACTAAATACCGCATGACCATCGGCGGTCAGTGTGAAACGGTCCCCCGCCACGGCTTTGCCGAGGAAGTGAACGCAATCCGCAAGACCGTGGTCTTCCAGCGTTTTCTCAACGGCTGCACGATCGGCTGCTTTCACCTGGATTACTGCACCTAACTCTTCATTAAAGAGTGCAGCCAGATGGTCTTTGCCAAGTGCGGCAATATCCGCTTCCACGCCACAGTGGCCGGCAAATGCCATCTCTGCCAGCGTGACCAACAGACCACCGTCAGAACGATCGTGGTAAGCCAGCAGTTTCTGTTCGGCCACCAGCGCCTGAATCGCGTTAAAGAAGCCTTTCAGTTGTTCGGCACTGCGAACGTCAGCAGGTTTGTCGCCAAGCTGGCGGTAAACCTGAGAAAGCGCGGTTGCGCCCAGTGCATTGTGACCGGCACCTAAATCGATCAGCAACAGGGCGTTATCTTCGACTTGCAGCTGCGGCGTAACGGTGCGGCGCACATCTTCAACGCGCGCAAAAGCGGTGATCACCAGCGACAACGGAGACGTCATTTCGCGCTGTTCGTTGCCTTCCTGCCAGCGGGTTTTCATCGACATCGAGTCTTTGCCCACTGGAATGGTCAGGCCAAGCGTCGGGCAAAGCTCTTCGCCAACCGCCTTCACCGCTTCGTAAAGGCCAGCATCTTCACCAGGGTGACCGGCAGCGGACATCCAGTTTGCCGAGAGTTTAATGCGATTCAACGCGCCAATTTGCGTAGCGGCAATGTTGGTCAGTGCTTCACCAACAGCCAGGCGGCCCGATGCGGCAAAGTCCAGCAGAGCAACCGGCGCACGTTCGCCAAGCGACATCGCTTCGCCATAATAGCTATCAAGGCTTGCTGTGGTGACCGCGCAGTTAGCAACCGGGATCTGCCACGGCCCAACCATCTGGTCACGCGCAACCATGCCGGTCACAGAACGGTCGCCGATGGTCACAAGGAACGTTTTCTCAGCCACGGTCGGCAAATGCAGCACACGGTTTACCGCATCTGCGATGGTGATATTGCGAGTGTCCAGCGCATCGCCCTTCGCTTTCAGGGTTTCAACGTTGCGTTCCATTTTCGGCGTTTTTCCGAGCAACACGTCCAGCGGCATATCAATTGGCCGGTTGTCGAAGTGGCTGTCGTTGAGCGTCAGGTGTTTTTCTTCGGTCGCTTCACCGATAACGGCATACGGCGCGCGTTCGCGGCGGCACAGCTCGTCAAACAGCGGCAGCTGGTCTGGGGCAACCGCCAGAACGTAACGTTCCTGTGACTCGTTGCACCACACTTCCAGCGGGCTCATACCCGGTTCGTCGTTGAGAATATCACGCAGCTCGAAACGGCCACCGCGCCCGCCGTCGCTCACCAGTTCCGGCATGGCGTTAGAAAGCCCGCCGGCGCCCACATCGTGAATAAACAGAATCGGGTTGGCATCGCCCAGTTGCCAGCAGCGGTCGATCACTTCCTGGCAACGGCGTTCCATTTCAGGGTTGTCGCGCTGGACGGAAGCAAAATCCAGATCCGCATCAGACTGGCCCGAGGCCATTGAAGACGCGGCTCCACCGCCCAGACCGATATTCATGGCCGGGCCACCGAGCACAATCAGTTTTGCGCCAACGGTGATTTCACCTTTCTGAACGTGGTCGGCACGAATGTTGCCGATACCGCCCGCCAGCATGATCGGCTTGTGATAGCCGCGCAGTTCTACGCCGTTGTGGCTGTTAACTTGTTCTTCGTAGGTACGGAAGTAGCCGGTCAGCGCCGGGCGACCAAATTCGTTGTTAAATGCCGCGCCGCCCAGAGGGCCGTCAGTCATAATATCCAGCGCGGTCACAATGCGGTCCGGCTTGCCGAAATCTTCTTCCCACGGCTGTTCAAAGCCCGGAATGCGCAGGTTTGAAACCGAGAAACCGACCAGGCCCGCTTTCGGTTTCGCACCGCGGCCTGTTGCACCTTCGTCACGAATTTCACCACCGGAGCCGGTGGCAGCACCTGGCCACGGGGAGATAGCCGTTGGGTGATTATGAGTTTCAACCTTCATCAGGATATGCGCATCTTCCTGATGATAGTCGTAACGCCCCGCTTCGTGGTCGGCAAAGAAGCGCCCTACCTGCGACCCTTCCATGACGGCGGCGTTATCTTTGTAAGCCGATAACACGTACTCAGGGTTTTTCTCGAAGGTGTTTTTAATCATTTTGAACAGCGATTTAGGCTGCTCAACGCCGTCAATTATCCAGTCGGCGTTAAAAATTTTGTGGCGGCAATGCTCGGAGTTAGCCTGCGCGAACATGTACAGCTCGATATCGTTCGGGTTGCGCCCCAGTTTGGTGAACGCATCCTGCAAATAATCAATTTCGTCTTCCGCTAAAGCCAGTCCTAAACGGATGTTGGCTTCCACCAACGCATTGCGCCCCTGGGTTAACAGGTCAACGCTTTGCACGGGGGCAGGCTGGTGTTGAGAGAAGAGTTGCTGCGCGTCATTGAGCGCGCCAAATACGCTTTCCATCATGCGGTCGTGCAGCAAAGCAGCCACTTGCTGGCGCTGTGCGTCCGTCAGCGCGTTTGCCGTCACGTAATACGCGACGCCGCGTTCCAGGCGCTTAACTTTAGCCAGGTCGCAGTTATGGGCAATGTCGGTAGCTTTGGAGGACCAGGGTGAGATGGTACCAGGGCGCGGCGTGACCAGAATCAGGTCGCCGGTCGGGGCGTGGTCGGCAAGGGTTGGACCATATTTCAACAACCGTTGCAGACGGGCGTGCTCTTCAGCCGTTAACGGCGCGTCGAGATCGGCAAAGTGAATATACTCGGCATAAATGTCGTTGACCGGAAGGTTGGCGTCATGAAAGCGGGTCAGTAATTTGTTAATACGAAATGCCGATAAAGCGGGCGAACCACGCAGAATTTCCATCATCAAAGATCTCTCGTCTTCGAAACGCCAGGGGGACGCTTCAGTGGGCGCAAGGGGAAAACGGGCGCCATTATAGAGAATCCACCGCCGCGACGAAACCGTTTGCGTGCAAATAAACGCATTAGTTTTGGCTGGCGAAAAATCAGCCGCAAATGTTGAATATGTTGCACAGTGGCGTTTTGTTAAGCAAAATGCGCCATACCCTGTTGTTAAACCTCTCTTTTTGCAGCCTGTTGTTAGCGAAGACTCGACGCCCCGCAGAAGATTAACTGTTTGAAAAGATTTAAGATTAATTATCTGCTTATCGGTGCCGTAACCGTGTTGCTGGCAGTGGCGCTCTGGCCCTCCATTCCCTGGTTCGGACAAGCCGAAAACCGTATCGCCGCCATTCAAGCGCGGGGGGTTTTGCGCGTCAGTACTATTCAATCGCCTTTGACCTATAGCGACTATCAGGGCAAAAAAATTGGCCTGGATTATGAGCTGGCCCAGCAGTTTGCACATTACCTGGGGGTGAAATTAAAAGTTACCGTACGCCCCAATATTCAGGAACTGTTTGATGACATTGATAATGGCAACGCCGATGTGATTGCTGCAGGCCTGGTGTATAACACGCAGCGCAGCCAACGCTACCAGGCAGGTCCGGCGTACTATTCCGTTTCTCAGCAGATGGTTTATCGCATGGGTAGCCCGCGCCCTAAAACGCTGGCCGGAGTGAAAGCCAACCAGCTGGTGCTTTCTCCTGGCGTATCCTCTTTAAATGCGTTGAAAAAGCTTAAAGAAGAGAAGTTCCCGGATTTAAGCTGGCATATCGACGAAAAGCTCAGCAGTACGGAACTACTGCAGCAGGTTGTTGCCGGGAAGATTGCTTTCACCATTGCGGATTCCGTTGCAATCAGCACCTTCCAGCGCGTTCATCCGCAGCTTGCCGTCGCGCTGGATGTAACAGACGAGCAGCCCGTGGCCTGGTTTAGCGCGCTGGATAGCGACGACAGCCTTTCTGCGGCCCTGCTCGACTTTTATAACCAGCTCAACGGCGACGGGACTTTTGCTCGTCTGGAAGAGAAATATCTCGGCCACGTTGGCGACTTTGATTACGTTGATACCCGCACATTCCTCAAAGCCGTGGATTCTGTCCTGCCTGAGCTGCAGCCCTTATTTGAAAAATATGCCACTGAAATAGACTGGCGGCTGCTGGCGGCGATTTCATATCAGGAGTCCCACTGGGATAGCCAGGCGACCTCCCCCACCGGGGTGCGCGGCCTGATGATGCTCACCAAAAACACGGCGCAAAGTCTCGGCGTAACCGACCGACTGGACCCGGAACAAAGCATTGAAGGCGGGAGTCGTTATCTGAAAGATATGATGACGAAAGTGCCGGAAAGTGTGCCGGAAGAAGAGCGGATTTGGTTTGCGCTGGCGGCATATAACATGGGCTATGCCCATATGCTGGATGCCCGCCAACTGACGGCGAAACAAAAAGGCAATCCGGATAGCTGGGCGGATGTCAAAATGCGGCTGCCGCTGCTGAGCCTGAAACCATATTACAGCAAAACGACCTACGGCTACGCTCGCGGCCATGAGGCGTATGCGTACGTGGAAAATATTCGTAAGTATCACATCAGCCTGGCCGGGTATTTACTCGAAAAAGAGAGGCAGGTGGAGCAAGAAGAGAAATATGCCGCAGCTTATCCGGCAGTGGCCCCCGTGGAGCTGGCTACTCCGGGCTACGGGCCTTTTCCTTTAGGGCCTTTTTCTCCAGACGACGTGCTCGGAAAAAATCGCTTAACATTGCCGAGCACTCTGCTGCCAAAACGCCCTCAGTGACACTCACCTGGTGATTCATACCCGGGTGGCCCAGCACATCCATTAAAGAACCAATCGCACCGGTTTTGGCATCCCGGGCGCCAAAGACCAGGCTGCCGATACGGCCATGCACCATTGCTCCCGCGCACATGACGCAGGGTTCGAGAGTCACATACAGCGTGGTTTCCAGCAGACGGTAGTTTTGCAACACCATTCCGCCCTGCCGCAGCGCCATAATTTCCGCGTGCGCCGTTGGATCGTGGCGGCCAATAGGACGGTTCCAGCCTTCGCCAATGACCTGGTTGTTATGTACCAATACCGCACCAACCGGAACTTCTCCTTCTTCCCAGGCTCGCCGTGCGAGGCTTAGCGCGTGGCGCATCCAGTGCTCGTGGGTAAATTCACTATCTGACAAGAGACTCTCCGGGCAAGATTCGGGCGCGCATTATACCTGGCCGCCCTCTAATGAGAAAGAGGGTTACTCCAGCTGTTGCAACTGCCCCTGTGGCGTAACGCGCCAGCGGTGCTGGCAAAAATAGAGCAGCGGGTTGTCCTGATTGCTGTCGCTATACCCGCTGTAGAGCTGCAAAGGGGTGCCGATTTGCAGCTCCAGCTGCGAAACTTTTTCATGCCCCAGGCAGCGCATGGTGAGTACCCACCCACCGTGTGAACGCTCAATTTGGCTGGCGATAAGCTTAACTTTCGGCAGCCACGGCGTATCGAAATAGACCTGCTGAACCAGCGGCTGTGGTGAACCGGTGATAAGCCATACATCGGCATCGGAGCTGGTGAGATAGTCGGTAAGCCGCTGCTGAACCACCGGAAAGGCGGTGACTCGCCCACGAAACCAGGCCACAAAATTAGCTTCAAGCTGCTTGAGGCGCGTTTCGCTATGCCCAAAGGTCGCGCCCCACAGCAACAGGCTCATCGGCCAGCGAGCGGCGCGCCCTTTAATCAGCAACGCCCCACCTATCACCGGCAGAAGCGGAATGACAAGGAACAGATTGAGAGGTTGATGGCGCAGCAGGTAACGCAAAAAGCTGCCAAACATATCCTGCTGATGCAGCGTACCGTCTAAATCGAAAAAGACTACCCGACGCTCACTCTGAGTGACCAAACCTTACTCCTCTGGATCGTTAAACCCCATAAACCACGTAAACAGGAACCCGGCGATAACCGCTATCAGAAAGCCTAACAGATAGAGCATCACTTTTCCGGTCACAATGGTTAAAGAAGGAAAAACCACG
>NZ_RPOH01000032.1 GCF_003818135.1 Buttiauxella warmboldiae | reverse complement strand
AAATCAATAAATTGATTTTCCTTATTGTTTATTGATGGTCTCTGTTCGTTTTGCGAAACACATGGGGTTTGTTATCAGCCTGAGGCGGCCCGCAGGCCGCCGTTCAATACGGGCTGAAACTTAGTTCAGACGTACCGGCATACCGGAACGGCCCTGAATCGCCTGCTCCAGCACGATGCTGTCAACGTCCGGCTGGGCAGTAATGGCCGTCACGTTGTTTTTCAGCGTGATGGGCACGATCTCGGTTGAATTGAACTGCTCTTCAGTGGTGGACAGCGGATTATGCACTTCAATGTAGCGTGTGCCGTCCGGCTCAACGGTGGCTTTCACCGGTTCGTTGATGAACTGAACGCGAGTACCGACCGGCACTTTCTCGAACAGGAACTTAATATCTTCGTTACGCAGACGCACACAACCGTGGCTGACGCGCAGGCCGATGCCAAAGTTGGCGTTCGTCCCGTGAATGGCGTACAGACGGCCGATATATAGCGCATACAGGCCCATCGGGTTGTCCGGGCCGGCAGGAACAACGGCTGGCAGCGGCGTACCGGCAGCAATATACTCCGCATGCATTTTCGCCGTTGGCGTCCAGGTTGGGCCCGCTTTCTTACGCTCTACTTTTGTGGTCCAGTTCAGCGGGGTGTCTTTACCCAGTTGGCCGATACCAATTGGCAGCACGATAACCGTGTTGGTGCCGGCAGGGTAGTAATAGAGGCGCATTTCAGCACTGTTAATCACGATACCTTCATGCACGGTATCCGGCAGGATTAACTGCTGAGGAATATTCAGGATGGTGCCCGGTTTTGGCAGATAAGGATCCACCCCAGGGTTTGCTTCCAGCATATTGGAAAGGCCCATCTGGTAACGCGCGGCAAACTCTTCGAGCGGCGCGGTGCTCCCTTCAGGAATGGTAATTACCTGGTTTTGACCCACCAGGCGGCTGCCATCGGTTGGCAGCGGATAGGTCACGGCAGAAGCTGTGTTGCTAAAAGCCACAGCAGCCACAAATGCCAGTAAAATTGTGCGTAGTTTCATATTCATATTTTGCGAAGTATTTATGGCCATGCAGGCTAGTGAGTGAAGAAACGGAGCGATAGCGCGCATTATATGTGCATTCCCCCAGAGTGGGAAATCAGATGTGGATTAAATCACATTTTTTTGCAGATTGATTATTTTATCGCCAGCGCACAAGCCGCGCGATCTGCACGTTGAGTTATGGCATAATGTGCCCGATCTCACATATTAAATCACTTCTTTTACCAGGACATCTCTGTGCTAGTTTCCAGTAACGTCACAATGCAGTTCGGCAGTAAGCCGCTGTTTGAAAATATTTCTGTCAAATTTGGCGGCGGCAACCGTTACGGCTTGATCGGCGCTAACGGTAGCGGCAAGTCTACCTTTATGAAAATCCTCGGCGGCGATTTAGATCCCACGCTTGGGAACGTTTCACTCGATCCTAACGAGCGCATCGGTAAGCTGCGCCAGGATCAGTTCGCCTTTGAAAAATTCACCGTTCTCGACACGGTGATTATGGGCCACGCCGAGCTCTGGGAAGTAAAAGAAGAGCGCGACCGCATTTATGCGCTGCCAGAAATGAGCGAAGAAGACGGCTATAAAGTGGCGGATCTGGAAGTGCTCTACGGCGAGATGGACGGTTACACCGCCGAAGCGCGTGCCGGTGAACTGCTGCTTGGCGTAGGCATTCCGGTAGAGCAGCATTACGGCCCAATGAGCGAAGTGGCCCCTGGCTGGAAATTGCGTGTGCTGCTGGCGCAGGCGCTGTTCTCAAACCCGGATATTCTGCTGCTCGATGAACCGACGAACAACCTGGACATCGACACCATTCGCTGGCTGGAAACGGTGCTTAACGAACGCAACAGCACCATGATCATCATTTCCCACGACCGTCACTTCCTGAATATGGTTTGTACGCATATGGCGGATCTGGACTACGGCGAACTGCGCGTTTATCCGGGCAACTACGACGAATATATGACGGCCGCCACACAAGCGCGTGAGCGCCTGCTGTCCGATAACGCGAAGAAAAAAGCGCAAATTGCCGATCTGCAATCCTTCGTTAGCCGCTTTAGCGCCAACGCCTCTAAATCGCGCCAGGCAACCTCTCGTGCGCGCCAGATTGATAAAATCAAACTCGACGAAGTAAAAGCTTCCAGCCGCCAGAACCCGTTTATCCGCTTCGAGCAGGACAAGAAACTGTTCCGTAACGCGCTGGAAGTGGAAGGCGTGGCGAAAGGCTTTGATAACGGCCCGCTGTTCAAAGGCGTTAACATGCTGCTGGAAGTGGGTGAGAAGCTCGCGATTCTGGGAACCAACGGCGTGGGTAAATCCACATTGCTGAAAACGCTGGTGGGTGAGCTGACCCCGGATGCGGGTAATGTGAAATGGTCTGAAAACGTGCAAATTGGCTATTACGCTCAGGATCACGAATACGAATTCGAAAACAATCTGACGGTATTCGACTGGATGAGCCAGTGGATGCAGGAAGGGGACGACGAGCAAGCGGTACGCAGTATCCTGGGCCGCCTGCTGTTCAGCCAGGACGACATCAAAAAGCCGGCGAAGGTACTGTCCGGCGGCGAAAAAGGCCGCATGTTGTTTGGTAAGCTGATGATGGAGCGTCCGAACGTTCTGGTGATGGATGAACCTACCAACCACCTGGATATGGAATCCATTGAATCGCTGAATATGGCGCTGGAAATGTACCCGGGCACGCTGATCTTCGTCTCTCACGACCGTGAGTTTGTCAGCTCGCTGGCAACCCGCGTGATTGAGATTACGCCAGAGCGCGTGATCGACTTTACCGGCGGCTATGAAGATTACCTGCGCAGTAAAGGTATTGACGGCTAAGATTTAGCTCAGATTATCCTCACCCAAACCCTCTTATCAAAAGAGGGTTTTAATACCCTTTGGGAAGCCGGACGCGTTAGCTTCATCTGCAAACCACGCGGCAGCCAATTTCCCCTACCTGTGCAAGATAATCTTTATACCCACGGCCTGGCCAGTGGACGGCGACATTACGACGAACGATCGCTGCACACCGCGCATTGCGGATTGCGCGGCAGTTTCATCTCGCGGAACTGGCAGGTCAGGGCGTCGTACATGACGATTTTCCCGCTCGCGGGGGTGCCGTAGTTCGCCAGCAGTTTGATGGCTTCCATCGCCTGCAAAGAGCCGATTACGCCCACTAACGGCGCCATCACGCCCGCTTCCACGCAGGTTAGCGCATTATCGCCAAACAGGCGGCTCAGGCAGCGGTAACACGGCTCGCCCTCCTGATAGGTAAAGACGCTGATTTGCCCTTCCATGCGAATCGCCGCCCCTGAAACCAGCGGTTTTTTGAGCGTAAAACAGCTCAGGTTTAGCTGATTACGAATCAATACGTTGTCGGTGCAATCCAGCACCAGATCATGCTCAGCAATTAATGCCAGCAGCTGCGCTTCATCTAAGCGCGCATTAACCGCATCAATTTGAATATGCGGGTTTATTGCTGCGAGTTCATGCCGCGCGGAATCGACTTTCGGCTGCCCGATAGTGGCGTCGCGATGCAGCGTCTGGCGCTGTAAATTAGACAGTGCCACGGTGTCGAAATCGAGCAGCGTCAGATGGCCTACTCCCGCGGCGGCCAGATAAGGCGCGCTGGCACAGCCCAGGCCGCCAAGCCCAACAATCAGTACGCGCGCGGCTTTCAACGCTTCCTGTCCGTCAAAATCGAAACCGCGCAGAATAATCTGGCGGTTGTAGCGCAGCATCTCCTGATTGCTCAGCTCGGCGTTCATGGTTAGCTCCCAAACAGGTGGTTAAACGGCTCAACCTCAACCCAGTCGCCCGCTTCCACATTGCCACGCTCGCGCTCCAGCACGATAAAACAGTTAGCCTGGCTAAATGAGCTGAAAATATGCGATCCCTGGTGGCCGGTACTCAGCACTTCTAATTGTCCGTCTTCAGCGGTGCGCAGCGTGCCACGCTGGAAATCGAGGCGGCCCGGTGATTTTTTCAGTCTGCCAACGGTGCGCGCGCGCAGGCGTGGTGGCAGGGCATGGCCTTGCTGCCCGCTTAATTTAGCCAGTAACGGCTGAACCAGCTGATAGAAGGTGAGCGCCGCCGAAACCGGGTTGCCCGGCAGGCCGCAGAACCAGCTGTTTTTCAGGCGGCCAAAGGCAAAAGGCTTGCCCGGTTTTATCGCCAGCTTCCAGAAACCGACTTCACCTAATTCTTCCAGCAGTTGTTTGGTGTAATCCGCTTCGCCCACCGACACGCCGCCGCTGCTGATTACCACATCGGCCTGGCTGTCGGCTTCAATAAACGCCGCACGCAGGGCTTCCGGATCATCGCGGATAATCCCCAGGTCGATAACTTCGCAGCCGAGTTGCTCAAGCATGATATGTACCGCCAGGCGGTTGGTATCGTAGATCTGACCTTCACCAAGCGGCAGACCCGGCAGCTGCAGTTCATCACCGGTTGAGAATACCGCCGCGCGAACTCTGCGTAACACGGCGACCTGGGCGATGCCCAGTGAGGCAATCAGCGGTAGCTCAGCGGCAGTCAGCTTTTTACCCGCTGGCAGCACGTTGCCGCCCTGGCGAATATCTTCACCACGCAGGCGCACGTTTTGTCCGTTTTTCACCGCTTCGTTAAAGCGCACGCCGTTTTCCGTCACGGTGGCTTCTTCTTGCATCACAACGGCATCGGTTCCTTGCGGCACCGGTGCGCCAGTCATAATGCGAATGCAAGTGCCTTGCGGCCATTCGTCGGCAAAAGGCTGCCCGGCAAAGGCTTTTCCTGCCACAGGCAGCGCCGTACCCAGCGCCAGATCTTTCAGACGCACCGCGTAACCATCCATTGCTGAATTATCAAAACCCGGAACATCAATCGGAGAAGTGACAGGGTGCGAGGTAATGCGCCCACAAGCCTTCAGCAAAGGGATGGACTCAGATTCGGTGACAGGAACAATACGTGACAGCATCTGTTCCATTGCGGTTTCAAGCGGGATAAGCCCGGCGGTAAATTCCATGAAAGCTCCTAGCAGCGCGGGAAAAATATGTCGGACATTATGGCAGAGAAAGCGCCGCGGCTGAATGTTCCCTGATGGCTAATATTATGGGTAATCCATCGCGCCATTTTCCTTTACATCACATTTACATCTTTCTATATTCAAAAATCGTCTCAAGCCGGTTTAACGAATCTGATATTTATAGAGAAAGTGAAACCGGATAAACCTGACAGGGCTACGTCGAAATGAGCAAAGCGGTAATCGCTATCCACGGTGGCGCGGGAGCCATCACTCGTGCGCAATTCAGCCCCGAAAAAGAGCGGCTTTATATTAACGCCCTTTCGGAAATCGTTGCGGCAGGACAGGCGTTGCTGGAGGCGGGGGGAAGCGCGCTGGAGGCGGTTAGCGAAGCCGTACGCCTGCTTGAAGAGTGCCCGCTGTTTAACGCCGGAATTGGTGCGGTCTTTACCCATGACGGCACGCACGAGCTTGATGCCTGTATTATGGATGGCAAAACGCTTGAAGCGGGAGCCGTGGCGGGAGTGAGCCATATTCGCAACCCGATTCTTGCCGCCCGCAAGGTGCTGGAACACAGCCCGCACGTGCTGTTAATTGGGCGCGGTGCGGAAATTTTTGCTCAACAGCACGGACTTGAACCCGTCTCGCCAGATATTTTCTTTACCCAGCAGCGCTGGGATCAACTTCAGATCGCCCGCGCGCAGCGCCAAACCGTGCTCGATCATGATGAGCCGATACATCCGGACACCAAATTTGGCACCGTCGGCGCTGTAGCCCTTGATAAGCACGGTAACCTGGCGGCGGCAACCTCTACCGGCGGGATGACCAACAAAATGGTGGGGCGAGTCGGTGATTCACCGATTATCGGCGCCGGCTGCTATGCCAATAACGCCAACGTCGCGGTGTCCTGTACCGGCACCGGCGAAGTGTTTATGAAAACGCTCGCCGCCTACGATATCGCAGCATTGATGGAATACGGCGGGCTGAGCCTGCACCAGGCCACAGAACGCGTGGTAATGGAAAAACTCCCGGCGCTCAACGGCAGCGGTGGGATAATAGCGATTGACTGCGCAGGTAATGTGGCATTGCCCTTTAACAGCGAAGGGATGTATCGCGGCTACGGTTATGTCGGCGATGCCCCAAGCGTCGGAATTTATCAAAGCCAGGAGCGCTGATGCCCAGAAGTCACGAGCTTCCCGATGACGAAGTGCTGTCTGTAAGCCGACTCAACGTTCGCTTTCGCCAGCAAAAAGTGGATGTCCACGCGGTGTCCGGGCTGTCGTTGACGCTCAAGCGCGGCGAAACGCTGGCGATTGTCGGGGAGTCGGGTTCGGGCAAATCAGTGACGGCGCTGGCCTTAATGCGCCTGCTGGAAAAGACCGCCAGCCAGGTTGAAAGCGATAAAATCCTGCTGCGTCGCCGCAACGGCCAGGTGATCGAGCCGGAAGAGTTGAGTTCCTCGCAGATGCGCCGTGTGCGCGGTGCGGATATAGCGATGATTTTTCAGGAGCCGATGACCTCGCTAAACCCGGTGTTTCCGGTGGGCGAGCAAATTGCCGAATCTATTCGTTTGCATCAGGGGCTGGGCAAGCAGGCGGCGCTGGAAGAGGCGTGCCGGATGCTCGAGCGGGTGCGCATTCCCGAAGCAAAAGCGATTCTGGGGCGCTATCCGCATCAGCTTTCCGGCGGCATGCGTCAGCGGGTGATGATAGCGATGGCGCTCTCTTGTCGCCCGGCGGTGCTGATAGCCGATGAACCCACAACCGCACTGGATGTCACCATTCAGGCGCAGATCCTCCAGCTGATTCGCGTTCTGCAAGACGAAATGCAGATGGGCGTGATTTTTATCACCCACGACATGGGCGTCGTGGCCGATATCGCCGATCGGGTGCTGGTGATGTATCGCGGCGAGGCGGTGGAAACCGGCAGCGTGCAACAGATTTTTACTGCTCCCGAACATCCCTATACCAAAACCTTACTTGCCGCCGTGCCGCGTCTTGGGGCGATGAACGGGCGCGACCTGCCGAGAAAATTCCCGCTGGTCGAACCGACACAGCCTGATAATCCTGAACCGGAAACCGAGCAAGACACCGTTGCGCAGGGGGCGGCTCCGGTGCTGCAAGTGCGTGATTTAGTCACGCGCTTTGACATCCGCAGCGGCATTTTTAACCGTGTTACCAGCCGGGTGCATGCGGTAGAAAAAGTGAGCTTTGATTTATTTCCGGGAGAAACTCTGGGGCTGGTTGGGGAGTCGGGCAGCGGCAAATCCACAACCGGGCGTGCGCTGCTGCGGCTGGTGGAAACCCAGGGCGGCAGCATCCACTTCAACGGCCAGCGCATCGACACGCTTTCTAATGCCGACATGCAGCAGGTGCGCAAAAACATTCAGTTTATTTTCCAGGACCCTTACGCCTCGCTCGATCCGCGACTGACGGTGGGCTATTCGATTATGGAGCCGCTGCTGGTGCACAACGTGATGCCCAAAGAACAGGCGCAACAGCGCGTGGCCTGGCTGCTGGATCGCGTGGGGCTATTGCCTGAACACGCCTGGCGCTATCCGCATGAATTTTCTGGCGGCCAACGCCAGCGCATTTGTATTGCAAGAGCGCTGGCGCTTAATCCTGAAGTGGTGATTGCCGATGAGTCCGTTTCGGCGCTGGATGTCTCGATTCGCGCGCAAATCGTCAACCTGCTGCTCGATCTGCAGCGCGAGTTTGGCATTGCCTTTTTGTTTATTTCTCATGATATGGCGGTGGTGGAGCGCATTTGTCATCGCGTGGCGGTGATGTACCTCGGGCAAATTGTTGAAATTGGCCCGCGCCGTGCGGTGTTTGAAAATCCGCAGCATCCTTATACCCGCAAATTAATGGCGGCGGTTCCGGTGGCTGACCCCACCCACCGCCGCCCGAAACCGGTTTTAGTCTCTGATGATATTCCCGGCAGCACGTACAAGCTGGGGAGCGAACCGCAGGTTGTAAGGCTTGTCAATGTAGGCCCTGGCCATTTTGTGGCCCGGAGCCAGTAAAACACCTTTAGGCAAGGATAATCAGGAGAACACTATGACACTGCTTGAGAATAAAAAATGGCTATTAGCCGCCGGGCTTGCGGCCAGCTTCATCGCCGCACCGGCATTTGCTGCAAAGGATGTGGTCGTCGCCGTGGCATCCAATTTCACCACGCTTGACCCTTATGATGCCAATGACACCCTTTCACAGGCGGTAGCAAAATCCTTTTACCAGGGGCTGTTTGGCCTGGATAAAGAGATGAAGCTGCAAAACGTGCTGGCAGAAAGCTATACCGTCTCAGACGACGGGCTGGTGTACACCATCAAATTGCACGCCGGGGTTAAATTCCAGGACGGGACTGATTTCAACGCCGAAGCGGTGAAAGTGAACCTCGATCGCGCCAGTAATCCTGACAACCGCCTCAAGCGCTATAACCTGTACAAGGCGATTGCCCGGACGGAAGCGCTGGATGCCAGTACGGTAAAAATCACCCTCAAGCAGCCATTCTCGGCGTTTATTAATATCCTGGCCCACCCGGCTAGCGCGATGATCTCACCGGCGGCGCTGCAAAAATATGGCAAAGAGATTGGTTTCCACCCGGTCGGTACCGGGCCGTACCAGCTGGAAACCTGGAACCAGACCGACTTTGTGAAGGTGAAGAAATTCGCCGGTTACTGGCAACCGGGGTTACCAAAGCTTGACACCATCACCTGGCGTCCGGTGGTGGATAACAACACCCGTGCGGCGATGCTGCAAACCGGTGAAGCGCAGTTTGCCTTCCCAATTCCTTACGAGCAGGCCGGGGTGCTGGAGAAAAACGACAGGCTGGAACTGGTGGCGTCGCCTTCCATTATGCAGCGTTATCTCAGCATGAACGTGACGCAAAAACCGTTTGATAACCCGAAAGTGCGTGAAGCTATCAACTATGCCATCAACCGCCAGGCGCTGGTGAAAGTGGCATTCTCCGGCTATGCGACACCGGCAGAAGGGGTGGTTCCGCCGTCTATCGACTTCGCGCAAAAGTACCAGCCGTGGCCCTACAATCCGGCAAAAGCGCGTGAACTGCTGAAAGAAGCGGGCTACCCGAACGGTTTTGAAACCACGCTCTGGTCGTCGCATAACCACAGCACCGCGCAGAAAGTGTTGCAGTTCACCCAGCAGCAGTTAGCGCAGGTTGGCATTAAGGTGAAAGTGACGGCGATGGATGCCGGTCAGCGTGCCGCAGAAGTGGAAGGCAAAGGGCAGAAAGAGAGCGGGGTGCGCATGTTCTACACCGGCTGGTCGGCATCAACGGGCGAAGCCGACTGGGCGCTTTCGCCGTTGTTTGCTTCATCCAACTGGCCGCCAACGCTGTTTAACACCGCGTTCTATAGCAATCCACAGGTGGATAAAGATCTGGTGGCGGCGCTGAAAACCACCCAACGCGATGAGAAAGCGAAGCTGTATAAAGATGCTCAGGACACCATCTGGAAGGAAAATCCATGGGTGCCGCTGGTGGTCGAAAAGCTGGTTTCCGCCCACAGCAAAAATCTGAGCGGTTTTTATGTGATGCCGGATGCCGGGTTTAGCTTTGATGATGCGGATCTGAAATAAGGTGGCTGTTGCCGCGCATGATGCGCGGCAATTTGCCGGAGGCGACATGTTTAACTATTTCCTCAAACGCCTGCTGGGCCTGATCCCCACACTGCTTATCGTCGCGGTGCTGGTATTCCTGTTTGTCCATCTGCTGCCGGGCGACCCGGCGCGCTTGATTGCCGGGCCAGAAGCTGATGCCAGCGTTATCGAAATGGTGCGCAAACAGCTAGGGCTGGACTTACCGCTGTGGCAGCAGTTTTTACACTATATCGGCAATATTGTGCAGGGGGATTTTGGCACTTCTATGGTGTCGCGCCGCCCGGTTACAGATGAGATAGCCAGCCGCTTTATGCCGACTTTCTGGCTCACTATTACCAGCATGATTTGGGCGGTTATTTTTGGTCTGTGCATCGGCATTATTGCTGCCGTCTGGCGCAACCGCTGGCCGGACAGACTGAGCATGACGATCGCTGTTTCCGGCATCTCTTTCCCGGCTTTTGCGCTCGGCATGCTGCTGATGCAGATCTTCTCGGTAGAGCTGGGCTGGCTGCCAACCGTGGGGGCAGATAGCTGGCAACATTATCTTCTCCCCTCTGTTACGCTTGGCGCAGCGGTTGCGGCGGTGATGGCGCGCTTCACCCGCGCTTCGTTCGTGGATGTGCTGCAGGAAGATTACATGCGCACCGCGCGTGCTAAAGGGGTGAGTGAATCGCTTATCGTGCTTAAACACGGCCTGCGTAATGCGATGATCCCGGTCGTCACCATGATGGGGCTACAGTTTGGTTTCCTGCTTGGCGGCTCGATCGTCGTCGAAAAGGTGTTTAACTGGCCGGGGCTTGGGCGCCTGCTGGTGGATTCGGTAGAGATGCGTGACTACCCGGTGATTCAGGCGGAAGTGCTGCTGTTTTCGCTGGAATTTATTGTTATCAACTTAGTGGTGGATTTGCTGTATGCCGCCATTAACCCGGCTATCAGGTACAGATAAGGATGCGACTCTTTAACTGGCGACGCCAGGCCGTTCTGAATGCGATGCCGCTTGTGCGGCCAAATCAGGTGCGCACTCCGTGGTATGAATTTCTGTGCCGTTTACGCAAACAGCCGGTGGCCATGTTCGCCGGGGCGTTTGTGCTGTTTCTGATTGCCGTTGCGCTTGTTGCCCCCTGGCTGTCCCCGTTTGATGCGGAAAACTATTTTGATTACGACCGCCTTAACGATGGCCCATCAATGGTGCACTGGTTTGGCGTGGATTCGTTAGGGCGCGATATTTTCAGCCGCGTGCTGGTGGGGGCGCAAATTTCGCTGGCGGCGGGGGTGTTTTCGGTATTAATCGGCGCGCTGACGGGCACTTTCTTTGGCCTGCTCGCCGGTTATTACGAAGGCTGGTGGGACCGCGTGATCATGCGTATCTGCGACGTGCTGTTTGCTTTCCCCGGCATTTTACTGGCGATAGCCGTGGTGGCGGTAATGGGCAGCGGCATGTCGAACGTGATTATCGCGGTGGCTATTTTTAGCATTCCGGCCTTTGCCCGCCTGGTGCGCGGCAATACGCTGGTGCTGAAACACCAAACTTTTATTGAATCGGCACGCAGTATTGGCGCCTCGGATGCCACGATAATTTTCCGCCATATTCTGCCGGGTACGGTTTCGTCGATTGTGGTCTATTTCACCATGCGTATCGGCACCTCGATTATTTCAGCGGCGAGTTTGTCGTTTCTGGGATTAGGCGCGCAGCCGCCGACGCCGGAGTGGGGGGCGATGCTCAATGAAGCACGAGCGGATATGGTGATTGCGCCGCATGTGGCTCTCTTCCCGAGCCTTGCAATTTTCCTGACGGTGCTGGCGTTTAACCTGCTGGGAGATGGGTTACGTGACGCGCTGGACCCGAAGATAAAAGGGTGATTTCAAAGAAAAAAGGCGGATGACGCTAGCGCGTATCCGCCATTCAGAACTTAAACCACTGAACCCCACAGGTCATATTCGTCCGCGTTTTCAACCTTCACACGCACCACATCACCGGGTTTCAGTTTGGTTTCGCCATTGAGGTAAACCGCGCCGTCGATTTCTGGCGCGTCAGCCATGCTGCGGCCAATCGCACCTTCGTCGTCAACTTCATCGATGATAACCAGAATCTCACGGCCCACTTTTTCCTGCAGACGTTCAGCAGAAATCTGCTGCTGCAGCTGCATGAAGCGGTTCCAGCGCTCTTCTTTCACCTCTTCCGGCACCGGATCGGTCAGTTCGTTGGCGGTCGCGCCTTCTACCGGGCTGAACTTGAAGCAGCCGACGCGATCCAGTCGCGCTTCTTTCAGGAAGTCGAGCAGCATCTGGAAGTCTTCTTCGGTTTCGCCAGGGAAGCCAACAATAAAGGTGGAGCGCAGCGTTAAGTCCGGGCAGATTTCACGCCATTGCTTAATGCGCTGCAGCTGGCGATCCACGCTACCCGGGCGCTTCATCAGCTTCAGAATGCGCGGGCTGGCGTGCTGCAAAGGAATATCCAGATACGGCAGGATTTTTCCTGCCGCCATTAATGGAATCACATCATCAACGTGCGGATACGGGTAAACGTAGTGCAGACGCGTCCACACGCCGAGTTTCGCCAGTTGCTCACACAGGCTGACCATGCTGGTTTTTACCGGCTCACCGTTGTAAAAACCGGTGCGGTGCTTAACGTCCACGCCGTAAGCTGAAGTATCCTGCGAGATAACCAGCAGCTCTTTCACGCCTGCATCTACCAGACGTTTAGCTTCGGACAGCACATCGCCAATCGGACGGCTATCAAGATCGCCACGCATGGAAGGGATGATGCAGAAGGTGCAACGGTGGTTGCAGCCTTCGGAAATTTTCAGGTAGGCGTAGTGACGCGGGGTCAGCTTCACGCCTTGTTCCGGCACCAGGCTCAGGAACGGGTTGTGTTTAGGTTTTGGCACATAGTGATGAACGTGCTGCAAAACTTGCTCGTAGCTGTGCGGGCCGGTGATTTCCAGAACTTTAGGGTGCACTTCGCGGATTTGATCTTCTTTGGCCCCTAAGCAGCCGGTGACAATCACTTTGCCATTTTCGTTCAGCGCTTCGCCGATAGCCTCAAGCGACTCTTGTACGGCGCTGTCGATAAAGCCACAGGTGTTAACGATAACCATATCGGCATCATCATAGCTAGGCACTACATCGTAACCTTCGGTGCGCAGCTCAGTCAGGATCCGTTCAGAATCAACGAGGTTTTTTGGGCAGCCGAGGGAGACAAAGCCAATACGGGGTTGTTGCATACGGGTCACGCTCACAAAGTAAACAGAAAATAAAAGCCGGGCGATTCTACACGGGTTTTGGGTAAGGCTCTACTGGTTGTTGCGTTAAGCACCGCGCGCCAAAATAAGATTATTCGTCGCGCCTTATTTTTTGCTTACCCCGGGCGCAGGCTCTATTATCTTCCCGCTCTGTTTACTTTATGTTTATATTGAACCGTCCCGCTCAAAGAGAGAACCGCATGATGCGTAAGATTTTAGCCCTTTCCGGGATGCTGGCCGCGGCCCTGCTGCTGTCAGCTTGTCAGATGATTCCAACCCCGCTCAATACGCCGCCCGCCACCGCACAAAAGTTTGTTTGTGGCGGTGAAAAACTGGCAATTGATGGCGACTACGCCTGGTACAACGGCAAGCGCTATTCCTATCAAAATATGACCGGCGGACAGGCGTTTTATCGCTACCACAGCAGTAATTTTGGGCTGAAAAAAGTCGGTGAAACCCGCACCATGCTGATTGGGCTGGATGCCAAACCGTGCGTGGCGGCGAACTAATTGATGAAACCACACCTTCGCCTGGCGCAGCTAAGTGTGCTGTTGCTCGGTGTTATGCAGGCGGGGTGTGGAACGCTCTCAAACGTCGCTCCTGAGGCAGACGTGCCGCAAAAGGCGCAGCGCGCCTGCGGTGAATCATCGCGTCGCACTATCAACCAGTGGCTTCCTGCCATGGTTGAGCAGCAGTCTCCTGCGATGGTGGTTGGGGTGATTGACGCCCAAAATCAGCGTCACTACTGGCGCTTTGGCGTCACGGATAGCGAGCATCAATATCCGGTGGATGAGCACACGCTGTTCGCGGTGGGATCGCTCAGCAAAGGGATGACCGCGGAGGCCACGGCGGTGTTAGTGGCGCAGGGGCGTTTGCACTGGTCAGACAGATTAGAGAACCTGTTGCCGCCCTCCGTAAAGCTGAGCGCTGATGCGAAAAAAATCACCCTGTTGCAACTGGTGACCCACACCTCAGGTTTGCCACGGCAGAATATGGATTTGCCGATGCTGAGCGCGTTTATTCGCTATCTGGGAAACGGTGAGAATTTCTACACCGACCTTGATAGTGACAACGTGGTGGCCGCTCTGGCGGACTTTTCAGCGCCGGGGCGCGCCGAGCCACGCTACTCGAATCTGGGCTACGCGGTGCTGAATTATGTCCTGCACTATCAGACCGGCCAGCGTGCCGATCGGCTGGTGCAAAGGTTACTCTTCGACCCGCTCGGGATGCGCAACAGCAGTTTTACCCCGCAGACCCTGAAAAGTTACCCATTGCGTGCCATTGGCCATGCGGGCAGCCAGCCGAAGTTTATCCCGCGCGGGCAAGTGGTGCCGGACTGGCAGTTCAGCGGCAATATGGTGGGAGCCGGCAGTTTATATACCGACACCGCAGATTTACTGACTTTTGCCGCCGCCCACCTTGATGGCTCCGGCAATGCGGCCGTGGATCAAGCTATTCAGGATACCCTGCAGGTTTACTATCCACGTCATAAAGAAGCCGCCAATATCGCCTGGGTGACGGATACCTATGGCGAGCAGTCCATCACCTATCAGGTTGGCTATATCGGTGGCTACTCCAGCTATATCGGTATCGATCGCGTACACCATTTTGCGGTGGTGGTGCTGCAAAACAGTTTTACCTGGCAAAACAACCTCGGGCACAGCGTGTTACGCCAGATGGTTGAAGAGCAACATCAGGCCGCCGCCTGTCATGCCGCGACCGCTACGTAACACCTTGTTTCACGTCTATTGTTAGCCAGTGTAAAAGTTGCTGCCGACGATCAAAAAATTCAGCAAAAAACGCAGGCCGGTTTAAAAATTATCCATACTATAAATGTGTGTTATCGAGTCTAACCACACGGAGGGTAAAAGTATGACCGGAGAGCCACTCAAACGCGATATTCTGAAAAAGATGATTATCGCCAAAATAGACATTGCTGCTTATCTCTCCCTGAGAAAAGCCAAAGGCTATATGTCGGTGATGGAAACTGAGCATCTGCGCGATAACCTGTTCGATTTGTCTGGCGAGTACCGTCAGAACGCTTTACGTCTCAGATCCCATCTTGCCGCGCAAGAGATGGAAACAATGAACCACGCAATGGATGCGGTGTGTTCCGCCGCCGTTTGCCTGATGACCGGGCGTCACGATTGTCCGCAATATATCGCCATCGATGCCGAAAAGCTGGAAAGCTGCCTGTTTGAGCTTTCCGCCAGCCTGAAAGAGATTATGAGCCACCGGCTGGCTGTTGAATCTTGATACCCGCGTGGGGGGAACGGCGCCCCCCAGTTTAAGTTTTTTTGACATCCTCCCCGCCCTAAAGGGTGAGGATTCCTACAGCGTTCAGACCGGAGCCTGACTCGCCTCGGTGGGTTCCTGCTTCATCAAGCGGCCTAAAACTGCCATCTCTCCACAGGCTAACGCGGCGTGCCCCGCCGCTAAAATATTACGAGCACCGTTGGTATCGGCGTTCTCTGTATATCCACACTCAAGACACTCGAACTGACTTTGTGACTGGCGGTTTTCTTTCGCTGTATGACCACAGCAGGCGCATTTCTGACTGGTGTAGGCTGGATTAATTGCCAGCACCTGACCACCTCGCCAGCGCTGTTTGTACTCAAGCTGGCGGCGAAGCTCGTGCCAGCCCTGATCTAATATCGAACGGTTTAAGCCTGATTTTGCACGAACGTTGCGACCGGGCTGGCCTACCGTACCCGAAGCTGACTTTGACATGTTGGCAAC
>NZ_RPOH01000031.1 GCF_003818135.1 Buttiauxella warmboldiae | reverse complement strand
TAAAGCGCGATGAACCTTTTATTTAGCGACTCAACAAGTACTAAGGCAGAATCGACGGCTGATCCGCCCCTTCTTTCTCGACTTTCTGCTGCAGCATGTGCTCGCGCTTCATGCCCAGCTTCAGCGCCAGCGCGGACGCCACGTAGATAGAAGAAACCGTACCGATAGAAACGCCGATAAGCATCGTCAGCGAGAAGCCTTTCAGCATTGCCCCACCGAAGAGATACAGCATCAGAATCACAACCAGTGTCGTACCGGAAGTAATCAACGTACGTTGCAGCGTCTGCGTCAAAGAGACGTTGAAGATTTCATACGGCGTACCGCGGCGGATCTTGCGGAAATTCTCACGAATACGGTCCGATACCACGATGCTGTCGTTAAGTGAGTAGCCGATAACCGACATCAACGAGGCAACGATGGTCAGGTCAATCTCAATGTGGAATAGCGACAGTACTCCCAGAGTAATGATCACGTCGTGCATCAGTGCGATAACCACACCGGCAGCCAGACGCCACTCAAAGCGGAAGCCTACGTAAACCAGAATCGAGATCAGGGCGGCCAGCAGCGCTAACGCACCGTTCTGCGCTAGATCCGCCCCCACGCTTGGGCCGACGAACTCGATACGCTTGACGGTAGCATCCTGCTGGGTTGCTTCGTTAATCACGCTAACGACTTTGCTGCCCAACACCTGACCACCGGTTTCCCCCTGGGCAGGTGGCATGCGCACCATAATGTCACGGCTGCTGCCGAAGTTCTGCACCAGCGGCTCAGCAAAGCCCGCTTTCTGCAAGGCCTGGCGCATCTGGTCCAAATCGGCCGGTTTTTCCAGCGAGATTTCGATTACCGTACCGCCGGTGAAATCCAGACCCCAGTTAAATCCTTTCACGCCGATAATGGCGACAGAAAGGATTAACAGGCAGCCGGAAATACCGAAAGCCCAGAAATCCCAGCGCATAAAGTCATGGACTCTACGGCCGTAGTTTAATTGTTCAACAGTATATTCCTGTGCCACAACGCACTCCTCAGATAGACAGCTTGTTGATGCGTTTGCCGCCGTACAACAGGTTTACGATGGCACGGGTACCGACGATGGCGGTAAACATGGACGTCGCCACACCAATACCGGTTGTGATTGCAAAGCCTTTAATTGCCCCGGTGCCTACGGCATACAGGATGATGACCTTGATTAGCGTCGTAATGTTGGCATCGAAAATTGAGCTGAACGCGCCATGGTAACCTTCGTGGATAGCCTGCTGTATCGAACGTCCGTTACTAAGCTCTTCCTTAATACGTTCATTTATCAGTACGTTGGCATCGACGGCTACCGCAAGGGTTAACACAATCCCCGCAATCCCCGGCATGGTGAGCGTAGCCCCCGGCAACAGGGACATAATCCCCACGATCATCACCAGGTTCACCAGCAGTGCAGAGGTTGCAATCAGGCCAAACTTCTTATAGAAGAACAGCATAAAGATGATTGAAACCGCCAGACCTGCCAGGCATGCTTCCAGACCCTGCTTGATGTTTTCCATACCCAGGGTTGGGCCGATGGTACGCTCTTCAACAATCTGAATAGGCGCAATCAACGCACCAGCACGCAGCAGCAGAGAGAGCTGACGCGCTTCGTTCGGGTTGCTGATACCGGTGATACGGAAGCTGTTACCCAGGCGCGACTGAATGTTCGCCACGTTGATAACTTCTTCTTGTTTCGCCAGCATCGAGCGGCCCGTGGCATCTTTCTTACCGCTGTCTTTGTACTCCACAAACAGCGTCGCCATGGGTTTGCCGATGTTGTCTTTGGTGAAGTTAGACATGATGTTGCCGCCAGCGCTATCCAGTGAAATATTCACCTGAGCCTGGTTGTATTCATCGGTGCTGGACGTCGAGTCAGTGATGTGGTCGCCGGTCAGAATCACACGCTTGTACAGCACAACCGGTTGACCCTCACGGGTCTGTTTCACTTCGGAATCGCCCGGTACACGGCCAGAGGCCGCAGCGGAAGCATCCACGTTGGTGTTAACCGGACGGAATTCAAGCGTTGCCGTCGCGCCAAGAATCTCTTTCGCACGCGCGGTATCCTGAATACCCGGCAGTTCAACCACGATGCGGTCAGCACCCTGGCGCTGTACCAGAGGTTCAGCCACACCCAGCTGGTTTACGCGGTTACGCAGAATATTAATGTTCTGTTGAACGGCATACTCACGCGCTTCGCTCAGGCGAGCATCGGTCATCACCGCACGCATTGCGTTGCTGCCCTGCGCCGACATCACCAGATCGCGATGGCGTGGCGTTAAATAAGAGATCGCGTCATCACGCGTTTTGCCGTCACGGAAAACAACATTGACACCATAGTTATCGGCTTTACGCACGTTGGTGTAGGCAATGCTCTTGTCGCGCAAATCGGTGCGCAGGTTATCAATGGTCTGCTCCTGAAGTTTACTCAGGGCGGTATCCATATCCACTTCCATCAGGAAGTGCACGCCACCACGCAGATCAAGACCGAGTTTCATCGGCTCTGCGGAGATTGCGGATAGCCAGCGAGGCGTGGCTGGAGCAAGGTTAAGAGCGACGACGTATTTATCGCCAAGCACGCTCATCAGCGCTTCACGAGCGCGCAGCTGGGTGTCAGTGGTGTCAAAGCGTGCAAGAATCGCACCCTCAGCAAGGGCCACAGACTTAGCGGTAATTTTTTCTGCGTTTAAGGTGTTCTGGACCTGGATCAGCGTTTGCTCACTGGCGGCGACGCCGCGCGCGCCAGTGATCTGAACTGCCGGATCCTCACCATATAGGTTGGGAAGTGCGTATAGCAGACCGACGATAAACACGACGATCAGCATGATGTACTTCCACAAAGGATAGCGGTTTAGCACGGTAGTTCCCTTAGGGAAAAACGAATATTACAGCGCCTTCATAGTGCCTTTCGGCAGAACGGCAGCTACGAAATCACGCTTGATAACCACTTCGGTGGTGTCATTGAGCGCGATAGAGATATAGCCAGTTTCAGCTACTTTCACTACGCGACCCACCAGACCACCGGTAGTCAGCACTTCATCCCCTTTCCCGATGGAGTCCATCAGCTTTTTATGCTCTTTGGTACGTTTTTGCTGTGGGCGCAGGATCATGAAATAGAAGATCAGACCGAATACCACCAGCATAAGAATCAAAGAGTACGGGCTACCCTGCGCCGGAGCACCTGTTGCAGCAACCGCATCAGAAATGATAAAGCTCATTAAAAATCCCTCATTATTAAATTAATCGACATTCAAAGGTGGAACGGGTTTACCTGTTCGCTGGTAAAAATCACTCACGAAGAGCTCTAATTTACCCTCTTCAATAGCCTGGCGTAAACCAGCCATTAAACGCTGGTAATAGCGCAAGTTATGAATAGTGTTGAGCCGTGCGCCGAGTATTTCGTTGCAACGATCAAGATGATGCAAGTAAGCACGTGAATAATTGCGACACGTATAGCAATCACACTCGGCATCCAGCGGTGAAGTATCATCTTTATGCTTCGCATTGCGGATTTTTACCACGCCGTCGGTGACAAAAAGATGGCCATTACGTGCATTACGGGTTGGCATTACGCAGTCGAACATATCAATACCGCGGCGAACACCTTCCACCAGATCTTCCGGTTTCCCTACGCCCATCAGGTAACGAGGCTTGTCAGCAGGAATTTGCGGGCAAACATGCTCCAGAATCCGGTGCATGTCTTCCTTCGGCTCACCTACCGCCAGGCCGCCGACAGCGTAGCCATCAAAGCCGATCTCTACCAGACCTTTTACCGAGATATCACGTAAATCTTCGTAAACGCTGCCCTGAATAATGCCGAACAGCGCATTTTTATTCTCAAGGGAATCAAAGCGATCGCGGCTACGCTGCGCCCAGCGCAGCGACATCTCCATGGAACGTTTTGCATAATCCCAGTCAGCGGGGTACGGGGTACATTCATCAAAGATCATCACGATATCGGAGCCGAGATCGTATTGAATTTCCATGGATTTTTCTGGATCGAGGAAGATCGCATCGCCGTTGATGGGGTTACGGAAATGCACGCCTGCTTCGGTAATCTTGCGGATATCACCCAGGCTGAACACCTGGAAACCGCCGGAGTCGGTCAGGATCGGACCTTTCCACTGCATGAAATCATGTAGGTCGCCGTGCAACTTCATAATTTCCTGGCCCGGACGCAGCCACAGGTGGAAGGTATTACCCAGAATAATCTGCGCGCCAGTGGCTTCCACTTCTTCCGGCGTCATCCCTTTTACGGTGCCGTAAGTGCCAACCGGCATAAAAGCAGGCGTTTCAACTACGCCGCGCTCAAACACCAGGCGGCCACGGCGAGCGCGTCCGTCGGTGGTATCTAATTCAAATTTCACATTTTCTCCTGCATCAGATAAACAGTCTGATGGTTAAGACAAAACGCCGTCGGCGTTAGCCAGCGGCGCAGTATTCAATAGTTAAGCGCCAGGGCGCTCATTAATCGCCTGCGGATTGTACGTGATGTACATGGCATCCCCGTAACTAAAAAAGCGATATTCGGAACTTACGGCTTCTTTATAGGCGTTGATGGTGTTTTTATAGCCAGCAAACGCGGAAACAAGCATGATCAGCGTCGATTCCGGCAGGTGGAAATTGGTCACCAGCGCATCAATCACTTTGTATTGATAACCCGGGTAGATGAAAATTTGTGTGTCGCCAAAGAAAGGTTCGATCAGGTCATTTTTTGCGGCCTGCGCCGCACTTTCCAGCGAACGAACCGAGGTGGTGCCAACCGCGATAACGCGATTGCCGCGCGCTTTACAGGCTAACACGGCATCAACCACGTCCTGCGGCACTTCCGCATATTCGGAGTGCATGATGTGGTCTTCAATGCTGTCAACGCGCACCGGCTGGAATGTTCCGGCTCCTACGTGCAGGGTGACAAACGCCTGCTCAATGCCTTTGTTGCGCAGCGCTTCCAGTAAGGGTTCGTCAAAATGCAGCCCTGCCGTCGGTGCGGCAACCGCGCCAGGTTTCTGGCTATAAACGGTCTGATATAACTCGCGGTCTGAATCTTCATCCGGGCGATCGATATACGGCGGCAGCGGCATATGGCCAATGCTGTTTAAGATATCGAGCACGCTGCGTTCATCTTCAAACTGCACTTCAAACAGCGCATCATGGCGCGCAACCATCGTAGCATGTACGCTTTCATCATCGCCCAGCAACAGCTCAGCGCCCGGTTTCGGTGCTTTAGAGGCGCGGATATGCGCCAGAATACGTTTGTCATCAAGCATACGCTCGACCAGCACTTCAATCTTGCCGCCGCTCGCTTTACGGCCAAAAAGGCGCGCCGGGATCACGCGGGTATTATTAAACACCAGCAGATCCCCTGGGTTGAGCTTGTCGAGCAGATCGGTGAAAGTGCCATGCGTTAACTCTCCCGTCGGCCCGTTGAGCGACAGCAAACGGCACGCGCTGCGTTGCGCCTGCGGATAGTGAGCAATCAGGGATTCGGGTAGTTCAAAGGAGAAATCAGCAACACGCATGGCTTAAAAACTCAGACTTAAAAAGAGGCGCTACAGTCTAGTGCCAGGGGGCTTTCCCTGCAAGGAATAAGCCTCCCGAAAGCCATTTACCAATAAGGTTACTATGAATTTTCTCGCTCATTTACATCTCGCAAGCCTTGCTGACAGCTCGCTTCTGGGGAATTTGCTCGCCGATTTCGTGCGCGGTAATCCGGATGAAAGCTTTCCCGGCAAGGTGGTGGAAGGTATCCGTATGCACCGCCGTGTGGATGTTCTGACCGATGGTTTACCGGAAGTGGCGATTGCGCGGCAATGGTTCCGCCCGGAAACCCGACGCGTCGCACCAATAACGCTGGATGTGATGTGGGATCATTTCGTTTCACGTCACTGGCACGCGCTAAGTCCCGATATACCGCTGGCGGAATTTGTCGCTTATGCACGCGCCAATATCGAACCCTTTCTGCCGGATACGCCGCCACGCTTTATTAATCTTAATCAATACCTGTGGGAAGAGCGTTGGCTGGAGCGTTATCAGGATATGGCTTTTATTGCTAAGGTTCTCAACGGGATGGCCTCGCGTAGACCAAAACTCGATGCTTTGCGAGCTTCATGGCAGGATCTTGATACCCACTATGACGCCCTCGAAGAGCTGTTCTGGCAGTTCTACCCGCGCATGATGGAACTGGCCGAACGCAAAAATTTGTAAGCGATCGCAGAGCAACGATTAAATTCTTGCCCTTTTACTAAAAAGGGCTATTTTGGATCACCGCAGTAGGAATATTCATTTTTTGATAGGTAAATCCTATCTGATTAATTGGCGCAGTATGCTTGAGTTACAGGGATTGCCACCCCTATACTCCCCTCCGTTGCGTTAACACTCACTTTAACAAAATTAACAGGAGTACATATGGTCCTGGTTACTCGTCCAGCCCCTGACTTTACCGCTGCAGCCGTTCTCGGCAGTGGCGAAATCGTTGAAAACTTCAACTTCAAAGCACACACCCAGGGTAAAACTACCGTGGTGTTCTTCTGGCCAATGGACTTCACTTTCGTCTGCCCGTCTGAACTGATTGCATTCGACAAGCGTTATGAAGAGTTCCAGAAACGTGGCGTAGAAGTGGTTGGCGTTTCCTTTGACTCCGAGTTCGTTCACAACGCATGGCGTAAAACCCCTGTTGAGAACGGCGGTATCGGCGAAGTGAAATACGCGATGGTTGCTGACATCAAGCGTGAAATTCAGAAAGCTTATGGTATCGAACATCCAGACGCGGGCGTTGCGCTGCGCGGTTCGTTCCTGATCGACAAAAACGGTATCGTGCGCCACCAGGTTGTTAACGACCTGCCGCTGGGCCGTAACGTTGATGAAATGCTGCGTATGGTTGACGCGCTGCAATTCCACGAAGAGCACGGCGAAGTGTGCCCGGCTCAGTGGGAAAAAGGGAAAGAAGGCATGAACGCGTCTCCGGACGGCGTGGCTAAATACCTGAGCGAAAACGTTTCCAGCCTGTAATCGCTGAACGTTTATCCAGAAGGCCGCTTGCGCGGCCTTCTGAGCTTTCAGGACTAACCTTATATTTTTCGGCCCCTGCGGCCATCAATAAAAAAACCACGCTTTTTCTGCTTTGCCCATAATCCAGCCTTCTTTTTCCGCTATCTATCGCCCCTTGCCGCTTTGCACTTCACGCCAGAGTTTCAGCGCCAGCCACAATAACAGCGCCACGCCGAGTATCAGCACGCCCCAAATCAGCAAAGTTTGCAGCTGGCTTTTTCGTTCAGCCAAAGAGTGCGCATGCAAACGCGCCTTTCCTCCTAACGCGATCTGTTTTTGCGTTTGTGCCCAGGGGAAGGTTTCAAGCCCTCTCTCCTTACGGAGCTCCTGGGGGATTAACATTCCGATCTCCAGCGCGGCATTTTTTGCTGCTTTATTGCCCCATGCGAGGGTAAATGGCGCGCGCCCCTGAGCATTAAAGATCAGAGTCTGGCTTTCCCTGATGCCGGAAATATCAGGAAGCGATGCGGGAAGCTGCGCGTTGAGCGTCGTTACTTTTACCGCCTGAACGGGTTGTGAGGGCATGCTGATCGGCCGTGAGGATTTATCCTTTAGCTGATAGACAACCTGCCTGGCAAACGGATGCCATTCATCATTTTCTGCTCCACGCCAGGCTATCTCCACGGGTAAGACCCCATCTTCCTCAAGCGTGATAGCGAGCGAAGCCAGCGGCTGCGGAGATGACCAGTACCACACTGCCTCTGTGGGGGAGATTTTATAGCCCGTAGCGCTCAGATGGATACTTTCCTGCGTTTGAGACTCATGTTCGCGAAGCGCATTCACGCCGGTTAGCTGAACCGGATGCGGTTGAGCATCAAACACCAGCAGCAAATAGCGCGGCTCACCGGGGGTAAGCGTAAGGTTCACATCCAGTCTGTCGAGCGCGAGTCTGTCGCTGCCGCTGCTTATATCCATCAGCGGTACGCCATCGGAAAGCGGACGCCACTCCCGCAGATCGGAACTAAAATAGAGCGAAGCCTTGCCCTGCCAGTTTTCTGCAGGCTTATCCCATATCAGCTGCAGCTGCGATACTGACAGGGGCTGCCGTTGATTTTCCGTAAGCGTTAGCAAAAAACTCTGGCCGATGTTTTTAACCTGCTCCCCCGCAAGGCGGATCTCCACCCCGTTTCTGGAACGCAGCAGCACAGACTCCTGACCTTCGCCCTTCTGTTGATTAGCCGGAACATCGGTTGAAGAGTCCAGTCTGAAAACACGCATGGGGACAGGCTCTGCAGCCACAGTCGCCGAGGTTTGCGCCGTAAGACTAAAAGGAACGGCTGCTCCCTGACGGTTAAAAACGCGTAAATCGCGCAGATCGGGCCACGCGCTTTGTTGATACGCATTCAGCGGCAGGTCGACCCGATACCAGGGAGACGCCTCAGCAAGGCGCAGCTCGCTTCCATATGCATAATCCTGCGGAGTCTCTGCGCTTTCTTGTTCCGCCAGAACGGGCAGCGCGACGCCAAATAGCACTCCCAACATCGCTCTCTTATGCCATTTCATTCCTCTTCTCCCTGGTTCAACGCCCGCTGTGCTTTTGGTGGCAAAGGTGAGAAATAGCCAACAATCAAAACCAGCACGGCCACGCCAATAAAAGCTATCGCCCGCGCCAGCCCGCCTCCTCTGGCGCTGTCTACCAGCATCAGTTTTACCATCACAACTCCCAGCAGTACGGCACCGGCCAGCCATATTTGCCGTGCGCCATGGCGCGTGGCATAAAGCATAGTGAGCAGCGCCACCAGCATCCAGAAAAGGGCAAAGCTGGTCTGCACTAAACGCGATTGCCACAGGCTTTCAGCTTGCCAGGCAATATCGCCATAGGCCGCAAGTGGCCGCAGGAGTAAACCATTCAGCCACCAGAACAACAGCCCACCGATGACCAGCAGCACATATTTGCGCTGTTTTTCCCAGCCAGGCCGGTAATGGAAGAGATTACGCGCATAGTAGAATAGGGCCACGAGGGCGAATCCGGCCCCCTCTTCGAGCGGGTTGAGCAGCGGAATATAGCGCAGCTGGAAAACGACGCCGTCCTGCAAGTTGGCAAATAGCAGCAGCAAGATCAGCAGCGGCAGCAAAGGCAGGACGCCCAGCAGGGTGTAAGCCGCAGGCCAGCGTTTGAACGGCCACAGGTTACCTCGTGCGGCAGCCTGAACCAGCAAGATAACCGTTGCCCCCAGCGCCATCGTCAACCCGGCTCGCCACGCCTCCATCCCCCAGTTCAGAGAGCGGATAAACCAGTAATATTCCATCCCCAGCGCCAGCAAAACCAGCCAGAAAAATGACAGATGCAGCCCCTGAGAAACCCGTGCTGGCAGGCGTTCTCCTTCTCTCCAGAGCAGGAATGCTGCCGACGGAAACACCACGCACCAGGCAAGATTTTGCCCGTCAGCGCTAAAGAGATGCTGCTGCTCAACAAGCTGATAGCTCAGACCCAGCAGTATGGCAGGCCACAGCAGCCACTGTGCCACTCTCATCGCTGACCAGCGCAGCTTTATTGCGCAGTAGCGCCATAGCCAGACAGATAGCCCTGACAGGGCAAGCACGCTGAACCCAGCCGCCTGTTGAGTGTGGAATACCAGCAACGAGGCGCCGTTCAGGGCGACAATCCAGCAAGCGATCCCCCCGGCCAGCAACGCATTACTGACGTAAACCTGAATCCCTCGCCACAGCCACGCGGCAACAAGCCAGCTGGCACTCAGAATCGCAAACACCATCAGCAGGGAAAGCGGCGTGACGCTTTCAAGGTAAGCATACACGGCGCTTAGCAAGGCCAGCACTAATAGCCCGGTGCCGCTGTAGCTCATGCGGCGCTGCTGCTGTTGCGCACCAAACCATAATATTCCCAGCCCTTCCAGGGCCCAGCTCATCGACGTCCAGCGTGCTGAAAGCGCCAGCGGAATGGCCAGGGTGGCAAACGCGCCGCCCAGCGCCAGGGCTGCCAGAACCAGAGGTTTACCTGCCTGCGGGTAACGTTTGAGCACAACCCAGCTGAGCAGCAGATAGAAGCCCCCATAGCCTGACGCGCTTAACGCCGGCCCCCAGATAAAGTGTTCGGTCATGGCATACTGCATACCAAAACCCACCAGCGGTGGCGCAAACAGCAGTACGCCGTCGATAATGCGCGTCCCTTTATGCTGGGCACGCAGCGACAGGGCCACGCTCAACACCCCAAACAGAACAATATTAGCTATCAGAAAGAGCTGGCAGCTCAGGTAGAAGCGCGGCTGGTAATCCACAATCCCCCAAAAGCTTCCCACGCCGAAAGTGAAAAACATCCCTAACAGGTTAAGCTCGCGCCAGTGCTGCCAGGCACTGATAGCCAGAATGCCGCCCGAGAGTAATAAATAGAATGAGAAGAGGGCGATATGGCTGCCGACGCCCGTACTAAGCAGTATCGGCGCGAGGTAGCCACCAAGGCTTGCCAGCATGGCAAGGCTCAATGCCCGTTGTAATATCGCCAGCGCGACGCTTGCCGCACAGACGAGAAGCAGCAAGGCAAAAGCCAGCGTTATCGGCAGCATTTGCCACAGACGGAAGGCTGCAAAAATAGTTAAATAGAGGACGCCGGTCGCTCCACCCTGCAGAATTAGCGCATACACGGGCTGTTTATGCCGCAGCCGCCAGCCAAACGTCAGCAAAGCGATCGCGCCAAGCGCCGCCGTAACCAGCCGCAGTTCAAGTGGGAAAAGCGAGCGTTCGACGGTATAGCGCAGCAGAAAGGAGAATCCAAGAAACAGCAGGATAATACCCAGTTTTGCCAGCGGGTTACCTTGCATAAACCAGCGAATCAGTGAGGAGATGACGCCACTAAGTAGCCTATCTTTTTTATCGGCGGATTGTGCGCCAGCTTGCCCCTGACGTGTTTGCGTATGAGCCCAGGGATTTTCAAGGGCGGGGGACGCAAGGTTTTGTTGCGCTTCATCAGAGGAAGGTGACGAGGCAAGCGTGTGCTCTGCATTCAGGGATTGCGGCAGCGTTCCGACAGCATGATTTTGCTCCAGCGTTTTAATTCGCTCCCGCAGCAAGAGGATTTCAGCATGCGCCTTTCCACTTCTGCGCCAGGCCGCAATAGCCAGACCGGGCCCGAGCAGCAAAGCCACAAGGAGCGCCAGACCCACAAGAATGATTAACTCGTCCATGCCGTGACCTTTATACAGGCTGAGACAGATAGCGTTAATTTGCCATAGCGCCAATGATTGTGCCATTCACGGCGGGTAAACAGCAGCGTAATAAAAAGTTAGCGTGTGGGAGAGCACGCACCGGTTTTCCCCTCCGCCTGGTGAAAGGGAAACCGGCTACAGGATTAAAGGCTACGCCACAGCGCAACAGAAACCGCAGGCAGCGACAGCTCACGGTTATCAAGCTTTGCCAGCCCTTCATGCTGCGTCCAGACTTTGTCGCTTAACAGCGGCTCCCACGGCAGCGTAAGACCCGCCTTTGCGCCACGATTGATCGCCACCAGCACGCGCTCACTCTGGTAAACACGCACGAACACCACCACGTCGCCCTCAGCATAAATCACCTTGCAGCCACCGTGTCGTAAAGCGCGGCTTTGATGGCGCAATTTGCCAAGCCGCTGGTAAAGCGCCAGCAGCTGCAGATCCTGCCGTTGCTGATCCCATGGGAAAGGTTTACGACAGAAAGGATCGTTATTGCCATCCAGGCCCACTTCGTCGCCGTAATAGACGCAGGGCACGCCCGGCCAGCAGTAGAGCCACACCACCGCCAGCGGCAGACGGGCAATATCGTTGCCGAGTATAGATTTGAAGCGAGCCGTGTCGTGGCTATCAAGCTGGTTAAACATGCGCAGCTGCTGCTGTTGAGAAAGCCCGGCGCGATACTCATCCATCCACGCCATGCAGGTTTGCGCGTCGATATGCTGCGGATCGTAAGAAATATCGGTGTTTGCGAGGAACCCCCACAGCGGGAAGGTGAAACCACGGTAGTTCATCGCCGCATCTTCCGTATCGCTCTGCAACCACTGGCGCGCATCGCCAAAATGCTCGCCCAAAATATATGCTGCTGGATTGGTCTCTTTTGCCGCTCTGGTGATGCCGCTGACATGCAGCAGATTATTCTGTGCCCCGCCTGCTTCACCGAGCATATGCACCACATCCAGCCGCCAGCCGTCGATGCCCCACGGCTCGCGTAACCAGTGGCGCACGATGCTGTCTTCGCCCTGGTAAATTTCCTCAACCAGTGAAGCTGACTGGTAATCAAGCTTGGGCAAGCTTGAATAGCCGAGCCAGTCGAGCGCGCGCCCTTCTTCGTTATAGCTGTAAAAATCGCGCCATGGCGATTGTGGATTATGGCTCGCCCCCGCAGCATGGGTTTGCTGGCGATCAAACCACTGATGCGTATCGCCGCTGTGGTTGAACACGCCGTCGAGCAGCAGCCGCATACCGTAGCGCCGCGTATTTTGCCGCAGGCGCAGGAAGGCATGGTCGCCACCAAACTGCACGTCTACGTGGCGATAATCCTGAGTATCGTATTTATGCACGCTCGGCGCGGTAAAGATCGGATTCAGATAGAGCGCGGTTACACCCAATTTTTTGAGATAAGGCAGTTTTTCGCTGATGCCGTCGAGATCGCCGCCATAAAACGTCGATCCCCCCGCCTCGGCGGTCAGCGGCTCATTCCAGTCGCGCAAAATAATATCCCGTTTGGCGGCGTGGTGATAATAGACCCGATCCTGCTGCTGCGTGCGTTGCTGGCTGCGGGCAAAGCGATCGGGGAAAATCTGATAGAAGATTTGATCCTGTACCCACTGCGGCCCGTCATCGGGAAGATCGACAGCAAACTGTTCAAGGCGCGCGGGAGGAGTGCCGGCCAGTCCCTGCGGTGTAAACCAGCGCTGTTTATCTGCCCATAACAGCTTAAAACTGTAGCGGCGGCGCGGCTGCCCTGCGCTAAGATCCACGACGCCACGCCAGACGGTCACCCCCTCTTCAGGTGCCGCTTGCTGGCGAGTCATTGGCACTGAAGTTTCTTCGTTATCCTTTTCGTAACGCAGCATCACGCGCTGCGGTAGATCGTCACCTGCAACCCACAGCGTGATAGAGAGCTTATCTTTACGTGTTTGTATAAAAGGGGGCACCGGAAGGTGCCAGGCATTCAACATAATCGCATCCCCTGATAATGAATTGCCGCCACCTTGCCATAGCGCGGGCGCATATCACTCATCATTGTTATTTTAATTGGGGGAGGAAAGCGGGGGTGGAGAAATTAAGCCGTTTGCGTAAAAAGTAGCGCGGCCAGGACAAAGAATTCTCGCGGCCTGAAAAATTGCCATCTCCCGCAGCCCAGTAACGAGAAAAGCGACCAGGAGGGGATAAGTAAAATGGAGCGATACGGTGGATGACGTGTTGCCATCCACCCATTGATAAAACTTAGACTCCGCGGCGGCGGCGTTTAAACATCCAGCCCACCAGCAGCAAGGCAATCCATACGCAGCCCACATACAGCGAGATTCGGGTATCCGGGTGCCAGCCAATTAGCGCGATGATAAACACCAGGAATATCAGCCCGGTTATCGTGGTCGCCACGCCGCCTGGCACCGGGAATTTCAGCGCTTTCGTTTGCTCCGGCGTGAGTTTACGACGGAAAGCAATCTGCGAGAGCAGAATCATTATCCATACCCACACCGTGGCAAAGGTTGCCAGCGATGCAATCACCAGGAAGACATTTTCCGGAATCAGATAATTGAGCACCACAGCCAGCAGCAGGGCGAAGCACATCACTAAAACCGTCACCCACGGAATGCCGTTACGCGACGTTTTAGCAAACACTTTTGGGGCGCTGCCCTGCTCTGCCATACCGTGCAACATGCGGCCTACACCGAATACGTCGCTGTTAATCGCCGAAAGCGAGGCGGTGATAACAACAAAGTTCAGAATACCTGCCGCAGCCGTTATCCCCATATGCTGGAAAGTCAGCACAAACGGGCTGCCTTCGGTCCCCACCTGATTCCACGGGTAAATCGACATGATGACAAACAGCGTCCCCACATAGAACACCAGAATGCGTAAAGGAACCGAGTTGATCGCGCGTGGAATGGATTTTTGCGGGTCTTTTGCTTCACCGGCGGTAATGCCAATGATTTCAATGCCGCCGTAGGCAAACATCACCATCTGTAGCGACATGATCATGCCAATCCAGCCGTTGCTGAAGAAGCCGCCGTTAGTCCACAAATTGTGGATCCCCGTCGCCTGGCCCCCATTCCCAATCCCCCATACGATGATGCCAATACCGGCAGCAATCATGATGATGATGGTGGCCACTTTGAAGAACGAAAACCAGAACTCCAGCTCGCCAAAGACCTTCACGCTCATCAGGTTAATGGCGCAAATGATCAGTACCACGCTCAGTACCCAGACCCAGTGCGGCACCGCCGGGAACCACAGCCCCATATAGATGCCAAACGCTGTGACATCCGCAATGGCAACAATCAGGATTTCAAAACAGTAGGTCCAGCCAGTGATATAACCCGCCAGCGGGCCAAGGTTCTCTTGCGCGTAGCGCGAGAAAGAGCTGGCGGCAGGGTTATGAACCGACATCTCGCCGAGCGCGCGCATGATGATATATGCCGCCACCCCGCCGATGATATAAGCCAGCAGCACGCTTGGGCCAGCCATCTTGATTGCGTCTGCCGAGCCGTAAAACAGCCCGGTGCCAATTGCCGAGCCCAACGCCATAAAGCGTATGTGCCGGGTACTCAAGCCGCGCTTGAGCTTATTAGCGTTTTCCATTAATTCCACACCCTGCTTAACCATAAATAAAAAAACCACGGAGCATAGCCCCGTGGTTAAAGAAAAAGAATACTTTTAATGGGCGGCTGAGGCCACCTGTCGCCCTGCGGTGCGGTCCCAGACAACGGCGATAACCACCATAATAATGGTCGGAATAAGCCATGCCAGGCCCTGGTCCGACAGCGGCAAATGCGCCGTCCACTCAGGCAGGATAGCGCTGATTGCCGAGGCTTTAATCCCGTCAATGATGCCAAATAAGGTGCTGATCAGCATCGCCGGGGCAATGACGCGCGTCGAGTTATGCCACCACGGACGGGTGAAGCTCAGCACCACCAGTGCAATACATGGCGGATAAATCGCCGTCAGCACCGGGATAGAAACCTGAATCAAATGGCTCAGACCAAGATTGGACACCACCATGGAGAACAGGCCGAGGATAAACACCAGCGCGCGATAAGAGAGCGGCAGATACTGGCTGAAAAACTCAGCGCAGGCGCAGGTCAGGCCGATAGCGGTCACCATACAGGCCAGGAAAATCAGCGCGGCCAGGAAGAAACTGCCCGCGCCACCGAAGGTATGAGCAACATAGGCATGCAGGATCGCCGCGCCGTTAGCGTGCTGGTCAGCCACCAGCGATGCGCTGTCGGAACCCAGGCGGAACAGCGCCAGATAAATCAGCGTTAAGCCAATTCCGGCAATCAAACCAGCCCAGATGGTATAGCGAGTCAGCAGGCGAGACTCGGTCACGCCGCGCGAGCGCGCCGCATTGACAATCACAATCCCGAACACCAAAGATGCCAGGGTATCCATGGTCAGATAGCCATTGACGAAACCGTTAGAAAAGGCCGCCTGTTGATAGGCGTCCGTCGCGGTGCTGATCCCTCCCGCAGGCCATAACATAGCGCCAGCAGCCAGAACCAACAGCGCAACAATTTTCACCGGCGCCAGCACATGGCCAACGGTATCAAGCAGTTTGCCCGGATAGAGAGAAACGCCAATAACAACGGCGAAATACACCAGGCTGTAGATCAACAGCGCAAGATCGCTGCTTCCAACCAGCGGCGCGATCCCGACTTCAAAAGAGACGGTCGCGGTACGCGGAGTGGCAAAGAGTGGGCCAACCGCTAAATAGCAGATGGTTGCCAACAGTACGCCCGCACGGCGGCCAATGGGTGAGCTCAGGCTATCAATGCCGCCGCCAACGCGCGCAATCGCGACAATCGTCAGCACCGGCAGACCGACCGCGGTGACCAGAAAGCCCAGAGAGGCCATCCAGACGTGTTCACCCGCCTGTAACCCCACCATCGGGGGGAAAATAATATTGCCAGCGCCGACGAACAGCGCAAAGGTCATAAAGCCCAGTGCGATGATGTCTCGGGATTTTAAATGATGGGTCATAAAATATTTGCAGCCTGTGGATGTGTGATGTTGAAAGTTTTCAAATTTTCATGCCGGGAAACGCAGCACAAAAGCGGTAATTAACGGTTACGACAGCGGAAAGTCCTTTCCAGGATCGGTGGAGCAGAATAGTTGTTTGAATTCCCACTCATATCCAGTCGGTCTACTAATTACAGGGCGGCAATTAAAACGCTTATAGCGTTTGAAGGCAACAACGGATCTAAAAACCAGATTGATATGCTTTAATTAGCAAGATATTTAGTGGATATGAACAATAACAAGAAAAGATCATGGTCTATTATATGGTCAAATTAGCGCCAATTAAGGGTTTGCGATTGACATATGGAATCGAGTAGGAGGCAGGAT
>NZ_RPOH01000030.1 GCF_003818135.1 Buttiauxella warmboldiae | reverse complement strand
CAAAGTTATCCACAATCGTGTCGATATTTGGTGATACGGAGGTTTTTCCCGGAGGTCATCTACACTTAGCTAACTATATATAGAAGGAATTAGCTATGCGCATCTGGCCGATTATCACCACTCTTGCTGTTGCGTTTCTTGTTGTTGCCTGTAGCACCCCTGCTCCTCCCCCCGGCACTACGGTGGTGAATAACTTTGACGCTAAACGGTATCTTGGTAAATGGTATGAAATTGCCCGCCTTGATCACCAATTTGAAAGTGGACTGGAGCAGGTGACCGCGACCTACAGCGCCATGGACGATGGCGGGATTCGAATCATCAACCGGGGTTTTAACCCTGACAGGCAGATGTGGCAGCAAAGCGTTGGCAAAGCTTACTTCACAGGTGACCCGGGCCGCGCAGCATTGAAAGTCTCGTTCTTCGGGCCGTTTTACGGTGGCTATAACGTGATAGCGCTGGATAAGGAGTACCGGCACGCACTGGTATGCGGGCCGGATAAAGAGTATCTGTGGATATTGTCGCGTACCCCATCTATCAGTGCAGAAGCCAAACAGCAGATGCTTGATATCGCGACTCGTCAGGGTTTTCCGGTCGAGAGGCTATTGTGGGTTAAACAGCCCGCCGGTTAATGAGTGCTGAGTTTCAGACCAATAATCCCAACGACAATCAACGCAAGGCTCGCAATGCGGGCCAGGTTTGCTGATTCGCCCAGTAACAAGATACCCGTAGTCGCCGCGCCGACTGCGCCAATCCCCGTCCAGATGGCGTAAGCCGTACCGGTAGGCAACGTTTTCATCGACCATGACAGCAATGCAATACTGACAATCATCGCCACTATCGTGATCATGCTTGGCCACAGGCGGGTAAAACCATGGGTATATTTCAGGCCAACGGCCCAGACAACTTCTAATAAACCGGCAATAACAAGAATAAACCAGGCCATATACAGCTCCGTTATGGGGCCGTCCCCGGAAAGCAAGAAGCGCTTATGGGTCGTCCCATAAGGCTAATAAGAAAGCGATTCTAACATAACGGTACGGGCATGAGCCGTACCGTTATGTGCTGCATTAATTCTGCGCTTTGGTTGCGGCTCCGGAAATCGCCTGACCGCCATCCTGAATATCTTCACCAACACCTTTAGTCGTATTACACGCCGTCAGTAAAGACGAAAGCACCACGAGAGAAAAGACCGCTGCAATAGTTTTCTTAATCATGACCGTTTCCTTTTTTGACCGTATTGTTTGTGTATAGCAGTTAAAGCATAGACAAAAATTAGCAGGCTGAAGGAAAAAGCAGATTTTTAGGAGAGTTGGAAATTACTTGTTTGCAGCGCGCTCGATTGAACCGCCAAGATGCTTGAGATCTTCGCCAAAGCCGCGAGTGGTGTTACACCCCGACAGAATCGTCGTTAATAACGTGATGAAAAGTAAATTTTTAATCAAACGGTTCATCTTCCCTACCTTTAGCAAGCGGCGATGATGCGCAAAGCGCGCCACCGCCGACCTTCACGCCTTACTTCACGCGAGAAACGTATTCGCCAGAGCGGGTGTCAACTTTGATCACTTCGCCAATCTGCACGAACAAAGGTACCTTAACAACGGCACCAGTAGACAGTGTTGCAGGCTTACCACCGGTACCAGCAGTATCGCCTTTCAGACCTGGATCGGTTTCCACGATTTCCAGCTCTACGAAGTTTGGCGGCTGTACCGCGATTGGACGGCCGTTCCACAGGGTCACGATACACTCGGCCTGATCCAGCATCCATTTAGCATTATCACCGATAGCCTTCTCATCCGCAGCCAGCTGCTCGAAGGTTTCGTTATTCATGAAGTGGTAGAACTCACCGTCGTTGTACAGGTAAGTCAGGTTCATATCGATAACGTCTGCGCCTTCAGCGGAGTCGGTAGATTTGAACGTTTTCTCCACGCGGGTGCCTGTCAGCAGGCGGCGCATTTTAACGCGGGCAAAAGCCTGGCCTTTACCTGGTTTCACAAACTCACTGGATTCGACTGCGTAAGGTTCGCCTTCGAACATGATTTTAAGACCGGCACGGAAATCGTTGCTAGAATAAGTCGCCATAAGGCCCTCTGAAATTGTTAATTGGTAGCTTAGCCAAAAAATGGCACACATTGTAACCCTAAATCCCCCCCGCAGAGAAGATTGGTTAACGCAACTTGCCGATGTTATAACCGATCCCGACGAACTGCTGCATATTTTAAATCTGGACGCCGATAAAGAGCTGCTGGCGGGACGCGATGCACGTCGACTTTTTGCCCTGCGCGTACCGCGGGCTTTTGTCGCTCGCATGGAAAAAGGCAATCCTGATGACCCACTTTTGCGCCAGGTGTTAACCGCAAAGGAGGAGTTTGTTGCTGCTCCAGGCTTCAGCATCGATCCTCTTGATGAGCAGCACAGCGTGGTGCCCGGACTGCTGCACAAATACCGCAACCGGGCACTATTGCTGGTAAAAGGTGGCTGTGCGGTCAACTGCCGTTATTGCTTCCGCCGCCATTTCCCGTATTCCGATAACCAGGGAAACAAGCGCAACTGGCAGGCCGCTATCTCATACATCAGTGAACATCCGGAACTGGACGAAATTATTTTCTCCGGTGGCGATCCGCTGATGGCGAAAGATAGTGAACTGGAGTGGCTGCTCGCCGGACTGGAAGCTATCCCGCATATTAAGCGGTTACGCATTCACAGCCGCTTGCCGATTGTGATCCCGGCTCGTATCACCGCTACGCTGGTTACCCTACTGGCCAGTTCGCGCCTGCAGGTGATTCTGGTTAATCATATTAATCACGCACAGGAAATCGGTGACGAATTCAGAGCGGCGATGGCGAATTTACGCCAGGCGGGCGTGACGCTGCTTAACCAGAGCGTGCTGCTACGCGGTGTAAACGACAATGCCCGGACGCTTGCCAACCTGAGCAACGCGCTGTTTGATGCGGGAGTGATACCTTATTACCTGCATGTATTGGATAAAGTGCAGGGCGCGGCCCACTTCATGGTGAGTGACGACGAAGCCAGAATCATTATGCGTGAGCTGCTAACGTTGATTTCCGGCTACATGGTGCCGAAACTTGCGCGAGAGATTGGTGGTGAGCCGAGTAAGACGCCGCTGGATTTGCAGCTGCGGCAAAGCTGAGCGATTTTAAGAGGTTCGCCCCACCCAGGGCTCTCCCTCAAGGAAAGGCCAGGGTGAGGGTTGTTTTACAACACAATCAGTTCGGACACTTATACACCTGACCCGTCATTTTGCTGGCGGTAGGAGCGAAGCTCGACAGCAGGTTTTGCGTCGGGCTGCTCACGCCATACAGCACGTTGCCCCCCATCGCCGCGGCGTTATTACGCAGAGCATTTGCCGCGCCACGCATAGAACCGCCTTCACCGCCCTGCTGCCCGGAAAACCAGTTACTTTGCTCACCGGTTGCGTTTCCTAATAGCTGGCATTCAGTGCCTGGCTTCTCCTCAACAAAACGGACGCCCTGCCCACCAGCAGAAAGATCGTTGCTGGTGCTACAGCCTGCCAGCAGCAGCGCTGCCACAGCCATTCCTGCTGAAACTTTAATGCGCATGTTGTTCCCCGTTATCAATGCTGTCTTGAATAGTGGCGGGCAGTCGTCGCCCGGTGAGATCTTATACCAGAGTGTGGCCAAAAAGAAAAAACCCTCAGCCATTTCTGCCTGAGGGTTTTCTTAACACGATGTGACTAGCACATAAATGTCAGGGCAATTACATCATGCCGCCCATGCCACCCATACCGCCCATACCTGCGCCGCCTAAGTCAGGGGCATCAGATTTTGGCAGGTCGGTAACCATGCATTCGGTGGTGATCATCAGGCCAGCCACAGAAGCGGCATACTGCAGAGCAGAACGCGTCACTTTGGTTGGATCGAGGATACCCATGTCGATCATGTTGCCGTATTCTTCCGTTGCTGCGTTGTAACCGTAGTTACCGTCGCCGGCTTTCACGTTGTTAGCCACAACAGATGGCTCTTCGCCACAGTTCAGCACGATCTGACGCAGCGGAGATTCCATAGCGCGCAGCGCGACTTTGATCCCCACGTTCTGGTCTTCGTTCTGGCCACGCAGTTCAGACAGTTTAGAAGCCACGCGAATCAGCGCAACACCACCACCGGCAACCACGCCTTCTTCAACCGCAGCACGGGTAGCGTGCAGGGCATCTTCAACGCGTGCTTTCTTCTCTTTCATTTCAACTTCGGTAGCCGCACCGACTTTGATGACTGCAACGCCGCCAGCCAGTTTAGCTACGCGTTCCTGCAGTTTTTCACGGTCGTAATCAGAAGTGGCTTCTTCGATCTGCTGGCGAATCTGAGACACACGTCCCTGGATTGCCGCTTCTTCACCAGTACCATCAATGATAGTCGTGGTGTCTTTGTTGATAACGATACGCTTAGCGGTACCCAGATCTTCCAGGGTCGCTTTTTCCAGCTCCATACCGATCTCTTCAGAGATTACCGTACCGCCAGTCAGCGTTGCGATATCCTGCAGCATCGCTTTACGACGGTCGCCGAAGCCTGGTGCTTTAACAGCAGCAACTTTCACGATACCGCGCATGGTGTTAACCACCAGAGTCGCCAGCGCTTCGCCTTCAACATCTTCAGCGATGATCAGCAGCGGTTTGCCTGCTTTCGCAACGGCTTCCAGAACCGGCAGCATTTCACGGATGTTGGAGATTTTTTTATCCGCCAGCAGGATGAACGGGCTTTCCAGTTCGATAGAACCGGTTTCTGGCTTGTTGATGAAGTATGGAGACAGGTAGCCGCGGTCAAACTGCATACCTTCAACCACATCCAGCTCGTCCTGCAGACCGGTGCCTTCTTCAACGGTGATAACACCTTCTTTGCCCACTTTTTCCATTGCTTCAGCGATCAGCTGGCCAACGGTTTCGTCGGAGTTAGCAGAGATAGTACCAACCTGAGCGATAGCTTTAGAGTCAGAGCATGGAACAGACAGCGCTTTAAGCTCTTCAACAGCGGCGATAACAGCTTTATCGATACCGCGTTTCAGGTCCATTGGGTTCATGCCAGCCGCTACCGCTTTCAGGCCTTCGGTGATGATGGACTGAGCCAGTACGGTTGCTGTAGTGGTGCCGTCACCCGCAGCGTCGTTCGCTTTTGAGGCAACTTCTTTCACCATCTGCGCGCCCATGTTCTCGAACTTGTCTTCCAGCTCGATTTCACGCGCAACGGAAACACCGTCTTTAGTGATAGTCGGTGCACCGAAAGATTTATCCAGAACTACGTTACGGCCTTTAGGACCGAGGGTAACTTTCACTGCATCTGCCAGTACGTTAACGCCACGCAGCATTTTCACACGAGCGTCATTACCGAATTTTACGTCTTTAGCTGCCATTGTTCTTTTCCCTTAAATTCGTTGCGTTCAGTTCAGTTTTTCGCGTGGATTACGCTTCAACAATCGCCAGAATGTCGCTTTCTGCCATAATCAACACTTCTTCATTGTCGATCTTCTCAGACTTAACACCGTAGCCATCGTTGAAAATTACGATATCGCCGACTTTGACGTCCAGCGGTTGCACATTACCGTTTTCCAGGATGCGGCCTTTACCGACAGCGATGATTTCGCCACGAGTTGATTTACCAGCTGCGCTGCCGGTCAGAACGATGCCGCCCGCAGATTTAGATTCAACTTCTTTACGTTTGACGATGACACGGTCATGTAATGGACGAATACTCATGTGATAGCTCTCCTTTGAGAAAGTCAGTATCAGTTGTTTGGGAAACGCCGGCCCAAAATAGGTTATCGGCTGGTGACCTGAGAGATGGGGATGAGCCTTCCCCGCTTCAAGGGGGGAAAACAAAAAAAATTTCGATTTTTAACGATTGTGACGATCTTCATTATCACGGTCGTCGAGTTGCTTTGGCGCATCGTCTTTACGCTGATACTCGCCGTCGAAGGTGGAACCCCCACCCGTACCCGCGCTAAAACCACCGCCAGCCGTGCGAGAGAAACGCAAATGCGGCATCAGTTTTAGCGTCAGATGCTTTTGTACGGGCGGCAGCAACAGCAACAAGCCAAGGAAGTCGGTGAAAAAACCGGGCAACAGCAGCAGTAAACCCGCGATGATCAGCGAAACGCTTTTAATCATCTCAACGGCCGGGCTTTCCCCCGCAGCCATTTTTTGCTGCATCAGCATGAAATTTTTAAAACCCTGGTTGCGAACCAGCGACATACCAATGACGGAAGTGAAGATCACCAGTACCAGCGTCAGGAAAACCCCCATCACATGGGCGACTTGAATAAATAATGAAATCTCAATGTAAACATAGAGAAAAACGGCTATTAACGGTATCCAGCGCACCGCACACTCCTGTAGTTGGGCAAGCGCTTTCAGGCACTTGCGAAAATAGGTTAGCAATTATGCATAGTCAAAGAGATGGCGACGCTTTAGCCAAAAATCAATCTTCGTGCCGCATTATTTTTTTGGAAATTTTCAACAATTGATCAACATCACATATTAATAATTGTTATGTGAGCTGCGCCGTATTAAGTGATCCAGATTACTGCTTTTCGCTATCATCAGCATATCATCACGGCGTCGAGACCGAATATGGACATAATCGTCGGTCTATTCATCGCACAACCAAAGATCCTGTGTGTGCAATGATCAATCAATGGCAGCATTAATTAAGAAGGTTCACATGTTAAATAACATTCGTATCGAAGAAGATTTGTTGGGTACCAGGGAAGTGCCAGCGGATGCCTATTATGGTGTTCATACTCTGAGAGCGATTGAAAACTTCTATATAAGCAACAGCAAAATCAGTGACATCCCTGAATTTGTGCGCGGCATGGTGATGGTGAAGAAAGCAGCGGCAATGGCAAACAAGGAGTTACAAACCATTCCGAAAAGCATCGCAAACACCATTATCCAGGCCTGTGATGAAGTGCTGAATAACGGCAAGTGTATGGACCAATTCCCGGTGGACGTTTACCAGGGCGGTGCCGGGACTTCCGTCAACATGAACACCAACGAAGTGCTCGCCAATATTGGGCTTGAGCTGATGGGCCACCAGAAAGGTGAGTACCAGTTCCTGAACCCGAACGACCATGTGAACAAATGCCAGTCCACTAACGATGCCTACCCAACCGGTTTCCGCATCGCGGTGTATGCCTCTATTGTGAAACTGATTGATGCGATTAATCAGTTAGGCGACGGCTTCCAGCGTAAAGCGGTGGAGTTCGAAAACGTCCTGAAAATGGGCCGTACCCAGCTGCAAGACGCGGTACCGATGACGCTGGGCCAGGAGTTCCACGCATTCAACGTGCTGCTCAATGAAGAAACCCGCAATCTGCTGCGTACCGCAGAACTGCTGCTGGAAGTGAACCTCGGCGCGACCGCTATCGGCACCCGCCTGAATACGCCAGAAGGCTACCAGCAGCTGGCGGTGCAGAAACTGGCGGAAGTGAGCAACCTGCCGTGTGTGCCAGCCGAAGATCTGATCGAAGCAACTTCCGACTGCGGCGCTTACGTTATGGTGCACAGCTCGCTTAAACGCCTGGCGGTGAAAATGTCGAAGATCTGTAACGACCTTCGTCTGCTCTCCTCCGGCCCGCGTTCGGGTCTGAACGAAATCAATCTGCCAGAGCTGCAAGCCGGTTCTTCCATCATGCCTGCCAAAGTGAACCCGGTCATTCCGGAAGTGGTAAACCAGGTGTGCTTCAAAGTGATTGGCAACGACATCACCGTCACCATGGCTTCCGAAGCAGGCCAGCTGCAGCTCAACGTCATGGAACCGGTTATCGGCCAGGCGATGTTTGAATCTATCCACATTCTGACCAACGCCTGCTACAACCTGCTGGAAAAATGCATTAACGGCATCACCGCGAATAAAGAAGTGTGTGAAAGCTACGTCTACAACTCGATTGGTATCGTCACCTATCTGAACCCGTTCATTGGCCACCACAACGGCGACATCGTCGGGAAGATTTGTGCAGAAACCGGTAAGAGCGTACGCGAAGTGGTTCTGGAACGCGGCCTGCTCACCGAAGCCGAGCTGGATGATATTTTCTCCATCAATAACCTGATGCACCCGGTCTATAAAGCCAAACGCTATACCGATGAAAGTGAACAGTAATCTTTCCGGTTGTTAACACAAGGCACGTCCATTGGACGTGCCTTTTTCATTTGTGGCACCAACAAAAAAACAACAAATAATTATCAATTAATCAAACACAAGGAAGGAAAGCATGTTTGGAGCAGAACTCGTTATCGTGCTGTTAGCGATATACCTTGGGGCCAGACTCGGCGGCATCGGCATTGGCTTTGCTGGCGGTTTTGGGGTGCTGGTGTTAACGCTGATTTTTCAGGTTAAGCCTGGCGCGATACCGTTTGACGTTATCGAAATCATTATGGCGGTTATTGCGGCGATTGCCGCTATGCAGGTGGCAGGTGGGATGGACTACCTGGTCAGCCTTGCAGAAAAACTGCTGCGCCGTCATCCAAAATACATCACGTTCCTCGCCCCGCTGGTGACCTGGTTTATGACCATTCTCGCCGGAACGGGCCATACCGCGTTTTCCACGCTGCCGGTGATCACCGAAGTGGCGAAAGAGCAAGGGATCCGCCCCTCTCGTCCGCTATCTATTGCCGTTGTGGCGTCACAGATTGCGATTACCGCCTCACCGATTTCTGCCGCAGTAGTGTTCTTTGCCGGCATTCTGGAGCCGCTAGGCGTCAGCTATCTGACCCTGCTGGCTATCTGTATTCCGGTGACCCTGGTCGCCGTGATGCTGACGGCTATCGTCTGTAACTTCCTCGGCTGCGAATTGAAAGACGATCCTGTTTATCAGGAACGCCTCGCCAAAGGTGAAATCAAACTACGCGGCAACAGTGTGTTTACATTGAAACCGCACGCGAAACGCTCCGTTTTGCTGTTTTTGATCGGCATCGTTGCGGTGATGTTCTACGCAACGGCCATCAGCAGCACCGTGGGCCTGATCGAAAATCCAATCCTGCCGCGTAACGAAGCGATTGTGGTGTTCATGCTGACCATCGCCACGCTTATCTGCATCACCTGCAAAATTGATACCGGTGAAATCCTTAATGCCAGCACCTTCAAATCAGGGATGAGCGCCTGTATTTGCGTGCTGGGCGTGGCATGGCTGGGTGATACCTTCGTCAAAAACCATATTCAGGATATTCAGGCTGTAGCGGGTGACTTGCTGCAAGGCTATCCGTGGTTATTAGCGGTGGTGATCTTCTTCGCGGCCACTTTACTTTACTCCCAGGCCGCGACCACAAAAGCGTTGATGCCAGCAGCGCTGATGCTGGGGGTTAGCCCGTTGACGGCTATCGCCTCTTTTGCTGCGGTTTCTGCGCTGTTCGTATTGCCAACCTACCCAACCTTATTGGCGGCAGTCGAAATGGACGACACCGGTTCAACACGCATTGGTAAATACGTGTTTAACCACGCGTTCTTAATTCCCGGCGTGATTGCCATTACGCTGTGCGTGATCCTCGGCTTCATCGTCGGCGGGCTGATTCTGTAAATCTTTTAAAACACGGGTCGCCCTGCGGCCCGTTTAACACCTCCCCTCGCTCCCCCCATGCTATAGTCACCGCTGACCCACCAGATACGAGGTTAGCTATGCCAACGACTCAGGCTGTTGTCATCCTTTGTACTGCCCCGGACGAAGCCTGCGCGCAGGAACTTGCCGCGCTGGTGCTGGCTGAAAAACTGGCGGCATGCGTCACCTTATTACCCGGCGCCACCTCGCTGTATTACTGGGAAGGGAAAATGGAGCAGGAGTATGAAGTGCAGATGCTGCTCAAAAGCGACATTGAGCATCAGGAAGCCCTGCTGGCCTGCCTGAAATCCCATCACCCATACCAGACCCCTGAATTACTGGTTCTGCCAGTTACCCACGGAGATAGTGAATACCTCTCATGGCTCTACGCATCTTTGCGCTAATTTTTGCGCTGCTCAGCTCACAGGCTTTTGCCGGTCTGTTCGACAACCAGAGCAAATCACAGTTTGTTCCCGTCGATCGGGCTTTTGCGTTCGATTTTCAGCAGTCAGAAAACCGGCTCACCCTCAACTGGCAGATAAAACCGGGTTACTACCTTTATCGCCAGCAAATCAGCCTAAACCCCGTGCGGGCCGAACTGGCCCCCTTAGCATTGCCTAAAGGCAGCTGGCATGAGGATGAGTTTTACGGCAAGACGGAAATCTACACGAAACAGCTTAATCTGCCGGTAACGATTCAGAGCGCAGCTAAAGGGGCAACGGTAAGCGTCACCTATCAGGGCTGTGCGGAAGCCGGGTTCTGCTATCCACCAGAGACGCGCGTGGTGCCGCTGAGCGAAGTAGTGGCTGTGAATGAGGGCCGCCCTCACTCTGACTCTCTCCCCCAGGAGAGGGAAAAGACCCACGCCGCGGCATCTTCCTCCTCCCTCTCCCCAGCAGAAGGGGTCGGGGCGTGGGGCTCAGACAACACCGCTACCGCCCAACTGCCGTTCTCCGCACTCTGGGCATTCTTAATCGGTATTGGAATCGCCTTCACGCCCTGCGTGCTGCCAATGTATCCGCTGATCTCCGGTATCGTGCTTGGCGGTAAACAACGTCTGTCCACCGCCCGCGCTCTGCTTCTCACCTTTGTTTATGTACAGGGAATGGCGCTAACCTATACCGCGCTGGGCCTTGTGGTTGCCGCCGCCGGTCTGCAGTTCCAGGCGGCGCTGCAACACCCGTACGTGCTTATCGGTTTATCTGCCCTATTTATATTGCTTGCCGCATCAATGTTTGGGTTGTTCACTCTGCAATTACCATCATCGCTACAAACCCGTCTCACTCTGATGAGCAATCGCCAGCAGGGTGGTTCTGCGGGTGGCGTATTTGCCATGGGCGCTTTAGCCGGGCTGATTTGCTCGCCCTGCACCACCGCGCCGCTGAGTGCCATCCTGCTGTATATCGCCCAGAGCGGAAACATGTGGCTCGGCGGTGGCACGTTATACCTTTATGCAACAGGCATGGGGTTACCGCTGATCTTGATCACCGTTTTTGGCAACCGCCTGCTGCCAAAAAGCGGCCCGTGGATGGAAACCGTCAAAACCGCGTTTGGTTTTGTGATCCTCGCACTGCCGGTTTTCCTGCTGGAGCGCATACTGGAAGAGCCGTGGGGCATTCGCTTGTGGGGTTTGCTGGGCGTCGCGTTCTTTAGCTGGGCGTTTATCACCAGCTTACAGGCAACAAAATCGTGGATGCGTGTGGTACAAATTATCTTACTGGGTGCCGCTCTGGTAGCGGCAAAACCGCTGCAGGACTGGGCGTTTGCGACCCCCGCCGCGACCAGCCAGGCGCATCTCAGTTTCAGCAAAATTGCTAATGTGGAACAGCTGGATCAAGCCCTGGCTGAGGCAAAAGGGAAACCGGTGATGCTGGATCTGTACGCTGACTGGTGCGTGGCCTGCAAAGAGTTCGAGAAATATACCTTTAGCGACCCACAGGTACAGCAACAGCTGGCAAATACGGTTTTACTGCAGGCAGACGTTACCGCTAACAATGCACAGGATGTGAGGTTGTTAAAGCATCTACAGGTTTTAGGGCTGCCAACGATTCTGTTCTTTGATAAGGCAGGACGCGAGCAACCGAACGCCCGGGTGACGGGCTTTATGGATGCCGATACTTTCCGTGCGCATTTGCACAATCATGCGCAGTAAACAACACTAAGGTGGGAATGACCGTTGAAGGAGACGATCGTGCAACGCGAAGACGTACTAGAGCACGCCCTCCACGTCCTTGAACGTGAAGGGATTGCCAGCACTACCCTTGAGATGGTCGCCACTCAGGCAGACTATCCCGTTAAGGAGATCAGGAACTTCTGGCCTGACAGTGAAGCCTTACTTTACGACGCGTTGCGTTATTTGGGCCAGCAAATAGACGTCTGGCGCCGCCAGCTCACGCTAAACGAAGAGCTGTCGCTTGAGCAAAAACTGCTCAAGCGCTATGAGGCGTTAACCGAATGCGTGAACCATAACCGCTACCCGGGGTGCCTGTTTATTGCCGCCTGCACCTTTTACCCGGATGCATCGCACCCGATTCATCAGCTGGCCGATAGGCAGAAAGAAGCGGCCTGGGAGTTCACTCACGCTATGCTCACCCAGCTGGAAGTGGATGATCCAACGATGGTGGCGCATCAAATGGAGCTGGTGCTGGAGGGCTGTCTGAGCCGTTTACTGGTTAAACGCAGCCAGGCTGATATCGAAATCGCCCGCCAGCTGGCGGAAGATATACTGCGCTTTGCACAGTGCCGAAAAGGTGGCGCATTAACCTGATGAAACGTTTTCTCGTCGTTCTGCATGAAAAGCAGGCAGTTAAACGTATTTAACCCCTTTTTTATGATAAAGCCGTTGACGCCCAACGGCCTTTACGGTTTAATGCGCCCCGTTGCCCGGATAGCTCAGTCGGTAGAGCAGGGGATTGAAAATCCCCGTGTCCTTGGTTCGATTCCGAGTCCGGGCACCACTATTTAAAGAAACCAGCCTGAAGGCTGGTTTTTTGCTATTGGGAGTTTGGACTCTCCATCGAACTGCGTCCGATTATTCGTCGCATCCCTGCGACTCACCCTGACGGGCCAGCGCAAGCGCTGTTCAAAAACGTTCCCGACGTTTTTGTCCGAGTCCGGGCACCACTATTTAAAGAAACCAGCCTGAAGGCTGGTTTTTTGCTATTGGGAGTTTGGACTCTCCATCGAACTGCGTCCGATTATTCGTCGCATCCCTGCAATTCGCCCTCGCGGCCATAAACAGCGCAAGCGCCGTTCAAAGAAACCACTACAAAACCAGCGTCATAAATCGGCTGTTTGGATCGGGTTGATAATCTGCAAAGGGTTCGCAATCGACAAAACCGTGCTTGAGATAGAGATGGTGGCAGGCAGTGAATCCCGGCTGGGTACCGGTTTCTAAACTAAGGCGCTGGAAACCACGTTCACGTGCGACTTCCAGGATATGTACCAGAAATTGATTCGCCACGCCGCGGCGTAAAAACGCCGTCGCGGTGCGCATTGATTTCAGCTCGCAGTGCTCGTCATCCAGCATTTTCAACGCGCCAATTCCGGCAAGTTGCTCCCCTTCCCACGCCGACCAAAATGTGACTTCTGGATCACGGAGTTTCTGCACATCTAAGGCATGGCTGCTTTCCGGCGGCGATTGTTCCAGCATTCCGGAAATATGGTAGGCCACTAATGCCTGCACCGCAGGGTGTGAAAGATCGTCGGTTTTGATGGTCAACATGCCCGGCTTCCTGATTGCTATTTACATATTTGCAACATCAAAGCGCACATCGGCTACGCCGTCCAATACCGCTTTCTTATGGCACTTATTTGTTCAGTTGCTGGAGCTGGATCTGGTCGGCGTATTTGGCTTGCTCCGCCAGCGTCGGAAACTGTGCTGGCAGATAAAAATGCTGTGGCGCTTTAAGGCCACGCATATCGCTGCCGGGATGAATTTGCAGCTCGCCAAGCTGGCTCAATGCCAGCCCGGCAACAGCCGCTGGCATGGTTAAACGATAACGCCGCGCTTTTTCGAATGGCACTTCAGTTGGGTAGCGGTTTTCGCTTAAATCGTAGTTACGATTGAGCACCAGAAACTTATCCGGCACCCGGCGTTTGCTGTTCCACCAGTCACCGTCGACTTCACGGAATTGCCTTTCCGATTCGGTTTTTCTGACGGCGCCAAGCTGCACCAGAACTTTATGTAACGCCTTATCCATCGCGGCGTTGTAGGCTTCAACCGAGCGGCCATGGCCGTGCAAAATCACGTTGATAGCAAGCCTTGCGCCCAATAAGTTGGAGTAGAGATCTTCCGGCGAGAAGGCAGAGACCTCCTCAGAAAAGCCCGGAACGGACTGGAACCCATACCACTGAGCGATTTCATGCCATTGTGCGAGCTGGAATGCGAGATGTCCCGCAAGCCATGCGGCAAGAGTATAACGCTCCGACATCGATGCAGGCGGGGTGAAGGCATAAAGCTGAATACGCCGTACGCCTAACTCTTCGCTATAGAAAAGACGCCACTCCTGGCCGAGCCGGGAATAAATCTGCGTAAACAGGTAGAAGGTGTTATCGGCGGTATCACGGACGTGGGCGATATCAATAAAGCCCCCGCGCTGGCTATAAATCAGGCCGTTTTTCTCGCCGCTTAAACCAACGATATTTTTGACGGCGCCCAGCGCGCTGTCGTTATAACGATGCTGGCCGAGCGTCGGGAGCGTGAGAATATTACCAATCTGATAGACAGGAATCGGTACACCCACTGCGCGAACCTGCAAATCATAACCAAATGCGCAGCACGGGCGCAGTGATTCTGGAGCCGTGAGATCTTGCGCGACAGGCCACACGCGTCTTGCCTGCTCAATAGGCGAAATATCCGTAGGGTTGAGTGGTGCACCAATACTCTGAAAGGCCACGCCCAATAGTGCTGCCCAAAACCAAACCCGCATTAAAATGCCTCCGCAACCTGAAAGTAAAACCCGCTGCTCTCTTTACCGATTCCCAAATCGAGGCGAATATTCATATCTGGTTTCACCTCGAAACGATAGCCTGCCCCCACGGTGGGCAGCAGCGGGTTATCTGACAGATGTTGCGGGCTATCGCTTAACGCACCGACCCCCAACCACAGAACGTAGCCGTGTCGCCAGTTGAGTTTTTTACGGTATTCCAGCTGGGTACTGACAACATCTTTATCGCGGTAGCGCCCCTGATAATAGCCGCGCATCCGTTTGTCATCACCGGCCTGAGATAGACGATCCCAGGGCACCTCACCACGAGCAAAACGCCCCCAAAGATCAAAGGCTAAAACATCTTCATCCCTAAGCGGGAAGTAGTAATTATATTGCAGCTGCAAAACGGTAAAGTGGCTATCCGAGCCGATGGCTGGATCAAAAAAAGTGTACTCAGCGCTGAAAAATTGGCCACGCAGCGGCCGGGTTATCACATCCCGCGAATCGTAGCTGATGGCGGCGGTGATGCCGGAGCTTTTCGAGTTACTGCCCGCGTCGTAACGGGAAAAGTTATCGCCCGGATGTGGGTCGGCGATTTTTTCCGCGTCATAGGTTGAAAAATCCCAGCCTACGCCAGCATAAAGGTTATCAACCGCCTGGCGCATAACCTTCGGATGCAGGCTAAACGACTGCTGGGTATATTTCTGCTCGTTCCCCTGCGCCGCGTTATAGCCAATCCCCCAGAATCCGGTGGGGATCTTCGCCAGCGATCCGTCAATAAACAGGCGCCACTCATCATCGGTAAAGAAGGTGTAATTCTTCATCCCCACCCCTAACGCCCCGCTGCTGCTGACAAAGCCGGTAAACGACACCGATGAGTTTTGCGTCACGCGATCGTTGGGATCGACGCGGTACACCCCAGCGATCGCGGTACCCAGCCCAAGCTTCAGTTCCGGGGTATAAAACGGCCCCGGCAGCACGCTCCAGTTAATGCCTTTACCGGCATCATACTGATTATCCGCCCCCAGCTTTCCCAGAAAACCATCCATCTCCTCGCGCGAGGTGGCAACCGCGTCAGTCGATAGATTCACCAGGCTTACTAAACCCCAAAATAGCGCGCCGCGTTTGTTCATCAGAATCGATATTCACCCGCGAGGAAGAAGCTATTACGCTCGTTAAAGCCAATTTCCGTCAACAGATTAAAGTTTGCCGTGAGCTCGTATTGCGCACCAATCAGGGTGTTCCACGGCGAGGTGAGGTGCTGTTTAACATCAAAACGCCCTTCGTTATCTTTATTCACCGAATTGATTAGCGGCTGAAGTTCGGCCGGCATATGCAGATCAGAGAGATTGCCTTTAAACTCCTGCTGCACATCCTGATACATCGCCCCAACCCAGACGCTCAAATGCGACGGCCCGGAAATAGACGGCATATCAAAGCGATACCCTACGCGCGGCGACACCGTCAGGGCAGAGATTTTGCCATCCAGAATATCAAAACTGGTGCGCGTGTAGTTGGTGTCCACCAGCGTAAACCAGTTCTGGTAGCCGCCCGCAAGCGTAATACCCGTGCCATAGGTCACGCCTTCGAAATCGAGCGTAAAATCGATGTTCTGCAAATCGCCGCTCTTATTCAGGCTGTGCACCGACGAGGCAATAATGCGGTTAACGCCGGTATAACGCGACGGATCGGCATCCACCGACACGTTCGAAACCGACGAGCCTTTGGTGTAACCCACCAGCCCATAAATATTTAAAAACGGAAACACCCACATATCCAGACGCAGGTTTTCAGTTTTACTGCGCTCGCGCGTATGGCCGACGTCAATCGCAAACATATCGCTGGGAATCGGATGCGCGCCAAGTTTCAACCCGGAGAAGGTAATGCTATCGACATCAACATTCTGGCGCATATTCATGTAGCTGAGATTCACGCCAAACGGCAGCGGAATAGAATATCCCCGCGCGCGCGCTTCATCCCCCCAGATGGGAAACCGGCTGCTTTCTGTCACCGCATCTGCCGTAGCGCCAAACGCCGCGCCGGATACAAACAGTAACGGCAGCGCCATTGCCCGACACTGCCGCACACCCCATTGGATTTTCTTCATCGTATTCTCTTATCTTTTTGCATGGTCGATCGGGCGGCTTATTTCCGCTACAGGCCCGCCCCCACATTAAAATAGACGGCCTGTTCGCTGTCGCTAAAGGCGACATCAACCCCGGTATGCAAACCAAACTGGCGGGCAATCAGATAGCGGAACCCGCCGCCATACGCCACTTCGGTTTGCCGGTAGAGATCGTCGGCGGTTTTGCTGGCGCTTCCTGCTGCCACAAATCCCTGCAATATCCAGCGTGGCGTCATTTGCCATGCCAGCTGGGTTTGCACGGTGCTGACATAATCCCCCTGGTAGCGGTAACGCGAGATGCCTCGCAAATTAATATAAGGCCGCGCCATCGGCGGCAGGTGGCTGTCATGGCGCGAAAGCGATTGATAATTTGCCGCCAGTGCCAGAGTGAACTCCTGGCCCAGCGGCTGAAAATATTTCCCGTCGAGCGTCAGCATGTCGTAGCGATAATCACCACCGAGGAAGCCGGTATAAAACTGGTATTCCCCGGTGGCTGACAACCCATTGCGCGGGTAGAAAAAATTGTCAGTGGTATCATATTGCGCAATCAGCCCGACAGCAGAAGAGGCGCTTTCTTCCCCCAGCACCCGTTGCAGTGCCCGGTTAATAACCCGGTTATCCGCTGAGATTTTTGTTTGTGCATAAAACTGCGAGCCGCCAAGAAAAAACGGCGTATCCGCGACGCGAAACAGCAGTTTCTGCATCCCGCCGTAGCCCCGGGTTTGCGTGCTAATCCCCTTGCCCTGGCCAAAACCGGCGATATCACCGGAATAGATATCCAGATTGATATCGGCATAGCCAAGTGCGACCAGATACCGAATGCTGTCGTTATGCCAGGTATGGCGATGGCCGCCGCCGACAAACCAGGTGCCGTTTTGCGTGGCCCCGCCGCCGAATGCCGACATCGCGGGAGGGATCGCGGGCGCATCAGGCCGGGATTTGGCGGCTTTGCTATCTGCCGTATCATGCAAAAAAAGAGCGAATAAGCCGCCGCCGTAGCCAATGGCAGGTTCGGTTATCACTACCGGGATCGGCAGGAAACCGTAGCGGTTTTCGCTCAGGTAGTTGCTCATATCAGGCATGCCATCCGTATCGTCAATCAACCCGGCGGCGTTGGCCTCCAGAGGCGGAAACAGACCTATAGATAACAGAACCGCTAACGCGGATAGGGGCTTTTTCATGGCTGCTTATCAGGCTGTATGGCCGGTGCCGCAAACCAGTTATCCCGTGCCACCGTTACCGGGCCTTCCGGTTGGTTAACAAAATTCGGCGACATAATCTGCACGTTAAACTCGTTAAACACATCCTGAATATGGCTGTGCAATTCACTTTTCACTCCTGCCAGCGATTCATCGGGGCGCAGTGTGACCTGCAGTTCATAGGCGATATACCAGTCCATCAGATTAAGCTGACGCACCAGTGGCAAGGTCTGTTGATCGATACCCTGGGTGCGCCTGGCAGCCAGTTCCAGCATGGCGTGAACCTGCCGCCACGGGGTGTCGTAGCCGATGGTGACGCTGGTCGTCAGGTTGACGCCCCCGCCCGGGTTCTGCGCGCTAAGGTTAGTAATTTTGCCGCTCACCACCACGGCATTGGGCACCGTCACAATGTAGTTTTCGCGCGTCAAAATTTTCGTGGCCAGCATCCCGACTTCGTTTACCAGCCCTTCGTTATCCCCGATGCGGATCACATCACCTTTGCGCAGCGCGCGTGAATAGGTCAGCACCAGGCCGCTCATCGCGTGGTTCATCACCCCGGCCGAGCCAAGCGTTAACATCAAACCGAAGAACACGCTGATGCCTTTAAACGCCAGAGAGTTGGCCCCGGGCAAAAACGGATAGGCCGCTGAAAGCGCGAAGAGCCAGACCATCACCGAAATCAGTTTGCGCGTTGCTCCTACCGTTTCCGGGTGCAGGCCCGGCACCACCAGCTTGCCGCTCTCAACGCGGGTAAGCAGGATTTTCAGCAGCTTCAGAATAAAGGCGGTAATTAAAAAAATGATCAACACAATCAATAAGCCAGGGAAAGCGGAAACGATGGATAACGCAATCCGCTGGATAACATTAATCGACCATTCGCCTAATGATTCCCCCCAGGCTCGCGTCCACGGGTAGAGTTGGAAGATCCAGCTCAGCCAGAGATAAAATGCGGCGATCCCCAGTAAAATCATCAGCAGACCATAGAGATAGCCTTCCACCGCCCCCACTAACTCGCGCCATTTAGCCGGAATCAGCCCCTTTTTCCGGCTGACTCTGGCTTCAAAATAACGCTTCACCCCTCTCCAGGATCGGAATGCGCCATACAGCAGCAGCCCCAAAGCGAGCGTACCGGCCAACGTTTTTGCCGTCGCAGTCGCGAGATAAGACGAAGAGTATTGATCGCGTAAGGAAGTGCGCTGCTCATCCATGCGTATTAATACCAGCTGTGCCGCCCGGTCGAGGGTTAAGTCATCGCCTTCGTCCAGATCGCCTTCAGCCAGCAGCATTAACGGCTTGCCGTTAATGGTAAATAGCCGCGCCTGCTGGTTGTAACGCTTAACCGGAGTCACTTTCACCGGCTGGCGAACATCTTCTTCGCTGAGTGAACGTAGAATGTGGCGAATACGCAGCACGCGCTCTTCGGGCGTCGTCAGACCAAATTTGGCCTGCAACATAACAATCGGGTGATGAAAAATATAAACCGTACGTGCTTTATCCTGTGCGGAAGGAAGCTGCCGAGGTTCCGCCGCCTGTAGCGCGTAAGAGGCGAACAGCGATGTCCATGCCAAAAATAGCAGCAGTGCTCTAATCATATGCATCACCCGGAAAGGAAGGATTTTTATTTTATTATTCAGTTACGCGACAAAATCTCCCCGGTGCATAACCTACGTTGAGCATAGACCAGCATTAAGCATATTCAAGATAACTGAAGAGAGATTAAGGTGTTGCCTGTAAGCAAGCTCGCCAGGTGACAGCTGGATGAACAACAGGCTATCATCAAATAACCTGACGAGAGGATCAGCATTGATGGACATTAATCACAGCGCTGGCGAAAGCGTTATTACCAGCACTAAAGGTTACATGTGGTTCTTGTCATTAAATATTATATTTTGCGTCTGGTTACTGTTGCGCGGCCTCGATATCAGCGGAGCTGAATCGTTTCTTTTAATTTTACAAATACTGTGTAGCTATATCATCTCTCTGTCATTAATAAACCTGATGATTACGCTAAAATTCAGGAAAAATATTACTGATGGTTTTTATCACAAGGCGCTGCCTTAATGTGGTTGTGGTTGCGATAACATTACCCAGGCCCGGGCTATCAGCCAGGGTATGGCGCAATGGCAGAAAGGCATGAACCTCGAAATCCTGGCCGAAAAAGCGGATAAAGAGCTTTATCGCGCCAGGAAAGATGGCAGTAATCGTGTAACTTATTAATAATTTCATAATGCAACTAAATGCGTATTGCTGATGCCGCTTTAACTTAGCGAAGGTCACTAATCGGAAAAATAAATTTCGGGCCTGGCTACTGCCCTCTCATTTATCTCGCCTGATATCTCATCTTGATATTTAAAAATAAACAGATTAGTTAAGACTTACTTTAGTTTCAAATGCTACGGTATATCGCACCATTTATTCCATTTCAATTAGTTAGCTAACTTTGGCATTTTTTTAATTTAACCATTGTTCCACCCCTCTTAATTAAGATATTTCCATGACAATTCAAAATGTAATGGCAAATTTCAGGCCTTGACTATACTCACTGAGCCCCCTAATAAACGGAGTTCCAAAGATGCTCAATAACGTCCCTTTTAAAAGGACAATGATAGCCAGCATGCTTACGCTGATGTCTGGCGCCGTGTCCAGTGTTAATGCCGCACCTGCGACAGCCTCCTCCGAAAATGCCCCCAGGCAAGACACCTCGAAACCTAACATCGTAGTTATTTTCGGCGATGATGTGGGTTACTGGAATATAAGCACCTATAACCAGGGAACCATGGGTTATAAAACGCCGAACATTGACAGCATCGCCAATGAGGGTGCCAAATTCACCTCCTACTACGCGGAACAAAGTTCTACCGCCGGGCGCTCTTCGTTTATTACCGGGCAAATGCCATTCCGTACCGGGATGAGTAAAGTCGGGATGCCGGGTGCACCGCAGGGCATCAGCAAAAATGATCCCACTATTGCCAATATCCTTAAACAGCTCGGCTATGCTACCGGGCAGTTTGGTAAAAACCACCTCGGTGACCGCGATGAATTCCTGCCAACCGCGCACGGATTCGATGAGTTCCTCGGCAATCTCTACCATCTGAACGCCGAAGAAGAGCCGGAAAACCCAGACTATCCGAAAGATCCTGAGTACCGTAAACAGTTCGGCCCACGCGGCGTCATTAAGAGCAGCGCCGACGGCAAAATTGAAGATACCGGCCCGCTTAATATCAAACGTATGGGAACGGTTGACGAAGAGACGCTCGCCGCCAACAACGACTTTATGGAACGCCAGACCAAAGCCGGGAAGCCCTTCTTCACCTGGTACAACACCACCCGTATGCACAACAAAACCCATATCAAAGATGCCAGTAAAGGCGTTACCGGGCTGGGAGATTATGCCGACGGTATGGTTGAGCATGACAAGATAGTGGGCGAAGTGCTGAAGAAGATTAAAGACCTCGGCATCGAAGACAACACCATAGTGCTCTACACCACCGATAACGGCCCGATGCTCGCCACCTGGCCCGACTCCGGCATGACGCCATTCCGCGGTGAGAAAAATACCGGCTGGGAAGGCGGTTTCCGCGTACCGGCGATGATCAAATGGCCAGGCCATATCAAGCCTGGCACCATGATTAACGATATCGTTGCCAGTAACGACTGGTTCCCTACTCTGGTCGCGGCAGCCGGCGTGCCGGATATCAAAGAGCAGTTGCTCAAAGGCTACAAAACCACCTCGATAACTTACAAAGTCCATTTGGATGGCTATAACCAGCTCGATTTCCTGCAGGGCAAAGGCGAAGACCCGCGTAAAGAGTTCTTCTACTGGAGCGATGATGGCGACCTGCTGGCCATCCGCTATGGCCGCTGGAAAGCCCACTTCATGATTCAGGAACATACCGGCATGGATGTGTGGCGCTATCCGTTCACCGTCCTGCGCGTCCCGATGATTTTCGATCTGGAAATCGACCCGCTGGAAAAAGGCGATACCGGTATGGATTACAACAACTGGTTCTATAGCCGCCTGTTCCTGCTCGGTGGCGCGCAGAAATACGTCGGTGAAATGCTGCAAAGCTTCCAGGAGTTCCCACCACGTCAAAAACCAGGCTCCTTCACCGTCTCAGATGTTCAGTCTTTGATCGAGCAGGGTGCGAAAAGTAATTAATTTTTTACTTATACCGGGCAGTCATCTGCCCGGTTGTTCAGGGGACTGCCATGAAATACAGCACCACATTGCCGGCTAAAGCGCTACCGTCAGCAGAAAAATATGATGGCAAGGGCCCTGCCTACCAGCGTCGCTTCCACGTTATGGCGAAGCCGACCGGTTCCACCTGTAACCTTGACTGCTCCTACTGCTTTTATCTGCACAAAGAAGAGTTACTGCACCAGGACCGCCATACCGGCATGAGCGACGAAGTGCTGGAAAACTTCATTCGCCAGTACATTGACGGGCAGGATGGCGAGCAGGTTGTTTTCTCGTGGCAGGGGGGTGAACCAACCCTGATGGGGCTGGATTTTTTCCACAAGGTGGTGAAATTCCAGAAACAGTATCAAAAGCCCGGCCAGCGCATCGAAAACGACTTACAAACCAACGGCGTGCTGATCAATGACCACTGGGCCGAATTTCTGAAAGAACACCGTTTTCTGGTTGGCCTGTCGATTGACGGCCCACGCGAATTACATGACCGCTACCGCGTCACGCGCAGCGGAAAACCGACTTTCGACAAAGTGATGAAAGGCGTCGCAGCGCTCAAAAAATACAAAGTCCCTTTCAACGCGCTCGTCACCGTCAACCGCACCAACGCTCGATTCCCGCTGGAAGTTTACCGCTTTGTCACCCGCGAACTGGGCGCAACCTACGTGCAATTTAATCCGTGCGTAGAAGCGGTTGATTTCAAAGTCACCGCCCCGCAATTCTGGCGCGATGACACCATCCCGATGACCGGAACGCGCCGCGCAAAACCTGGGGATCTGGACTCTATCGTCACCGACTGGTCGGTTGACCCTGAGGACTGGGGCACCTTCCTGAAAACCGTGTTCGAAGAGTGGGTAAACAACGACTTAGGCCGCGTACAGGTCAATCTGTTCGAAACGGCCGTCGCACAAACCATGGGGATGCCCGCGCAGATTTGCACCGCTTCTGAGTTCTGCGGCAAAGGCCTGGCAATAGAAAAAAATGGCGATATCTATTCCTGCGACCACTACGTTTACCCCGAATACCAGATTGGCAATATCGAAGACACCAAACTCGCGCACCTGGCATTTTCCGAACGCCAGAAAGCCTTTGGCATGGGGAAAAAAGACACGCTGCCGGAATACTGTAAACAGTGCCCGTATCTGAAATTATGCTGGGGCGAATGCCCGAAAAACCGCCTTGTTCGCACGCCAGATGGCGAACCGGGCCTTAACTATCTGTGTCCCGGCATCAAAGCTTTCTTCAATTACGCCGAGCCGATGCTGGTCGGTCTCGCCACGCTTTTGAAACGTGACTTTGCAGGATTGCGCAAATGACAAACAGAGAGAAGCTGCTCGAGCTTGAGCAGCGTATGAATCAACAGGTTTTGGGGCAGGAATCGCTGGTGCGGATGCTGATTGTCGCCCTGCTGTGTGACGGGCACGTGCTGCTCGAAGGTTTACCGGGCCTTGCCAAAACGCGTGCCGTACGTGAACTGGCTAAACACGTAGAAGGCGAGTTTCGCCGTATTCAGTTCACGCCGGATCTGCTGCCGTCCGACATTACCGGCAGTGAGATTTACCAGCAAAACGCCACGCGTGAAGAAGACCAGTTCCGCTTTCGCCCGGGCCCGGTGTTCGGCAATATCATTCTTGCCGATGAGATAAACCGCGCCTCGGCGCGGGTGCAATCGGCATTGCTGGAAGCGATGGAGGAACGCCACGTCACCGTTGCCGGGAAAACCTGGCCTCTACCAGGCATTTTCATGGTGCTGGCGACGCAAAACCCGGTGGATCAGGAAGGCACCTGGCCTTTGCCTGAAGCCCAGCTTGACCGCTTTTTGATGAAGGTTGTGGTGGATTACCCGTCCAAAGAGAACGAGCAAAAAGTGATGCAGCTGGTGCGTTCCGAGCAGCAGCAAAAATACCAGGCCAGTGCCGTAGAAAGCCCGGAAAAATTGCCGCCAGCCCTGATGCTTAGCCAGCAGGATATCGCCACCTGCTGGCAGGAAATCTCGGCGGTTTACGTCGCGCCAACGGTTGAAAACTACATCGTCAATCTGGTGGATCTCACCCGCCACCCGCAAGGCGTCAGCGATACTCTTGCCAGCTACATCACTTTTGGCGTCAGCCCACGCGGTACGCTGGCACTCGACCGCTGTGGCCGTGCGCTGGCCTGGCTTGAAGGGCGTGATGCGGTACTGCCGCAGGATATTCAACTGGTGGCTCCAGCCGTACTGCGCCACCGCCTGATGTTGAGCTACCAGGCGAATGCCGATAACCGTTCGCCAGACGAGGTGATTCGGATGTTGCTCGACGCAGTGGTGGCGTAATGGACGGCGCATTGCAGGTTGATCGTCACACCCTGATGGCGCTGGCAGGGGAAGCCCGGCTATTGTCAAACCCGCCAGGGCAAATCCCGCCGGGCGCGCTGGCCGGGGAACGCGTATCGCGCCAGCAAGGCCGCGGGCTTAATTTTGACAGCCTGCGCCGCTACCAGCCCGGTGACGACGTGCGTCTGATTGACTGGCAAGCCACGGCACGGCTGCGCTCGCCATGGATCAGACTCTATAACGAAGAGCGCGAGCGTCCGGTATTCCTGATTGTCGATCAGCGCCTTGATATGTATTTTGCCACCCGTGGACAAACCAAATCAGTCGCGGCCGCTAAAATTGCCGCTCTGCTGGCCTGGCGTAGCTGGCATGATGGCGATCGCCTTGGCAGCGCCATTTTCAGCGACACGCAATATAGCCTGCAAAAATGCCGCGCCCCGAGAACCAGCCTGCCCGCCGTACTCGACGACGTGCTGCAATACAACCAGCGGCTACCCGAACGCTATCCTGAAGAAACCCCAGCCGCCGTTTCGCTTTCCGACGTGCTGCAACACGCCATGCACCTGATCCCCAGCGGATCGTGGGTGGCTGCAATTGGCGATTTCCACGATCTGGACGCATCGGGGGAAGCGTTACTGGCCGCGCTAAGACGGCGCTGTGAAATCAGCGCGTTTGTGATCCTCGACAATCTCCATCTGACGCTGCCAACCCGGGGCAACCTGGCCGCCAGCTATCAGGGCCATGAAGCCGCATTTTCACTTGCACCACGGCTCAAAGATGAGATTCAGCGCAGCGTAACATCACGGCTTTCCGGCTTACAAAATCGCCTGACACGGCTTGGGATCCGCGTGAATCAGATAGTCGTCGCCGAGGATCTTCTCAAACAGCTACAAAAGGGAGTCTGAATGCTGGAGAAAGGATTTAGCGTGCCGGAGCTGCTCAGCCCCGCACTTCCACCCGGTCTTTCCTGGTTTCCACTGCCGCCGGGCTGGTTTGTGCTCGGCGGCATGCTGCTTATCGGGCTGACGATCTTTCTGTTATTTCGCCTTGCGCGCTGGCGGCGTAATTTGTGGCGTCGTGAGGCGTTGGCCGCTTTGCAACAGCCCCATAGCGTCGATAGCTGGCTTGCGCTGATAAAACGCATTCTTCTGATGCACCAGCCACGCCACCATATCAGCCACGCGCTCTCCCCTGAACAACTTTTGCAGCAGGTGGCAATCGACAACGATTTGCGCCAGCAGCTGAGTACCCGATATTGCCAGCCGGATAATCAACTTGAGGCTATTCACAACGCGCGCCTGCAATCGCAACTGAAAAACTGGCTGGAGAAACTACCGTATGTCTGAGTTTCTGAGCCGCATTGATTTCGCCTGGCCCTGGGCCTGGCTGCTGATTTTCCTGCCGCTGATTGGCCGCTACTTGTTACCACAGGAGCGCGAGGTGAAAGAGCACGTTCGCGTACCCTTTTTGCCGCAGCTGATTGATGAGCTAAAACTTAATAGCCAGCCGGTGCGTACCAGCAGGCTTTCCAGCCTGTTTTTCTGGCTGGTATGGATTCTGCTCATCGCCGCCCTCGCCCGCCCGGAATACCTGACGCCACCGCAGCATAGACAAAAGCCGATGCGCGATGTGGTGCTCATCCTTGATGTCTCCGGTTCGATGGGGAAAAACGATGTGCCGGGCGGAGAAACCCGCCTGCAGGCGGTGCAGCAGTCGGTACGCAAATTTGTCGCAGCGCGTAAAACGGACCGCATCGGGCTGGTGATTTTTGCCAGTTCCGCCTGGCCGTTCGCACCGGTCAGCGAAGATAAGCAGGCGCTGCAAACCCGTATTAACCAACTCGCGCCCGGCATGATTGGCGAGCAAACCGCTATTGGCGATGCGCTGGGCGTGGGGGTGAAACTGCTCGACGGCCCCACCAATAAAGAGGCCAGCAAACTGGCGATTTTGCTTACCGATGGTAACGACACCGCTTCGCAGCTGGCTCCAGCCCTTGCCGCACAGCTGGCGGCAGCGCATCACGTTCAGGTGCATACCATCGCCTTTGGCGACCTCAACAGTCGCGGCGATGACAAAGTGGATCTCCCGCTGATGCAGGATATTGCACGCATCACCGGCGGTAAATCCTGGACTGCCGCCGGCTCTGGCGCGTCGCTGGATAGCGTCTGGAAAGAGATTGATGCCATTACGCCGGTACAGGTGAAATCCATCGGCTGGTCATGGCACATCCCGCTATTTCAGTGGCCGCTCCTTCTGGCGCTGGTGCTGCTGATTTTACTCGCGGTCACACGCTTTGTGCGGGAGAAAACAGCATGAGCGACTTCCATTTTGTTTACCCCTGGCGGCTGCTCGGCCTGCTGCTCTACGTCCTGCTGTGGTTGATGGCCAGCGGCCAGCGCAGCGCCTGGCATCAGATTATGGGCAAGCCGTTTGCCAAAGCGCTGATAATCGGACGCCAAAAACGACTCACTCAGGTTTTACCGTGGCTGTGCGCGCTGGGCGTGTTCGCGCTCGCTGGCCCCACCTGGCAGCGTGAATTGCCCGCAGCCCTGACGCAGCAAAGCAATATGATGGTGGTCTTACAGCAAGATCCGGCGATGTACGCCCAGGATTTAACGCCAAGTCGCCATCAGCGGATGCAAAGCAAAATCATGGATTTGATGAACCGCTCGGCCGGCATGCACTTTGGCCTGGTGGTCTACAACAGCCATGCGTATCTGACCACTCCGTTAACCATCGACCCGACGTTTTACTCGCTGTTTTTAGCTGCGCAGAGTCCGAATTTACTGCCGGAAGGCGAGGGGGCGGGACTGAAGCAAGCTATCGCCCTGGCGTTGAAAAATATGCCGGAAACGCCGAATATGCCGCGTAATATCTTACTGGTCGCCGATAGCATTTCCCCGCAGGACGCGGCCTGGCTTACCCAGCTGCAGGTTCCCATCCAGATTTGGGTACCCGGCACCGCCCGCGGTGGTGAATTACCGCAAAACTACGCCCAGCGCGGCATTGATACCCGCCTTAACGTCGAGCGCTTTAGCAAAATTCGTGATGGCGGTATTCCGGTCACCCTGGTCACCGGTGACGACAGCGATGTAGACGTTATCACCAGCCACATTCAGCAGTCGGTTAACGCGCAAAACAACGCGCGCGGCGATTTACACTGGAAAAACAGCGGCTACCTGCTGGTGATTCCAATGCTTTTATTATTGCTGCTCGGGCGGCGCCAGCTGATTTGCTGGCTGATGGTGCTGGTGCCGCTGCTGTATATGCCACAAAGCCAGGCCGCATGGCAGGATGCCTGGATTAGCCCCGATATGCAGGGACAGATCGCTTTTAAACATGGCGACTACAAAAAAGCGGCTGAACGTTTCCAGGACCCTCTGTGGCAAGGCATCGCCTACTACCGCGCCGAAGATTTTGCCGCCGCCGCTTTCGCATTTCGCCAGGCACCGCAAACCGCTGAATCGCTGTTATGGACGGGCAACAGTTACGCTCAACAAAAGCAGTGGCAGCAGGCCATAAACAGCTATGACCGTGCTTTAAGCCTGCGCCCGGACTGGGATATGGCGCAGAAAAACCGCGCGGCTATCGCAAAAATTATAATGGAATTGCGCCAGAAAGAGCGCGACCGCCAGGCGGCTCAGGGCAAAGAACAGGATTATAAACCGGACGAAATTAAACACGATTTAAAGAAAGATCAGGGCGTCAATCAAAAGGATATCCAGCCCGTTGCCAGCAGCAGCCCACAGGTTAATCAGTGGTTTGAAAACCTTGAGGTTTCCCCTTCCGGTCTGCTGGAAAATCTCTACCGCGCCAACACGGAGGAGACGCCATGAGAGCCTTGCTGATTGTGCTTTTGCTGGCCGTTCTGCCTGCCCGGGCTGCAATGGACATCACCCGTGAACTTGAAGCGCCCGAGCATGTGGCGCCTGGCCAACCGGTGCGCGTTGCCATCACCTTCTGGACCGATAGCTGGTTTAACCCACCGCCTGAATGGCCTGATTTTAAAATTGAAAACGGCTCGTTACTCACCACGCCGCTGCCCAACCAGCTGTTGAGCCGTCAGAAAAATGGCATTAGCTGGAGCGGGATCCGCCTGCAGCGTCAGGTTACGGCCTGGGATCGGGGGCTGCTGCGCATGCCGGCGCTGGACATTACGCTAAGCTCGCCAAACCAGCCGCCGGTCACGGTACAGCTGCCAGAGCTGAAAAAAGAGATCGTCTGGCCAAAGGGTGTGGAACAGCCAGACCGTTTCTTGCCAGCCAGCAGCTTAACCCTGAGCCAGAAAATCACCCAATATCATGCCGGTAAAGAGAACAAACAGCTGCACGCTGGCGATGCTGTAGAACGCACCGTTACCGTCAAAGCCAACGGGATTGTCGCGGCGCAAATTCCACAAATACTGTTCGCCATTCCGGGCACCGACACGCAGCGTCTCCTGCCGGTAAACACGCTGCTGAAATCAGGGCGTGGCGAAATAGAAGGTGCGCAGCGCGAAGAAACGCTGCGTTATCTGCCGTCGCAGGCGGGCACGATTATCCTGCCGCCCGTCAAATTACGCTGGTGGGATACCGTTAATCTGCAATGGAAAATAGCGGAGTTACCCGGCTCAACCCTGCCGGTCGCCAAAGCGCCTGCGGCGGGTAGCGAGTCGGCACTGCGCGGCACCAGCGGGCAAGACAAATGGCAAACCGCACTGCTGGCTGGCTTTCTGGCCCTTGTTGCGCTGATCATCTGGTTTATGCGGCGCCTGCTGTGGCGCAGCTGGCAATATCTGCACCACCGCTGGCAACGCTTCTGGAGCCCTGTTCAACTACCCGACCTGACTCCCACTAAAAGGGGTGAACGATGAAACACAAATTTCTACTCAGCGCCTTGCTGCTCGGCACTATTGGCGCGGCGCAGGCCGCCGACCCGCTATCAGCCTGGAACGATACCTCCGCGAAACGGGCTATCGAGCAGTGGGTGCAAAATGCCACCAATCAAGACCGCTCAACCTATATTCCACCTGAGAAACGCTACGTGGTGTTTGATAACGACGGCACCCTGTGGCCGGAAGCCCCGTTAACCTTCCAGCTTCAGTTTGCGGTTGATGAAGTAAAACGCCTCGCGCCAGAGCACCCGGAATGGAAAAATGACCCCATTGTGAGCGCGGTGCTGAATAACGATTTAAAAACCGTTGCTGCTGCGGGTGAAAAAGGGCTGATGCAGCTTTTAGAGCTGACGCACAGCAACATCACCACCGACGAATTTAACCAGCGCGTCAGCAGCTGGGTGGAGAGCCACCGCGATAACCGCTTTAGCTGCCGTTATGATCAAATGGGTTACCAGCCAATGCGCCAGCTGCTCGACTATCTGCGTAAGAACGGTTTTAAAACGTGGATTGTTTCCGGCGGCGGCATCGATTTTATGCGCGTGGTGGCGGAAAAAATGTATGGCATCCCGCCTGAGCAGGTTATCGGCTCCTTCTCATTGAGCGAGTTTGCGCTAACCGATAACGGCACGCAGCTGCGTAAAACCATGAAAGGGGCTTTCTACGACGATGCGGCCGCCAAGCCCGTTGCCATTCACCTGTTTATGGGCCAGCGCCCGGTGGCGGCGTTTGGTAACAGCGATGGCGATTTAGCGATGATGCAGTACACCGCAGCCAATCCGGACTATAAAACCTTCGGTTTGCTGGTTCACCATACCGATGCCGGGCGTGAATATGCTTACGATAGCCATCCACCTGCCAGCGGTAAACTGGTCGAAGGGCTAAGTATGGCGCAGGAGAAAGGCTGGACGGTGGTGGATATGAAGCAGGACTGGAGAACGGTGTTTGACCCGAAATCCTGTGTTCCGGAATCGCCAAAACAGTAAATCTATAAACCGCAGAAACGAAAAACCCGCCGAAGCGGGTTTTTAAATTCTTTAGAGCTTAGTTAACGCTAACCTTACAGGCTAGTTACGTTACCAGCTGCTGGGCCTTTAGCGCCGTTCTCGATGGTGAAGGAAACTTTCTGGCCTTCATCAAGAGATTTGTAACCGTCGTTCTGGATTGCAGAGAAGTGAACGAACAGATCTTTAGAACCGTCGTCTGGAGTGATGAAGCCGAAGCCTTTATCAGCGTTGAACCATTTTACCAGACCAGTCATTTTGTTAGACATGTGTATTACCTTTTGAATTAAGTGTGCCTTACGGCGATTTGGTATGCTTTACAGATTTTATGAAGCGGTAGAGGAGCACACGACAAAGGGTATCCAGGGATGACTCTTGAAGGACTGCTTTACTAAGTTGCTTTAAAGGTCTGTACGTCAAACCGATGGACGTATTAACTCATGCTTAGGCGATGAATGACAAGGATTATTTTAGCCGTCCACAGCTCCAAAGGTAGATTACGTCTCATTTACCGCTTCGTTTACAGGGCGTTTATCACTGGTAAAAACACCCATTAACCATTTGTTAATAATCGACTTTTGACAGTTTTCGCAACGCTTCCGGCGTCACTTCAGGCAGGCCAAAAAATTCCATATAAGCCGGGATCATCTCAAACAACATATCTGTACCAGGTTGTATCTGACAGTCTCTTTTGATTGCCGCCTGCAAAAATGGCGTGATTTCGCTCTTCATCACCACCTCTCCGACGAAGGTGCCCGGCGTTATCGCATTTACATCCACGGGCAGCTCATCGCCAGGATTCATGCCCAACGGCGTTGCGTTAACCACAATGGAAAACTCTTTGGGGTTGCGCAACCCCGTCTGCACGTTAAGCGTCGGATAGTGGCTACGCAGCCGTCTGGCTAACGCTTCGCTGCTCGCCGCCCGGCTATCATACAGCGCCAGCGTATCGACACCCGCCGCGGCCAGTGACGCAGCAATAGCGCAACCAACGCCACCGCTGCCGACGACTAACGCACGCGCACCGCGTAGCGGAATACCTTTGCGCAACACGCCGCGCACAAAACCATCGCCATCGAACATATCGCCTCGCAGCGTGCCGTCCGGCTCAAGGCGAATAGCGTTACAGGCTCCGGCAATTTGCGCCGTGGGGCTGAGGCTTTGCACCAGGTCGCAAGTCAAAACTTTATGCGGCATCGTCACTAACGCGCCAATAATATTGGTCATACGAAATAAAGAAGGGATCAGTTGCGCATAGTCTTCCGCTTTCACCCCCATTGGTACCACTTTGATATCAATACCCTGATTTTCAAACCACGGGTTGTAGATCAACGGCGCTTTAAAGGTGGTGGTCGGGTAGCCCAGATGAGCGATTAAACGGGTATTACCACTAATTTCCATTGCTTCTACCTCTGTCACGGCGCCGTCCGGCGACGCCGTAATGGATCGTTAATTAATCAGTCAGTTCAATACGTTTGATATCGCCAAGGATGAAAACATAGGCCAATACGCCCAGCAGGGCCGCACCGCCGATATAGACCAGCGCATAGAAGAAGTTGCCGGTCGCCGCCACGATAAAACCCACGATCAGCGGCGTGATAATCGAGGCCAGATTCGAGCAGAAGTTAAATAAACCACCGGTCAGACCCGCCAGGTTTTTCGGGGCCATATCGGAAATCAGCGTCCAGCCCAGCCCCACCATTCCCTGCCCGAAGAACGCAACCGACAGCACCGTAATCACCAGCGCATCCGTCGGCATCCAGTTGGCCAAAATAATCAGGCTTGCCATCAGCAGCCCGGTAATAATCGGCAATTTACGGGCCACGTTGACCGAACCGGTGCGCTTGAGGATTTGGTCAGAGACCCAGCCGCCAAACATCACGCCAACGGCGGCTGCAAGGAACGGCAGAATGGCAAAAAAGCCTACTTTCAGCCACGGCATATGTCGTTCGGTCGCAAGATAGGTTGGGAACCAGGTCAGAAAGAAGACCAGCGTGGTATTACCGGCAAACTGGCCGATGCCCGCGCCGAGGATTTGGCGGCATTTCACCAGCTTGACGACATTCGCCCAGCTAAAGTTCATTTTCGGCTCAGGCTCGGCCGCTTCCATATCGTGGCCGATATATTCAAGCTCAAGCTGGTTAGCGGTCTTAGACTCGTGCGGTTCGTGGTAAAAACGCCACCACACCAGCACAAACAGAATACCCACGACGCCGACGGTGATAAACAGCGTACGCCAGCCGAAGGTTTCCATAATAAAGAACAGCAGCGGGGCAAACGCGGCAAGGCCGATGTACTCCCCAACGGTGTATACCGCCGTGGCGCGCGCACGCTCGTGCTGTGGGAACCACTTGCCGACCACACGGCTATTGACCGGGAAACAGGGCGCTTCACTGATCCCTAATCCTAAACGGCATAGCAGCAGGGTTTTCAACCCCATCGCCAGGCCGTGGAACAGGGTAAAAGCCGACCAGAAGAACAGCGCCAGCGCGTAAGTGACTTTGTTACCGAAGCGGTCAAGAAAAATGCCGCCGGGGATTTGCATCGCCGCATAGGTCCAGGCAAATGCCGAAAACACCACGCCCATGGTTGCCGCACCGATACCAAGATCGGCACTCAGCTGCGGGGCGGCAATTCCTAATACCGTGCGGTCGAGGTAGTTAATCATCGTGCCGATAGCCAGAAGGGTCAGAATAACCAGTCGGGTACGGGAACGTTTTTCAACACCAGTTTTTGGGGCGGCGATGTCGCCCTGGCCATAACTCGCCATTGTTGATTCCTCTGTGTAGGTTGCAGGTGCTTTAATTGAACCTTAAGGTTCATTTATTGTTGTCAATAGAACTACCGTGTTTGCATGGCTGCCAGACGAACCGCGGCATTGGTTGCGCCATACTGTTGATAATCTCCCCGCCGCTCGACCAGCTCAAAGAAGAAACGGTCGGCCCGGAAAGGAGGCGTATAGGCGTGCAGGAACTCCTGTTGATGCGCATCGCGCTCATAAAGAATATTCAGTCGCTCAAGCCCCGTTAGCAGTGCGTTATTTGCTCCGAAACGTGCCAGCAAATCCCCATAATAATTCGCTGGTATAGGCAGCAACTTCAACCCCTTAGATTGCAGGGTTTCCACAGTCGCCGGTAAATCATCACAGGCAAATGCGGCATGTTGCAGGCCGGTGCCCTGATAACTCGCCACCGAGCGGGCGATTTGCGTATCCAGGCTGTGCGACATATTCAGCGGCAGGCGAATGGAGTGACACGGGCTGTGCATCACCTGGCTTCGGACCAGGCCATACGGATCCGGCACGCTCAGCTCGTTATCCAGCTCAAAGCCGAATACCGCACGGAAAAACATAATCCAGTTATCACGGCTGCCTTCCACCAGCCCTAACGCCAGATGATCGATACCGCGCAGCGTGCCCTGGCTGGCCGTTTCTGCAAGGTCGAAATCGGTGTGATAAATATCGCTTTCCCCCTGAAGCGGTGCTTCTATCAGATAGATCAGGCTACCGTCTGGCGCACACACAGCCGCCAGCGCACGCTCATCCGGCCCATGTTTTTCATGCCAGATGGGATAGCCGTAATCCTGTGCCCGTTGCAGAACGTTCGCCGCCCCTTTCACGCGCCACGCCATCGCACACAGCGAAACGCCGTGGCGACGATGAAACTCATCGGCCCAGCTGTGCGGCTGGTGGTTGATGATCACGTTCACTCCACCGTTGCGCCAGAGCGTGACCTCTTTCGAACGGTGTTCTCCCGCCCGTGCAAAACCCAGCGGCCGTAGCGCCTCGCCCAGCGCCACGGCGTCTTTGGCATCGGTGGCAAACTCTAAAAACTCGATGCCCTGATAGCTGGCCTGGGTTGCGCTATGGAATAACGGCGCATCGATTTGCGGATTAGCCGCTCTGGTCTGCTCCTCCAGCCACAGCAGCGAGCGATAGCCGTCTTTGGCCGTTGGCGCGTTAGGAGTCGCACGGAAGCTGTCGTTAAAAATCTCCAGCGACCACGGGCCACGATACCCCTTCTCGGTCAGCAGGCGGGTGAATTCGACCACGGGCAGCTCGCCCTGCCCCGGGAAGCAGCGGAAATGGCGGCTCCACTCCAGCACATCCATTTTCATCAGCGGCGCATCGGCCAGCTGCAGGAAGGTGATTTTATCCACCGGAATATCGTCAAGGTTAATCAGCTGGTCGCCCAGCGAAAGGACATGGAAACTGTCCAGCACCAGCCCCAGCGCCGGACTGTTAACCTGCTTAACGCGTTCCCACGCCTGACGATAACGATTCACATGGGTGCCCCATGCCAGCGCTTCATAGCCGACGGTGATAGCATTACGCTGCGCCAGCTCGGCCAGATGGGCAAGATCGCTGACCTGCAAATCGATATTTGCCGAACAGTCAGGGGCCACGTTGCTGCACAGCAGCATGGTGTTGCATCCAAGTTCGTGCATCAGGGCAAACTTGCGTCGCGCACGTTCCAGGTTGCTGGCAAACTGCGGGCGCGACGCCCCTTCAAAATCGCGGAACGGCTGGAATAAGGTAATGGTCAGCCCCAGGTCTGCCGCCATTTTCCGCACATCGGCAGGCGTTCCCGGGTAGTAAAGCAGATCGTTTTCGAAGATCTCCACGCCGTCAAAACCAGCAGCCGAGATTGCGGCCAGTTTTTCAGGCAACGTGCCAGAGATAGATACGGTTGCAATTGAACGCTGCATGAAGGCTCCTGGTCTGTCGGGATAAGTCGGTTAATGTTGTATCATTTGGTTCATATTGCAAATTTACAGTTAACCAGTTGTTAACCCCGATCACACGCCGGGAAGTTAAAAAAAATAGCGGGCGATTACCGAACAAAACAAAGTGGGGTAACCCGGGCAGCTGACAAAGCTTATGCTTTTCGCTAAACGCCCCAGGAAAATCAATTTATTGATTTTTGCCGATCGTCACAAAGTGTGAAAACATCACGCTTTTTCCTGCTTTGTCAGCAATATTGGTTACACTTTTCACTTACTCCCTTGCAACCCACAGGCAAACGCACTATGTCAGAGAATAACTACCAGCCACCTGAAGTCTGGACGTGGAAAAAAGACGAAGGCGGCACCTTTGCTAATATCAACCGCCCGGTTGCCGGTGCGACTCACGAGCGCTCGCTGCCCATTGGCCAACATCCGTTGCAGCTCTATTCTCTCGGCACGCCGAACGGGCAGAAGGTCACGATTCTGCTTGAAGAGCTGTTAGCGTTAGGCGTAAGCGAGGCGGAATACGACGCACATCTGATTCGTATCGGCGAAGGAGATCAGTTCTCCAGCGGTTTTGTGGCGGTGAACCCGAACTCAAAGATCCCGGCGCTAATGGACCATTCGGCCACACCACCGATTCGCGTTTTCGAATCTGGTGCGATCCTGCTTTATCTGGCGGAGAAATTTGGCCATTTCCTGCCGGTAGAGCGTGCAGCGCGCACAGAAACGCTGAACTGGCTGTTCTGGCTGCAAGGTTCAGCCCCCTACCTTGGCGGCGGTTTTGGCCATTTCTATCATTACGCGCCGATGAAAATGGAGTACGCGATTAACCGCTTTACCATGGAAGCCAAACGCCAGCTGGACGTGCTCGACAGGCAGCTGGCGACGCATCGCTTTATTGCCGGTGATGAATATACGATTGCGGATATCGCCATTTGGCCATGGTATGGCGCGCTGGCAAAAGGTGGACTGTATGATGCGGCGGAATTTCTTGATGTGGCGTCATATAAAAACTTTGCCCGCTGGGCTGATGAAATCGCCAACCGTCCGGCGGTAAAACGCGGACGCATAGTGAACCGCACCTTCGGCGAACCCTCACAGCAACTGCACGAACGCCACGACGCGTCGGATTTTGAGCTGAGAACCGAAGATAAGTTAGCGAAATAATACGCGGCCGGGTTCGCCCGGCCCCTTCTGGTAACTTAGACAAAGGGCACATGACCCAGGCAATAAGCCATGTGCTGTTCCGGATGGGCAGGCGCTAAACCAGATATTTGCGGAACCAGTCAATAGTGCGCGTCCACGCAAGTTCCGCAGCCGCTTTGTCATAGCGCGGTGTCGAATCGTTGTGGAATCCATGATTCACGCCGGGGTAGATATAGCCTTCGTAGACCTTATTATTCGCTTTCAGCGCCGCTTCATAGGCGGGCCAGCCTTCGTTGATGCGCGCATCCAGTTCGCCGTAATGCAGCAGTAGCGGCGCTTTGATACGTGGCACATCCGCAGCTGCAGGCTGGCGGCCATAGAAAGGCACGGCGGCGGCCAATTCCGGGTAAGCGACCGCAGCGGCATTCGCCACTCCCCCGCCATAACAGAAGCCGGTAATGCCCACTTTCCCGCTGACCGCTGCGTGGTGCATCAAAAATTCAATCGCCGCGAAAAAGTCATTCATCAGTTTGGTGGGGTCAACCCGGGCTTGCAGCTCCCGGCCTTTTTCGTCATTGCCGGGATAGCCGCCAACCGAACTTAGTCCGTCCGGGGCCAGCGCAATAAACCCCGCTTTGGCCACGCGCCGCGCCACATCTTCGATATACGGATTTAGCCCACGGTTTTCATGCGCGACCACCACGCCCGGCACCTTACCTGCCGCTTTTGCAGGGCGCACCATATAGCCCCTTACCTGGCCGTGGCCTTGTGGACTAGAGTATTCAATATATTGCGCCACAATTTCCGGGTCGGTAAATTCCACTTGCGTGGCGTAAGCGTAATCTGGCGTCAGCAGCGTTCCGAGAGCCACCGCGGAAAGCCCGCCGACGACAAACTTCCCCGCCAGATCGAGGAACTCACGCTTGCTGATTTTGCCATGGACATAGAAATCGAAGTATTCGAGCAGTTCAGCAGGGAAATCTTTTGCGGTAAGTCTGGTCATTTGCAGGCCCTTTATCGAGAAAAGATGGATAAATAATGGCCTGCATTTGACGATCTTGCCTGCTCTAATTTAAGCGGGACTTGACGACGTTCACCCGCCAGATGCCGAAGCACACCAGTACCAGCGCCAGCGCATAGCGCCACTCGAGAATGCTCTCCTGCAGGAAGATGGCCGATAATACCGCGCCTGAAACCGGGATCAGGAAGTTAAACGGCGCAATCATCCCCACGCGATTGTGCTTGAGCAGCAGGCTCCATAGCGCAAATGCCACCGACGACAACAGCGCCAGATAGCCAAGGATCGCCACCGACTCCCAGCCATGAAACGCAAGCCTGCCGCCGCAGGCATAGCCGCCCGCCGTCAGCACCACGCCGCCGATAGCCAGCTGCCAGCCGGTCATGATCGTGGCGTCCATGGTTTGCGAAATACGTTTGCCGTACAGCGATGCGGCAGAAAGAATCAACGCCGCCAGCACCACGAAACCATCGCCCATCAGGCTAAAGCTAAAGTCCATCAGCTGGCTGTTGAAGTTCACCACCATCACGCCGGCAAAACCGAGCACGCAGCCCACCACTTTGTTGATGCTGAGTTTGTCGTTTTGATAGATAAAATGCGCCAGCAGCACGCTAAAGAAGGTGCCGGTAGCATTCATGATCGAGCCTTTTACGCCCGTGGTATACGCGAGGCCAATATAGAAGAAGATGTATTGCACAGCGGTCTGGGTGATGCCCAACACGGCGAGCTGGGAATACTGTCGGCCGGATAAACGCGCAATGGATTTGCCCTGTAAAGCGGCGAACGCCAGCAACAGCAGGCCAGCAATAACAAAACGGTAACCGGCAAAGACAATTTTGCCTGCCAAATCGTCTGGCGCTATCTGGAAAATTTCGTAGCCGTTTTTAATTGCCGGGTAAGCGCTACCCCATAACAAGCAACAAAAAGCGGCCCCCATCCATGCGAACTTCTTATTCGTAAACAGCGAAACGTTATTGCTCACGCCTCTTCCCTTACCCAAAATAAACTATCGTTTCAGAATCAGCCATTATCCTTTAATCAAGAAAAATAGCGAGGGCACCCGTCACGGCAATGTGCCCGGCCGAATGCGAGAAGTTCAGCGCCTTCCGGCTGCCATCACCCGACGGTTAGCCTCCAGAAGCACTTCGTCTCCACGCCATGGCCTGTAGGCAATGCTCGCTATGTAAGAGCAAACATGTTGCATTATTGATGTTAAAGGAAGAACTCTGTAACCAGATTGATAGCAATATCCTACAAGTTAGTTCTGAATGCTCCATCTTAACTTTAAGTAACGGATTGCTTAATTTTCCGTGGTCTTATCAGACTATTTGATTCAGCAATACTGCTGAATAATTGTTATCTTTTTTATACACCGGATAATGAAATCGTGAATGGTATTTACTCCCATACTGGCGTCGTGCAAAAAGATGAATTGTGGTTGAAATATCGTTTTTTAGTTCGTCGTGAAGCTCTTCGTTTGCAGGTCAGATTACCGCCTTGTGTAGAACTGGACGATCTGATTCAGGCTGGTGCGCTTGGTATGCTCACCGCTATTGACCAATTTGATCCTAAAAAAGGGATTAGCATCAGCACCTACATCACGCAACGTATTCGCTGGGCGATGATTGATGAATTACGCGAACGCGACTGGGTTCCCCGTAGGGTTCGCACAAAAGCACGAGAAATTTCCACTGCAATTCAAAAGGTTGAGCAGGAAACAGGGAGAGCTGCATCTGAAGCAGATGTTGCTGCCAGCATGGGTATTGCCCTGGCTGAGTATCAACAGATGCTGCTGGACACGAATACCAGCCAATTTTCTTCCCTGGAAGAGTTGCAGGAGGAGTTTTTTGCCGACCTTGAAAAGCCTGATCTACAAAATGAGATGCTAAACCCCTTTCATGAGCTGATGAAGGGAAAATTAGTTAAACAAATAAGCAAAGAAATCAAAGCACTACCTGAGAGAGAACAGCTTTTGCTAAATTTATACTACCAACAAGAACTCAATATGAAGGAAGTGGGTATCCTGTTAAACATCACCGAAACTCGCGTAAGCCAGCTGCATAGTCAGGCGATTAAACGCTTGCGCGCAAGATTAGGTGCCGATAAATAATGAGTCGAGGTATCGCCTGGCAGATACGGTTGTTTTTTGTCTAAAAAAAGCAATCAACAACGTTCATTTTGGCAGATATATTTAGGCACGATAAAAGCGCACTAAAAATTATAAGCATGATGCACCAGACGCTTAGAATAGTAATTTTTCATACTACGCTCATAATTTTAAACTGGCAGACATGCAGGCGATTAAAAAGCTATTCATTATAAAAATCTTTCTTTTAAACGACACGACTGTTAATGATGCCGTACAGTCAGCCCATCAATAAATTTGCTGGTTGCAGGTAGCAAAAAAACCGGCTCAAAAAATAATCTTTTACTGATGTTTCACACGGTGTCCTGATGTGGTGATCTACTTAAATAATCAGCAAAGGTAAAAAAATATGCTCCCCGACTCACACGAGCCGGGGAGCGACAGGACTCGTTAGTGTGCACGCCCTTGTTCAATACCAATCCCGGTTTGGGAACGAATGAACTGAGCGCGGAATTTCTCACGTTCCAGATTTCCTTCCGGGCTATTATCGGTTGCAGAGAACACCCAGATACCGACAAACGCTACCAGAATCGAGAACAGCGCCGGGTATTCGTACGGGAAGATAGCCGAGGCATGGCCCAGAACCTGCACCCAAACCGTAGGCCCCAGGATCATCAGAATGACCGCCGTCAGCAGGCCGAGCCAGCCGCCGATCATCGCGCCGCGCGTGGTCAGTTTTGACCAGTACATCGACAGCAGAATAATCGGGAAGTTACAGCTCGCAGCAATCGAGAACGCCAGGCCCACCATAAAGGCGATGTTCTGCTTCTCGAACAAAATCCCCAACAGGATTGCCACCACGCCCAGCACCAGAACGGTGATTTTCGAGACTTTCAGCTCATCACGCTCGGAAGCGCCTTTACGGAAAACGTTGGCATAAAGGTCGTGTGAAACCGCAGACGCACCGGCCAGCGTTAGGCCTGCAACCACCGCAAGAATGGTGGCGAAGGCAACCGCCGAGATAAAGCCTAAGAACAGGCTGCCACCCACCGCATCTGCCAGGTGAACCGCCGCCATATTATTGCCGCCAATCAACGCGCCCGCCGCATCTTTGAAGGCAGGATTTGCCCCCACCAGCATGATGGCGCCAAAGCCGATGATAAAGGTCAGGATGTAGAAATAGCCCATAAACCCGGTGGCAAACAGCACGCTTTTACGCGCTTCACGGGCATCGCTTACGGTGAAGAAACGCATCAGGATATGCGGCAAACCGGCCGTACCAAACATCAGACCTAGCCCCAGCGACAGCGCGGATATCGGGTCTTTTACCAGCCCTCCGGGGCTCATAATCGCCACCCCTTTCGGGTGTACCGCAATCGCTTCGGCGAACAGATTATTGAAGCTAAAGCCGACGTGTTTCATCACCATAAAGGCCATGAAACTTGCGCCAAACAGCAGCAGCACCGCTTTGATTATCTGCACCCAGGTGGTGGCCAGCATGCCGCCGAACAACACGTACATCACCATCAACACGCCGACCAGCACCACCGCAACGTGATAGTTCAGGCCGAACAGCAGCTCGATAAGTTTACCAGCACCCACCATCTGCGCAATCAGGTAAAGCGCGACGACCACCAGAGAACCACAGGCAGACAGAATACGGATGGGGCCCTGTTTTAAACGATAGGAAGCGACGTCGGCAAAAGTATATTTACCGAGGTTGCGCAAGCGTTCAGCAATCAGGAACAGGATTATCGGCCAGCCGACCAGAAAGCCCAGGGAGTAAATCAGGCCGTCATAACCGGAGGTGAACACCAGCGCCGAAATGCCAAGGAAAGAGGCGGCGGACATATAGTCACCCGCGATCGCCAGGCCGTTCTGGAAACCGGTAATATTGCCGCCGGCGGTGTAATAATCGCTACGGGTACGGGTGCGCTTCGAGGCCCAGTAAGTGATACCCAGGGTAAAGGCGACGAACACGATAAACATAATAATCGCCTGCCAGTTGGTCGGCTGGCGCTGAACGGCCCCGGTAATCGCATCCGCAGCAAAAGCTGACGCAGGCAGGGCAATGAGCGGTGCGGCGATAACGCCGAGAAAACGTTTCATGATACCTTCACCTCGCGCACGACTGCATTATTCAGACGGTCAAATTCGCCGTTTGCCCGCCAGACATAGACCCCTGTCAGGAAGAAGGAAATCAGAATCACCCCCACGCCAATGGGGATCCCGCGCGTGACGGTCGTACCTGCATGTAAAGGCGTGCCCAACCAGCCGGGCGCAAAGGCAATCAGCAAAATAAAGCTGACGTAAATCACCAGCATGATAATGGACAAAATGGTGGCAAACCGTTGCCGCTTCTCGACTAGCTCCCTGAAATGCGCACTGCCTTCTATCCGCTGATAAATGGTTGCATCATTCATCACACAGTCTCCAGAGGTAAGGGGTTTTTATTGTTTTGGCTCCTTCCCCGGGGAGAAGGAGCAGAGCGGTTAAGGCATGGTAATAGATTGTTTTTCTTCCAGGAGTTTCTCAACAACGCCCGGGTCGGCAAGCGTTGAAGTATCACCAAGGTTGCTGGTATCACCGGCGGCAATTTTGCGCAGAATACGGCGCATAATTTTGCCGGAACGGGTTTTCGGCAGGGAATCTGTCCAGTGCAGAATATCCGGCGTGGCAAGCGGGCCAATCTCTTTACGTACCCAGTTGCGCACTTCGGTATACAGCTCAGGCGTCGGCTCTTCACCGTGGTTTAGCGTCACATAAGCATAGATAGCCTGGCCCTTAATATTATGGGGAATGCCAACCACTGCGGCTTCGGCAACTTTCGGGTGCGACACCAGCGCCGACTCGATTTCAGCGGTACCTAAACGGTGGCCGGACACGTTCAGCACGTCATCGACACGGCCGGTTATCCAGTAGTAACCGTCTTCGTCACGGCGAGCGCCGTCACCGCTGAAGTACATATTTTTAAAGGTGGAAAAATAGGTCTGCTCGAAACGCTCATGGTCGCCAAACAAGGTGCGCGCCTGGCCTGGCCATGAATCGGTGATCACCAGGTTACCTTCGGTCGCCCCCAGCTGCGGGTTGCCCTCGTTATCCACCAGCGCCGGTTGTACGCCAAAGAAGGGACGGGTGGCGGAACCTGCTTTCAACTCGGTAGCTCCTGGCAACGGGGTGATCATAAAACCGCCGGTTTCGGTCTGCCACCAGGTGTCAACTACCGGGCATTTCTCGTTGCCGATTTTCTTCCAGTACCATTCCCACGCTTCCGGGTTGATAGGCTCCCCCACCGAACCGAGAATGCGCAGCGAAGAACGGTCCGTATCCTCAATCGCTTTGTCGCCTTCTGCCATGAGCGCGCGGATAGCGGTTGGCGCGGTGTAGAGAATATTAACTTTATGTTTATCAACTACCTGTGCCATGCGGTTGGGGGCTGGCCAGTTTGGTACGCCCTCAAACATTAAAGTGATAGCGCCGCACGCCAGCGGGCCATAAAGCAGGTAGCTGTGACCTGTCACCCAACCCACATCAGCGGTGCACCAGTAAACGTCGCCGGGATGATAGTCGAAGACATATTTGAAGGTGGTTGCCGCGTAGACCAGATAGCCGCCGGTGGTGTGCAGCACGCCTTTCGGTTTGCCGGTCGAGCCGGAGGTGTAGAGGATAAACAGCGGATCTTCAGCATTCACTTCTACCGGCTGGTGATGCGCGCTGGCTTTCTCAACCAGCTCGCTCCACCACAGGTCGCGGCCTTCATGCCATTCAATATTGCCGCCGGTACGTTTGAGCACAATCACATGCTCAACAGTTTTGACGCCTGGGTTTTTCAGCGCGTCATCAACGTTTTTCTTCAGCGGAATAGAGCGCCCGGCGCGAATGCCTTCATCGGCGGTAATCACCAGCTTAGAGCTGGAGTCGATGATGCGCCCGGCAACGGCTTCCGGTGAGAAGCCACCGAATATCACGGAATGCACCGCGCCGATTCGGGCGCAGGCCAGCATCGCAACGGCAGCTTCCGGTACCATCGGCATATAAATCGCCACCACATCGCCTTTCTTGATGCCCAGTTCCGCCAGAGTATTGGCGAAACGGCACACTTCACGATGCAGCTCGCGGTAAGTAATGGTTTTGCTCTGAGTAGCGTCGTCGCCTTCCCAGATGATGGCGGTTTGATCGCCCCTTTCTTTCAGGTGTCTGTCCAGGCAGTTGGCGGCGAGGTTTAGCGTGCCGTCTTCATACCATTTGATTGAGACGTTTCCGGGGGCAAAAGAGCTGTTTTTCACCTTCTGGTAGGGTTTGATCCAATCGAGGATCTTACCCTGTTCACCCCAGAATGCGTCGGGATCGTGTACCGAGTGCTGGTACATTGACTGGTACTGCTCCGGAGTTATCAGGCAATGGTCCGCAATATTTGCGGGAATGGCATGTTTATGTATTTGGCTCATGGCTTTTTTTCTCCCTGTGGGATGTTAATAATATGTCACGCAAAGGTTAATTACAGGGGTACGGCGGGCTTTGTTTATTTTTTGGGCGACAGATCACGCATTAATTAAATTGTTGAAAAGGTAATCAATACATCTTGAGAGGAGAGAGGCAAAAGCCAAAAAAAGAGCTGCCGATTGGCAGCTCTCAGGCTTCTTTTTCGCGAGGATTAACCCGCGGCGCTTTCGCGCAAGCTGGCTTTTAGCTTGTTATATTCGTCAATCACATATTGCTCGGCAGCTTTCTGATCGGCAATCGCCTCAACGCGTACGGCGCAGTACTTATACTCAGGCGTTTTAGTAATCGGGCTGAGGTTTTCCGTTACCAGCTCGTTACAGGCGCCAATCCACCACTGGTAGGTCATATAAACGGCGCCCTTGTTTGGACGCTCGCTCACATTCGCACGCGTGATGACTCGGCCTTTGCGTGAATTCACCCAAATCAGCGCTTCATCTTCGATACCTAAACGTGCAGCATCTTCCGCATGAATTTGCGCATAGCCAGGCTCATCAGCCAGGGCGGCCAGTGCCGCACAGTTACCGGTCATTGAACGGCAAGAGTAGTGGCCCACTTCACGCACCGTGGAAAGCACCATCGGGTACTCTGCGGTAACTTTGTCGATTGGCGGCGCCCAGTCGCAGGTAAAGAATTCACCCAGGCCGTTGGCACGGTCAAACTTACCGTTGTACAGGAACGAAGTGCCCTGGTCGCTTTCGGCAACATCGCGGCAAGGCCACTGGATATAACCCAGCTCGCCCATTTTCTCGTATGTTGCGCCGTAGAAATCCGGGCACAGACCGCGCAACTCATCCCAGATTTCCTGGGTGTTGTTGTAGTGCATCGGATAACCCATGCGGGTGGCAATTTCACTGATAATCTGCCAGTCCGTTTTCAGATCCCACTTCGGTTCTACCGCTTTAAAGAAGCGCTGGAAACCACGGTCGGCTGCGGTGTAAACGCCTTCATGTTCACCCCAGGAGGTGGCGGGCAAAATCACATCGGCGGCAGCCGCGGTTTTGGTCATGAAGATGTCTTGCACAATCACCAGCTCGAGCTCTTCAAACGCTTTACGTACGGCGGAAAGTTCCGCATCAGTTTGCAGCGGATCTTCACCCATGATGTACGCAGCGTGTACTTCGCCGTGTGCAACACGGTGTGGCAGCTCGCTGATGCGATAGCCGATATGAGCCGGAAGCGACGGAACCCCCCAGGCTTTAGCAAACTTCTCGCGGCTGGCTTCATCTTTAACGTACTGATAGCCCGGATAAGTATCCGGCAGTGCGCCCATATCACAGGCACCCTGAACATTGTTCTGACCGCGAACCGGGTTAACACCAACGTTCGGTTTACCCAGGTTGCCCGTCATCAGCGCCAGGCTTGTCAACGAGCGAACGGTTTCCACGCCCTGATAGAACTGGGTCACGCCCATGCCCCACAGAATCGTGGCGGTTTTCGCCTTCGCATACATACGTGCTGCGCTGCGAATTTCTGCTGCGCTAACGCCGGTGATTTCTTCAACGGATTCAGGCGGGTAGCCCGCCACAATTTTGCGATACTCGTCAAAACCTTCGGTACGTTCAGCCACGAATGCCTGGTCATACAGATTTTCTTCGATAATCACATGTCCGATGGCGTTCAGCAGGGCGATGTTAGAACCATTTTTTAACTGCAAATGCATATCGGCGATGCGCGCGGTTTCAATTTTACGCGGATCGACAACGATGATTTGCGCCCCTTTTTGCTTCGCGCGGATCACGCGGTTAGCCACGATAGGGTGTGAATCTGCCGGGTTATACCCGAACACAAACACTAAATCGGTATCCTCAATCTCGACGATTGAGTTGCTCATAGCGCCGTTACCGACCGATTGGTGCAGACCTGCAACCGATGGGCCGTGTCAAACGCGTGCGCAGCAATCGACATTATTGGTACCAATAACGGCGCGCGCAAATTTCTGCATAATGTAGTTAGTTTCGTTGCCCGTACCACGGGAAGAACCGGTGGTCATGATGGCATCGTTACCGTACTTCGCTTTGATTTCACTCAGGCGAGTGCTGACATAATCCAGCGCCTCATCCCAGGAAACGTTTTCGAGTTTGCCGCTTTTCTGGCGACGAATCATCGGTGATTTAAGACGCGGGGTGAGGATTTTCGTATCGTTAATAAAATCCCAACCGTAATACCCCTTCAGGCAAAGCTCGCCCTGGTTAGTTTTACCCTGAGCCGCTTCCGCCTTGACGACTTTGCCGTTATCGACCACGAGATTGATTTTGCAACCCGAGGCACAATAGGGACAAACCGTGACGACTTTTTTCATCAGTGTTGCTCCAGTCAATGCTGCTAAATGTGTGTGACACTCAAACAGCCGATCACATCTCCCCGTTCTAATGCATGATCTATGCCATATAAAAAGAACGGGAATAACCGGCATCTTACGGCGGTAAAAGCAGCAAAACTCTGACGAAAAACAGGTCATCGTCAAAAGTGACGTGTCGAGAGCTATCGACTTGCGACACTGCTTGAATTTTCAGCATCAACATGGGTGTTTTATGCGCGAGGGCGTTCTGTTGAATGGTTGAAGCTGACCGATAAGCCGCTTTCTTTCCATGAAGAGTGTCGTGGACAGTCATTCATCTGTCTTCTGCGCATAGCAAAACGCCCGCTCGGTTTTCACCGTGCGGGCGCTGTGTTGAATGGTTGAAGCTGACCGATAAGCCGGGTTCTGTCGTGGACAGTCATTCATCTAGGCCAGCAATCGCTCACTGGCTCAAGCAGCCTACCCGGGTTCAGTACGGGCCGTACCTTATGAACCCCTATTTGGCCTTGCTCCGGGTGGAGTTTACCGTGCCGCGAACTGTTACCAGCCGCGCGGTGCGCTCTTACCGCACCCTTTCACCCTTACCTGATCCCGCATGCGGGCCATCGGCGGTTTGCTCTCTGTTGCACTGGTCGTGGGTTACCCCCCCAGGCGTTACCTGGCACCCTGCCCTATGGAGCCCGGACTTTCCTCCCCTCCGCCTGTCTCCTTCCGAAGAAGGACGACGACGAAGCGGCGACTGTCTGGTCAGCTTCGGCGCGAAGTATAGAAGGTTTAGCTGCCGCTGTCACGTTTACTAACGTGTCGTATTTATGCCGATGAGCACTGTTGCCGCAATATTGCGCGCAGCAAGGTAAATATTATCAAAGGCATTTTTCAGTGCTTCTGCGAGCGTATGCAATATGGCGGCAGCGATGCGTTCTCGAACGTGGCCGAAGTACGCGATGCTATCCGCCCTATAACCGCTATCCCGGCACCTTTTCCCGACACACACTCAACACCAGCTGCCGCAACCATCGGTGCGCCGGGTCGGCTTCCGAACGCGGATGCCACATCAACGAAATGGTGATGTCTTTAGTTTTCACCGGCAGATCAAAAACATAAAGCCTTGCTTCCCCTGAATTGCCATTTAACCCCGGTTGATTTAGCAGGAATGTCGCTGGCACCAACGCCACGAGTTCAGACGCCTGTGCCACCGCTAACGCCGCAGGAAATCCCGGTACCAAAGCCGCAATCTTGCGTGCTAAATTCAACTCTGCCAGCAGCGCGTCTACCGGGCCGGTGCCACGGCCATGCCGTGAAACCACCACGTGTCCGAACGCGGCATACATTGCTGGCGTGATTTCACTTTCCAACTCAAGCGGATGGCCTTTTCTTACTACGCCGACAAACTTATCTCGATACAGCGCCGTTAAGCGTATTTCCGGCCCCATATCCCCGAGCACGCCGACTTCAAGGTCAATTAGCCCCTCGCGCAAATACTTCGCCGTTTTCTCCGGCTTAGACATAAACCGCAGCTGCACCAAAGGGGCGACGCTCGCCACTGCGGTAATGAGTGCCGCGCCGAAGATCTCGATAAACCCCGCATTGGTGCGCAGGGTAAAGCTTCTTTCCAGCGTGGCAAGATTGAGGAGATTGGTCGATGGACGCAGTATCGCACGAGCTTCAAAGGCTGCATTTTGTGTGCGCTCGCGAATCTCTTCCGCATAAGGCGTCAGGGCCATGTTACGCCCGGCCCGTACCAGTAGCGGGTCGCCAGTGGTATCGCGCAGGCGGCTTAACGTGCGGCTCATTGCTGACGCGCTCAACCCTAAACGACGCGCAGCGCCCGCCACACTTCCTTCGGCAAGAAGCACATCCAGCGCGATAAGTAAGTTCAGGTCAGGTTCATTCATATTTTAGATAATAACCAGGATAAGGCGTTTGATGCAGCTTATTAATGCAAATGCTGCGTCTTCCGCCATGTCTTCCACGCGGCTATATTTCTGGTAACCACAACCATTGAGAATGTTAATTATGGCGCTTTTTTCCCACCGGCCAGGCGATGAAGGTTTACCCGGCTTTGAGCGTGGTTTAGCGATGGCCGCCGTCATGACCATGGCGGCGATGGCGGTGTTCGACGGCTCGATGATCAATATCGCGCTGCCACAAATCGCCCGTTCCCTTAACGCATCAGAAGCCGCTACCGTTTGGGTGGCAAACGGTTATCTGCTCTGCGCGGCAATGACGCTGGCAATTTTTGCCGCACTTTCCAGCCGCCTTGGTTTTCGCAAAGTTTTCACCTTCGGCCTGAGCGTATTCACCTTCGCCTCCGTGGGCTGCGCGCTCTCGACATCGCTGGAGATGCTCGTTGCCATGCGCGTATTACAGGGCATTGGCGGTGCCGCCACATTAAGTATTGGCCCGGCAATTTTGCGCTCGGTGTTTCCTAACCGCCTGCTTGGCCGTGTTCTTGGGTTGAACGCCTTGCTGATTGGCGCCAGCACCGCCATCGCGCCAATCCTCGGCGGCACCCTACTTGCGACATTAAGCTGGCAGTGGCTGTTTGCGATCAACATTCCGCTGGGCATTGTCGCGATGCTGCTCGCCCTGCGCGTGGTGCCCAATAATCCCGCTTTAAAGCGTGAACCGTTTGATTACGCAGGCGCGTTGTTATCGGCCATTGCGTTAGGCGCACTAGTGATGGCGGCCGATGCTTTCACGCACGCAGGAAACAATGACCTGAAAATAGCGATAGCTTTCGGCGGCACCGCCATTATCAGCAGCCTGGCGTTTATCTGGGTTCAGCGCCGCGTCACGAAACCGCTGCTCCCGCTCAACATTTTTGCCTCTTCGCGCTTTTCACTGGCAGCGCTCACTTCTCTGGCCTCGTTTGTCAGCCAGGGCATCACCTTTATCGCCTTGCCGTTCCTGTTCCAGAGCGTTTACGGCTACAGCGCGCTAATTTCGGCGCTGCTTTTCACGCCATGGCCCATCGGCATTATTTTGGCCGCGCCACACGCCGGGCGCTTAGCCGACCGCTACTCGCCCGCGATAATCTCAACGGTAGGTTTGTGTATTTTTGCGGCGGGTCTCGCATTGCTGGCGATGCTGCCGGAACACGCTCAGGCGTGGGATATCTGCTTGCGCAGCCTGATATGCGGCATTGGTTTTGGCTGCTTCCAGAGCCCGAATAACCGGGAAATGCTGTCTAACGCCTCGAGGGAAAACAGCGGATACGCCTCGGGCGTGCTGGCGATTATGCGCACCTTCGGCCAGTGCCTGGGTGCAGCATTTGTCGGGGTATTTATGTCGATTTACGCGCAAAGCAGCGCGGTGCATATCAGCCTGTGGCTGGCCGTTATCGCAACGACTTTAGCCATCATCCTTAGCGTTAGCCGGCTGCGGGGATATAAGCTGTCACAGGCGTAGATAATAACCCTATGGTGGATGAGTGCAAAAACCATCCACCGCTTTTACTCTCAACCTTCATCAACCAAAACCACTTCAATCCCGCCTTTGCGCAGCCCGGTCAGGCTTGCAGCGGGGATCCCTGCATCGGTGATAACCATATGAATTCTTTGGGTATCAATAATTTTATGCAGGCTGGAACGGTTGAACTTCGTGGAGTCCGTCACGACGATAATGCGTTCAGCCACTTCACACATGCGACGGTTAAGCCTGGCTTCGTCTTCGTTGTGCGTACTGACACCGCGTTCCAAATCAATAGCATCCACCCCAAGAAACAGCATATCGAAGTGATAGTTTTGCAGGGATTGATCGGCCCGATCGCCATAGAATGAGAGCGACTGGCGGCGCAAATGCCCGCCGGTCATGAGCAGTTCCACACCTTCCGCCTCGAGTAGTGCATTCGCCACGTTCATGCCGTTGGTCATGGCAATCACTTCTTTATGGTTACGCATATGGCGCGCAATTTCATAAGTGGTGGTCCCTGAGTCGAGAATCACCCGGTGGCCCGGCTTGATCAGTTCAGCCGCCACGCGCGCAATACTGCGCTTGAGCGAAGTATTCAGGGAGCTTTTATCCTCAACCGTCGGTTCAACCACCGGAGTACCTGAATCGCAAACTAAGGCACCACCATACGCACGCACGGCCACACCCTGCTTCTCCAGAAACGCCAGATCGTTACGGATAGTGACCGTCGACACGCTAAATAATGACGACAGATCGTTCACCTGCACGCTGCCTTGTTGACGAAGACGCTGAATGATCTGCTCACGCCTTTCACTGGTTCCTGTTACACGTTTATCCGTTGCTGCGCCGGTATTATTCATAGATAACCCTTTCATAAAACCTTTCGTTTCATTTCACTTCGCCTATTAACACCTTTCTTTTCACGGAAAGCAAGTCTTTACACTTTGAGCCAAATCCGCAGCTTTCGGCTTAAAAAGGCTTTCATTGCGTTTCTTTTGCGAAACAGATCTCAATTCCATAAACTTTCGTTTTGTTTTTATCACACCGTAATCCACTATCAAATGAAACAAATCGAAAGAAAAAAGCCTGATTAACCCATACGGAGAGGAAAGTGAAACAGTTAACCGCGTTGGTGGCCAACCATAAGCAGGATTCACGATGTGGCATTTTTGCCGTCTGTTCCGCTCACCCATTGGTTCTTGAAGCGGCAATGCGCCATGCCAGAGAAGCCCGTTCCCCCCTGTTAATAGAAGCGACATCCAACCAGGTTGACCAGCACGGCGGTTATACCGGTATGACGCCACAAGATTTCCGTACCTTTGTCGAGCAGCTGGCAGACCAGCACCGCTTGCCGCGCCAGCATCTGATTCTGGGGGGCGATCATCTTGGCCCGAACCGCTGGCAGGCATTGCCCGCAGATGAAGCTATGCGCAACGCCGATGAGTTAATTCGCTGCTATGTCGCCGCAGGTTTCAAAAAGATCCACCTCGATTGCAGCATGTCTTGCGCGGACGATCCTGTCCCGTTAACCGATGTCATCGTCGCCATGCGTGCTGCAAGACTGGCGAAGATTGCCGAGCAAACCTGCGTAGAAAAGTTTGGCGCTTCAGATTTGGTTTACGTTATCGGCACTGAAGTGCCGGTGCCGGGCGGCGCCCATGAAACGCTGGCGCAGCTGGCGGTGACCACGCCGCAGGCAGCGAAAGCGACGCTTGAAGCCCATCGGCACGCTTTTGAGCTGCAAGGACTGAGCGACCTATGGCCACGCATTATCGGGCTGGTGGTACAGCCGGGGGTTGAATTTGATCACACCCAGGTCATTGATTATCAGCCCGAGAAATCACTTTCCCTCAGCCAGATGATCGAAGCGTTCGACACCCTGGTGTTTGAAGCGCACTCCACCGATTACCAGACGCCAGAAGCCCTGCGGCAGCTGGTTGAGCATCATTTTGCCATTCTGAAAGTCGGCCCGGCCCTCACTTTTGCCCTGCGCGAAGCGCTGTTTTCGCTGGCGGCTATCGAGCACGAATTGCGCCCGGCCCATCAATGTTCGGGCCTGCGGGAAGTCCTTGAAAGCGTGATGCTCGAGCAGCCTGAATACTGGAAACAGCACTATCACGGTAACACCCACGATCGCCGTCTGGCGCGCGGGTACAGCTTCTCTGACCGCGTCCGCTATTACTGGCCGGATCAAGAGATCGATCAAGCCTATTCCAGACTTGTGACCAGTCTGGCTGCAGGATCTCTTCCTTTGCCGCTGATCAGCCAGTATCTGCCGCTGCAGTACGCTAAGGTCCGTGCAGGAAAAATCGCGGCGACGCCGCATGAACTCATCATCGACCATATTCAGGACGTTTTGCGCCAGTACCATGCCGCTTGCCACGGCGCTTCTGCATCCCATTAACACAATGATAATAAGAGGAAAAAAGCATGCCAAACATTGTATTAAGCCGCATTGATGAGCGACTGATTCACGGCCAGGTCGGCGTGCAGTGGGTCGGTTTTTCCGGGGCAAACCTGGTGCTGGTGGCCAACGATCGGGTGGCTGAAGATCCGGTACAGCAAAATTTAATGGAGATGGTTCTGGCCGAAGGGATCGCGGTGCGTTTCTGGCCGCTGCAAAAAGTTATCGACAATATTCACCGCGCAGCCGACCGCCAGAAAATCCTGCTGGTTTGTAAAAACCCAAGTGATTTCCTGACGTTAGTAAAAGGCGGCGTGCCTGTAACGCGGATTAACGTCGGCAACATGCACTACGCAGAAGGCAAAAAACAGATCGCGAAAACCGTCTCTGTCGATGAGCAGGACATTGCCGCTTTTCAGGGTCTGCAACAGGCCGGAGTGGAGTGTTTTGTTCAGGGCGTGCCAACGGAATCCGCGCAGGATCTCTATAAACTCCTCTGAGGGAATATCTATGGAAATTAGCTTATTACAGGCGTTAGCCTTGGGTATTCTGGCCTTTATTGCTGGCCTGGATATGTTCAACGGCCTGACGCACATGCACCGCCCGGTGGTTCTGGGGCCGCTGGTAGGCCTGATTCTTGGCGATCTGCATACCGGTATTTTGTGCGGCGGTACGCTGGAGCTGGTCTGGATGGGGCTGGCACCGCTTGCCGGTGCGCAGCCGCCAAACGTTATTATCGGCACCATCGTCGGCACCACCTTTGCTATCACGACCGGGGTGAAACCTGAAGTTGCCGTCGGTATCGCCGTCCCCTTCGCCGTGGCGGTACAAATGGGGATTACCTTTTTGTTCTCCGTCATGTCAGGCGTCATGGCACGCTGCGATCGCATGGCGGCTAACGCCGATACCGCGGGCATTGAACGGGTGAACTACCTGGCGCTGCTGGCGCTCGGTATCTTCTATTTCCTGTGCGCCTTCCTGCCGATCTATTTCGGTGCGGAACATGCGAAAACCGCCATTGACGTGCTGCCTGCCCGTCTGATTGACGGACTCGGTGTGGCGGGCGGCATCATGCCAGCTATCGGTTTTGCCGTACTGCTGAAGATCATGATGAAGAACGCCTACATCCCCTATTTCATTCTTGGCTTTGTGGCTGCCGCCTGGCTGAAGCTGCCGGTGTTGGCCATTGCCGCCGCCGCGCTGGCGATGGCATTGATCGACTTCTTACGTAAAGACCCGGCGCCACAGCAACCTACACACGTGAAGCAAGAGGAATTTGAAGATGGGATCTAACGAACAGACTCTGCCAGGCGTCGCGGACAGCGCCGCGGTCGAAAAAAATGACAATGTCTATGAAGACCAGCGTATTGGCGCGGAACTGACGAAGCAGGATATCAACCGGGTAGCATGGCGCTCCATGCTGTTACAGGCATCATTTAACTATGAACGTATGCAGGCGTCAGGCTGGCTGTATGGCTTGCTGCCCGCGCTGAAAAAAATCCACACCAACAAAAACGACCTGGCTCGCGCCATGAAAGGCCACATGGGGTTCTTCAATACGCACCCCTTCCTCGTGACCTTTGTCATCGGCATTATCCTGGCGATGGAGCGTTCAAAACAGGATGTGAACAGTATCCAGAGCACAAAAATTGCCGTGGGTGCGCCGCTGGGAGGAATTGGCGATGCCATGTTCTGGCTGACCTTGCTGCCAATTTGCGGCGGCATCGGGGCGAGCCTTGCCTTACAGGGTTCGATCCTTGGTGCCGTGATCTTTATCGTGCTGTTTAACGTGGTACACCTTGGCCTGCGCTTTGGGCTTGCTCACTACGCTTACCGCATGGGGGTGGCGGCCATCCCGTTAATTAAAGCCAACACTCGTAAAGTCGGCCATGCCGCATCGATTGTTGGGATGACGGTGATTGGCGCGCTGGTGGCTACCTACGTTCGCCTTGCCACCACGCTTGAAATTACGGCCGGTGATGCGGTGGTAAAACTGCAAACCGACGTTATCGACAAACTGATGCCGGCTTTCTTACCGCTGGTTTATACCTTGTGCATGTATGCGCTGGTGCGCCGCGGCTGGAGTCCTCTGCGTCTGATCGGAATCACGGTCGTGCTGGGGGTGGTCGGGAAATTTGCCCATTTCCTGTAATCGAGAGAAAACAATATGTTAAGCATTATTCTTAGCGGTCACGGTGGCTTTGCCAGCGGGCTGGAAAAAGCGATGAAGCAGATTCTGGGCGAACAAGAGCAGTTTATCGCCATTGATTTTCCTGAAACCTCCTCAACGGCATTACTCACGGCTCAGTTTGAAGAAGCCATTGGCGCATTAGATGAGAGCGAAGGGCTGGTGTTTTTAACCGATTTACTCGGCGGTACCCCCTTCCGCGTGGCCTCCACCCTGGCGCTGGAGAAAGAGGACCGCGAAGTGATCACCGGCATCAACCTGCAATTGCTGCTGGAAATGGTGCTGGAGCGCGATGGGCTAAGCAGTAAAGAGTTCCGCCTTCAGGCTCTGGAATGCGGCCATCGTGGTTTAACCAGCCTGGTGGATGAAATGGGACGCTACCGCGAAGCTGAGGCGGTTGAGGAAGGAATATGACCACCCTGCTACGCGCCAGGCGCCTCCTTACCGAGCAGGGCTGGCGAGACGACCACCAGCTACGCATCGATAACGGCACTATTGTCGCCATTGAGCCTATCCCTGTAGGAATAACGGCGCGCGATGCAGAGCTGCTGTGCCCGGCTTACATTGATATTCATGTTCACGGCGGCGATGGGGTTGATGTCATGGATGACGACCCCACGGCTCTCGACCGGCTGGCAATGCACAAAGCGCGGGAAGGGGTGGGAGCCTGGTTACCCACTACCGTCACCGCCCCGCTTGCCGATATTGAACGAGCGTTGCGGCGTATTGCGCAACGCTATTTTCACGGCGGGCCAGGTGCCAGCGTGCTAGGTAGCTACCTCGAAGGGCCATATTTCACGCCACTTAACAAAGGTGCTCATCCACCCGAGTTATTTCGCGAGCTGGATAGCGCAGAGCTGGATCGGCTGATAGCCGTGTCGCAAAACACGTTGCGCGTGGTGGCGTTAGCGGCGGAAAAACCCGCGACGCTGGACACTATCAGGCATCTGAAAAGCCGTGATATCCGCGTGATGCTCGGCCATAGCGCCGCCAGTTATGAGGAGACCATGCAGGCATTCGATGCCGGGGCTGATGGCCTGGTGCACTGCTTTAACGGTATGACGGGTTTGCATCACCGCAACCCGGGAATGGTGGGTGCAGGTTTAACCGACAAACGTGCCTGGCTGGAATTGATTGCCGACGGGCACCACGTGCACCCGGCCGTCATGAATATCAGCTGTACCTGCGCCGGGCCGCGCATTGTTCTGATTACCGATGCCATGAGGGCCGCCGGTATGCCTGACGGTAACTATTCAATTTGCGGGCACCCGGTAACCCTGCATCACGGGATCGTGCGCACCGCAAGCGGCGGGCTGGCAGGAAGCGCTCTGACGCTTGATGCGGCCGTACGAAACCTGGTGAATAACGTCGGTGTGGCTGCCGCAGATGCCATTCATATGGCGTCGCTTCATCCGGCTAAAATGCTCGGGTTAGATAAGCAGTTAGGTTCCTTGGCCGTAGGTAAACGCGCCCATATTATTGCGCTTAACCCGCAGCTTTTACTGCACAACGTCTGGTCTGACGGCCAGGCGCTCTCCCTGTAGCGCTTTCATTGTGCTCCGTTTTGGTCTGCCATCTCCCCGCTGGCAGATCTTTCTTTTCCTTTCGATTAAATTTATCCATGCTATTTAAATTCATTAAATATTAATTTAAATCAATATATTAATAATAAACCGTCTTTTCCTGGAACGCATTTTTCGTTTTATTTCTTTTATTACATTGACCTTTCATTTTCTTTTCTATAGATTTTATTCAAGCATAAAGCTGAGCAAATGAAACAAAACGAAAGATTGTCCTTTTCTGCTTTGTGCTACTTCCGATGATCCTGCACTGCTAAGGACTGAGTTATGAGCGAAACCCAATCTGCCTGTCTTTCCGGCACATCCACCTGGACCGAAAAAGAGATCCGCCAACAGCCGGGAAGCTGGCTGCGATCGTTAAACAATATCGATCATCAGCGCAGCCACATCGATACGTTCCTTGCGCCTTTGCTGCAAAACACCTCGTTAAAAATCATCCTGACGGGCGCAGGAACCTCCGCGTTTATTGGCGATATCATTACCCCGTGGCTGTCACGCCACACCGGGAAAAACTTTGTTGCCGTGCCCACCACCGATCTTGTGACGAACCCGCTGGATTACTTAGCCGAACAAACACCTACGCTGCTGGTTTCATTTGCGCGCTCGGGTAACAGCCCGGAAAGCGTTGCGGCAGTGGATTTGGTCAACCAGCTAGTCAAAGAGTGTTACCACCTGATCATCACCTGCAATGAGGCCGGTAGCCTGTATCAGAACGCGGCGACAAGCGGTAATTCGCTGGCGCTGTTAATGCCGCCGGAAACCCACGATCGCGGCTTCGCCATGACCAGCAGTATCACCACCATGATGGCAAGCTGCCTCGCTGTCTTTGCGCCAGATATCATTAACAGCAACACTTTCCAGGATGTTGCCAGACGCTGTGAACAAATCATTGCCTCACAGGGCGAATTCCATGGCAGCGTGTTTGGCGATGGGCCTTTTAAACGCGTGGTTTACCTCGGCAGCGGTGGCCTGCAGGGCGTGGCGCGTGAATCCGCATTAAAAGTGCTGGAGCTAACGGCAGGTAAACTGGCGGCATTTTATGACTCTCCAGCCGGGTTCCGTCACGGCCCAAAATCACTGGTTAACGACCAAACGCTGGTTGTGGTGATGGTTTCAAGCCATCCGTATACCCGCCAGTACGATCTCGATTTACTGGCTGAACTGCGCCGCGACCAGCAAGCCCTGCACGTTGTCGCTATCTGCTCTTCGCCGTGCCCGCAAGTCGAAGCCGGGCCGCATATCTGGTTACCGCCTGCCCGTGATTTTATCGACGTTGAGCAGGCTTTCTGCTTCCTGATGTATGCGCAGATTTTCGCGCTGACCGAATCCATCAAAGCAGGCATTACCCCTGATACGCCTTCTGCCAGCGGCACGGTCAACCGTGTTGTAAAAGGTGTCATTATTCATCCGTGGAAAGGCTGAGAGGAGAATAAGATGAGCATTATTTCCACTAAGTACCTGCTTCAGGATGCGCAGGCCCGTGGCTATGCCGTCCCGGCGTTTAATATTCACAACGCCGAAACTATCCAGGCGATTCTGGAAGTCTGCCAGGAGATGCAGTCGCCGGTTATTCTCGCAGGCACGCCGGGCACCTTTAAGCACATCGCTTTTGAAGAGATTTACGCACTCTGTGAAGCCTATTCCGAAAGCTACGCTATGCCTCTGGCCTTGCACCTTGACCACCATGAGTCACTTGCCGATATCAGTCGTAAAGTGAATGCCGGGGTTCGTAGCGCCATGATTGACGGTAGCCACTTCCCCCTTGCTGAGAACGTGCGTCTGGTGAAATCGGTGGTCGATTTTTGCCACCGCCATGATTGCAGCGTGGAAGCCGAATTAGGCCGTCTGGGCGGAGTGGAAGACGATATGGACGTGGACGAAGAGAGCGCCTTCCTCACCGATCCACAAGAAGCCCGCCGCTTTGTAGAACTCACCGGCATCGACAGTCTGGCGGTTGCCATCGGCACCGCGCACGGGCTTTACACTAAGCGCCCAAAAATTGATTTTGACCGCCTGGCTGAAATCCGTGCCGCCGTGGATATCCCACTGGTGCTGCACGGCGCAAGTGATGTCCCTGACGAGTATGTCAGACGCGCCATTGAGCTGGGGGTGTGCAAAGTCAATGTCGCCACCGAGTTAAAAATCGCTTTCGCCGCCGCGGTGAAAAAGTGGTTTAGCGATAACCCCGAAGGCAACGATCCCCGTTATTACATGCGCGTGGGAATGGATGCAATGAAAGAAGTCGTACGCAGCAAGGTCACCGTCTGCGGTTCTGCCCATAAATTAATTCCTGCAACCGAAACCACGCTTTAAATTTTTCCGCTCAGGGTGTTACCCATAAATATGGATAACACCCTGCATTTGAAAATACCCTGACAGGAAACGCAGATGAATAGAATCATTAAAAGCTCGTTATTACTTTTGCTGGTTAGCAATAGCGCGTTCGCTACCGAATATCTGCTCACAAACAACAATATCGCCATCTCATTTGACGGCACTCATTCTGCAGTCGTGATTAAGGATAAACTTTCAGCGAGCAAGCTGGCGCCTAAAGAGTTGTTCTTTCTGACTCTTCCAAATGAAAAGGTCATCCACGCAACCGACTTTAAAGTAAAAAACATCAGCCAAAAAGATAATTCAATCCATATCGATTATGACCATAAAGATTTTTCCGTCACCGTAGTGTTGAATGTTCTGAAAGAAAAGTATGCAAGTATCGACTATACAATTAAAGCGAAAGGCAAGGCGCAGGAGGTTGCAAAAATAACGTTCTTCCCAACGAAAGGGCAATCACAAGCACCTTATGTTAATGGAGCCATTAATAGCTCGCCCATTATCGCTGATAGCTTTTTTATCCTGCCGGAAAAGCCCATCGTTAATACTTATGCCTATGAAACTACAACCAATCTGAATGTTGGGTTAAAAACACCGATTAAAACGGATGCCCCGGTTACCTATACCACCTACTTCGGCACCTTTGAGGCAACAAACCAGCTGCGCCGTAGCTTCAATGAATTTATCAATGCTATGCGCCCGCGTCCGTATCAGCCATATCTTCATTACAACAGCTGGATGGATATCGGCTTCTTTACCACCTATAGCGAAAAAGATGTCCTTAATCGGATGGATGCTTACGCTGATGAACTGATTAAAAAGCGCGGTGTGAAGCTGGATGGTTTTTTACTGGATGATGGCTGGGACGATCGCACAGGAAAATGGCTATTTGGCCCGGCGTTCAGTAACGGGTTTGGCGTTGTGAAAAATAAAGCCGACAGTTTCCATACTTCCGTTGGTTTATGGTTATCTCCGTGGGGAGGCTATAACAAACCACGCGATATTCGCGTCTCCCATGCCAAAGAGAATGGATTTGAAACTGTTGACGGGAAGTTTGCCCTCTCTGGCCCCAACTATTTCCGTAACTTTAATGAACAAATTATTAAATTAATCAGCAATGAGCATATTACTTCGTTCAAACTTGATGGTATGGGCAATGCCAATAACTGGATTAAAGGTAGCCAGTTTGCGTCCGATTTTGATGCCTCAATTGAGCTGATTAAAAACATGCGTACGGCAAATAAAGACCTGTTTATTAATCTGACAACCGGCACCGACGCCAGCCCGTCCTGGTTGTTCTATGCCGACTCTATCTGGCGTCAGGGCGACGATATTAACGTGTATGGCAAAGGTTCACCGGTACAACAATGGATGACCTATCGTGACGCTGAGACATATCGTTCGATTGTACGTAAAGGTCCACTTTTTCCGATAAATTCGCTGATGTATCACGGAATTGTCAGTGCTGAGAATGCCTATTTTGGACTAGAGAAAATTCAGACGGACAGCGATTTCGCCGATCAGGTCTGGAGCTACTTTGCTACCGGCACTCAGCTACAAGAGCTGTATATCACGCCATCCATGCTCAACGGTGCCAAATGGGACACGCTGGCCAATGCTGCGAAATGGTCACGAGCGAACAGTAGCGTGCTGGTCGATACCCACTGGATTGGTGGCGATCCAACAGCGCTCGACGTTTATGGCTGGGCATCGTGGAACAAAAATAAAGCCATCTTTGGTTTACGTAATCCGTCAGATAAAGAACAAAACTACTATCTGGATTTGACGAAGAGCTTTGAAATCCCTGACGGTGAAGCGACACAATTCACACTAAAGCCAATCTATGGCGCAAATATCACGCTGCCTGGCGACTACAGCAAACCGGTTATAGTTACGCTGAAACCGCTGCAAACGCTGGTGATAGAGGCAACACCCGCTACAGACGCGAAATAAAACTCACAGTGTTAAATTTAAAAGTCCCCCCGCAGTTGAGACTGCGGGGGGTTCATTCATCCGGATTAATCAAAAGCACAATACGCATCCCGGAATAACTTATTTCTCGCTATTTTCCAGAGCATATTTATACAGCGCATTCTTCTTCACGCCGTGGATTTCAGCAGCTAGCGCAGCGGCTTTTTTCAGTGGCAGTTCAGTTTGCAGCAGTGCCAAAGTGCGCAGCGCATCGGCTGGCAACGCATCATCGGCAGGCGCTTTAAAGCCTTCAACAATCAGCACCATCTCGCCTTTACGACGGTTTTCGTCTTCTTTGACCCACGCCGCCAGCTCACCAATCGGCGCACCGTGAATGGATTCCCAGGTTTTTGTTAGCTCGCGCGCCAGCACGACATAACGCGATTCGCCCAGCACAGCGCATATATCATCTAAACTATCGAGCAGACGATGGGTAGACTCGTAAAAGATGAGCGTGCGCGGTTCTTGCTCTATCGCTTTAAGCGCGTCGCGACGGCCTTTGGATTTTGCCGGCAGAAAACCTTCGTAGCAAAAACGGTCGGAAGGTAAACCCGCCGCGCTTAATGCAGCTATCGCCGCACACGGCCCTGGCAACGGCACCACGCGGATACCCGCTTCACGGCAGGTTCGTACCAAATGGTAGCCGGGATCGTTAATCAGTGGCGTTCCTGCATCAGAAACTAACGCGATGCTTTGCCCTTGCTGCAGTTTAGCCAGCAGGGTTTCTGATTTTTGCTGTTCGTTATGATCGTGCAGTGCGAACATGCGCGCATTAATCGCAAAATGTTGCAGCAGCAAACCGGTATGGCGAGTATCTTCGGCGGCAATCAGGTCAACGCTTTGCAACACGGATAACGCCCGCTGTGTGATATCGCCGAGGTTACCGATGGGTGTCGGAACGATGTAGAGCGTGCTGGCAGAAATAGCCGCCGTTTCGAGTTGTTTCATTGTTTCATCCGTATTGCCGATTTAATATTGAACACTGAGATAAAAATTACACTGGATACAGAATGGTACCGTCTAAAATTATTCGTTCTAAAGCCGGGCGCTGTCTGCCGGTTGTACTGGCCGCGCTAATATTCGCTGGCTGTACCACGACAAAAGCACCAGATCAGGCAACCGCGCATATGCAGGGCGAAGCCACAGCGGATTCCGCCTATTATCTGCAACAGATGCAGCAAAGCGGTGATGATAGCAAGACCACCTGGCAATTACTCGCCATTCATGCGCTGGTGAAAGAAGGCAAAACTCAGCAGGCCGTTGATCTCTACAATCAGCTGCCAAAAGAGATGAGTGATGAACAGCGCCGTGAACAACAGCTGCTGGTGCCGGAAATCAGAGTCGCGCAGAAAGATTACGCCGCCGCTAACGCCGCGCTGGCAAAAATCAATCTGGCTGAGCTGAACAAAAATCAGCAGGCGCGCTATTACCAGGCGGTTATCGATACCAACCAGAATCGTCCGTCGCTTGAGTTGCTGCGCACTTATATTGCCCAGGAGCCTATGCTGAGCGGCCCTGCACATCAGAAAAATATCGACGGCACCTGGCAGGCACTGTCGCAGATGACGCCGGAACAGATGAATGCGCTGGTGATTAATGCAGACGAAAATACGCTGCAAGGCTGGCTGGATCTGCAACGCGTATGGAACGATAACCGCAACGACCCGGAAATGCTGAAAGCCGGGATTAAAGACTGGCAAACGCGCTACCCGCAAAATCCGGGGGCCAAAACGTTGCCCACTCAGCTAAGCAATATGCAGAATTATAAACCGGCTTCGACTGAGAAAATCGCCCTGCTGTTGCCGCTAAGCGGGCAGGCTGCGGTATTTGGTCGTACCATTCAGCAAGGTTTTGAAGCGGCGAAAAACATGGGTTCAGCGCCGGTAGCGCAATCTAATGCGGCAGCACCAGCGCCGGATGCTAACGCACAATCTGTTGCTACCCCCCAGGCGGCGTTACCGCAGCCAACCGATCCTGATATGGTCGCAAGTCCTGCGGCGGCATCCGTTGATGACTTAACTCAGCAGCCAGCAGAAACGGCGGGGGTTCCACAAGCGGCAGCGCCTCAGGCACAGCCGGCTCCAGCGCCAGCCGCTGCGGCTAATCCGTCTGCGGAAATTAAAGTTTACGACACCACCACGCAACCGCTCGCTCAGTTGCTGGCACAAGCCCAGCAGGATGGCGCCACTTTAGTCGTCGGCCCACTGCTTAAAAACAATGTCGATCGGCTGGCAACGACCACCTCGCCGCTGAATATTCTGGCGCTCAACCAGCCAGAAAAAGTGCAGAACCGCGCCAATATCTGCTACTTCGCCCTATCACCAGAAGACGAGGCGCGTGATGCCGCAGAGCATATCTGGCAGCAGGGGCACCGTGCACCGCTGCTGCTGGTGCCGCGCAGCGCGCTGGGTGACCGAGTGACCAAAGCCTTTGCCGATGAGTGGCTGAAGCTTGGCGGCGGTACGGTGCTGCAGCAGAAGTTCGGCTCCACGGCCGAGCTGAGGCAGGGTATAAACAGCGGTTCAGGTATCGCGTTAAGCGGCACGCCCGTGAACGCAGCGCCTGCGCAAGCAGAAAGCGTGACGATTGGCGGGCTGACTATTCCGGCTCCGCCAACAGATGCGCAAATTACCGGCTCCGTATCCGGTGGCGTAGATGCCGCTTATATTGTGGCGACATCCGATGAAGTGGCGCTTATCAAGCCAATGATTACTATGCGTACCGGCAGCCGTAGTCCGGCGCAGCTGTACGCCAGCTCACGCAGCTCACAGGGGATAAACGGCCCGGATTTCCGTCTGGAAATGGAAGGGTTGCAGTTCAGCGAGATTCCGATGCTGGCGGGCAACAACCCGTCGTTGATGCAGCAGGCGCTGAGCAGCGTGCATAACGATTACTCGCTGGCTCGTCTGTATGCAATGGGCGTCGATGCCTGGTCACTGGCAAACCACTTCTCGCAAATGCGCCAGGTGCCTGGTTACCAGGTGAATGGCAATACCGGTACGCTTTCTGCCAGTCAGGATTGCGTTATCAACAGGAAATTAAATTGGCTGCAATTCAGTCAGGGTCAAATCGTTCCCGCCTCCTGAGTCGTCAACAGGCGGGCGCGCACTATGAATCAGAAGCGCGCCGCTTTCTTGAACGCAAAGGGCTGCGTTTTATCGCCGCCAACGTCCACTCTCGCGGCGGCGAAATCGACCTCATCATGCAGCACGGCGGCGTTATCGTTTTTATCGAAGTACGATATCGCCGCTCCAGTCTCTTCGGTGACGCGGCCACAAGCGTGACGCGTCGCAAGCAACATAAGCTCTTGCAAGCGGCTTCATATTGGCTAGCCCGCACATCGGGAAGTTTTGATACTGTGGATTGCCGTTTCGATGTGTTAGCCTTCACCGGCAATGAAATAGAGTGGTTAACCAACGCGTTCACCGCAGATGTTTAAAGTAACCAGGTAAACTAACGTGCTCGAAAGAATCAAAGTCTGCTTCACGGAAAGTATTCAAACCCAGATTGCCGCAGCGGAAGCTCTGCCAGATGCTATCTCCCGTGGCGCAATGACGCTGGTTCAGTCGCTGCTCAACGGCAATAAAATCCTTTGCTGCGGTAACGGCACCTCAGCGGCCAACGCCCAGCATTTTGCCGCCAGCATGATCAACCGCTTTGAAACTGAGCGCCCAAGTTTACCTGCCATTGCACTTAACGCTGATAACGTGGTCTTAACCGCGATCGCCAACGATCGTTTACACGAAGAAGTGTATGCCAAACAAGTACGTGCGCTTGGCCAAACCGGTGATGTTTTGCTCGCTATTTCGACCCGTGGCAACAGCCGTGATATTGTCAAAGCGGTAGAAGCCGCGGTGACGCGCGATATGACTATCGTGGCATTGACTGGCTATGATGGCGGGGAACTGGCCGGGCTACTGGGGCCGCAGGATGTAGAAATTCGCATCCCTTCTCACCGCAGCGCACGCATTCAGGAAATGCATATGCTGACGGTAAACTGCTTATGCGATCTGATTGATAATACGTTATTCCCTCACCAGGACGATTAAGGAGCACAGATGAAGGCATATAAGCCACTTGCAGTCCTTATTACCGCGTTGCTGCTACAAGGTTGTGTTGCGGCGGCGGTCGTGGGTACCGCAGCAGTTGCCACTAAAACGGCAACGGATCCACGCTCAGTGGGTACGCAGGTTGATGATAGTACGCTGGAGTTGCGCATCAATAGCGCACTGAACAAAGACGCACAGCTCAAGAAAGAGGCGCGTATTAACGTCAGCGCCTATCAGGGCAAAGTGCTGCTGGTGGGCCAGTCGCCTGATAGCGAACTTGCATCCCGTGCCAAACAAATTGCATTGGGCGTTGAGGGCACCACCGAGGTGTACAACGAAATCCGTAATATGGCACCAATTGGCCTGGGTACGGCATCAAATGACACCTGGATAACGACCAAAGTACGTTCGCAGTTGTTGACAAGCGATCGGGTGAAATCGACGAATGTGAAAGTCACGACCGAAAATGGCGAAGTGTTCCTGTTAGGTTTACTGACTGACAGAGAAGCCAAAGCCGCGGCAGATATTGCCAGCCGGGTCAGTGGCGTGAAGCATGTGACCACCGCGTTTACTCTTCTGAAGTAACCGCGCGGATGACGCTGCTTATCCGCCCGTTAATGTCTGTAGGGTCGATAAGCGAAGCGTCATCCACCATAACGTTCCCCTTAAAACCGACTCAAACAATCCATTGCCACCGCTTTAAATTCATCAAAATTACGGCTATCCCGTAAACGCGGCATCGCCCTTTCGCGCAGAAAAGTGACAAACAGATCGTAAATCGCCATCGCCTCTTCGTACTCACTTTTGCCGATCGCCAGCAGGAAGATAACGTACGCCGTTTCATCACCCCAACTGATGCCCTGGGGCGCCAGCACGGTATACACCACGGTTTTATTCGCCATCAGCCCTAACGAGTGAGGTAGCGCAATCCCCTCCCCTAGCACGGTGCTGACAATGGCCTCACGTTCCACCACCGACGGATAGAAATCAGCCCCGACATAACCTTCCTGCTCAAGCTGCTGACACAAAGCGCTGAATAACGCCTGCTGGGTGATGGGCTTATCAATTATGCGGAAGTGGTTGGCATCAAAAAATTTTTCCAGCATGTACGGACGCGTACGATCCACCAGCACCAGCTTGCCGAGCTGTTCGAATTGATACTCGGTCGGGAATGGAGCCACCACCACGGTGGGTTTGGCTTTATCCGTCAATCGCACCGTGGAAATAACAAAATCTTCTTCAATATTTTCAAGCTGTTCATAGTCACGTAGCGAGATGATACGCGTGACTTCAATCTGTGGATATTTACGCAGCAGCATCGCCTGAATCATGCGTACCGTGGAATTACCGGTATCACAAACCAGCAGCACGCGCGGATGGCGCTGATAACCAATGTTGTAGTGCCGTTCAAGTCCGACGCCAATATGCAGCACCAGAAAACCAATTTCATTTTCGCTGATAACATAAGGCGTGTACTTTCCCCAGCTCGACACCGCCGCCAGCGTCATGTCATAGGCCATCGGGTAGTGCTGTTTGATATTGCTAAGTAGCGGGTTGGGAATGTTTATCTGGTAGCGCACACGGGTGATCATCGTTTTGATATGCGTAAGTAAATCCGCGTACAACTGCTTATCCGTCAACAAGTTGTAGTTATAGTTACTATTGATAAAGCCAAGGATGTAGTTCACCAGCGCTTCGTCGTCATCGGCACTAATCGCACTGGCTGCCACCTCTTGCACCTGACGCGAGGCAATATGAACCTGCAACCACTGCTCTTCCGCCTCAGTAAGCGGTTTACCAGCCAGCGTCTGTAGCAGCAGCGTAATTTGCCGCGCGGCTTCACATACCGCTTCATCAACATCGCCAGCGCTAAATTCCGGCAACGGATAACCTTCGCTAATCCTCCGCACCGCAACAGAGCAATATAAACGGATAAACTGTTCACCCTCATCAGTCAGACGAATGCGGCAACGGACAAAACAGTTATGCAGTTCTGCCGCCAGTTGTTCCGGCACGCCGGCGTTAAGTACTTCTTCTGTCAGCTGCGGGTTTTCACCTTCTTCCTGCATCAGTTTCCAGAGCAGATCGGTCAGACAGGCGCGAACCGACATCTCACTGCCGAATAATTTCATGCCGTGACGCGGGCGCGTTTCAATTGTCAGGTGGTAGTGCGCCAGCCAGTCGCGCACCTCTGCCATGTCGCTTTGCAAAGTGGCCCGGCTGACAAACCACTCTTCAGCCAGATCTTCGAGTTTTAAAGAGAATGCCGAAGTCAGAAAACACACCATCAAATAGTGTACGCGTTCCGGGGGAGTACGCGGTATGCGTAGCTGGTGTGAGGGTTGCTCCAGAAGAGACTGGTAACGTACAGAATCGACAATATTAAGTTGATAACCCGTACCACGATTAAGTACAAATTGTGCGCCATGCCCGATCATCAACACATTTAAAGCCGTGATGTCGGTACGTACCGTTCGGGTAGAAACAGATAAACGCCGCGCCAGTTCATCCTGGGGCAGCGCCTCGTTTTGCAACATGTCAAAAAGCTGGGCCAGACGTTGGTTTGGAAATCTCACTGCCGTTTCCTTTGATTAAACGGGCGCGCAGGCGTCCATTACAACAACTCTTTATCTTTAGCAGATACCAGAATCTTTTGCGGCTGATTCCCTGTGAACAGTAAGTGAAGCGATAACCAGATAACCTGCAGCAGGTACTGAACCTCCTGATTGTTATTAAAATTAGTCGACCCCAGCCTGCCCTCTCTCCCTGCTGATGGTTCACCCAGCTTTCTCCTTTTCAGGAAGAGAGCCGGGATGAGCGTAGTTTTACCCGACCAGGTTCTTCGTTATTTCCAGCAAAGTGCGCACATCTTGCGGACGCGTATTGCCGCTCGCTTTATCAATGATCGAGCTGTAAATATGCGGAATAACTTTACTCACTCCCGCATCCAGCGCGATCTTCAGGATCTCTTCGTAATTCTCAAGGTCGATACCCCCGGTTGGCTCCAGCCAGAAATCATGCTGCGCACAGGCTTTGGCTACCGCCTGATACTCCTCACGGCATTGCAGACCGCCCATCGGGAAGTATTTGATTGAGCTACCGCCCATATCTTTCAGCAGATTAATGGCTGTTTCGACAGGTACGACTCCATCTGGCGCGCCGGAACTCAACGGGCCGGTGGAAATTTTCACCATGCCGACCGTGCCAGTTGGGGAAACCAGGCCGTTAACCACACTTTCATTTTGCCCAAGCAGCGCACGGCTGGTTCCCACGCCGGTAAATACCTGGTTTACATGCTGCGGCTGTACCTGGCGGGAGATTTCACTGACCATTGCCGACTGGTTCGGGTCGCCTGCGCCCAGCCCAACAGAAAGCGCATTGTCGATCAACGACGCATATTCGCGCATATCAGCGACAGCACTGGCAACATCCGGGTAGTTTCTGGAAAGCACTCCGACCAGCACATGCCCTTCGGCAGCGTCATAAATGGCTTTCGCATTCTCTTTCGAACCAGCCAGCACGTTCAGGCAAACACGGTCACGATAAAAATTCGGGGTCAATTTCATGCCTGTTTCTCCTTGCTGACCAATGCCTTAATGCTGTGATAAATAATCTCTAGCTGCTGCGGGCTGACGCTGCGCACGTCGGCTTCGATAATCCCTTCGTTGGCTTTGTAGCCACGGAAGAAAATCGCATATTCGCCCTGTTTCAGCGCGCTCACCAACTCGACGGTGCTGACGCCAATCGCCGCTTCATCGAACTTAATTTCAGTGCGCGCGATATCGCGTCCGGCTGCATCCCACACCACGCGGGCGCTGATGCCCTCGAGCGTGTTGAGGTTAGCGATAAACGGTGTCATTTTTTCCACCATCTGCGCACCGCTCTCTTTTTCCGCACTCAGATAATGTTCGATGGCACAGGTCAGGCCAAGAATGCCTTCTTTACCGACTTTCATGGCGCGTCCAATGCCGCCGGTTTGCAGTTTCACCCACTCGATATACTGCGCTTTGCCGATCACCAGACCGCTGGTTGGCCCTTCAATCGCTTTTGCGCCGCTGTAAATCACCAGATCCGCACCGGCGCGGTAGTAACACTGCAAATCTTCTTCGGCCGCAGCATCAACAATTAATGGCAGGTTATGCTTGCGGGCCACGACCGCCGCCTGCTCAACGCTAAGCATGCTTTTCTGCACGCAGTGGTGAGATTTGATATACAGAATGGCCGCCGTGCGCGGGGAAATCGCCGCAGCCAGTTGATCGGCAGAACATTCGTTGGCGTAACCGGCTTCAATCACTTTGCCGCCGCCGAGATACACCATGCTGCCCACCGGCGCGCCGAAGTTCACGTTGTGGCCTTTTGGCAACACGATTTCGTTATTCTCAAGCGGGGTGTTATGCAGGTTTTCAATTAGCCACGCGTTGTCTTTCACCAGCACCGCCGCCACCGATTGCGCAATACCGGCAGAAGCGCAGGACACTACCGTCGCCGCTTCCACATCCAGCAGTTTTGCGATGTATTCCCCGGTTTTGTTCACCAGCTCTTTCATTTCAAAATAGTGATTCATGCCGTTCATTACGGCGTCCACTACTTCCGGACGCGGGGTAGAAACACCGAGTGCGGTCATACGGCCTGATGCATTAATGACTTGTTTTAAATTGTATTTTTCATAAATCGAAGGCATGTTCTTCTTTCCCTTTTTCGGTCAAAAACCACTTCCCGGCGCGGACTGCAGCAAGTGCCACCAGCTGTTGTTCACCCTGGAGTGTCTGATTTTCGGAGTCGGTAAATACCGTCAGCCGGCGGCGTTTGGCGAAAATCGTCAGGTCGCCATCAAGCCCAACTGACAAACGTCCTTTGTTTGCCAGGCGCAGGCCATCGGCGGCATGTATGGTCACACAATCAATCACCTGCGGCAGAGACATACCGAGAGAGAGGAATTTAGACATCACCACGCCGAGGCTGTGTACCGGGCCGTTAATGCGGTTGCGGCAATAAATATCGGAGCTGATAGTGTGCGGCAGAATCCCTTTACCGATGGCGATTTTCGCCACTTCAAAGCTGAAGCTGGCAGTACCGTGGCCGACATCAAGGCGCACACCACGTTGTATGGCGCTGACAATGGAGGCGCGGAGCTCACCCGCTGGGGTCAGAATGCGGTTCGGTTTGCCGTTGTAACAGTGGGTAATGATATCGCCACTGCTCAGTAAATCGGCGATTTCATCAAGGTCTGGCGGGTTATTGCCAATGTGCACCATCAGCGGCAGGTCACCGTTTTCACGCTGGATTGCTTTGGCATAGGCCAACGGTTTGATGCCATTGGCCCCCACTACGCTGCTGCTCATACGTGCTTTAATACCGACGATAAAATCTGGGTAGCGCTTGACCGCATCACGCGCCGCAACTTTGTCGATATTCGCCATATCTGACAGTTCATTTTGCGTAATCAACCCCACTCTGGAGATATTGAGCAACGCATAAACATCGGTCTGCGCACTGCGAGTCAACGCGTAAAACTCGTCAATATCATCCGCACCGGTGCTTCCGGCATCCACCACCGTCGTCACGCCCGTATGAATACCGATACTGTCGGGTTCATCGTGATAAATCGGGGATTTTGGGTAGCAGTGAACGTGGGAATCAATCCAACCAGCGCTGACGTAATACTCACCGTTAAGCTGGCGTTGTGCGCGGGTTTCGCCCGTTACTTCGCCCAGTGCCGCAATTTTGCCGTCCTTGAGCGCGATGTCGATAACGGTATCGTCCACCAGGCGGGCGTTGCGCAGGATTAAGTCGTACATGGTTTTCTCCTGACTGGCGGATGGAATGCTCCATCCGCCCAAAAGAGCTACAAAGCAATCGGGAAGAATGCTCCAAAGATCATCGCACCAAGAATGGCACCACCGGTAATCGGTTTGCTCCACAGGTAAAACAGCAGTGAACCAATCAGCGAGCCGATACCAATTGGAATCGATGCGGTCATCGCGCTCAGGATGATCAAGGGGCCAAGGAAGCGGCCAGAAGCGTTACCCGCCCCCATCATCACATCAGCGCCGTAGGTTGAATCGCTCTGGTTGATAGTGAACTTACGCGCAAGAATGATCACGTAGCCAATCGCCAGGCCAATCATTAATCCCGTCACCAGAGAAGCGGTGAAGTTTGCCACCGGGAAGATTATGCCTGCGCCAAGCAACAATGCAGGAACGCCCAGCCCGACACCGGTTTGAATCGCGCCACCGATATCCAGAATCCCGACCAACGAGCCTTCGATGATGCGGGCAAACAGGAAACTGGCGCCAAATGCCGCAACCGCACCATATACCCCGGTATCCATCCCGGCACGTAGCATGGAGACAAACGCTACTTCGTTGAAAGCCCCGATGCCGTACAGGTAATACATGTGTGTTCCGGCGAACACGCCGGAAGAAAGCAGGCCAACAAAAATCGGGAAAGACCAGTCGGCGTACCAGAAACCTTTATTCTCTTCCATCACAGGCTTCCTTATTTTCCACTCAGCGAGTTATGAATCAGATCTAACCAGTTCGGCACGGTCAGATGGAAAGATTCGATCATCTTGATATCGAAGCCACGGAAAAAGCCACTCAGGACAAACAGCGCAATAATCGCGACCATCATGACTTTGGTGACGTGGTTCCAGCCGCTCTCTTCCACACCTTTACCAATCAGGATACCGAGCACCAGGCCTGGTACGGCATTGCCCATAATCAGTTGTGCACAGCCACCGAAAATCGTCGCCCAGAATCCCGATTTCTTACCAGCATCAATTGCCGCCAGCCAGAAAATAACTGGCATCACGGTGTTAACCAGCAGGTTAGCCGCAGGAACCAGAACTTTTACGGCAGTCACCTGCAATGCTGCGGGAACGGCGGAAGCCGTGGTGTTCAGGAAGGCCACCACAATCATGCCGATGATGCCGCAGGCGATGGCCATCTTTTTCGGGTCATGCAAGGTGTCGGCAACGTTACGGTTTTTCACCATCAAGGCAGCCGCCCCCCAGTTTGGGATAATGCGATGGTCAACGTCCTGGGTGAACGCACCTGCTGCAACAGAGGAAGCCCAGGCGTTGAAGAAGAAACCTAATCCAAATGAGAAGTGTGAAGCCGGATCGCCTTCGCAGGAGTTAAGTTCACCGAGAGTACGGAAAGCGCCCATCCCCTGAGTCGTCGGCGCATGAAACATACGAGCAGCCCCGGCACCAACTCCAACACCCACCAGACCGCCGATGATTAGCGATTTTATTAATATAATTAAGAACATATGTCTGTCCTTGCTGTGTGATTTTATTGGGGAATGAAATCGACTTTGTTCATGTTGATTGCCGTAACATTGACTGCAACATCCAGCTCGACGCTGAACATTTGTTTTTCACGCTTCAGGAAGAAGAACAAAAACGCCTCTTTCTTGACCTGCACCCACGCCTGAACAACCTGCACATCCTGTGGTTCAATGCGCAGTAAAATGTGGGGAGACGATTTCAGCACCGAACTCTGAACATGGTTCAGGGCGTCAGCAAAGGCTTTAGCTTTGGTATCGCCTCGTCCCTTCACTCTCACTGTTTCGGAAAAGTGTTCTTTCATATTCACTTGCCGTACTTCCTGGCCCAGGCCTGCACCAGGCGTTCGCCCAGTTCTTCTTTATCCATAAAACCGAAACCCAGCACATTATTGCCTTCGTTGATTGCCGTCACTCCTTCATCCACTGAACGCATACCGTACTTCGCTTTGTAGCCATGTTTAGTCTGTGCAGTGATTGCACCAGCACCGCCGCTGCCGCAGAAGGAGATACCGAAGGCGGCATTTTCTGCTTTCATGACGTCGCCCAGTTTCATATCCGCAGCAACACCAGGAATCACCACGGCACGGCCACCTGCTTTTTCAACTCCTGCGGCCACTTTCTGGCCTTTACCCAGACGATCGCCAATCACTACGGTAATTTGCTCCATGTGCTTCTCCTTATTGCTCAAAGATTGTCTTTCGCCACTTCGAAATGCACTGACAGCAACCAGGCTTCTTCAACCGGTAAATTGCCAAACTGTTCCACCACTTCTTTCGCCATCGCCAGCGAGTCAGCAGAGATCTCCTCAAACAAACTCTCTTCAACGTCTGGCAACGATTCACCTGTCAGCGATCGATGGGCCATAGCACGAACATGGGATCTCAGCATTTTTTCCTGCACCGCATTCGGCGTGATGCTTCTGTTCTTCAGCAGCGTATTGATAAACGCCAACACTTGTTCCGTGAATTGCATTTCCCCGGTATTCCCGGCTTCATTACCCATTACCGATCCGTCATTCACACTACGTACCTCTCTGCTGTCAGGTTTTTAATGTATCGGGCAGGGTTAAAGGTTTGTAGCGAGTTGTTTTCCACTTTGAAGTGGAAATCGCAGCTTCAATAGTGATTTGCGCCACAAAAAAGGGCGGAATCGTAATGATTGGCTGGTTTAGTGTGATTACAGTCACGCATTAGCAATGCTTAAGTGAGAGTTCTCAGTGAGAGTTTTTGAGCAACTTTGTGAGCCAGGGGATGTTTTGGGGGAAATACTGGAAAGGCTTATGGGTGGATCAGGCAAGACTGGTGTCGCTTCACTTACCCGACCGACGAAATACCCGCCACAAAACTATCTGTAACGGGTCGGTCGGATTAGCGTAGCGATATCCGAATGGAGAGGGCTTACTTTACCAGCCCCATGCTCTGTGGCAGCGCCATGGTGACAGCCGGTAAATAGGTCACCATCATCAGCACAATTGCAATTACCGCAAAGAATGGCAGCAATGGTTTGATGACGCGCTCGATCTTAATATCCCCGACTTTACAGCCGGTAAACAGTATTGGCCCAACCGGCGGCGTAATGGTGCCGAGTGACAGGTTAAATACCATCATGATACCGAAGTGCACCGGATCCATACCGAATTGCATACAGATTGGCAGGAAAATTGGGGTGAAGATTAATACCGCAGGCGTGGGGTCCATAAAGGTACCCACCAGCAGCAGCACCAGGTTCATAATCAGCAAAATAATGATAAAGCTGTCGGTTGCTGAAAGTAACCCAGAGGCAATCAACGCAGGGATTTTAGTGAAAGCCATGACCCACGACATAATAGAAGACGCCGCCAGCATGAAAATCACAATCGCCGTCATTTTCGCGGTAGCGAGGAATATCTTCGGCAAATCTTCCAGTTTAATATTGCGATAAATAATGCCGAGCACCAGCGAATAAACCACGGCAATCGCCGATGCTTCAGTAGCGGTAAATATGCCGCCAAGAATGCCGCCGATAACCACGACAATCATCATCAGGCTTGGCACCGCATCAAACAGGATACGCAGCGTCTGGCCTTTATTGGCCGAACGGTCAGCCACATAGCCGCGACGTTTGGCAATGAAACCAGCAACCAGCATCACGCCCAGCCCCCACAGAATGCCCGGTACGTAACCGGCCATAAACAGCGCGGAGATAGAGACGCTACCCGCAACGGTTGCGTAGACAATCAGTGAATTGCTTGGAGGGATCAGCATTCCCGTTGGCGCAGAAGCGATATTTACCGCGGCGCTAAACGCCGGATCGTAATTTTCCTTCTTCTGAATCGGGGACATAATGCCGCCGACAGCCGCCGCAGACGCCACACCAGAACCGCTGATGGAGCCAAACAGCATATTGGCAACCACGTTGGTCTGCGCCAGCGGGCCCGGCAAAAAATTACTGATCATTTTTGCGCAGTTAATTAAACGAATGGCTATCCCGCCATTGTTCATTAAATTCCCCGCCAGAATAAAGAACGGGATGGCTAATAATGCAAAGGAGTCCAGGCCAACAAAAACACGCTGGGCAGAGGTTAAGATCGCCCCGTCGAAAGGTAAAATAAGTAACATCGCAGCAAAGGATGAAATCCCGATGCTGATACTGATTGGCGCACCTGTCAGCAGTAAAATAAACACCCCGCTAAACATGACCAGCGCTACAATAATTGCTATATCCATATCGACACCTAATCAATCTTGTTTCGAAGAGAACTTTCTGAACAGCCCATATTGGTTATACAGGCAATAGAACAGCGTCATTGCACCACTGAGTGGAATCGCAATGTAGATAATGCCGATGGGAATTTGTAGCGCGGAATCGAGCTGCGCCATCTGGCGGCTCATCCCAATATAACCACCGATGGTCAGCACCAGTAAGGCAAATACCGAGGTGGCAAGCTCGCCCACAATTTCCAGGGAGATACGCAACTTACGCGGCATTTTGTCACGCATAAAGGTAATCGCCATATGCTCGCGCAGGCCAAAAACATAGGCCCCGCCAATCAATACCAGCCAGATAAACAGATAACGCGCCAACACTTCGCTGACGGCGCTTGGGCTATTAAACAGATAACGAGAAGCCACCTGCCAGGTCACCAGCAGCGTCATTAATCCCACAAGCAAAATACACAGCCAGGAAGCCACCTTATCAACGGCCTGCTTCACTCGGGTAATATGCGAATAAATATCAGATTTGGATACGGCGGCGGAGGGGGCGGTTTGGGTCACTTTCATTATTTTCTCCACAGGGGACCCGCAGGTCCCCTGGCTACTAAGCCGTATTACTCGGCCAACTCACGAATTGTTTCGTACAGCGCTTTTTGTTCCGGCGTGGTTAACATGGCGGACTGCAGCGGCTTACAGCGTTCCTGGAATGGTTTGATATCCACTTCAGTGAAGGTCGCGCCATTGTCTTTGGCGGTTTGACGTGCGCCGTCAAGCGCCTTGTCCCACAGTTCAAACTGGGTCTGAGTGCTCTCTTTAGCCAGTTTACGGAACAGCTCGCGATCGCCTTCATCCATTTTGGCGAGGAAGTTTTCATTCGCCACTAACAGGTCGGCAACCATCACATGACGGGTGGCAGAGAAATACGGCGCCACTTCGTACTGCTTGAGGTCAGCGTAAGTAATTTCGTTATTTTCGGCACCGTCCAGTACCCCCTGCTGAATGGCAGAATAGACCTCACCCTGCCCCATAGGTACGCCGGTCCCGCCCATGCAGCTCAACATTTTGATCATGGTGTCGGACTGCATCACGCGGATCTTTTTACCCTGCATATTCGCCGGGCTAGTGACCGCAGCGCCTTTGGTGTACACGCTGCGTGCGCCAGCGGTATAGGCGGTGATCACTTCAAAACCGGTGCCTTTGGTGGAGGCAAACAGGCTATCAAGCGCGCCGGAAGTAAACACTTTGCGCTGATGCTCAGGGTTGTCGTAGACATACGGCATCGCCAGGACCGAGAAGTTTTTATTAAAGTTCTCGACCAGTGGGTTAGCCACCACGGCCATTTGAATCGCGCCAGACTGAACCAGTTCAAGCGAGGCCCGCTGGTCGCCCAACAGCTCATTCGGGTGGATTTCTAATTTGTAACGACCGTTAGTCGCGGACTCCAGCTTATCGCTGAAAGAGACTAACGCTTTGTATTGTGGGTTGTTTTCAGATTGGTTAAACGCGGTTTTCAGCGTTACGGTGCCCGTTGGAGCAGCGTCATCGCCACATCCGCTCAATAAAATTGTCGCCGCAACGGCTGTAGCAATCAGCGAAATTTTTGGCAAAACAGGTTTCAAATGCAGCATCCTTAAAGTCCCTTATCCATGAGTTCTGAGTGGTACTCTTTACGTTTCGGAAGCATTTACGCATCGAACAAATCAAAAATGAAACAATATTTCATGTAAATCGAAGTTTTGATTCATTTTGCAATTTAGATCTCAGAATCGCACTGAAAAAGGGGCTTAAAACTGACTTTTCTTTACGGTTTAGCGAAAAACTGACCGGCCTTAAACCGTTTCAGCTGGTGAAGATGGAGCCGTTTTAAGGTACTTTATGGGAAACTTACCGGGTGGGCAGAACCAAATAATCGATGAAAATAGATGCAGAGATCACTTTCCGTAAACTTGAAATCTTTCTGTCGTTTATGGAGAAAGGAAACATCGCCCGCACCGCCGAAGCGCTGGGGATCAGCGGCGTCAGCGTCCACCGGGCGCTGCATACGCTTGAAGAAGGCGTTCGCTGCCCGCTATTTATTCATAAAGGGCGTAATCTGGTGCCGCTGCCGGCGGCCTTAACGCTGCTTGAACACAGCAAAGAAGCTGTCGCCTTAATGGCGCGAGGCCTCGAAGAAACCCGCCAGGCCGCGGGGGTTGGGCAAGGCCGGCTGCGGATTGGCACCCTCTATTCGTTGACGCTTGAAACCGTACCGCGCCTGATTATGGGGATGAAACTGCGCCGCCCGGAGCTGGAAATGGATCTCACCATGGGCTCCAACCAGATGCTGCTAAATATGCTCGAAGATGGCGTGCTGGACGCCATTCTGATCTCTATTTCAGAAAGCGAAATAGATCGCAGCCGCTTCGAAGTGCTGCCTTTGTTCCAGGATGATATTTTTCTCGCCGCTTCCGGCTCCTTCCCGCTTGATACCAGCAAGTTAGCCGATCTTCGTGATTACCATAACCAGAAGTTTGTTTCGTTAGCGGAAGGATTTGCGACCTATAACGGGTTCCAGGAAGCATTTCATATCGCCGGGTTTGAACCGGAAATTGTCACCCGGGTGAATGATATTTTCTCGATGCTGAGCCTGGTGCAGGCGGGTGTGGGATTGTCGTTAATGCCGGGACGCATGAAAAAAGTGTATGAAAACTCAGTGCAAATGCTGAAACTTGCCGAGCCGTATCAAATGCAGCAATCCATCGCGATTGTCTTTGCCCGCAACCGCGAACTCGACCCCAACCTTTTGGCTCTGGCCGCCGAAGGGCGTATGTACGCCCGTTCGTTTATTGATAAGCCTAACGCGCCGCTTTAACGCGCTCGGCCAGGCGTTGAATCAGCGCTACGCTGTTATTTTCCGCGCAAACCATTTCGCCTTCGCGGAACGCCTGGCGCGTGAGTCCTGTCAGGACGCTACCCGGCGGCATCTCGATTGCCAGGCGCACCTCGCGTTCATTGGCGGCAACCATCGCATCACGCCAGCGCACGGTACGCGACATATTCAGCGCTAAATCTTCGGCAATGTTCTCAGGTTGCCAGGCCACGCGAGCGGTGCTGCCGCTGAGATAAGTACAGCGCGGGCGAGCCAGCGTCACATCGGCAAACGCCTGTTGCAGTTTTCGCGCCGGTTCGGCCAGTAGTGCACAGTGCGATGGCACGCTAACCGCCAGCTGTTTGGCTTTCTGCGCCCCGCTTGCCAGCGCACGCCGGGCGACTTGCGCCATGTCCTCATCCCTTCCGGCAATCACAATTTGCTGCTCGGCATTAATATTGGCGATATAGGTTCCGCTGCCTTCCACCAGGCTCTCGACCTGATTGAGCTGCAGTCCGGTAATCGCGGTTAAGCCGTAACCTTGCGGATACGCCTGCTCCATTAAATCACCGCGCAATGTCACCAGGCGCAGCGCATCTTCAAAGCTTAGCGCCCCCGCCACAACCGCCGCAGGAAATGCGCCGATGGATAACCCGCACACCATGTCGGGTACGACCCCATTACGCTCAAGCTCCTGCGCACAGGCCACTCCGGCAATCAGCAGGCACAGCTGAACGGCACGGGTATGCTTCAATGCTTCTTCGGTATCCAGATCGTCGGCTTCAGCGCCTAACACCGCGCGAACACGCGCCATAACATCGCTATCTTGCGGTAACGTCCGCAGCATACCTGCACGCTGCGTTCCCTGTCCGGGGAAAGTGAAGAGAATTTTCATGCTTATCCCTTTAATGCCCACGGGTCAGTAACGATTTGTGGCCCGCCGTTAGTTTTCAGCAACACGCGCCCGTCGCGTAACCATTCTGCCAGGGCAAAAGCCCCCTGTGGCGTTTCAATTTGCGTATCGGCGCGGCATAACAACTGGCTGGTAACCTGCTGCCATGCAAGCAACGCGTCGCGTTCAACGCGCGCCGGGCAACGAATCAGTAAATCGAGATCGCTTTCGGCATGCAGAACCGGCACTTCCGTCGCCAGCGCGTAACCCACGCTGCCGGTAATGCCCCAGACCCAGGGCCAATCTCGTAGTGCAAGTTGAACCGCGCCCTGAACAGGCGGCAGCGAAATAAACGGGGATTTAACTAACAGATCGCGGGAAGCCAGAAATTCCGGGGAAACGATGCGTTTCACTTTTACAACGTTTACCCATCCGGCCGCCCGCTGGTCGCGGCGCATTCCACGAACGCCTACCGGAATGCGCGCATCACGACTCACATCACGCCGCACCACCACGGGCAGCCGGGGCCGCCACTGGCTTGCTACCCACTCTTCACTCACCTCTTCAAGCGCATCGCTATCCGTTAGCCAGAGTAAGTCGTGTGGGCGCGGTGTGTTCATGATTTACATTCCTGAAGTCAGAGAGATAAACAGCGGTAACGACAGGATAGAGAGCACGGAGCTCAGCAGCAAGACGGCTTCAGCATCCGGCGACTGTACGCCGAAACGGTTACCGAACACCACGCCGAAGAAGCCCGCAGACAGCGCAATCATCAGGATCGCCGTGATCGCAACCGGCCCGCTCAGACCCAGCGCCAGTACGATACCCCAGGCAATAAACGGCTGGATCAGCAGCTTGGTGATGGTCGCCACGCACACTACGGTGTTAATTTTTAGCTTACGAGCAGAGAGGATCACACCGGTCAGGAACAGCGCCGCAGCGGTCGCAGACATGCCCAGCGGTTTGATTGACGCCAGCAGCAGGTCAGGCATACGAATGCCGACCGCTGACAAAATCACCCCCAGCAGCGGGCCCCAGACGATAGGTTTTTTCAGCGAACGCCACATCAGAACCGGCAGCATGGCGAGGGTAGAACCGACAGATTCGCCAGCCGCACGCGCTTTTTCACGCTCCAGAATCATCAGGCAGAACGGCGTCATCAACACCGAACCACAGGCGATGGAAACCGCAACGGAGAGTGAAGTGGCCGAACCTTCCCCCAGAACGCTGCCCAGAATTGGCAGGCCAAGCGCCGCATAGTTGGGTAACGCAACGGTCAATGTCAGTACCGCCGCATCCTGCGGAGATTTTTTGAATACTTTGGTCGCCAGGAAATAAATCGCAGCGTAGGTAATCCACATTGCCAGAACCAGCACCACGCTCATCGGTGACTGTTTGACGATACCTGCCCACGGCGTCTGAACCGTGGCGCTAAACAGCGCGGCTGGCAGGGCGAAATCCATTACAAAGATATTGAGCAGGGAAACATTTTTGTTATCGACCATCTTCGCTTTACCGGCAAAAAAGCCGAGCAGCATGATGACAAAAATGGGCGCAAGCGCATGAACAATTACGTAAGTCATAACTTCACCTGTAGTTAAAAAAAGAATTCCAGCACCGGTGCGATGGTGAGTATTTTCAGACGATGTATTTTTACCGGGCGCTCTAAAGGCGCCCAGGGTGATCGTCTGGCAGGTCTGTCTTTTTAAACCGTCTTTACCAGGCTGCGCGCATACGTTCACGCACCAGGGCTGAGCTACGACGGTTTTCCGCATGCAGGCGGTTTTTCAGCGTGTTATCGCTGCGAGCTTCGCGCACCGCGGTAGCCAGGGCTGCATTCACCTTGTCCATATCGGCACTTTGTGGCGCTTCCGGGCTGGCAATATCTAACAGCGCAGATAACAGGCCGAGGGTTTCATAGTTGCTGATGTCATAGGCCATCGGCGGGATGGTGGCGGCCAGTTTTTCCAGCGCTTCCACGGTACGCAGCGTGATACGTGCTGCGGACTCTTTACCCATCGCGTGAATCATCACGCCGGAATCGTTGAAAGCAATCAGGCGGTTTGCCTGGTAGCCGTGCGCCAGAAACGCACCGGACATCGCTTTGCCAACAATCAGGCCCACCACCGGGTGGCCTGCCAGACGCGCATTGGCATAAGCTGCTGCCGCACCGGCCAGCGCCTGGTGGATACCAAACGCTTCTTCGCGGCGGCCATAAGCCTGGCTCGGCACGTCGATAACGGCCACGATGGCGCGTTTTTCTGCCGCATCAGCATCTTCGGCGATGGTTTCGCTAACCACTTTCGCCAGCGTCCAGCCTTCGAGCAGACCGACTTCACCGCCTTTAGCGCGTGGATAGTGGTTATTTTCATCCGGTACGACGGCAATAAAACGCGCGGCTTTGCCATCAACGTTGCCGTCAGCAACCTGAACGGAAGCACACAGGCCAGCCATACGCGGTGCGCTGGCGGTCAGTTTGTCCAACCAAATGGCGGCGCGATTCAGTTTCTGGCTCATGCGCGTTTCTCCCCAAAAAGCTGTTTAATCTGTTCGGCATCAGCCTGTTTTTTAGTGTCGAAATTGCTTAGGCGTTCGAGATACCAGGCATAGTTATCGGTGCGATGTTGCGCCGGAACGCCTTGCGCGATTGCCGCGTTAACTGCATCTTTAACCGCGTTAACACCATCGCCCACCAGCGTTTCCACCAGGCCGCTTTCATAGCGAACTTCGCCGCCGGTCATGCTCCAGATAAACGGACGGTTACGTGAATCGTATTCGTCGATACCCGCTTCCTGTTCGATAACCTGCGGCCCGTTCAGGCCAAGACGCGCTTCGCGAGTCACAATTAAATGGCTGCACAGTGCCGCGGCGATAGACATGCCGCCAAAACAACCCACGGTGCCCGCTACCACGCCGATAACCGGCGTATAGCGGCGCAAATCAACGATGGCTGCGTGAATATCGGCAATCGCTGCCAGGCCGAGGTTGGCTTCCTGTAAGCGCACGCCGCCGGTTTCGAGGCATAAAACGGCCTGAGTCGGAATGCCGTTGCGGTTATCTTCGGCTGCCAGCTCAAGCGCTGCGGCCATTTTCGCGCCGGAAACTTCGCCCATGCTGCCGCCCTGGAAAGCGCCTTCGATAGCAATCACCACCGCCGGGCCGCCGTTAATGGTGCCTTTGGCAACCACCATACCGTCATCGGACTGCACCACAATGCCCTGTGCTTCCAGCCACGGGGAAACGATGCCTGCAAAAGGATCGAGCAATTCGCGGAAGCTGCCGTCATCCAGCAGCAGACGAGCACGCTCACGCGCTTTGAGTTCGATAAAGCTGCTGTCGTTACGCATGAGCCACCTCTTCAAAAACCTGTTCGATGCGGATACGGGCCACGCCTGGCGTCGCACCGAAATCGTGGATTTGCATCTGCCCGGCAGGCAGGCTGCTCAGCGCACCAAGGCGCTCAAACAGGGCTTTCCAGCGCTGTTCGCTGTTATCCACGGATGTGGTGATGGCGATAGTCAGGACGTCGCCCTGAGTCGCGGTAAACAAAACTTCCATATCGCCGGAGCCAACTACACCCGCCAGCGCTTTGCCGCTAACGGTGTGAGTTGCCGGAAATGACAACGTAATGTGTTCCATAACACCCTCTTAAAAGTGTGAATGTTGCGGTAATGGGGTAATCGTCGCGTTATCGCAGGCGATGCGGTCAAGCAGCAGCGTGGCTGCCAGTAAATCTGCGGCACCGCCAGGCGATGCGTTAAACGCCAGCATTTGCGCATCAAGCCAGGCCAAAGCAGCACGCCCTTCAACGGTGGCGGTGCCGCCTGCGACCAGCACGCTACGCGCGCCGTGTTGCATCGCTTCCAGGCCTTCAAGCCCGGCACGCGACAGCACGCAGGTATCGCTAAGCGATGTCATAATGGCCATCAGCGCATCAAGGCGTGCCTGTTGTTCAGCGGCGCCTTGTGCACGGCTGCGGCGCAGCTGCGGCAGGGCCAGACGCATGATGTGCGGAAAGCCAAGCTGCGCTTCTTCACGCGCGCCGGGCACGCTATAACGGCGAGTGGCGAGTAACCCCTTACTGAAAACTTTTGGTGCGGCACTGTCCGGCAGGCAGGCAAGTTTTGCAGCACTCGCTGCAATCTCAGCGCTGCTGCCTTCACAGCCGTGCATTGCCGCCGCGGCAACCAGCAAACCGAGCGCCCAGATAGCGCCCCGGTGAGTATTAACTCCGCCTGTAGCCGCCATCATCTGAGCTTCGCCTGCACGGCCTAAACGGCCAACCAGCTGGCGCAGCGCGATATCGGCCGGACGCTGCCAGCTTTGTAATGCCAACGCATGAAACGTCGGGGAAAGGCTGTGCGCCGAGCGCTCCATCAGATCCAGAGTCAGATCCTGATGGGCGCCGTTTCCCCGGCTGTCCACAAGACCGGGTTTCGGGCTTAATCGTACTTCGGCAATCAGGCTTTGGGTGGCAACCCGTGCAAGCCATTGCGCGCTGCCTTCTGCCCCGATTTGTGGCTGTAGTTTCATTACCAGCTCCGGAATTTCGCAGGTGGGTTATACAGGCCGCCGGACCACTCGACTAAATCCGCCACGCTGCTGGCTGCCAGCAGGGAACGGGTCGCGTCGGTGCGGCGAATGCCCATGTCTTCCGGGAAGACCACTTTTCCGCTCTGGCGCAGCTGTGCGACGCGCTTAGCGTCAACGCCCAGGCCGATATCGGTAATACCCGCAACGGATGCCACCATCGCCCGGCGTTCCTCAAGGCTTTCAGCACGATACAGATAAGCGATGCCTTCTTCCGTCAGCACGTGAGTCACGTCGTCGCCGTAGATCATTACCGGAGCCAGCGGCATCGCCGAGGCTTTTGCTACCTCAACGGCATCGAGTTTTTCAACGAAGGTTGGCTTAACGCCTGCCTGGAAGGTTTCAACCATCTGCACCACAAGCTTACGACCACGTTGCATCAGGTCTGGCTGAGCCTGCATCGCAAGCCAGGCGGCGGTGGCGTGGCGACGACCGTGCGGGTCATGGCCCATATTTGGCGCGCCGCCGAAGCCGGACAGACGACCGCGTGTCACGGTTGAGGAGTTAGCGTAACCATCAACCTGCAAGGTGGAACCGATAAACATATCTACCGCGTACTGGCCTGCCAGCTGGCAGAACGCACGGTTGGAACGCATTGAGCCATCAGCGCCGGTAAAGAACACATCCGGACGGGCGCGAACGTACTCTTCCATCCCCAGCTCGCCGCCGAAGCAGTGCACGGTTTCAACCCAGCCGCTTTCGATAGCGGGGATCAACGTCGGGTGCGGGTTCAGCGTCCAGTGTTTACAGATTTTGCCCTTCAGGCCGAGCCGTTCACCGTAAGTGGGCAGCAGCAGCTCGATGGCGGCCGTGTTAAAACCGATGCCGTGGTTAAGCGATTGCACGTTGTGCTCAGCGTAGATGCCTTTAATCGCCATCATCGCCATCAGAATGTGTTCTTGCTTAATCAGACGCGGGTCGCGGGTAAACAGCGGTTCGATAAAGAACGGTTTGTCCGCAACCACCACGTAGTCAATCCACGAACCCGGAATATCCACGCGCGGCAGGTCGCACTCATCGTCAACCAGTTCGTTAACCTGGGCGATAACAATACCGTCGTGGAAAGCAGCGGCTTCCACCAGCGCCGGGGTATCTTCGGTGCTGGCACCGGTATACAGGTTGCCTTTGCGGTCGGCTTTGAAACCGGCAATCAGCGCCACGTTCGGCGCGAGATCCACATACAGGCGGGAATAGAGTTCGATGTAGGTATGGATCGCACCAATCTCTAACTGACCATCTTCAAGCAGCTGAGAAATGCGCAGGCTCTGGGTGCCAGAGAAGGAGAAATCGAGCTTGCGTGCGATACCTTTTTCAAAAATATCAAGGTGTTCACTGCGCCCGACGCTCGGCATGATCATATGCAGGTCGTGAACTTTGGCAGGGCTGACTTCGGCCAACATGCGGGAGAGAAAATCCGCCTGTTTTTGGTTATTGCCTTCAAGCACCACGCGATCGCCAGGGGCGATCAGTTTTTCCAGCATATCGACAAGGCTTTCGGTGGGAAGAACCTTGCCCTGCACGTTGGTGGAAGCCATACGACGCTGTTTCTCGGTGCGGCGTGTGTTCCAGACTCGTGTCGGGGTTTGCCAGGACTTCATATTTAACCTCCTGATTCAGCCAATCATTTTTGATTTGCTTTAGATTGGTTAAATTGTGCGCCTGACTGGTTCGACCATCAATTAAGCTCGGGGAGCAATCGTTAGCCTTAGAGTAACAATACGGATAGCGTTGTATGACACAGACGGCTGGCAGGAAAACCACAGAATGTATTCAGATGCCGGAGAGTAAGGCGGTATTGACGGAAACCCATCCAGCGGAGTGTGTGAAAAGTGAACATGACAGTGATGATGAGTATGATTAAATCCTACTTGGCGGAAGAAAGGGGTTACCAATGAGAACAACACAGCAGATGAGCATCACGCTGCCAAATGAAATGGCGGCGCAGGTGAAAGCTCGTGTTGCCAGCGGCGAATACGCCTCGGAAAGTGAAGTTATCCGGGAAGGACTTCGGGCGCTGATGGCACGGGATAATGCAGTGGAAAAATGGCTGAATGAGCAGGTAGTTCCCGCATGGGAAGCCCTGCAACGTGGCGAAACCGAAAGCCTCAGTGGTAACTGATATCAGGAGTAGGCTAAAAGCCGAGCACAGGAAGGCTACCGGAGAGGAATAATGGATTACAGAGTGGTGTTCGCCCCAGAGGCAGAAGAACAACTTACAGATATATAGCGAAAGCAGCCACACCGGATACAGCGCTCAAATATACAGAAAATGTTGTCAGCTACTGTGAATCACTGGAGCAGTTCCCACATAGAGGAAACCGACGGGATGATATCCTGCCGGGACTCAGAGTAACGAACTACCGTAAAAGAACCGTTATCGCCTTCATCGTAGATGAAGAGATGGTAACTGTGGCTGGTATATGGCATGGAGGACAAGACTATGAGAATGATCTGTCTCCCTATGAGCTGTAGTGAAGCACAGATACTAGCTGACAGCCTGCAAAGCTAGCTCAATCCCTCTGAGTGCGGGACGTTCGGTGGACGGCAGAGCGCGCGGGGTAAATGGTCGCCCGGCCAGCTCTCGGCATCGGCGTTCTCTGGAGGTCAGTTGCTGGCGAACGTCCATTAAATATAATGCGGGAGATTATCCGCACCCGTCCCGGCGAGCCACCAAGGCAACCTGACCCTGCACACCCGTATTAAGCGGCTGGCGCGTAAAACGATTTGCTTCTCGCGCTCAGCGAGATCCACGAAAAAGTTATCGGTGCCTTGATCGAAAAATTCATGTTCTACTAATTGGAAACATTACCGTTTTTTATTGATAGCCTATGCTCGTTTTGCGAAACATATAGGGTTTATCATCAGTTTGCATCAGGCTCTGAAAACAGAGCCTGATTGAGTCACTCTAGCGGTATTTTTTATGGTAGGCGTTACGCGTCGTCTTAAACTCTTCGGCCGCCGCCTGGGCTTCCTTCACTTTACCTTCGTTGGCGAGTTTTAACGCGCCGTCAATCTGGCCAATCAGCAGATCAAAACCGTGGCGATAATCTTTCATCTCTGGGCTATCTGAAGCTTTATTTTCAAGTTTTGGCGGGGTGTTTTTTTGCGCATCGACTGCCGCGGCGCGCATGTTGTTAAGCGAGGTTTTTAACTCAGCCGCGTCAGCGGTTTTTAGCACAACTTTGTAGTTTTCGGCGATGGTATCCATATCTTCGCCCACATCTTTAGCCATGACTGTGCCAGTAAATAGCACGGACGATACTGCCAATATTGCTATCAGTTGCTTTCGCATGTACTCACCTTTTTTATTGTATTAAAAGGGTGCGGCAGGTCGCACCCGTTACCCTTAATTTACTGACCGGCGATCTTCATCTCCGGTAGCAGTACTGAACCACACTGAATATTGCTGCGTTTTTCAATATCGCTACCCACCGTGACCATTTCACGCCACATATCTTTAAGATTTCCGGCAATCGTGATTTCGCTCACCGGATATTGAATTTCGCCGTTCTCGACCCAGAAACCGGACGCACCGCGAGAATAGTCCCCGGTAATGCCGCTTACACCCTGGCCCATCAGCTCCGTCACCACCAGACCGGTGCCCATTTCTTTCAGCATGCCGGCGAAATCCAGCCCGCGTCCTTCAATACGCCAGTTATGAATGCCGCCCGCATGCCCCGTACTTTGCAGACCCAGTTTACGAGCGGAGTAGTTGGTGAGCAACCACTGTTGCAGGATGCCATCTTTGATAATGTCACGGCGCTGCGTGCGCACGCCTTCGCTGTCAAAGGGGGTGGAAGCCAGTCCTTTGAGCAGATGCGGGTGCTCTTCAATAGTCAGCCATTGCGGCAATATTTGCTTGCCAAGAGAATCCAGCAGGAAGGTCGATTTACGGTAAACCGAACCGCCAGCAATCGCGCCGACCAGGTGCCCGAACAGGCCCGTTGCCACTTCAGCCGCAAAAATAACCGGCGCTTTCATCGTCGACAGTTTACGCGGCGACAGGCGTGCAACCGTGCGACGAGCACACTCGGCACCCACCGATTCCGGGCTATCCAGATCGTCCATGGCACGGCCGATGGTGTAGGCATAATCGCGTTCCATCTCACCATCAACTTCCGCAATCACGCAGCTGGAGAGGGAATGGCGCGTAGAACAGTAGCTTTGCAGCATCCCGTTACTGTTACCGAACACTTTGATCCCATAGTGGCTATTGAAGCTGCCGCCTTCGGTATTGTTGATGCGTTTATCAACGTTCAACGAGGCGTTTTCAGCGCGAGCCGCCAGCTCAATGGCGCGGTCGGCATCCATTTCTGTCGGGTGGAAGAGATCCAAATCGGGTGCTTCAAAAGCCAGCAGCTCTTTATCTGCCAGGCCCGCATACGGATCCGGAGAGGTGTAACGGGCGATATCCAGCGCCGCCTGCACGGTGCGCGCTACGGCGTCCGGGCTCAGATCGGTGGTGGAGGCGCTACCTTTACGGTTTTGATGATAAACGGTGATGCCAAGCGCACCATCGCTGTTAAATTCGACGTTTTCCACCTCACCGTATCGTGTGCTGACGCTAATACCCGTGGTTTTACTGACGGCAACTTCTGCGCCGTCGGAGCGAGCGGAAGCCAGTTCCAGCGCCTGAGATACCGCTTGTTCCAGAATCTGACGTTGTTGTGCTACTTGCGTGTTTACTTTCATCGCGACTGCCATAATGTAAGGTGAGTGAATTAAGTCTAACCCAGAACAGAACAATTTCGCAGTGCACAGGCTTTACTGGTAGAATTAGCCACTTTTTTTAAGGAGCCTAATATGACTAAGCAGCCCGATGACTGGCTCGACGACGTACCAGATAACGAAAATGAAGACGAAGATGATGAGATTATCTGGGTCAGTAAAAGCGAAATTAAGCGTGATGCCGAGGAATTAAAACGCCTGGGTATGGAGCTGATGGACCTGGGTAAGAACGCGCTCGACAAAATCCCTCTGGATGAAGATTTACGTGCCGCGATTGATCTTGCACAGAAAATCAAAAAAGAAGGCCGTCGCCGCCAGGTTCAGTTGATTGGCAAAATGATGCGTTCGCGCGATATGGACCCGATCCGTGTGGCGCTGGACAAGCTGAAAAACCGTCACAACCAGCAGGTTGCGCTGTTCCATAAACTGGAAGCTTTGCGTGACCGCCTGGTTGAAGAAGGTGATGATGCGATGACCGAAGTGTTAAAACTTTACCCGGAAGCTGACCGCCAGCAACTGCGCGTGCTGATACGCAACGCACAAAAAGAGAAGGCAACGAATAAGCCGCCAAAATCTTACCGCCAGATTTTCTCCTATCTGCGCGAGCTGGCCGAAAGCCAGGGTTAACAATCCCCGTCATCCCGGCCTTCTCCCGTAGGGAGAAGGAGAAAACCGGGCTATCCCCTCTTCCTCAGGAAGAGGGTTGTTTTCGCATTACTGCTCCGCTTTCTTCGCTAACCCATCCAGCAATTTCTGATGAATCCCCCCGAAACCACCGTTGCTCATCACCAGAATATGGTCGCCAGGCTGGGCGGTTTTCACCACCATATCCACCAGCGTGTCGACATCCGCGCTCCAGTGCGCAGGCTGAATACAGGCTTCTGCAACTTCTACCACCTGCCACGGAATATGCGGCGGTTGCAGCAGGAACACTTCGTCTGCGCGGCCTAAAGATGGCGCAAGATCGTCTTTGCTCAGACCCATTTTCATGGTGTTAGAACGCGGTTCAAGCACGGCAAGAATACGCGCCGTGCCGCCCACCTTGCCACGCAGGGCGGCAAGCGTTGCCAGAATCGCCGTGGGATGGTGAGCGAAATCATCGTATACCGTCACGCCGTTTTCTTCGCCGCGCAGCTCAAGGCGGCGGCGGGCATTGACAAAACTGTCCAGGGCTTTGGCCGCGTCAGCTGGCGTCACACCCACATGACGCGCAGCGGCAATCGCCATCAGCCCGTTATGCATATTGTGCTCGCCAACCAGTTGCCAGTGCACTTCGCCGACGCATTCGCCATCCAGATACACTTCCCAGTTGGAGGCATCCGGGTTCAGTTTTTTCGCCTGCCAGTGGCCTTGTTCGCCCACCAGCTCTTGCTCGCTCCAGCAGCCCATCGCCAGCGTCTGCTTAATATTGGTGTCGCTTTCAGGCCAGATGATTTTCCCCTGCCCCGGCACGATACGCACCAGATGGTGGAACTGCTTCTGGATAGCTTTCAGATCGTCAAAAATATCCGCATGGTCGAACTCAAGGTTATTGAGGATCAGCGTGCGCGGGCAGTAATGCACAAATTTGGAACGCTTATCGAAAAAGGCGCAGTCATATTCATCCGCTTCGATCACGAAAAATGGGCTGTCGCCCAGACGCGCAGAAACCTCGAAATTACCCGGTACGCCGCCGATCGCGAAGCCTGGCTTATAGCCGCAGGCTTCCAGAATCCACGTCACCATCCCAGCAGTGGTGGTTTTGCCATGCGTTCCGGCCACCGCCAGCACCCAACGGTCGCGCAGCACAAAATCATGCAGCCACTGCGGGCCGGACATGTAAGGAATGCTTTTTTCCAGCACCGCTTCGACGCAGGGGTTCCCACGCGTCATCGCGTTACCGATGATCACCAGGTCCGGCAGTGGATCGAGCTGATCCGGATCGTAACCCTGAATCAATTCAATACCCTGCTCTTCTAACAGAGTGCTCATTGGTGGGTACACATTGGCGTCAGAGCCAGTCACCTCATGGCCGAGTGAGCGAGCCAGCATCGCGAGGCCGCCCATAAACGTGCCGCAAATACCCAAAATATGAATGCGCATAAAAACCATCCTTTCATTATCTGGCGCACATTCTAACCGTATGTGGGGTGCTGGCAAATCGCATTTAAGTTAATTCCGTATTTTGCTGTCGCGATTCACCTGTACGCTAGTATTTGATTTTTTGTTAGGATTGTTGCAATCGTTTTATTTAACTGACTAATGCAGGGAAAGTGTTATGAAAACGTTAGGTGAATTTATTGTCGAAAAGCAGCACGAGTTCTCGCACGCAACCGGGGAACTGACTGCCTTACTGTCGGCGATAAAGCTCGGCGCAAAGATCATCCACCGTGATATCAATAAAGCGGGTCTGGTGGATATTTTAGGTGCCAGCGGAGCGGAAAACGTGCAGGGCGAAGTGCAGCAAAAGCTCGACCTGTTCGCGAATGAAAAATTGAAAGCCGCGCTGAAAGCCCGAGGGATTGTGGCCGGTGTGGCTTCCGAAGAAGAAGATGAGATTGTTGTGTTCGAAGGCGCAGAGCATGCCAAATACGTGGTATTGATGGACCCGCTTGATGGCTCATCCAATATCGACGTCAACGTCTCCGTGGGGACGATTTTCTCTATCTATCGCCGTATAACGCCCGTGGGCACCCCTGTTACCGAAGCGGATTTCCTGCAGCCTGGCAACCGTCAGGTAGCCGCCGGTTATGTGGTTTACGGCTCCTCAACCATGCTGGTTTATACCACCGGCTGTGGCGTTCACGCCTTCACCTACGACCCTTCTCTCGGCGTGTTCTGCCTGTGCCAGGAGCGTATGCGCTTCCCGGAAGCCGGCAGCACTTACTCCATCAACGAAGGGAACTATATTCGCTTCCCGACCGGCGTGAAAAAATACATTAAATTCTGCCAGGAAGAAGATGCCAACACCCAGCGCCCTTACACTTCGCGCTATATTGGCTCTCTGGTGGCCGATTTCCATCGCAACCTGTTGAAAGGCGGGATTTACCTTTACCCAAGCACCGCCAGCCACCCGCAGGGGAAACTGCGTTTGCTGTATGAAGGCAACCCGATGGCATTCCTCGCCGAGCAAGCGGGCGGCAAGGCCAGCGACGGTAAAGAACGTATTCTGGATATCATCCCAGAAACCCTGCACCAGCGCCGTCCGTTCTTCGTCGGCAACCAGCACATGGTTGATGACGTTGAACGCTTTATCCGTGAGTTCCCGGACGCATAAGTGGTTTAATCCCAGCGCTCACCCCGGCTCTTTGCTGGGGTGAGTGGATTCTGACGGCCATCCTGAGCTTTACTTCAATAATTTTGGAATTTCACGCAGGCACCAGGCTTTCGCCTCGCCCATGCTATCGCGCCGCCATGCCATAATAATATCGATCTCATTGGTGTATTCAGGGCTCACAACGCGCAGCCGCCCTTCGGCAATATCCTGTTCGACCATGGGATAAGGCATTGTTGCCACACCTAGCCCCGCCAACAGCGCCTGGCGCTTATCTTCCATGCTGCTCACGGTAAGGCGCGGCTGTTTATCCAGTAATTGTACCGTCAGCACCGGGCGTTCCCGGGCGGTATCCGCTACGGCAATACCGCGATATTTAACGCGTGTGACTTCAGAAAGCGGCTCCGGTTCATGGTGAATCGGATGGTCTGGCGCGGCAACATACACGCTTAGCACTTTATACAGCTTGCGCGAGTTAATCTCTGACGAGGAACGGAAGTGCATATCTGGCGCAATCACAATATCCGCCCGCCCCTGTTCCAGGCGCTCCCAGGAGCCTGCCAGCACTTCGGTGATAATCGACAGCTGCGTGTCCGCTTTCTCAGCAAGTTTTTCGACTAATGGGTACAGCTTCACGCTGGGAACCAGCGCCTCAGCCACGATAGTCAGATGGGTTTCCCAGCCTCGCGCCAGCGCTTCCGCATCCGTAGTCAGTTTTTCAGCGGCTTCGAGCAACACTCGCCCGCGCTCAAGCAGCATACGCCCCACGTTGGTAAATTTTGTACGATGCCCTGAACGATCAAACAACACCACATCCAGCTCTTCTTCAAGCTTCTGCATGGTGTAACTCAAGGCCGAGGGGACGCGACCCAGCTCATCGGCCGCCGCCGCAAAGCTGCCTCGTCGATCGATTGCATCCATGACCCGCAATGCTTCCAGCGTCAACGCTCTCTCTTTAGCCATCTGGTTCTCATTCAGGAAATTTGAACATACCCAGCAGATTAACTGGCTAACAATGCAGCGTCCAGAGCTTTACCATGGATTCAGAGTAAAAAGAGGCCCATAGATTATGATTACGCCAAGAACGGCCAGACAATGCGGAAAGGCAGATTACGGATGGCTGCAGGCGCGCTATACGTTCTCCTTCGGTCACTATTTCGACCCTGAATTGCTGGGCTATGCTGCGCTGCGCGTACTCAATCAGGAAGTGTTAGCGCCGGGCGCGTCATTCCAGCCACGTACCTACCCAAAGGTCGATATTCTCAATGTGATTCTGGAAGGCGAAGCGGAGTACCGCGACAGTGAAGGCCATCACATACAGGCGCAAGCGGGTGAAGCGCTGCTGCTGTCCACCCAACCGGGGCTTAGTTACAGCGAACATAACCTCAGCAAAGAGAACGCGCTGACGCGCATACAGCTGTGGCTGGACGCCTGCCCGGAACGTGAAAACCCGCCGCTGCAAAAAATCACGCTGGCCGCCCTGCCGCAGCAGCTACTGGCCTCGCCCGACGGCAGTAAAGAGAGCCTGCAGCTGCGCCAGCAGGTGTGGATCCATCAGATTAAACTGGAGGAAGGACAGCAGTTGAGCCTCCCGTTACACGGACCCCGCGCGTATTTACAATCTATTCACGGCACGGTTCATGCCCTTACCTCGGCTAAGGAAAAAGAAGCGCTCACCTGTGGCGATGGCGCATTTATCCGTGATGAAGCTAACATTACGCTGCTTGCTGATACCCCACTACGTGCGTTACTGATAGATTTACCGCTCTGAATAGTGTCGGTAATGGGTAAACGGGGGTCATTAGTGCGTACCAAATCAACAGTGAAGCGGAACAAGAAAAAAGTGTTACAACCGGCTGTTGCGGCTACTGTTATAGCAAGCGTTGAGAACCCTGAACTGAGCTATGACGAGATGTTGAGCGAGCTGGAAGCGATTGTCAGCGCAGCGGATATCCGGCTGGCCACAGAAGAAGACGCGCTCTAATCCCCCCAATAAGCAGAAAGCACCGACGATATTCTCGTGCAGTGCTTTCTGTTCCAGATAAATGTCCGTTCAGCGCCAGGGCAGCAGTTGCTTAACTAAACCGCCTGATGCACCGCCCCAGGCAGCATTATCAGAGCGTAATCACGCCGATAAAGGTTACCACCGTCAGAATCGCAGCCAGACCGTAGAACACCCACTTGCCGGAAGGCACATGGATTTTCAGATCGTGCATCGCATGGTGGATACGGTGCAGCCCGCACCATAACGGCAGTACTATCATCAGGAAGATGAACAGGCGGCCAATCAGACTTTGTGAAAACGCCAGCACGCGCTCATAGCCTAACGCATCCCCCGGGAACAGGCCCAGCGGCAGCATAAGGCCCACCAGCAGCACAATAACCGGCGCGATGATGGCGCCCCACATGCCGCCTGCGCCAAACAGCCCCCAGAATACCGGCTCGTCAGAGCGTTTTGGATTTGGATTAATCATGACCGCCCCCTTACCAGAACAGTGCAATAAACAGAATGACGACCGTGGCGACAACCGTCACCGCCCACAGCCCTTTAATGACCGGCTCTGGCCCCATTTTTTCATCTTTAATGATGATATTGGCGGCCTTCGGCGCCAGCTCAAACCAGGTTTTGCTATGCAGCAAAGCGGCGGCCAGAGTGATTAAATTGAGGATAATCACCATCGGATTTTGCAGGAACGAGACAAATCCCGCCCAGCTTTCCGGCCCGCTTTTTAGCGAAAACAGGCCGCAGAGCAACAGAATGCTGAACCAGACCGTTGGCAGCGAAGTCCCTTCGCGAATCATATAAAAACGGTAGAAACCCAGCTTTTTCCACCAGGTTGGCGTCATCGTCCGCACATATGGCTTACGTTTGGTAGTCATTTTGCACTCCTTAGCGTGGTTTCAGGGTGGCTATCAAAAAGTCTTTCGAACTTTCGACTTTACCCTGCTGGATGGCCGCGGCCGGATCGACGTGTTTCGGGCACACTTCGGAGCAGAAGCCCACAAAGGTGCAGCTCCAGACGCCATTCTGACCGTTTAACTGCGCCATACGCTCTTTCTTGCCGTGGTCGCGGTTATCCAGGTTGTAGCGATGAGCAAGCGTAATGGCTGCCGGGCCAATAAACTCAGGGTTTAAACCAAACTGCGGGCAGGCGGAATAACACAGGCCACAGTTAATACAGCCCGAGAACTGATGGTATTTCGCCATCTGCGCCGGAGTCTGGTTATTTGGCCCCTGCTCTGGCGTGCGTGGGTTGCCAATAATGTACGGCTTAATCGCTTCCAGGCTTTCGATAAAGTGCGTCATATCGACCACCAAATCGCGCTCGATGGGGAAGTTGGCCAGCGCTTCAACTTTCATGCCCTGCGTATATTCCCGCAGGAAGGTTTTACAGGCCAGTTTCGGCACGCGGTTGACCATCATGCCGCAGGAGCCGCAGATAGCCATACGGCACGACCAGCGATAGCTCAGGTCCGGCGCCAGGTTGTCTTTGATGTAACCCAGCGCATCCAGCAGCGAGGTTTGTTCATCGTAAGGCACTTCGTAGATTGCGCTGTGCGGCTCGTTATCCGTTTCAGGGTTATAGCGCACAATTTCAATCTTCAGGGTCTTCATCACTTCAGCCATTCGACGTCTCCTTCTTCTTGTCGGCCGCTTCTGATTCCGCACCGTAGACGCGTTTAGCCGGTGGCAAAGTCGTGATTTTCACATCGCTGTATTCCAGACGCGTGGTTCCATTTTCGTCACGAAAAGCGAGGGTATGTTTCAGGAAGTTCACGTCATCACGCTCGGTGCAACCTTCGTCCAGACGCTGGTGCGCGCCGCGTGATTCTTTACGTGCCATCGCTGAGTGCGCCATACATTCGGCAACGTTCAGGCCGTGACCCAACTCGATGGTGTAGAGCAAATCGGTGTTAAACACGCTGGAGGTGTCCGTAATGCGCACGCGCTTAAAGCGCTCCTGCAGTTCGGCCAGCTTATCAATGGTTTTCTGCATCAGTTCCGGCGTGCGATAAATCCCGCAGCCTTCCTCCATCGACAGCCCCATTTCGTCGCGAATCTTCGACCAGTTCTCAGAGCCTTCCTGATTCACCAGTTTCTTCAGGCGGTTTTTCACGTCGGCGGCTTGGGCATTCAGCGCAGCATCGTTGGCTGGCTGCGCTTCGTTAGCGCGCCTCATGGCACTTTCACCGGCCAGACGGCCAAACACCACCAGCTCTGCCAGCGAGTTGGAGCCTAAACGGTTCGCGCCATGCAGACCTACGGAAGAGCATTCCCCTACGGCAAACAGCCCTTTGAGGCGGCTTTCGCAGTTGCCATCGGTTTCGATACCGCCCATGGTGTAGTGCGCGGTAGGACGCACCGGAATCGGCTCTTTCACCGGGTCAACGCCAACGTAGGCTTTGGACAGTTCACAGATGAACGGCAGACGTTCGAGCAGTTTTTTCTCGCCCAGGTGACGCAGATCGAGATAGACCACATCGCCACGCGGCGTTGGAACGGTGCGGCCCGCGCGCCATTCGTGCCAGAAGGCCTGGGAAACTTTGTCACGCGGACCCAGCTCCATATATTTGTTGCGCGGCTCGCCCAGCGGAGTTTCAGGCCCCATGCCGTAATCTTGCAGGTAGCGATAGCCATCTTTGTTGACCAGAATACCGCCTTCACCGCGGCAGCCTTCCGTCATCAGAATGCCGGAACCCGGCAGGCCGGTTGGGTGATATTGCACGAACTCCATATCGCGTAGCGGAACGCCATGGCTCAGGGCCATGCCCATACCATCGCCGGTCACGATGCCGCCGTTGGTGTTATAGCGATACACACGGCCTGCGCCGCCGGTTGCCATCACCACCGCGTTAGCGCGGATCTGCACCAACGTACCTTCCATCATATTCATGGCGACCAGGCCACGGGCAGCGCCGTCATCAACCAGAATATCGAGCACGAAATGCTCGTCAAAGCGCTGAATTTGCGGGAACTGAAGGGAAGTCTGGAACAGAGTGTGAAGCATATGGAAGCCGGTTTTATCCGCGGCAAACCAGGTGCGTTCAATCTTCATCCCGCCAAAGCGGCGAACGTTGACTGAACCATCCGGGCGACGGCTCCACGGGCAGCCCCATTGTTCAAGCTGCGTCATTTCCGTTGGGCAATGATGCACGAAGTAGTCGACGACATCCTGCTCACACAGCCAGTCGCCACCCGCAACGGTGTCATTGAAATGGTACTCATAGCTGTCGTGATCCTGCGTAACGGCGGCAGATCCCCCTTCGGCGGCTACGGTGTGGCTACGCATCGGATAGACTTTAGAAATCAGCGCTATTTTGGCTTGTGGATTGGCCTGGGCCGCGGCGATGGCCGCGCGCAGGCCCGCTCCGCCAGCGCCTATTATGGCGAGATCGGCTTGAAAAGTTTGCACGACATTCCTCCAGATTTTTTGTTATTTCGTATAGCTAATTTAATCAAAGGTAGTTCACCGATTCGGTGACAGCTATAGCGAAAGGGTTATCCCTGCTCCTTTGTAGGTAGCAGATTATAGCCGCAGGCTTTTTAAGGAAATTTGACGTGTTCGATTTTTTTGCTGTTCAGTGCAGCAATTAATTAATGCTGATTAAGATTTACATCACGCAATTCAGCTTATTAGCGCCAAACGCTCTGGACAGCGGAGAAAATTTTCGGCGCAAAATTTGTCTCGCCTGGGCGTTGCGGGTAGACTTCTTCGCCTTGTATCAATATGGAGACTTTACCATGAGCGAAACGGCAACCTGGCAGCCGAGCGCATCCATCCCCAACCTGTTGAAACGCGCCGCTATCATGACGGTTATTCGGCGTTTTTTTGCCGACCGCGGCGTGCTGGAGGTGGAAACACCGTGCATGAGCCAGGCGACGGTAACGGACATTAATCTGTTCCCGTTTGCAACCCGTTTTGTTGGCCCAGGCCACGCTCAGGGCGTCGATCTCTACCTGATGACCAGCCCGGAATATCATATGAAACGCCTGCTGGCGGCGGGCATTGGCCCGGTATTCCAGCTGTGCCGCAGTTTCCGTAATGAAGAAATGGGTCGCCATCACAATCCAGAATTCACCATGCTGGAGTGGTATCGCCCGCATTACGATATGTATCGTCTGATGAATGAAGTGGATGACTTGCTGCAGCAGGTGCTGGAAACCGACGCCGCTGAAACGCTCTCCTATCAGCAGGCTTTCCAGCGCCACCTGGAAATTGACCCGCTTTCTGCGGACAAAGCCCAGCTGCGCGAAGCGGCAAAAAAGCTCGATTTAAGCAACGTTGCCGATGGAGAAGAGGATCGCGATATCCTGCTGCAGCTGCTGTTCAGCGTCGGTGTCGAGCCGCACATTGGTAAAGAAAAGCCGACGTTTGTTTACCACTTCCCCGCAAGCCAGGCGGCGCTGGCGCAAATCAGCACTGAAGACCATCGCGTAGCAGAACGCTTCGAGGTTTACTTCCGCGGCATTGAGCTGGCGAACGGTTTCCACGAATTAACCGATGCGCGTGAACAGCAACAGCGTTTCGAGCAGGATAACCGTAAACGTGCGGCTCGCGGCTTGCCGCAGCAGCCCATCGACGTGAATTTGCTCGAAGCGCTAAAGGCAGGATTGCCGGACTGTTCCGGCGTGGCGTTAGGGGTGGATCGCCTGATCATGCTGGCACTGAAAGCCGAAAGTTTGTCCGAGGTGCTGGCATTCCCGGTAGACCGGGCTTAAACCGCTTAATCAGCCCCTGAGCTGAGCGCCTGACTCACTCCGGCAATCGGTCATTGGGTGAAGAAGCGATGGTTCATTCTGAGTATCGGTAGCCCTTCCAGCCCAAAGACGGCGGTGCGCGCGCGTATCGCCGTTTTTTTCATCAAAACGCCCCCCGGAAGTTTACCTTTTGGTCAGTTGCTCGCACACTTAGTGGTGCCAGCGTACTGGTATGCCAATGGTTTTCACTGGAATCTCGCAGGGGGAATAGAAATGACCAATTCGGAGCTATTGCAGTACTGCATGAACAAACCGGGAGCGCAGCAAACGGTGCACAGCGACTGGAAGGCCACACAAATCAAAGTCGCGGATGTGCTGTACGCCATGGTGCATGACGTGGAACAGCGGCCAGCGGTTTCGCTGAAGGCGAGCCCCGAGCTGGCGGATTTACTCCGCGCGCAGCATCAGGATGTTTTCCCAAGCGCGCATCTTAATAAAGCGCACTGGAGCACGGTCTATCTGGATGGCGCGATCCCTGACTCACAGATTTACTATCTGGTTGATGCTTCTTATCAGCAGGCGCTATCGCTGCTGCCCCAGCAAACAAGGCAGCAGCTCTCTGACTGACTACTTCAGTAAAGGTTTGAGGAAACGCGCGGTATGCGACGCTTCACATTCCGCGACCGTTTCTGGCGTGCCTGAAACCAGGATTTCACCGCCGCCGCTGCCGCCTTCCGGGCCGAGGTCAACAATCCAGTCCGCGGTTTTAATCACGTCCAGATTGTGCTCGATTACCACGATGGTATTGCCCTGGTCGCGCAGCTGATGCAGCACTTCCAGTAGCTGCTGGATATCCGCAAAATGCAGGCCGGTTGTCGGCTCATCGAGGATATACAGCGTCTGGCCGGTCCCGCGTTTGGACAGCTCACGCGCCAGCTTCACACGCTGTGCTTCACCGCCAGAAAGCGTCGTCGCCGACTGACCGAGGCGAATGTAGGAGAGGCCGACGTCGATCAGCGTTTGCAGCTTACGCGCCAGTGCAGGAACGGCATCGAAGAACTCACGAGCGTCTTCAATGGTCATATCCAGCACTTCGTGGATGCTCTTGCCTTTGTACTTAATTTCCAGCGTTTCGCGGTTATAACGCTTGCCGCGGCACTGGTCGCACGGTACGTAAATATCCGGCAGGAAGTGCATCTCTACTTTGATGACGCCGTCGCCCTGGCAGGCTTCACAACGCCCACCACGCACGTTAAAGCTGAAACGCCCAGGCGTATAACCACGCGCACGGGATTCCGGCACGCCGGCAAACAGCTCGCGCACCGGCGTAAACACGCCGGTATAGGTTGCCGGGTTTGAGCGTGGCGTACGGCCAATCGGGCTCTGGTCAATATCAATGACCTTGTCGAAATGCTCCAGCCCGTGAACGTCGCGATATGGCGCAGGTTCGGCAATCGTTGCGCCGTTAAGCTGACGCTGGGCGATAGGGAATAAAGTGTCGTTAATCAGCGTTGATTTTCCGGAGCCGGAAACCCCGGTCACGCAGGTAAACAGGCCGACCGGCAGCGTCAATGTGACGTCTTTCAGGTTGTTACCTTTGGCGCCAACCAGCTGCAGCACTTTTGCTGCATCGGCCGGTACACGCTGCTGCGGCACGGCAATTTCACGTTTGCCGCTCAGGAACTGCCCGGTCAGAGACTCTGGCACATCCATAATGTCCTGCATCGAGCCTTCAGCAACAACCTGGCCGCCGTGCACGCCCGCCCCCGGACCGATATCAATAATATGATCTGCGGCACGAATCGCATCTTCGTCGTGCTCCACCACAATCACGGTATTGCCGAGATCGCGCAGGTGGATCAGCGTTTCCAGTAAACGTTCGTTATCGCGCTGGTGCAGGCCAATTGACGGCTCATCAAGCACATACATCACGCCCACCAGACCCGCCCCGATCTGGCTTGCCAGACGGATACGCTGCGCTTCGCCGCCGGAGAGCGTCTCGGCGGAACGGGAAAGCGAGAGGTAATTCAGACCCACATTGACGAGAAATTTCAGGCGATCGCCGATCTCCTTCAGCACTTTCTCAGCGATTTGCGCCCGCTGGCCGCTGAGTTTCATGTTCTGGAAGAACTCCAGCGCATGGCCGATGCTCATATCAGAGATGGTCGGCAACGGCGTGTTTTCAACGAACACGTGGCGCGCTTCGCGGCGCAGGCGCGTCCCTTCACAGCTTGAGCACGAACGGTTGCTGATAAATTTCGCCAGCTCTTCGCGCACCGCAGAAGATTCGGTTTCTTTATAGCGACGCTCCATATTATGCAGCACGCCTTCGAACGGATGGCGGCGCACCGAAGTATCACCACGGTCATTGATATATTTGAATTCAATACTTTCTTTACCCGAACCGTTCAGCACCACGTTTTTCACGCTGGCGCTCAGCTCGTTCCACGGCGTTTCGATATCAAACTTATAGTGCTCGGCAAGGGAGCGCATCATCGTGAAGTAATAGAAATTACGGCGATCCCAGCCGCGGATCGCGCCGCCGGCAAGGGAAAGCTCACCGTTTTGCACCACTCGTTCAGGATCAAAATATTGCTGCACGCCAAGGCCGTCACAGGTTGGGCAGGCGCGGCCGGGTTGTTGAACGAGAACAGGCGCGGCTCCAGCTCGCGCATGCTGTAACCGCAAATTGGGCAGGCGAAGTTTGCCGAGAACAGCAGCTCTTCTGCTTTTTCGTCATCCATATCGGCGACAACCGCAGAGCCACCGGATAAATCCAGCGCGGTTTCAAAGGATTCCGCCAGGCGCTGGGCGATATCTTCGCGCACTTTAAAACGGTCAACCACCACTTCAATAGTGTGTTTTTTCTGTAATTCTAGCTTTGGCGGATCGGAAAGATCGCAGACTTCACCGTCGATCCTGGCGCGGATATACCCCTGGCTTGCAAGGTTTTCCAGCGTTTTCGCGTGCTCGCCTTTTCTGTCTTTAATAATCGGCGCCAGCAGCATCAGGCGCTTGCCTTCCGGCTGCGCTAAAACGTTATCGACCATCTGGCTGACGGTTTGCGCCGCCAGCGGCACGTTGTGATCCGGGCAGCGCGGCTCGCCCACGCGGGCATACAGCAGACGCAGGTAATCATGAATTTCTGTAATAGTGCCAACGGTTGAACGCGGGTTGTGCGAGGTGGATTTCTGTTCGATAGAAATCGCCGGCGACAAGCCTTCAATATGGTCGACATCCGGTTTTTCCATCAATGACAGGAACTGACGCGCATAGGCGGAGAGGGACTCAACGTAACGACGCTGCCCCTCGGCGTATAAGGTGTCGAAAGCCAGTGAGGATTTGCCAGAACCCGAAAGCCCAGTCACGACAATCAGCTTGTCGCGTGGAATATCGAGGTTAATATTTTTGAGATTGTGGGTGCGGGCGCCCCGAACTTCGATCTTATCCATTCACCTTTCCCGGTTTAAACGCTTTTTGCCAGGCCGCACTGGAGGCTGCCGACGGTCACAAACGGCTAATTATGACACAATAAAACCTGAATGGATATCCAGTGTTTTAATGCAATTAATGTATCGCTCATTGCCACGCTGGAATCCATCCCGCAGCTATAAAGATTAAGGGTGGCGTGGTAGAATCGAGGGTTTACACTATTTAATAAACGTTTCAGGAGACACGATCATGGCCAGCAGAGGCGTAAACAAGGTGATTCTCGTCGGGAATCTGGGTCAGGACCCGGAAGTACGCTACATGCCAAATGGCGGCGCAGTTGCCAACATTACTCTGGCCACGTCAGAGTCCTGGCGCGATAAGCAAACCGGCGAAACGAAAGAAAAAACCGAATGGCACCGTGTAGTGCTGTTCGGCAAACTGGCGGAAGTCGCGGGCGAATACCTGCGTAAAGGCTCCCAGGTTTATATCGAAGGCGCATTGCAGACGCGTAAATGGACTGACCAGGCTGGCGTTGAGAAATACACCACTGAAGTGGTGGTTAACGTGGGCGGCACCATGCAGATGCTTGGCGGCCGTGCAGCGGGCGGCGCACCTGCCGGTGGCGGTAACGCAGGCCAGCAGCAAGGTAGTTGGGGCCAGCCTCAGCAACCGCAGCAGGGTGGCAATCAGTTCAGCGGCGGCGCGCAGTCTCGCCCGCAGCAGAGCGCACCTGCACCATCTAACAATGAACCACCGATGGACTTCGACGACGATATTCCGTTCTGATATTAAATCAGCAACGTGGAAATCTTACAAACCTCGCAAATGCGGGGTTTTTCTTTTTTAAACAATAAGATAAAGAGTTTACTGACAGAGCAAGAAGGCACAGCGTAGTATTCCACGCTATTTCGTTGCGGTACCCAGGCCGAAGGGCCAGCAAAACAGCCGATTCAAGCTAGCCCGATGTTTTTTTAAGCGGTTATGATGCGTTCAAAAATAGATTAAAAATCACTCTTTATTAAACAATTTGAAAACAACAAGTTAACTTTAAATTTTCATTTGAAGCCCCATCCGGCTTGTCGTATCGATCACAAATTAAACCACCAGAAGTTGTGTTTAGCGGTTCACTTAACCAATATGCTTTCTCGACGCAGTAGCCGATGAGAGCACAAAAAATGAGTAAATTATTTGTTGGCGTTGATGTGGGTTCCGCGAGTGTCAGAGCAGGTATTTTCACCATGGAAGGCACCCGCCTGGCATTTTCTGTTCGTCCTATCCAGCAGTTTCACTACCAGCCTAATCGAGTAGAGCAATCCTCCAGCGATATCTGGCAGCAGGTGTGCACCACGGTGCGCGAGGCGATCAGCCTTGCCGGGGTGCGACCACAGCAAGTGGCCGCCATTGGATTCGACGCAACCTGTTCATTGGTGGCAGTGGGCGATCGTGGGCAACCGGTAGCGGTGGGTGAAGAAGGCGACCCCGACCACGATATCGTGATGTGGATGGATCACCGCGCGGGCGTTGAAACTCAACGTATCAACGCCACGCATGATTCCGCGCTGCAATACGTCGGCGGGCAGGTCAGCATTGAGATGGAATTGCCGAAAATCCTGTGGCTGAAAAACCATTTCCCCGAGCGCTATAGCGCCGCCTGGCGTTTCTTTGACTTAGCCGATTACCTGGTGTGGCGCGCCACGGGCGTTGATGCGGCGGGAGTTTGTACGCTGACCTGCAAGTGGAACTACCTGGCGCACGAAGAACGGTTCAGCCAGAGTCTGCTTGAGTCGGTCGAATTAACGGATTTAGTGAATAAAATCCCAGCGAATATTATTCAGGTTGGGCAGCCTGTCGGCACCTTACGCACCGATGTGGCCGCACAGCTGGGCTTAACGCCTGATGTCGTGGTCGCCAGCGGTTTGATTGACGCCCACGCGGGCGGGCTTGCGTTAGTCGCGGCGGCTCCCGAAGCCAATCTGGCGATAATTAGCGGTACCTCGAATTGCCATATGATTGTCAGCAAAGAGGCAAAATCAGTGCCGGGGGTTTGGGGGCCATACTTCGCGGCAATGTACCCAGGCTGGTGGCTGAACGAAGGCGGGCAAAGTGCCGCCGGGGCGCTGGTGGACTGGACTGTCATGCAAAGTGACGCCTGGCCTGCGCTAAGAAACGAAGCCGACGCGCTGGGCTGTAGCGTCTACCAAATCCTTAACCAGTGGGTAAGCGAACTCGAAGCCTGCGAAAAATATCCGACCCGCCAGCTCCATGTTCTGGCTGACCACCACGGCAACCGCTCGCCGCGCTCTGACGCCAACGCCCGTGGCATGGTCGCCGGGCTCACGCTTGAGAAAGGCCAGCCTGCGCTTGCACGTTTATACCTCGCGACGCTGCAAGCCATCGCCTACGGCACGCGCCACATCATCGACACCATGGAACAAAACGGCCAGCGCATTGAGTCGATAACGCTGTGCGGCGGCGCGAGCAAAAACCCGCTCTGGCTGCGTGAATACGCCAACGTCACCGGGCGCGCCATTCATCTGGTTGCAGAAGAAGACGCCGTCACGCTTGGGGCGGCGCTCAATGGCGCGGTTGCCTGCAAGGCGTTCAGCAGTTTTTCAGCGGCGGCTGGCGCGATGGTAAGGCGCGATAAAACCATTGAACCCGACGCCGCACACCGCGCATTCCACGACGCGAAATATCAGGTGTATCTGCAAATGTACCAGCACCAGCAGCGCTATCAGGCTGCCATGCAGCAAACCCTCGTGGCCCTTTAATGACAGACAAGGAATAAGAACGTGATTACGCAAACTCTACCTTCTGTGGCGCAAAACATCACTGCGGGCAACAATGAAATCCTGATGGTCACCAATGCTGATTTACGCGAATCAGCCAACCTTGCCTGCTGGCCGGTGCAGCAAAAATACGAAGCGAAATTACAGGATGCCTTGAGTTCACTGGGTTACACCATGAAACGCGCTCATCCCGTTGATGAAGAGCGTGGGCACGGGTTTATCAGCAGCCAGCGCCAGGGCAGCTCGCTGTTCGCGCAAATCGATGAAAACGCGCCGCTCATCGTGCTGCTGACGGCCTGGCAATATTCCCACCATATTGCGCCATCGCTGATGCATCACAAAGGCCCGGTTTTGCTACTGGCAAACTTTGATGGCACCTGGCCGGGACTGGTGGGCATGCTGTGCCTGGCAGGATCGCTAACCAGCCTCGGGAAACCGTACTCGCGTTTATGGTCGGAAAATTTTGATGACGACCTGTTCGTTAACGGTCTGCAAACCTGGCTGCGTTACGGCTCGTTGCAGCACTCCACCGGCTATTTGCACGACGTTGCGCCGACCCACCCGGTAATGGCAACTCCGGCCGGAGCGATGGGGCGCAATGCCGGTGAATTTATCCTGAAAAATAAGGAGATCCTCGGCCTGTTCGACACCTTCTGCATGGGGATGATTAACGGCGTCTTCCCGCAGCAGGCGATGGTCAATATCGGCATGCCGATTGAATCGCTGTCGCAGTCTGCGCTACTGGTAGAAATGGCAAAAGTGCCCGACGAGCTGCGTGAAGAATGCCTGGCCTGGTATCAGGAACGCGGCATGAAATTCCAGTTTGGTGAAAATGACCGTGAAGAATTGACCCGCGAACAGGTCAAAGAACAGTGCGCGATGATGATTGCCATGGTGCGTTTCGTACAGCGTTTTGGGCTTTCTGCGGTAGGCGTGCAATATCAACAGGGCCTGAAAGACAGCTGCGCGGCATCTGATTTTGCCGAAGGCGCAATTGGCTCAACCGAGCGTTTCCCTATCCCCGACGAGCAGGGAAATATCATCTGTGAAGGCCAGCCGATTCCGTGCATCAACGAAGTGGATATGGGCACCGCCATCCCGCAAACCATGCTGTGGCGCTTGCTGACGTCGTTCTCTCTGCCTGCCGAAACCACGCTGCACGATATTCGCTGGGGAAGTATTTATCAGGGAACCTTCTACTGGGATCTGGAAATTTCTGGCGCCGTTCCGTTTGAACACCTGAAAGGGGGAATCGCCGGGGCAACGGGCTATCGCCAGCCTGCGATGTACTTCCCTTATGGCGGCTCGACTATCAGCGGGCAAGGTAAAGCCGGGCGCTTTATCTGGGCGCGCGCGCACTACGAAGGGACTGACGTCATCATGCACATCGGCACCGGCCACGCGGTGGAATTACCCGCCGACGAGTTTGAACGCCGCCGCCGTGCCACCTGCTACGAATGGCCGCTGCTGAACGCCGTGCTGGATGGCGTGGGGAGAGATGACTTAATGGCAGGCCATCAGAGTAACCACCTGACGGTGGCTTATGTGGCAGAAAATGAACTGCAAACGGTTTTGCAGGCCTTCGTTGCTCAGTCGCTGACCCAGGGTATTCGGGTACAGGTTGCCGGTGACGCAATTCGGTTGTTGTAAGAGGAGGCGTTGATGAACGAACAAAAATACCGCGGTATCTGGCCGGTGATGTTAACGCCGTTTACCGAGCAAAAAGAGATCGACTGGGCATCGCTCGAGCGCTTAATTGAGTGGTATCTCTCGGCTGGCGTACACGGCTTATTTGCCGATTGCCAGTCGAGTGAAATGTTCTTTTTAAGCGACGAAGAATCTCTCGAACTGGTGAAATTTGTCGTGAAGTGCGTGCGAGGACGCGTGCCGGTAGTCGCTTCTGGCCATACCGCTAATGCTTTTAATCACCAGCGCGAACAATTGGTTAGCATGTCGGATAGCGGCGTGGATGCGGTGATCCTTATCAGTAACCGTCTGGCTCTGGCGGGAGAAAGCGACGCCCTGGCGCTGGAAAATTTACAGCGCTTAACTGCCGAGGTACCAAAGCATGTCGATCTCGGTATTTATGAATGTCCGTTCCCGTATAAGCGTTTACTGAGTGAGGAAACCGTGGCGTGGTGCGCGCAAAGCGGCCGCTACACCTTTATCAAAGACACCTGTTGCAGCCTGCCAATTATCAAGCGCCGCCTGGCGTTAACCCAGGGCAGCCGCCTGCATCTGGCGAATGCCAACAGCCAGACGCTGCTTGCCTCATTGCGGGCCGGTTGCCAGGCCTACAGCGGCGTGATGGCGAACTTCCATCCTGAGCTGTACGTCTGGCTGTACGAAAACTTCCAGACGCAGCCGGAAAAAGCCCAACGCCTGGCAGACTACCTTTCTACCGCGGCGCTGGCAGAAAACCTTGATTACCCGGTTTGCGCGAAATCGTTCCAGCAGCAAATAGGTAATTTCTCGACCCTCACCTGTCGGGTGCGCAGCAGCCAGGGCTATGGGGAAACCTTCTTCCCGCAGGCGATTGATAGCATGGTACAGCTGGGGCGCGATCTTCAGAAAACCCTGGCGATATAAGGAGAAAACCAATGCCGTTTATCCAGCAAAGCCGCCGGTTTTTACTACCCGAAACGCCAACGGATTTTGCCCAATGCCATGCCTCTACGCTGGTGGTCTTGCCGGAGCACAATTCGGTGCTGGTGGCTTTTTTCGCCGGAACGAAAGAAGGCAGCGGCGATACCGCTATCTGGCTTGCGCGCTCGCAGCATAATGAATGGCACCCGGCGCAGCGCATTATGGCGGAGCCGGGCGTTGCGCACTGGAATCCGGTGCTGCATTACCAGCAGGGCACGGTATGGCTGTTTTATAAGGTTGGTCCAGATGTGCACACCTGGACTACACGCGTAGCCGTATCACAGGATGGCGGCCAGAGCTGGAGCGAGCCTCGTTCACTTATCAACGGTGATACACAGCCACGCGGGCCGGTGAAAAATAAAATTCTGGTGATGAGTAACGGCGAGTGGTTAGCGCCTGGTTCAACGGAAAATGATCAGCACTGGGATGCATTTGTCGATGTTTCTGCGGACTGCGGGCAGTCCTGGCACAAGGTCGACATTCCTTTTGTGCACCAGTTGCCAGAGCAGACAGCGGACGAAAACACCTGGCAGGGGCTGCAAGACAATGCGCTGTGGGAATGCGATTTAAAGCAAGTGTTCGCCTGGGATGGTGTGATTCAGCCCACGCTATGGGAATCACACCCCGGGAAGATCCATGCATTGCTACGCAGCACGCGTGGAAAAGTCTATCGTACTGATTCTGTTGATTATGGCCGCAGCTGGTGCGCTGCATACGCCACTTCCCTGCCCAATAACAACAGCGGAATTGATGCGGTGAAACTGAGCTGTGGAACGCTGGTGCTGGCATGCAATCCCATCGCCGGAAACTGGGGGCGCCGCTATCCGATTGCTTTACTGGAATCGCAGGATAACGGCGCAACCTGGTCACAGCCCTGGGCTTTGGAACACAGCAAAGGTGAATTTTCCTATCCAGCCATTATTGCCGAGGGGGCGGTTTTACATCTGACCTGGACCTTTAACCGAACAAACATCGTTTACCAGACCATTACACACAACAATTAAAACAGCGGAGTACCCTATGAAGAACAACCTGTTATGTGCCTTGTTAATGCTGCTGCCGTTTGCTGCGGTTCATGCCGAACCAACCCTGACGTACCCGAAAAAGAATATTGATGTGGTTATCCCGAAAAACCCGGGAGGCGGCACCGATACCTCCGCGCGCACCGTGATTGAATTCGCCCGAGACAGAATGCCGTCTGGCACCATGCTGGTGCCGGTCAACAAACCTGCGGGTAACGGAATAACGGGCCTGCTGGAGGTCGCAAAAGCGCGTCCTGACGGTTATAAACTGGTGATGACCACCGTTGAGCTGGCGATGTTCCCGCACCAGGGGAAATCACCGGTGACCTATAAAGATTTCACCCCCATCGTCACTACCATCGCTGACCCCGTTGCGGTAGTGGTAAATGCCAAATCGCCATACAACACGCTGCAAGAATTTATTGATGCCGCAAAAGCGAACCCGGGGAAAATTAAAGTGGGTAACTCCGGCATGGGCGCAATTTATGATCTGGCGACCATCAACATCGAAAAAATTACCGGCACCAAATTCAACCGTATTCCTTATAACGAAGGGACGGGCCCTTCCATTGCCGCATTAGTCGGTGAGCACATTGATGCGGTGTTAACCACGCCGGGTTCAGTTAAATCTCAGGCCGATGCCGGTATTTTAAAAGTGCTCGGCGTGATGGATGAGCAACGCTTCCCGCTGTTCCCGGATGTCCCGACATTTAAGGAAGCGCTGAATCTGGATGTGAACGTCAAAATGCGCGCCTGGGCGGTGCTGGCGACAACCGCAAAAGTGGACGACAGCATCAAGAAGCAGCTGGTTGATACCTTCACCGCCGTCGTGAAAACCCCGGCATATCAAGAAGCACTGAAGAAACAAGGCATTATGCCGGTTGTGATTACCGGTGACGACGCCTATGAAATGATGAAAGACGACCACGAGCTGTACGGCAAACTGATCGCCGAAACCAAGAAAAAATAATCGATAAAAATATGGCCCATCTCCTGTCGGTGGCTACCGGCAGGAGGGAGATTCGACAATGCGAACGCAGAATTTTTTTGTTGGGATGTTCTCTCTGATATTGGGGATCGCGATTATCTTCTTCTCGCGCAATATGCCGATGTTTGATGAAAACGGAATATTGGGTGAGCGTTTCTGGCCTTACGCCCTGGCCTGGTTATTTATCGGCTTAGGTATTATCCAGTGGTTAAGCATCTATTTTCAGCGTAGCGCTGCAAACCGCGAGAAAGCCGATCTTAGCTCTTATCCGGTGCGTAAAGCCTACGGTGTCGCAGCCTTGATGGTGATATACGCGGTGGCGCTTTGTTATGCCGGGTTTATTGTTTCATCGCTAATTTTGATTCCCGCGATTATGTGGGTAATGGGTGAACGGCGTCCGCTATTTTTAGCCATCACTACCGCGCTGATTGTGCTGTGTATTTATATTTCATTTGAAGTTGTCTTTAATTCACCGCTGCCGGAATCGATATTTTCCGAGTCATTTTAAGAGGCTAAGATGAACGAAATCCTTGATGCCCTGATGATAGTTTTTAGCCTGCAAACCACCGGCATGATTTTGCTTGGCGTTCTGGCGGGCATCATCATTGGCGCGCTTCCCGGCTTAACGGTGAATATGGGTATCGCCCTGCTGCTGCCGCTAACCTACTCCTTCCAGGGCATGACCGGCATTCTGATGCTGCTGGGCGTTTATTGCGGGGCAGTATATGGCGGTTCCATTACGGCGATATTAATCAGCACGCCGGGCACGCCCGCTTCGGCGGCAACGGTGCTTGATGGTTATCCGATGGCAAAACGTGGCGAGGCTGGACGCGCGCTGGGGCTATCTACATTGGCATCAATGTTTGGCGGCGTGTTCAGCACTATTGCCCTGGTATTAATTGCACCGCTGCTGGCTAAAGTAGCCACCGGCTTTTCTTCCGCAGAGTATTTTGCTCTCGCTATTTTCGGCATCAGTATTATTACCAGCGTTTCGTCGCATTCGGTGATTAAAGGCTTAATCGGCGGCGCGCTGGGCTTATTTATTGCCACCATTGGTCTGGATCCCATGACCAGCGGTATGCGTTTTACCTTTGATTCTATTTACCTGATGGGCGGGATTTCATTTATTCCGGTGCTGGTGGGTTTGTTTGCCTTCTCTCAGGGTTTATTAAGCCTCGAAGAAGATCACCGCGAACGGCTGGCGGGAATGGTGCGCCAGACCAAAAGTAAAATTGACCGCATTTTGCCCACCTGGTCTGATATTAAACGCGTGATGCCAACCTATATTCGCTCGTCGGTGATCGGTACCGGTATCGGCGCAATTCCTGGGACTGGTGGCGATATCGCCTCGTTTATTGCTTACAACGAAGCCAAGCGCTGGTCAAAACACCCGGAAGAATTTGGGCACGGCTCACCGGAAGGCGTTTCAGCGCCGGAAGCGGGGGCAAACTCCGTGGCCGGTGGCGCCATGGTGCCACTGATGACCCTCGGTATTCCAGGCGATGGCGCGACGGCAATTATCATGGGCGCGTTCATGGTGCAGGGACTGGCGCTCGGGCCGCAGTTATTTACCGAACATCCAGTTGAAGTGAATTCGATTTTCATCGGCTTGTTCGCCGCCAATATCTTTATGGGCATTATGGGCTTTATGGGGATGCGCTTATTTGCCAAAGTGATGAGCGTGCCGCGCCGCGTGCTGGTGCCGATTATCTTTGTGCTGTGCTCGGTTGGGGCCTATTCCGTCAACCACGATATGACCGATGTGTTTGTTATGATGGGCGCAGGGCTTGCGGCGTACGTCCTGATTAAGCTGGATTTTTCGATGTCGCCGATTGTTATTGGTATTATTCTGGGGCCGATGGCAGAGTCGAATTTCCGCCGCACGCTGGTTATCTCCGAAGGAGACCCGATGATCTTCCTCACGCGTCCGGTCTGCGCAGCGTTTTTAGCTATCGCAATACTGACGCTGCTGTTACCGATTTTTGGCCCGCGTTTAAAAGCCTTATGGCGTAAACAACCCAGCTAAGGAAGAGTCAGATTGGCAAAGACAATTGAGCAAATCGCCATGGATCTTGGCGTCTCTATCACCACGGTGCGAGCTGTGCTAAATGGCAATGCGCAAAAATATCGCATCAGCGAAAAAACCCAGCAAAGAATCAATAGTTACGTTAAAAAACATAGCTATACCATCAATCTTGCTGCGCGAAGTTTAAAGCTTAATAAAACGGACACCTTTGGCCTGGTGATCCCGCGCCTGTCTAACCCCTTCTTTTCAGCCCTGGCCGAGTTACTGGAAGCGCGCTGCCGCGAGCTGGGCTACCAGCTAATGATCAGCTGCACCAATAACGATACGGCGTATGAAAAGCTGTTGGTGAAATCGCTGGAAAATCGCAACGTTGACGGTATTTTCGTCGTTTCAAGCAATGCCGCAAGCCAGGCGCACTACCTGAAAAACTGCCTGAAGCCGCTGGTTTTTCTGGACCGGGATTTTGGCGTCGAGGGGGCGTGTTGCGTAGTGACGGATAACGTGGATAGCGGGTTTCGGCTGACGGATGCGATGCTAAAACATATTCACGCGCCGATTCAGTTTTTTGTCGGCGACCCGGATTCACCGTCCATTATCGATCGCCTGGCGGGCTATCGCGCGGCCATGAAACAGCACGGCATCAGGATCATGCCTGAACACATCAGCAGCGCCGGGCATAACCAGCTGAGCGACGGTGAAAAAATGATGGCGGATTACATCGATACCCATCAGCGCTGGCCCCAGCATTTTATTGCCTCTTCGCTGCCGATTTTGCAGGGGGCTTTAGGCGTGCTGCGTGAGCGGTACGGCTATATTCCCCATGAAATCAATCTCGGCACTTTCGATGACAATATTATGCTGAGCTTCCTTGCCAACAATATCTGGTCAATGCGGCAAAATGAGCACAGCCTTGCCCAGGAAGCCTGCCAGTTGATGCTGGAAAAAATTGCCCGCCATGATGTCCCGCCGGGTAGCAGGGCAAAAGCGCAACTGATATTCAGAAAAAGCACGGTGAATATTCGCGGCCAATAACGCTGGCGGATAAAAACAAAAAAGGCCTCGTTTTACACGCAGGCCCTTTGATACTTAACTGTTACTCATCATGGAACGACCACCGGCCAGTCCGGGGGCGTATGGCTTAAAATCTCAATCATAATGTCTTTAAACGATGCCCAGATAACCGGGAAATCTGCCAGTTCTAATCCCAATAATCCGGTCGCAAACCACAACGCAGACGCAATCCCCACCATACTGCTGACGATGGCAAAAAACGTGTAGTCGGATTTGCGAAACTGGATATTCAGCGTGCTGGCTAAAAACATCAACACCGCACTGACTAAAGGCCAGCGCAGCAGTAACACGCTGGTAGTAATTGCCGCCATGAAAACTATTCCTTAATCACATAACTCATTACGCTCAACGGTTATGCGCGACGCAAGGCGCAACAATGACAACCCGGAACCGTCAGGGGAATGAGTAGCTACAGAAAATGTAAGAAGAATCCCGCACCACAGGATTTGTGAACTATATCACACTTGTTCTTTTAATCACCAGTTTCATGGCGCGTTTTGTGAGCTGTTTTTTTTGACGTACTCGGCAATGTGGTCAACATCGACTGGAAGAGGCGTTGTTTCTGAGGAGAGCGTTCGGTCTCTGTATTGACCTCGCTCTGTTCGCGCAAAGTCCCGGCCTTTCGACCAGGACTTTGTCAGCAATCTGACCGCAATGGGCATTCCGGTCTTTTATCTGTTAAGCGTACTGTTTATTTGTTAACAAACTCTTCGCCAAGGGTAATATCTTTCTTCAGGGTATCCAGCATCCCTTCCAGCGCCTGGTGCTCAAAAGCGCTCAGCGTGCCGTAGGATTTATGCTCGGCGATACCGTTTTTGCCCAGCAGCAGCGGCTGAGAGAAGAAACGAGCGTGCTCGCCATTCCCTTCAACGTAGGCGCATTCCACCACATTACTTTCGCCTTGCAGCGCACGTACCAGAGAGAGACCAAAGCGTGCAGCGGCCTGACCCATTGACAGGGTTGCCGATCCGCCACCCGCCTTCGCCTCAACCACTTCAGTACCCGCATTCTGGATACGTTTGGTTAAATCAGCCACTTCCTGCTCGCTGAAGCTAACGCCCGGGATCTGCGACAGTAATGGCAGAATAGTCACGCCAGAGTGGCCGCCAATCACAGGAACTTCGATATCCGTCGGCTGTTTGCCTTTCAGCTCGGCAACAAAGGTGTTGGAGCGGATAATATCCAGCGTGGTCACGCCAAACAGTTTGTTCTTGTCGTAGACACCTGCTTTTTTCAGCACTTCCGCAGCAATAGCAACGGTGGTATTCACCGGGTTGGTGATAATACCGATACAGGCTTTCGGGCAAGTTTTGGCAATCTGTTGAACCAGATTTTTCACGATCCCCGCATTGACGTTAAACAGGTCAGAACGATCCATACCTGGTTTACGGGCGACACCGGCAGAGATCAGCACCACATCAGCCCCCACCAGCGCTGGGGTTGCATCTTCACCGCAGAAACCTTTAATTTTCACATCAGTAGGGATATGGCTCAGATCGACGGCAACACCTGGGGTGACCGGTGCAATATCATACAGAGAGAGTTCTGAGCCTGAAGGCAGCTGGGTCTTGAGTAGAAGGGCAAGCGCCTGGCCGATTCCGCCCGCTGCGCCGAGGACTGCAACTTTCATCCTAAACTCCTTATTATGGTTAGCAAATAGGTGCCGTAACTCCATGCGGTGGCGACCATAATCCAGAGAAGGGGTAATTACAATATTCCCGCTTAAGGTTTGAGAAGCGACGCAATCCTTAAACGTTACAGCTGCAGTTACTCGCCGGGTGGAAAAGACGCCTGTGCGTCCGGTCGCAACCTGATGTTGTCACATCAACAGGCGGTTACATTACCCCTCCCTACACAGCAAAACAACATCATTTTTATAACATTTGGTTTACTTATCAACTTATTTTCTAGTCGTGACGAAGGCATGTTTCTTGATAACAAAATTTGATAAAATTCGCCTCTTTCATAACATTATTTCAGGCTTATCCCCTGTAAATGCTGCCTGATGGCATTCGAGTCGCGGCGAGGAAGTGCCCAACGCCCTGCAGCTTGATTGTTACCGGCATATTGCATAAAAATTCATTTAAATGCATAGTAATGTTATTCTCCGTTGAGCTGAATATGGGTGACCTATGCGTGTTTCCTCCAAACAAGAAGAATTAGTCAAAGCGTTCAAAGCATTATTAAAAGAAGAGAAATTCAGTTCGCAGGGCGAAATCGTCCATGCCCTGCAAAACGATGGCTTCGAAAATATCAATCAGTCGAAAGTCTCTCGTATGCTGACAAAATTTGGCGCGGTGCGTACGCGCAATGCCAAAATGGAGATGGTGTACTGTTTGCCCGCAGAGCTTGGTGTACCGACGACCTCCAGCCCGCTCAAGAATCTGGTGCTGGATATTGATTACAATGATGCCGTAGTGGTGATTCATACCAGCCCGGGGGCCGCACAGTTAATTGCTCGTCTACTGGACTCTTTAGGTAAGGCTGAAGGGATCCTCGGCACCATCGCCGGAGATGACACTATCTTTACCACTCCGGCGCAAGACTTCACGGTGAAAGAGCTGTACGAAGCGATTCTGGTGCTATTCGAACAGGAACTGTAACTATTGAGCGCGAATTCCCGCTGCTCCCGTAGTGGGAATCACCGATGATTAACCTATAAGTGCTGGCTAAAGAAACTGCAGGTTGCAGCCAGCGCCGCAGGAGTAATGCGGTGTTTTACCCCCGCTTCCCGTAAACAGATCAGCTGCTTATCCAGTCCCTTTTCAACCAGGGCTTTTTCCAGACGCCAGGTTTCTTGCGCCGCAACCACATCATCATCCTCGCCGTGCCATAGCAACAGCGGACGGTTAGCCAGATTTTCCAACCGGGAGCTGATGTCATAGTCCGCAAGCGCATTCAGGGAGGCCATTTCTTCCGCCCGTGGTGGAAACAGCGTCTGGCCGAGCGAGATAAAATATCCCGACCCCATCAGACACGCCGCGCAGCTTACCTGCGAATAACGCGCCATTATTCCCAGAGCCGTCATGCCGCCCATTGAAGCACCGCCAACGGCAACGCGCTGTTCATCAACCGGGTAGCGCTCAGACAAGGCCTGGTGGAGTGGCGAAAACTCATCGATATTGCTTTTGAGAATCGACCAGAATTGATACAGGCGCGCGTTATCATCACCATTGAAGCGAGCGCCATGACGATCCGCATCGGGCATGATGACACGCATTCCGGCCTGGGCAAGAGCGACCGCAAAGTAGCTGTAAACCAGCTTTGAGGATGTAAATCCATGATAGAAAAAGACAACAGGCAGCTTTTCCTGTTGTTTGCCAGCAGGCACCGCATGCAGAACTTCAATGCCCGCCAGCTGTTCGGTATACATTTCAATCATCAGATTCGCCCGCTATCAGTGTGATAAATCATTTGTATGCCAGCGCTTGCGGGATGGCAAGCCCTTGATCAACGCTAATGAAGCTTCACGATGAGATCTGCCTGGCGATTTTCATTCGAAAGTCGCTGAAAAGCGCGGGGTAGCTAACAGAATGGGAACATTCCCTCTTCGCAAATAACAACCGTGACTACACTATGGCTATTAAGAGACGAGAAATGATTATGCGACTGCTATTCGCTTTGTTACTTGCCACAACGCTTAGTGCCTGCAGCGTGTTACAAGGTACACCGCAACCTGCACCGCCAGTAACCGACTCCCCTCAGGAAATTCAGCGTTACCAGACGCAGGGTTTAACCAAAACGGGGACAGTCACCGCTCTGGAACGCGGCTCTCCCATGGATACCGAGAGAGCCTTAAAAGAGAAGGCGGTTGCTGCAAAAGCCGATTATTACGTCATCGTGTTAAACGATGAAACGGTGGTGCCAGGCCAGTGGTATGCCCAGGCCATTTTGTACCGCAGGTAATCCGGCACCGTGCTTAATTTATGCATATTTACATAGCTTTGCGTCAACTGATCGTTTGTTATGCACAATGAACTTCAGCCAACGAACAGGCCTGAAGCTCGCCTACGCGAAGGAAGGCCCTGCTGATGCAGGGTAAGTACTAAAGGAGCTAACTATGAAACGATCGCTTGCCTTAACCTCATTGCTGCTGTCGGTGGGGCTAATCACAACCTCGGCGCAATCGGCGGAAGATGTTGCCGCAGATTGTGTCACAGGGTTGAATGAAATCGGCATGATTTCTGTCAACGGCATTGCCGGCAGCGTGCAGGATGTGGAAAAAGTCATTGCCCTGAAAGCTGACGAACAGGGCGCATCCTATTACCGCATCGTCAAAATGCAGGAAAACCAGCAGGCTGAAGGCTGGCGCGTACAGGCGATTATCTATGCATAATTAAGCCAGCGGCCATTGAATACCCTTGCGTGGCGCTGGCTGGTTCATAGCTACCCTGTGCGCCCTGTAGCCCGCAGCAGCACATCCATTAATACCTGATTGGGTAAAGTGCTTTCTCCTCGTGAATCCAGCATCATGCGGCACCAGGCTTCGCCTGAGGGGGGAGAGAGATACGGTAAAACCTGTGCCCCTGTCGCCAGTAACGCCAGCATGCGAGTCAGCTCCCTGCCCCACTCCTCTTGCGGCTTATGCAGCCGTTGTTGTAATTGCCGCCAGCTGCGGTCGAAATGGCGGTTTTGCCCTTTCACCTCATCAAACTCCGCATGCAGCATTTCCATCACGCCAGGCTGTTTTGCCAGCACGCGCAGCACATCAAGGCTCATAATATTGCCAGCCCCTTCCCAGATACTGTTGACCGGCATCTCACGATAGATACGCGGCAGCTCACTCTCTTCGCAGTAGCCGATGCCGCCAAGCACTTCCATCGCCTCGGCAACAAACGGGATGCCCGCTTTACAGACGTTAAATTTGGCAGCCGGTGTAAACAGGCGGCTGTAAGCTAATTCATGCGCATTGCCGGGTGATTCCCAGGCGCGAGCCAGACGGAACAGAAACGCCGTTTGCCCTTCAAGCTGTAAAGCCATACGCCCAAGCACCTGGCGCATAATCGGCAGATCGATAAGCGTTTTACCGAAGGCCTGGCGCTGATGAGCGTGATACAGCGCAACGGACAGCGCACGGCGCATCAGGCCATGGCTGCCAAGGGCGCAGTCAAAGCGGGTAAAACCGCCCATTTTCATAATCGAACGCACGCCCTCGCCCTCTTCACCTATCAGCCAGGCGATAGCATCGCAAAACTCCACTTCGCAGCTGGCGTTAGAACGGTTGCCGAGCTTATCTTTCAGGCGCTCAAAACGAACCTGGTTACGTTGCCCATCGGGTAAAAACCTCGGCAGAAAGAAGCAGGAAAGCCCGCCTTTTGCCTGTGCCAGCACTAAATGGGCGTCGCTTTGTGGCACCGAGAAGAACCATTTGTGGCCCACTAAGCGATACATCTCACCGGCACCGCGTTGATCAACAGGTTCAGCGCGTGTGGTGTTGCTCAGCACATCCGAGCCGCCTTGCTTCTCGGTCATGCCCATGCCAATCAGCAGGCCGCGTTTTTGCGCACCGGGTGAAAGATGGGCATCATAACGGTCGCTCAGTAGCGGTTTAAGCCACGGCTGAAACTCCTTCGGCAGATGCTTTTGCAGCAGCGGGAACGCGCCAAATGTCATGGTTATCGGGCATAGCGTGCCGGCTTCCACCTGCGCATGCTGAACAAATCGCGCGGCGCGAGCCACAAACGAGCCCTGGCGCGCATCTTCCTGCCACGGCAAATTGTGTACCCGGTTGGCGCACAGTCCCTGCATCAGCAGATGCCATGCCGGGTAACAACGCACATCATCGAGCCGTTCACCGCTGGAGTCATAGCGCAGTAATTCAGGGGGATTCGCGTTTGCCAGCCGCCCAAGCTCCAGCGATTCAGCCGAGCCAAGCTGCTGGCCAATACTCGCCAGAAGTTCGGCATCCCAGCCTGCGCCTTCACGGGCTACAGCCTCAGTTAATGAGATATCGGACAGGAAAAGGTTACTGTTATTGAGGGGTATTGGTTGGTTAAAAACGGTGTGAGTTTGCCAGCGCATCGTGTTCCCTCCCATTTATGGCAATGCCATTAGTATGGACGGTGACGGCAGTTATGCATCGAGGGGGATCACAAAGCGGGGTGCGAACGCACCCCAACAGAGATTAGCTGCGTTGACGCACAGCTTCGAACAGGCAAATACCGGTCGCAACGGAGACGTTCAGGGAAGAAACGGTTCCCGCCATTGGGATGCTAATCAGCTCATCGCAATGTTCACGCGTCAGGCGACGCATGCCTTCACCTTCCGCGCCCATCACCAGCGCCATTGGGCCGGTCATTTTACTCTGGAATAAAGTGTGGTCAGCTTCGCCCGCCGTACCGACGATCCAGACGTTCGCTTCCTGCAATAAACGCATAGTACGTGCCAGGTTGGTTACACTGATCAGCGGAACGTGCTCTGCGGCACCACAGGCCACTTTTTTGGCAGTAGCGTTCAGCTGGGCGGAGCGGTCTTTAGGCACGATAACCGCATGTACGCCAGCGGCATCGGCGCTACGCAGGCAGGCACCGAGGTTGTGGGGGTCGGTGACGCCATCCAGGATCAGCAGGAACGGCGTCTCATGACTTTCAAGCAGCTCTGGAAGATCGTTTTCCTGATACTGGCGGCCGGGCTTTACGCGAGCAATAATGCCCTGATGCACCGCGCCTTCAGATTTTTCATCCAGCCATTGGCGGTTTGCCATTTGAACCGGCACCCCCTGAGCTTCCAGCGCATGAATTAAAGGCATCAGACGTTTGTCTTCGCGGCCTTTAAGAATAAAGACTTCCCGAAAACGCTGAGGCGCGTTATCAAGCAGCGCCTGGACGGCATGAATGCCGTAAATCATTTCACTCATTACTGTTACTCATTTCAGGTGCTGATGCACCAGTGTTAATTTGCTCGTAAAGGTCGGATGTCGCTTATGCTAATCCGACCGACGAAAAGCAGTTGCAGAGTTAACTCGGCTGCTTTTTCGCAGCGCGCTTGGCTTTTGTAGCGGCGGCTATTTTACGAGTTTTGTCCGACTGCGTTTTTGGTTTCTTCGCTTTCGGCTCGGCTTTGGTGTCGGCGCTTTTCTCGGCTTTCGCTTTCTTCGGCCTGGCTGGCCCTTTCTCTTTACGGAAAGTGCTGTCTGGCTCAAAGTTGGTGCGTTTACCGCCCTGGCGACGTTTTGGCCCGCTGCCGTTTGTTCCTTTTTTCGCCCGGTCTTTTTCAGTTTTACCGGCACCGCGAGGCGCACGAGTACTGGAGATCAAAGCAAAATCAATTTTACGCTCGTCCATGTGGACGGCTTCAACGCGCACTTCGACACGGTCACCCAAACGATAGGTTTGCCCGCCAGATTCGCCAATCAGACGCTGGCCGACCTGGTCGAAACGGTAGTAATCGTTATCAAGAGTAGAAACGTGCACCAGGCCGTCGATAAACAGATCGGTGAGGCGAACAAAGAAGCCGAAACCGGTAACGCTGGCGATGATGCCAGTAAAGGTATTACCGACCTGATCCTGCATAAAGTCGCATTTCAGCCAGTCGGCAACATCGCGTGTTGCTTCATCAGCGCGGCGTTCAGCCATAGAACAATGCTGGCCCAGCTGCAGCATCTCTTCCATGTCGTAGTGCCAGCCGCCCGATTCGGTGCTGTTGCCTTTGTGACCCTGCTCTTTTGCCAGCAAATATTTAATTGCACGGTGTAACAGCAAATCCGGGTAACGACGAATCGGCGAGGTAAAGTGCGCATAGGATTGCAGCGCAAGGCCAAAGTGACCCCGGTTTTCCGGATCGTAAACCGCCTGTTTCATGGAGCGCAGCAGCATGGTTTGCAGCATTTCATGATCCGGACGATCGGCAATTGAGTTCAGCAGATCCGCGTAGTCACGCGGTTCTGGCTTCAGTCCACCCGGCAGCTCCAGACCCAGCTCGGCCAGCACGGAACGGAATGAGGTAATGGCCTCGTTGGTTGGGCGGTCGTGATCGCGGAACAGCGACGGTTCGTTATGCTTTTCAACAAAGCGTGCTGCCGCGATGTTCGCAAGGATCATGCACTCTTCGATGAGTTTATGTGCATCATTACGCACGGTCTGTTCGACGCGCTCAATGCGGCGCTCGGCGTTAAAGATGAACTTCGCTTCTTCGCTTTCAAACGAGATACCGCCGCGCTGGGCACGGGAAACATCCAGCACTTTATACAGGTTATGCAGCTCTTCGATGTGCTTAACCAGCGGCGCATACTGCTCGCGCAGGTCCTGGTCGCCCTGCAACATATGCCACACTTTGGTGTAGGTCAGACGCGCATGGGAGCTCATCACCGCTTCATAGAATTTCGAGCCGGTCAGGCGGCCCGTCGAGGAGATGGTCATTTCGCAGACCATACACAGACGGTCAACCTGCGGGTTGAGCGAGCACAAACCGTTGGAGAGCACTTCCGGCAGCATCGGGATAACCTGCGACGGGAAGTACACGGAGGTGCCGCGGTTGCGCGCTTCGTTATCCAGCGCGGTTGGTGGACGCACGTAATAGCTTACGTCGGCAATCGCAACCCACAAACGCCAGCCGCCGCCGCGTTTTTTCTCACAGAATACGGCGTCATCGAAGTCACGCGCATCTTCACCATCAATGGTGACGAGCGGCAGCGAGCGCAGATCCACGCGGCCCACTTTGGCCTCTTCCGGCACCTGTTCTTTCAGTGAAGCCACCTGAGCTTCGACTTCTGGCGGCCAGACGTAAGGAATTTCATGGGTGCGCAGCGCCATATCAACGGCCATACCGGTGCCCATATTTTCGCCGAGTACCTCGACGATTTTGCCCACCGCTTTGGTACGGCGAGTAGGACGCTGGGTGAGTTCAACCACGACTACAAAGCCCATGCGTGCGCCCATCACGCCTTCCGGCGGGATAAGAATATCGAAGCTTAAACGGCTGTCATCAGGCACCACGAAGCTAATGCCCGCATCGGTAAAATAGCGGCCCACGATTTGCCCGGTTCTTGGCTCCAGCACGCGCACAATACGCGCTTCGCGGCGGCCTTTGCGGTCCGCGCCCAGCGGTTGCGCCAGCACGATATCGCCGTGCATACACATTTTCATCTGTTCAGATGAAAGGTAGAGATCGTCTTTACGCCCCTCTACGCGCAGGAAGCCGAAACCATCGCGGTGGCCGATAACTTTACCTTTTAGCAGATCAAGACGTTCTGGCAGGGCATAACACTGGCGGCGGGTAAAGACCAGCTGCCCATCGCGTTCCATGGCTCGCAGACGGCGACGCAGCGCTTCAAGCTGTTCTTCACCGGTAATATTCAGTTCTTCTGCCAGTTCGTCACGATTGGCGGGTTTTTCACGTTTGGTCAGATGAGCGAGTATAAACTCCCGGCTTGGGATCGGGTTTTCGTATTTTTCGGCTTCTCGTTCCTGAAAAGGATCTTTTGACATTGCGGTTCCTCCGTTGTCACTGGCTGGGGGAAAGGTGATTTATTCCACCAGCAATAATTTGTAGAGCGGTTGGTTTTGGTCCACCAAATCGGCCAGCGTGTGCTTATCCAGCTCGGTGAGAAAGCTTTGCACCGCCTGGGCCAGCGCCTGTTTCAGGCGACATGCGGGGGTAATATGACAAAACTCACTGCTACAGTTCACCAAAGAAAGCGGTTCCAGCTCGCGCACCACATCGCCGACACGGATAGATACCGCCGGCTTGCCGAGACGAATGCCGCCATTTTTGCCGCGCACTGCCGTCACGAAGCCTGCGCGACTGAGTTGATTGATGATTTTCACCATATGATTACGTGACACGCCATACACTTCCGTGACTTCAGAAATGCTGGTCATCTTGCCCGCTGGCAACGACGCCATATAAATCAAAGCACGTAAACCGTAATCAGTAAAACTCGTTAACTGCACATCAACCTCTAGGGTGGGAGGGGAAACGCTTCTTGCCAATGCGACAATATATTGATGATAAACCAGCCATATGGTTGCCAGCTAATTTATTTAACGGGGAAGAGTGATAAAACGGCAGGATAAAACAGCTGAGGTGCGCTAAGCCGCACCCCAGCACATCATTATGCGTCGAACGGATCGCGCAGAATCATGGTTTCAGAACGGTCTGGACCAGTAGAAATGATATCTACAGGTACGTCAGTCAGCTCTTCAATGCGTTTGATATAGTCCAGCGCCGCTTGCGGCAAGCCACTACGCTCTTTCACGCCAAAGGTGGTTTCTGACCAGCCCGGCATGGTTTCGTAGATTGGCTCGATGCCTTCCCAGTCGTCGGCAGCCATTGGCGTGGTAGTCACTTCACGGCCATCTGGCAGACGGTAGCCGACGCAGAGTTTAACTTCTTTCAGGCCGTCCAGAACGTCCAGCTTGGTCAGGCAGAAACCTGACAGGGAGTTGATCTGCACTGCGCGACGCACGGCAACGATGTCCAGCCAGCCGGTACGACGACGACGACCGGTAGTTGCACCGAACTCGTTACCCTGTTTGCACAGGAACTCGCCGACATCATCAAACAGTTCAGTTGGGAACGGACCTGCACCCACACGAGTAGAATACGCTTTGATAATGCCCAGAACGTAATCAACATAACGTGGACCAATGCCGGAACCTGTTGCCACGCCACCCGCGGTGGTGTTGGAAGAGGTCACGTACGGATAGGTACCGTGATCGATGTCCAGCAGCGTGCCTTGAGCACCTTCGAACATGATGAAGTCGCCGCGTTTACGTGCGCCGTCCAGCAGGTCGGAGACGTCAACGACCATGCTGGTCAGAATGTCAGCAACGGCCATGACATCGTCCAGAACTTTCTGGTAATCAACCGCTTCAACTTTGTAGAAGTTAACCAGCTGGAAGTTATGGTATTCCAGAACTTCTTTCAGTTTGTCGGCAAAGGTGGCTTTGTCGAACAGGTCGCCAACGCGCAGGCCACGACGAGCCACTTTGTCTTCATACGCAGGGCCGATGCCGCGACCGGTAGTACCGATAGCTTTGGCACCGCGCGCTTTCTCACGTGCCACATCAAGTGCGACGTGATAGTCAAGAATCAGCGGGCAAGCTTCAGATAACAGCAGGCGCTCACGTACCGGAATGCCACGGTCTTCCAGCTCTTTCATCTCTTTCATCAGTGCCGCAGGAGACAGCACAACGCCATTACCGATGATGCTGGTTACGTTATCGCGCAGAATACCTGATGGAATAAGATGGAGAACGGTTTTTTCACCGTTGATTACGAGAGTATGGCCTGCGTTGTGACCGCCCTGGTAGCGCACAACATATTTAGCCCGTTCAGTCAGAAGATCAACGATCTTTCCTTTACCTTCGTCACCCCATTGGGTGCCCAGTACGACGACGTTGTTACCCATTTTTCAAAATCACCGTTTGCTTAAAAAAGGATTCTACCATCGGTTTCTCCGATGATCAGCCCTTTTAGTCGACAAAATGGTAATCGCCTACTGCAAAGCGGCTTAACCGCCGCTTCGACTCAACATATAGTAGATAACTACCCCTGCAACCACTAGTCCGCCGCCAAAACGGCGCAGCGTATTGTCCGGAAGCTGCGTTAAAGCGACAATCATGCGGCGCCACATACGCGGATAAAGCATCGGTCCGAGCCCTTCGAGCACCAATACCAGCGCTAATGCCAGCCAGATAGTCGAATTCATATTTCCCTCTAGCACCAATAAAAAAGAGCCGGTCAGACCGGCCCTTAATAAGTTTTCCGCGAAGATTAACGTGTGCTGTTAGCAGGCGTTTTCATATAGCGGAAGAAATCGCTATCCGGGCTTAGCACCATCACGTCCTGACCGTTGCTGAAGCTGGCTTCATAAGCACGCAGGCTACGGATGAACGCATAGAAGTCAGGGTCCTGGCTGAATGCGTCAGCAAACAGTTTGGCCGCTTCCGCATCACCTTCACCACGGCTAATACGGCCCTGACGCTCGGCTTCTGCCAGAGTACGAGTGACTTCGTAGTCGGCGGTAGCACGCAGCTTCTCAGCCTCTTCCTGCCCCTGTGAACGGTGACGACGAGCAACAGCTTCACGCTCGGCACGCATACGGTTATAGATGGCTTCAGAAACCTCAGCAGGCAGGTTGATCTGCTTGATACGCACATCCACCACTTCGATACCCAACGCCGCCATACTATTCGGGTTAACCACCGGCACTTTGCCTTTGGTTTCCGCAGTGACACGCGCCGCAGCAGAGGCAATGGCATCATCCGCAGCAGGTGTCGCCACTTCATCGTCAGTACCCGCGGTACCTGAGTTCAGCGCATCACGCACATCCAGAGTCAGACGGCCACGAGAATCGGTCACGATGTCTTTCACATCAAGACGACCAATTTCAGAACGCAGACGGTCGCTGAATTTACGTTTTAACAGCACTTCTGCCTGAGAAACGTCACCACCGCCGGTTGCCAGGTAGTAGCGGCTGAAATCACTGATACGCCATTTGATGTAGGAATCAACGATCAGGTCTTTCTTCTCTTTGGTCACAAAGCGATCGGCCTGGTTATCCATGGTCTGAATACGCGCATCAAGGGTTTTAACCGACTCGATAAACGGTACTTTGAAATGCAGACCTGGTTCGTAGACCACCGGCTTGTTTTCATCATCACGCAACACTTTACCGAAGCGTAAGGTAATCCCGCGCTCGCCTTCCTGTACCACGAAGACCGAGGTAAAGAGCACAACCAGCACGATGATAATTAAAGCAATGACTGACTTACGCATCGTTATTCACTCCCTACGCGCTGGTTATCAGTGCGCTGCGCGTTCACGCGGCGCTGATCCATGATATCGCCCCGGCTTGACGAGGACTGTGTGCTGGCGCTGCCCGAGCTTGATGCCGGTGGCAGACGCAACAGGTTGTTCGCACCACTGGTATCACTCTTCGCCGCAGGCTGTGAGCCGCCTTTAAGCATCTGGTCCAGAGGCAGAACCATCAGGTTGCCCCCTTTGTCGTTCACCAGAACTTTACGGGTGTGGCTAAGCACTTTTTCCATGGTTTCGATATACAGGCGCTCACGGGTAATTTCCGGTGCAGCTTTGTATTCCGGCAGCAGTCTGGCAAAGCGAGCAACCTCACCCTGTGCTTCTAACACGGTCTGTGTTTTATAAGCGCGGGCTTCTTCGAGAATACGCTGCGCCTGACCGTTAGCACGTGGCTGTACTTCGTTGGTATAGGCTTCCGCTTCGCGGATATATTGCTGTTCGTTTTCACGCGCGGAAATCGCATCATCAAACGCCGCTTTCACCTCTTCCGGCGGACGAGCAGCCTGGAAGTTGACGTCAAGCAAGGTGATACCCATGTTGTACGGGCGAATGGTCTCTTCGAGTTCGCGCTGGGTATCGTTACGAATAATGGTACGACCCTCGGTGAGGATCTTATCCATGGTGTATTTACCAATCACACCACGCAGTGCGCTGTCGGTTGCCTGACGCAGGCTGTCGTCAGCGCTGGTTACGCTAAACAGATAACGGCGCGGATCGGTGACGCGATACTGCACGTTCATTTCGACGCGAACCACGTTCTCGTCGGAAGTCAGCATCACACCTGACGCCGCCAATTCACGTACCGCTTCAACGTTTACCGCTCTGACGCTATCGATAAATGTCGGTTTCCAGTTCAGGCCCGGCTCAACCAAATGGCTGAATTGACCAAAACGTGTGACCACACCACGCTCAGCTTCTTTAATGGTATAGAACCCGGTTGCGGCCCAAATAACCACCGCCACGGCGGCAACAATGCCCACCATACGACCACCGATATGCGGACGCGGAAGCTGTGAGGAACCGCCACCGGAACCGCTACCACCGCTTTTACCGCCGCCCAGGCCACCGAGTTTCTTACTTAACTTGCGGAAGATATCATCCAGATCAGGTGGCCCCTGATCCCGCCCTCCTTTGTTACCCCCAGAGTCGCCGCCTGGTTTGCTGCTTCCCCACGGGTCGCGGTCCTGTCCGTTATTACCGGGCTGATTCCACGCCATGTTTATGCTCCATATTTGTTGTGCGGTGATATCCCCCGAAGGGGAAAAAGTCTTCAGGACATTCCTTGACTTGCTAGACAATGTAGTCAGCAAGTGCCGGTTCTTGTTTACAGAGGCGACGCCAGTCAACAACAGGCATACGAATTTGTAAGCCAACGCTGCCGTCCTCCTCCATCCACTCTTTTTCTATTGCCTGAAGCTGATAAAACCGGCTCCGCAGTCGCCCTGCCTGGGGGGGTAAGCACAACGTATGCTGTGCAATTTCACCAGATAAACGCTCTGTCAAAGCCTGGAAAAGGAGTGGAATACCGTCACCGGTCCGGGCAGAAAGCCAGACCCGAATCGGCATATTTTCATCATCTCTGTCGATACGCGGAACGAAATCATCCAGCATATCTATCTTATTCATCACCAGGAGCGTTGGAATTTCATTAGCCTCAATCTCTTCGAGAACGGTATCAACCGCGGCAATGTTTTCCTGAATCCTGAGGTCGCTTGCATCAACGACATGTAGCAACAGTGTCGCCTGACGCGTTTCCTGCAGGGTTGCTTTAAACGCCGCCACTAAATCATGCGGCAAGTGACGAATAAAACCTACTGTGTCAGCCAGGATCGTTTCACCCACATCTGCAACGTTAATCCGCCGCAGGGTTGGGTCTAAGGTGGCAAACAGCTGATCGGCGGCATAAACGCCAGCCGCTGTTATCTGATTAAACAGGGTGGATTTACCGGCGTTGGTGTAGCCCACCAGAGAAACGGTTGGGATATCAGCCTTGGCTCGCGATCTTCGCCCTTGCTCACGCTGTTTTTCGACTCGTTCTAAGCGACCAAGGATCTGCATAATCCGGTTGCGCAGCAAGCGGCGGTCGGTTTCGAGCTGAGTTTCCCCAGGGCCTCGTGAACCTATCCCCCCTCCCTGACGCTCAAGGTGGGTCCAGCCGCGCACAAGGCGAGTTGCCATGTGACGTAACTGCGCCAGTTCAACCTGCAACTTACCTTCATGGGTACGCGCACGCTGGGCAAAAATATCTAAAATCAGGCCGGTTCTGTCGACGACACGACATTCACACAGCGCTTCGAGGTTACGCTCCTGGGCTGGAGACAACGCGTGATCAAATAAAACGACCGATGCGCCAGTAGCTTTTACTGCATCGGCAATTTCAATTGCCTTACCTTCACCAACAAAATACTTTGGGTGCGGAGCTTTACGGCTACCGGTAACCACCTGTAACGCTTCGACGCCGGCTGAAGAGACCAGGGAGACAAACTCCTCCAGATCCTCCATGTCTTTGTCTTGCGAAAAATAGATGTGTACCAGCACCGCATGCTCACCGGCATCATAACGGTCAAACAAGCGTATAACCTCTCAAAAAGACCAGCGGGGAACCCAGCATCCCTGGTTCCCCGGCCTGGAAAAACAACCTTATGCCTTATTCAGCGTCTTCGTTGTCTTGTTGTGGCGCAGAACCTTGCGCGCTTCCACCGTGGTGGTAGCTGCCAGAACCGCTCGTACCGGTGTTATTGCTGTGATGAGATACCGGACGTGACGGAACAACAGTTGAAATCGCGTGCTTATAGACCATCTGGCTAACCGTGTTTTTCAACAGGATTACAAACTGATCGAAAGACTCAATCTGACCTTGCAGCTTAATACCATTTACCAAATAAATAGAAACTGGAACACGTTCGCGACGCAGTGCGTTCAAGAACGGATCTTGTAATGATTGCCCCTTAGCCATTCTATCTTTTCCTTATATGCTTGTTGTTTGTAACTCAAGAACCCTGAGGCTCTGAAAAACTGCGTAAAATATTGCGCACCATAACGATTCAATTGTACACATTCATTGGTGCTTCGCACTAACAACCTGTAGTACATCGTTATAAGATTGAGACGGATTCTCACTGTCTAACCAGTGAACGCCTTCCCAACCCCGTAACCAGGTCATCTGGCGCTTCGCCAATTGTCTCGTTGCGCAAATACCACGATAAACCATTTCATCATGTGAAATTTCTCCCGCCAGATAAGACCACATCTGCCGGTATCCCACACAACGAATGGAAGGCATCTCCGTATGCAAATCACCACGGGCAAAAAGAGCCCGTACTTCAGCTTCAAATCCAGAAGCTAACATCTGATGAAAACGCTGCTCAATTCGTTGATGGAGCAGTTCACGGCTCGCCGGGGCGATGGCGAACTGATGCACCCGGTAAGGCAGAGCTTCTCCTGACGTTTGTGTCAGTGCCGTTAAAGTTTTACCCGAAATGAAAAAAACTTCCAGTGCGCGGGAAAGCCTTTGTGGATCATTTGGATGAATACGTGCCGCAGAGACAGGATCAACCTGTGCTAACTGACGGTGCAACGCATCCCACCCCTGCTCTGCTGCCTGTTTTTCTATCCGCGCCCGAACCTGCGGGTCAGCGGAGGGCAACGGTGATAACCCTTCTAACAATGCCTTGAAGTAGAGCATTGTTCCCCCGACCAGCAAGGGAATGCGCCCGGCGGCGGTAATTTCAGCCATTTCAGCCAGGGCATCACGCCGGAAATCCGCGGCAGAATAGGCTTGTGCCGGGTCAAGAATATCAAGTAACCGATGCGGAGCCTGGGCTTGTTCTTTGGCCGTTGGCTTCGCGCTACCAATATCCATCCCTTGATAGATAAGGGCCGAATCGACGCTTATCAACTCTACCGGCAACGTTTTACGCAAATTAATGGCGAGCGCTGTCTTACCAGAGGCCGTCGGCCCCATCAAAAAAATTGCCTGCGGTAGGCTTTGCTTAACTTCAGTCATGTTTCAGGGCGTTCATCGCCATATCTAAATCAACAGGTTGTAACAAACCGCCAGGTGGTGATGTCACCAGCTGCGGACAGAGGCGCTCCACATCAGCCAGCAGGGCAATAGCCTGCGCCTGACCCCATTGTTGATGATTGCTCTCCATTTGACGAGCAAACCATTGGGCAATTTGCGTTGCATTGACCTCAGTCTGTTGCGCCAGGTATCCTGGCAGTTCGTGAATCAAGATTTGTAAATTTTGTTTACGTAAAGGTAAAGGTACCGTGCGAATGGTTATCTGACGCGACTCAACGGCAAACTCGATGCCCATTTCCAGCAAAAGCGGCTGATTTTTTACCAGCACGTCCTGCTCTTCTTTGGTGACTTTCAAACGAATGGGGATCAGCAGCGGCTGGGCACGCGCGCCTTCCGCGCCCGGCACTAACTGCGCCATTTTCAACCAGCGTTCAGCCACGCTTAATGAAAGCAGCATGATGTTGCCCTCACGCTCCAGCAACGCGATATCCGGCGCGATAACCGTCAGCACCCGGCCAAAACTTTGTGCGTGAGCGTCTAACGCCACGTAATGTTCAGGTTCCGCAGCACGATTTTTTGGCGCAGCCGGGGCTGGGGTATTGAGCAATTCGCGATATACCGCCCCTTCTTTTTTCTGAAAACCCGGTGCAGCGTGCGGCCATAAAGGCGCACTATTTTTACCCGCGCTTCCTGCGCTATGCCCACCAGAAACCGGGGTCGCGCTACGAGAAGAAGGTTCGTGAGAAGGACCAGCAGCTGGTGTGGCAAACTGGTTTCGCCCGGATGCAACACGGTTTTCCGGCTGCCAGCGCGCTGGCGCGTCTTCCGCCGTTTCTTCCAGCGGCAAGCGATTTTCACTTTGCTGCTGCAGCACGCTCAACACGCCCTGGTAGATAAAATCATGCACCAGCCGCGACTGATGAAAGCGCACCTCATGTTTGGCGGGGTGCACGTTCACATCCACCTGATGGGGATCGATTTCCAGATACAGCACAAATGCGGGTTGTTGATCGGCACCGAGCTTATCTTCACAGGCCTGGCGAATAGCGTGATTTATCAGACGGTCACGCATCATACGGCCATTCACATAGCAATATTGAATCTCAGCCAGGGCAGAAGTCGTCGCCGTGGGCTCTGCCACCCAGCCGCGTAATGCCAGGTCACCATGCTGCCATTCAATCGCCAGCGCCTGCTCGAGGAACGGCGTGCCACAAATTGAACCAAGGCGACGTTCACGAGGGGCGCCCTCAGCGACCGCACGATACTGGCGAATCACTTTGCCGTTATGCGTGAGGTTTATCGACACATCGAAGCGCGCCAGCGCGATACGTCTGACGATTTCATCAATGTGGTTGAATTCCGTTTTTTCGGTGCGCATGAACTTGCGGCGTGCGGGAGTGTTGTAGAACAGATCCAACACCTCAAGCGTGGTGCCCACAGGGTGCGCTGCGGGTTTGACCGTCACATCCTGATCGCGTCCTTCGGCATACGCCTGCCACGCTTCGCTTTGCTCAGCCGTGCGCGAGGTTAGCGTCAGACGCGCCACCGAGCTAATACTGGCTAGCGCTTCGCCACGAAAACCGAGGCTGATTATCGCCTCAAGATCATCAAGCGTGGCAATTTTACTGGTGGCATGACGAGCCAGCGCCAGCGCCAGCTCGTCCTTTTTAATCCCGCAGCCGTTATCGCGAATACGAATAAGCTTGGCACCACCGCGTTCAATATCGATATCAATACGCGTGGCGCCCGCATCGAGACTGTTCTCAACCAGCTCCTTCACCACCGATGCGGGGCGCTCTACCACTTCGCCAGCAGCAATCTGGTTGGCAAGCTGCGGCGGCAGAACCTGAATCGGCATGAAATCTCCTTATTGCGTAATGGCTATCTGATTAAGGCCCGCGCGCTGGGAACGCGCGGTCTGGTCTGGCTCTGGCGCTGATTGTAACGGATGCGCCTGGAAATAGTCTCTCAACCCTTGATAAATGGCCTGAGCAATTTTTTGCTGATAATCATCGCTATCCAGCAGGCGCTCTTCTGAGTTGTTACTGATAAAGCCGGTTTCCACCAGCACCGAAGGAATATCCGGCGAACGCAGAACGCCAAGGCTTGCATGTTCAGGGCGACGTTTGTGCAACGAACCGACGCGCTGCATCTGCGCCAGCACTTTTGTTGCCACATCATACCCGACGCGCTGGGAATGACCGAACTGCAGATCCAGCACCGCCTGGCTTAAATAGGGGTCCGCCTGGCTATTGGCCAGCACATCGCCCGCGCCGCCCAGCAGCTCGGATTGTTTTTCGTGCTGCTCAAGCCAGCCCGCCATTTCACTGTTAGCGCGGCGATTGGAGAGCACCCAAACGGAGGCCCCCGTAGCATCGCGATTAGGCGCAGCATCTGCGTGAACCGACACCAGAATATTCGCGTTCTGTTTGCGTGCGACCTCTGAGCGCCCCATCACCGAAATAAAATAGTCGCCATCGCGCGTCAGCACGCCTTTAAACATTGGATCGTCATTCAGTAACGAGCGAAGTTTACGGGCTATCGAAATGGTGACGTTTTTCTCTTTTGTACCGCCAGGGCCAATCGCCCCCGGGTCCTGCCCGCCGTGTCCGGCATCAATCGCCACAACCACGGTATCGGATTGCGTCGTGGTGCGCTGAGTTCGGGCGGGATACAGCGCTGTATTGGAGCTGATTGCGCCAGTAACCTTTTGCGAATTAAAGGGATTTTTTGCAGGCTCTGTTGAACGGGTAACGGGCGGCGCTTCAACGCGTTTAGCCACAACCGGAGGCGGCGGCGGTGCGTCGGCGTTAATCGTAAAGATGACCGTGTAATTAGAGCCATTTTGCTGTTTTACCGCGCGCGTTTTGCCAGGCTCGGTAAGATCGACCACCAGACGTAGAGAACCGCTCTCTTTTGGCTGCCCGGAGCGAATGCTTTTCACCAGGTTGTTGCCGCTAAAAAGCAGCGGCAGGCCTCGAATCACACCGGTTTGTTTGATATCCAGAACAACGCTTTTCTTCTCATCCTGAGAAAAAGCATATTCAGGATCGCCCATAAAACTAAAGGCGATCCGCGCCTGTGAATCACCGTTCGATACCTGAATATCCGCTAAACTCGCGGCGCTGGCCTGCGCCATCAGCAACAGTAAAGCTATCGCCATCAACCCACTTTTTATGCGCAAGATCATCCCGCCATCCTTGTTATTTGGCAAACCGCGCCAGTAACGACTCACCAGATGAGGAAACTGCCTTCAGGCACGCTTCGCGCCCTTCGGCCTGGTAACTTAGGTGAATTTCGACATCCGGTTCCGGAAGCACACCCTGACCTTTTTGCGGCCACTCCACCAGACTGATTGCGTCATCGGTGAAATAGTCACGGATTCCCATAAACTCGAGCTCTTCTGGATCGGCAAGGCGATAGAGATCAAAGTGATACACCATCAAATCACCGAGCGTATAGGGTTCTACCAACGTATAAGTGGGGCTTTTTACGTTCCCTTTATGACCCAGCGCTTGCACAAAACCACGGCTAAAGGTTGTTTTCCCCGCGCCAAGATCACCATACAGATGAATAACGGTGGCACCGGAACAGGCTTTTGCCAGACCTGCGCCCAGAGCTAAGGTCGCGGCTTCATCAGGTAATGCGATAACTCGATTAATCATTTTCTTTGCTATTCAAATCCGGGTTAACAAAAGGGGACAACGTCGATAATAAGTCGCTTGCTAACATGCCACGCGTGCCGAAGCGATGGGCTAACACATCCGCAGCGGCGCCATGAGCAACACAGCCTGCACAGGCTGCATCATAGGGGGTTAGCTTCTGTGCCAGCAATGCGCCAACGATCCCCGAAAGCACATCCCCCATACCGCCACTGCCCATGCCGGCATTACCGACATCCACAATGGCACACTGGCCGCTTTGGCTGGCAACAATCGTCCCGGCACCTTTTAAGACCGCCACGCCACCATAGCGTTTTACCAGGCAGCTTGCGGCAAGTAAGCGGTCACTCTCAATTTGTGATACGGCGCAATTTAACAGCCGGGCCGCTTCCCCCGGGTGCGGCGTCATAACGCGATTCTGACGTTTATCGGGATTGATTGCCAGAAGGTTGAGCGCGTCGGCATCCCACAGCATAGGTTTACGGCTGTTTTCGACTTTTTGTAAGGCTTTTTTACCCCACTCTTGCTGCCCTAATCCTGGGCCAATTACTATCACATCAGCCCACTCCAGGGATTCATCCAGTGAATGAGGCGTCAGTTCCTGAACCATTAGCTCAGGGCGGGCGGTAACAAGGGGGGCAATATTTTCTGAGCGCGTCAGCACTCTGACCAACCCAGCCCCCGCGCGCAGAGCAGCCTCCCCGGCCATACGAATCGCGCCCGCCGTGCCGTGGTCACCGCCAATAACTACCAGCCGCCCGTTATCGCCTTTGTGCGATGTTGGTCGTCGCGCAGGCAACCAGCCGGATAGCTGCGCGCTATCCACGCGGGTGACAGGCGCCGTCTGTCCTGTTAACCAGGCCTCCAGCCCCAGAGCGTGAAAATGCAGTGTGCCAACCACATCACGCGCTTTCCCGGTCAGTAAGCCCGGCTTGAGGGCAATAAACGTCATGGTATGCGTAGCCTTAATCACCGCGCCTGGCGTCGCGCCTGTTTCTGCGAGCAAACCTGAAGGCGTGTCGAGGGCAATAACCGGAAGCGCATACTGATTACACTTCTCAATAATCTCAGCCGTGGAATCTCGCGGTGCGCTGTTAAGCCCGGTTCCCAGTATCCCATCAATCACCAGATCGATATCCTCAGGCCAGAGATGGTGCGGCGCATGGATAACGCCTGCGGCATCCAGCCACGCATCACGCGCACAGGCGGCCTCTTCCGGCAGCGGTTTATCGCTTTCCAGCGCCAATAAGGTCACGCGAATGCCCGCCGCCTGCGCAAGGCGTGCCACTACGTAGCCATCGCCACCGTTGTTGCCATGCCCGCAAGCAACCAGCCAGTGCTGGCTTTGCGGGTAGAGTTCACGGGCGAGATGAAATGCCGCAGCGCCCGCCCGCTGCATCAGCTCATACAAGGTCACACCCAAATAATCCGCCGCCTGCTTTTCGGCGGTGCGCAGCCAGTCTGCTGACCAGACTGAGTGTGGTATACTTTTGGCGGTTATTTTCAGGCTCAGGTCCGTCATGTCACAGCCCCTCGATCTCAATCAATTAGCGCAAAATATCAAACAGTGGGGCCGCGAGCTCGGCTTTCAGCAGGTTGGTATCACCGATACCGATCTCTGTGCCAGCGAGCCCGCGCTCCAGCTGTGGCTGGATAAACAATACCACGGCGAGATGGACTGGATGGCGCGTCATGGCATGATGCGCGCCCGACCACACGAACTGCTGCCCGGAACCCTGCGCGTCATTAGCGTGCGGATGAACTATCTGCCGGCGAATGCGGCCTTTGCCACCACGCTCAAAGATCCCAAAATCGGCTACATCAGCCGCTACGCCCTTGGACGTGATTACCATAAACTGCTGCGTAACCGGCTCAAAAAGCTGGGTGAAATGATCCAGTCCCACTGTTCCACGCTGAATTTTAGACCTTTTGTCGATTCGGCGCCGATACTTGAGCGCCCGCTGGCGGAAAAAGCCGGTCTGGGGTGGACAGGTAAGCACTCACTTATCCTCAATCAGGAAGCGGGATCGTTCTTTTTCCTCGGGGAATTACTGGTCGATATTCCGCTTCCGGTTGATAAACCTGTCGAGGAAAAATGCGGACGCTGCGTGGCCTGTATGACGATTTGCCCAACTGGCGCGATAGTTGAACCCTACACCGTTGACGCAAGGCGTTGTATTTCCTACCTCACCATTGAGCTTGAAGGCGCGATCCCTGAGGCATTCAGGCCGCTAATCGGCAACCGCATTTACGGCTGCGACGACTGCCAGCTGATTTGCCCATGGAACCGTTTCTCACAGCTGACTGCCGAAGACGACTTTAGCCCACGTCGCGCATTACATGCGCCGCCGCTGGTTGAACTGTTTGCCTGGAGCGAAGAATATTTTCTGCGCGCAACCGAAGGCTCGGCGATTCGCCGCATTGGCCATCTGCGCTGGCTGCGAAATATTGCGGTGGCGCTGGGAAATGCCCCCTGGGATGAAGCGATTCTGAACGCGTTGCAACAGAGAAAAGGTGAGCACCCACTTCTTGATGAGCATATTGAATGGGCGATTGCGCAACAATTAACCAGGCGAAACGCCCAGGCAACGGAAGTTCAACCTGCGCAAAAACAGCGTCTGGTCAGAGTGATTGAAAAAGGGTTGAAACGTGATGCCTGACATGTCCACAGGATGTGAATAAAAATCTGAACGCGTTGTCCTGGCAGTGAAAAAAATTGTGCAAGCGATCGGGTTAACATTTCACAATATTTAAAACATGATATAAATCAATGGATTAAAATAATCACGTAATAATTAAGCAATAATTAGCGATCTAAGGGAAAAAACGGAAGCTGTGGATAAGTCTGTTTACAAGCGTTTGTGAGGGGCGGAAAAAACCACCGCCGACGCGACTTAGCGTTGTGGATAATTTGTACTGAAGATTAGAATCTGGAGCGGGAAACGAGACTCGAACTCGCGACCCCGACCTTGGCAAGGTCGTGCTCTACCAACTGAGCTATTCCCGCTTGGGTGGTGCTGGCTAAAAGCCAAATCAAATTTTGGAGCGGGAAACGAGACTCGAACTCGCGACCCCGACCTTGGCAAGGTCGTGCTCTACCAACTGAGCTATTCCCGCTCTGTGTAACGCTGCAAATTCTGCATCGGTACGGGAGGCGCATTATACGAGAAATCGTTTTAGTCGCAAGCCCCTCAAAAGGTTTTTTTCACAAAATCGGTTCGAATGGCGATTTAAACGGCAAAATGATTACTTTCCCAGCAAAGGAGGAGTTTAACTCCTCCCGAACGCCTGTCAAAGCTTAATAAAATGCTCGCGGTAGAAGGCAAGCTCTGCCACGGACTCACGAATATCGTCCATCGCCTGGTGGGTGCCCTGCTTTTTGAAATCAGCCAGAATTTCCGGTTTCCAGCGGCGTGCCAGCTCTTTGAGCGTGCTGACATCCAGATAGCGATAGTGGAAGTACTCTTCCAGCTCTGGCATGTACTTAAACAGGAAGCGGCGATCCTGGCCGATGCTGTTGCCGCAAATTGGCGAGCAATTGGCTGGCACCCACTGTTTCAGGAACTCAAGCGTCGCCAGTTCAGCCGCGCGGTCATCGAGTTGACTCGCTTTCACACGCTCCACCAGACCGCTACCGGTATGGGTACGCACATTCCAGTCGTCCATTAACGCCAGCTGTTCGTCAGACTGATGAACGGCAATCGTTGGCCCTTCGGCGAGGATATTCAAATTGGCATCGGTAACCAGAGTGGCGATTTCAATTATGCGATCCCGCTCGGGGTCCAGGCCGGTCATTTCTAAATCAATCCAAATCAGATTGTTTTCATTCCCACTCATGCTATTTTCCACCCTTCTTGTGCGTAGCCCACCTTTAGCGGTGGGTTAATTCGTATAAAATAGTGTGTATCATAGAGGTTTTGCCCACCACGGGCGACCAGGAGCCAGTAAGATTGAGCAAAAATAAACTCTCCAAAGGACAGCAGCGCCGGGTTTCAGCAAACCACCAGCGTCGGCTTAAACAGACTGTGGAGAAAGCCGATCCTGACGACTCTCAGTTTGGTGAGCCGCGCGAAGGCCGCGTAATTAGCCGTTTCGGCCAGCATGCCGATGTTGAAGCACCCGGCGGTGAAATTCACCGCTGCAATATCCGCCGTACCATTCGTTCGCTGGTAACAGGCGACAACGTGGTCTGGCGCCCCGCTAAAGAAGCGGCGGCAGGCGTCACGATTAAAGGCATTGTGGATGCAGTACACGAGCGCACCACCGTTCTGACACGCCCTGATTTCTATGACGGCGTAAAACCCATTGCCGCCAATATCGACCAGATCATCGTGGTTTCCGCCATTTTGCCCGAGCTGTCGCTAAACATTATCGACCGCTACCTCGTCGCCTGCGAAACCCTTGATGTAGAACCGTTGCTGGTATTGAACAAAACCGACCTGCTCGACGAAGCAGGTCTGGCGTTCGTCAACGAACAAATGGATATCTATCGCAAAATTGGGTATCGCGTGTTATTCGTCTCCAGCCATAAAGTTGAAGGGCTCAAAGAGCTTGAAGCCGCGCTGATTGGTCGCGTCAGTATCTTTGCCGGGCAGTCAGGGGTGGGTAAATCAAGCCTGCTGAACAACCTGCTCGGCTTTAAAGAAGTCCAGATTCTGGTCAATGACGTTTCGGACAACTCAGGGCTTGGTCAGCACACCACCACCGCCTCACGTCTGTATCACTTCCCGGGCGGCGGCGATGTTATCGACTCTCCAGGGGTGCGCGAATTTGGTCTGTGGCACTTAGAGCCGGATCAAGTCACTAATGGTTTTACTGAATTCCATGACTATTTAGGCCGTTGTAAATACCGTGACTGCAGCCACACCAACGATCCCGGTTGCGCGCTGCGTGAAGCCGTGGAGCGTGGGGAAATAGCCGAATCGCGTTTTGAAAACTACCATCGCATACTGGAAAGTATGTCCGAGGTAAAATCGCGTAAAACCTTTTCCGATACCGATCGCTGACAATTAAGCTGGGCATCGCTAAAATCGCGCTCCTTTTGTGTATGCCCGCAAAAACAGGTACTTAGCCAGGAGGCTATTTTGTTAGACAACATTAAACTTTCACTCCAGTACATCCTGCCTAAAATATGGCTGACCCGCCTGGCAGGCTGGGGCGCAAGCAAACGAGCTGGCTGGTTAACCAAACTGGTTATCGATCTGTTCGTCAAATACTACAAAGTCGACATGAAGGAAGCACAAAAGCCGGATACCGCCAGCTATCGCACCTTCAACGAATTCTTTGTCCGCCCACTGCGTGACGATGTGCGCCCGGTGAATACCGACCCGACCGTGCTGGTGATGCCGGCAGACGGCGTGGTGAGCCAGCTAGGCCCGATTGAAGAAGACAAAATCCTGCAGGCAAAAGGCCATAATTACAGCCTGGAAGCCCTGCTTGCCGGTAACTACTTAATGGCCGATCTGTTCCGTAACGGCAGCTTCGTGACTACTTACCTGTCGCCGCGTGATTACCACCGTGTTCACATGCCGTGTAACGGTATTTTGCGTGAAATGATTTACGTACCGGGCGATTTGTTCTCGGTAAATCATTTAACCGCGCAAAACGTCCCGAACCTGTTTGCCCGTAACGAACGCGTTATCTGCCTGTTCGATACCGAGTTTGGCCCAATGGCGCAAATTCTGGTGGGTGCCACCATTGTTGGCAGCATCGAAACCGTCTGGGCGGGGACCATCACGCCGCCGCGTGAAGGCGTGATCAAACGCTGGACCTGGCCTGCCGGTGAAAGCGAAGGTTCTATCGCGCTGTTAAAAGGCCAGGAGATGGGGCGCTTTAAACTGGGTTCAACGGTGATTAACCTGTTTGCGCCGGGTAAAGTGAAGCTGGCAGAACAGCTGCAAAGCCTGTCCGTGACGAAAATTGGTGAGCCGCTGGCGATTTCGACCGAAGTCATGGGTGATGGGGTAGTACCGGCCAGTGACATTCCGCAGGCAGAAGTTGCCGCTGAACTGGAAGCCAGCCCGCTGGTAGAAAACAAACCTGACGTCTAACTCTTTATCCCTGGCCCGCGCCTTACCGCGTGGGCCAGTTTAATAAACGATAGGTACTTATGCGCCCGATACTCACATTTCTGATGGTCTGGTGCCTGAGCTCTGGCGCCTTTGCCGCAACGGCTCCCGACGCCAAACAAATCTCCCAGGAACTGGAACAGGCTAAGTCCGCCAAAGATCAGCCCGGCCAGGCTGAAACGGTGGAAACCCTCCAGGCCGCGCTTAATGCGCTCCAGGAACGTAAAGCGTCCCAGGAACGTGCCGCACAATATCAGCAGGTTATTGATAACTTCCCCAGGCTTTCGGAAACGCTACGCCGCCAGATAAACAACCTGCGTGAAGAGCCGCAAAAAGTCCCGGAAGGCATGTCGACCGAGGCGTTAAACCAGGAAATCCTGCAGATCAGCAGCCAGCTGCTGGATAAAAGCCGCCTGGCGCAGCAGGAACAAGAACGCACCCGAGAAATCACCGATTCACTCAGCCAACTGCCGCAGCAACAAACCGACGCCCGCCGCCAGCTAAACGAAGTTGAGCGCAGAAAAGGGACGCTATCCGCCACCGGCACGCCGTTAAGTCAGGCGCAGAATCTCTCTTTGCAGGCCGAATCATCACGCCTGAAAGCCTTAGTTGATGAACTGGAGCTGGCGCAGCTCTCCGCCAGCAACCGCCAGGAACTTTCACGCCTGCGGGCTGAACTGGCGCAAAAGCAAAGCACGCAGCTGGATGCTTACCTGCAGGCATTGCGTAACCAGCTGAACACCCAGCGCCAGCGCGAAGCAGAACAGGCGCTGGAAAGCACCGAACTACTGGCCGAAAACAGCGCCAATTTACCGCCGGATATTGTTGCCCAGCTCAAAAACAACCGTCAGCTTTCTCAGGCGCTGAACCAACAGGCTCAGCGCATGGATTTAGTCGCCTCACAGCAACGCCAGGCGAGCAGCCAGATATTACAAGTGCGCCAGGCGCTCAACACGCTGCGTGAACAGTCACAATGGCTTGGGGTCTCTAACGTGTTGGGCGAAGCATTACGCGCACAGGTCGCACGCCTGCCGGAAATGCCCAAGCCGCAGCAGCTTGATACCGAACTCGGTCAGCTGCGCGTGCAGCGGCTGCATTACGAGGATCTGCTAAGCAAACAGCAACAATTGCGCCAGACTCGTCAGCTTGATGGCCAACCGCTCACCGCCGAGCAAAATCGCATTCTGGAAGCGCAGCTGCGCACCCAACGCGAGCTGCTCAATTCCCTGCTGCAAGGGGGCGATAACCTGATTCTCGAGCTTACCAAGCTGAAAGTGGCAAACAGCCAGCTGGAAGACGCCCTCAAAGAGGTGAACGAAGCCACGCACCGTTACCTGTTCTGGACATCCGACGTCAGCCCGATAGGCTTCAGTTGGCCGGTTGAAATCGTGCAGGATTTGCGGCGTCTGGTCTCAATGGACACCTTCAGCCAGCTCGGCAGCGCCACTATTATGATGCTGACCAGCAAAGAGACGCTGCTGCCGCTATTTGGCGCCTTGATTCTGGTCGGCTTCAGTATCAGCTCGCGCCGCCACTTTACCGCGTTCCTGGAACGATCCAGCGCCAAAGTCGGGAAAGTCACGCAGGATCATTTCAGCTTAACGCTGCGCACCGTGTTCTGGTCGATTCTGGTGGCATTGCCTCTACCAGTGCTGTGGGCAACGCTCGGTTTCGGGCTGCAGGCCGCCTGGCCCTACCCGCTTGCCGTTGCCATTGGCGATGGCGTCACCGCTACGGTTCCTCTGCTGTGGGCGGTAATGATTTGCGCGACTTTCGCCCGTCCGAACGGTTTGTTTATCGTGCATTTTGGCTGGCCACCGCAGCGTGTTGCCCGGGCCATGCGTTACTATCTGATGAGCATTGGCCTGATCGTGCCGCTAATTATGGCATTGATAATGTTTGATAATCTCAGCGACCGCGAGTTCTCCGGCTCCCTTGGGCGGCTGTGCTTTATTTTGATTTGCGGGGCGATGGCACTGGTCACGTTAAGCCTGAAACGTGCAGGCATTCCGCTGTATCTGGATAAACAGGGTAACAGCGAAAACATCGCCAACACGATTTTATGGAACCTGCTGCTGGCGGCTCCGCTGCTGGCTATACTGGCCGCTGTCGTCGGCTATCTGGCCACGGCGCAAGCGCTGCTGGCAAGGCTTGAAACCTCCGTCGCCATCTGGTTCCTGCTGCTGGTGGTTTACCATATCTTCCGCCGCTGGATGCTGATTCAGCGCCGCCGCCTGGCGTTCGATCGCGCCAAACACCGCCGTGCGGAAATCCTCGCCCAGCGCGCGCGCGGGGAAGAAGAAGCGGTCCACGGTCATAGCACCGAAGGCTCAGCGGAAATTATCGAAGAGCCAGAAATCGATCTGGATACTATCAGCGTGCAGTCACTGCGTCTGGTGCGCTCGATTCTGATGCTGATTGCGCTGCTGTCGGTGATTGTGCTGTGGTCAGAGATCCACTCCGCATTTGGCTTCCTTGAAAACATTACGCTGTGGGATGTGACCTCGACGGTGCAAGGTGTGGAAAGCATCGAGCCGATCACTCTGGGCTCAGTGCTGATCGCCATTCTGGTGCTGATTATCACCCTGCAGCTGGTGCGCAACCTCCCTGCTCTGCTTGAACTGGCGCTGCTCCAGCACCTGGATTTAGCGCCGGGCACCGGTTACGCCATTACCACCGTCACCAAATACCTGCTGTTGCTGGTGGGGACCCTGGTGGGCTTCTCGATGATTGGTATTGAGTGGTCGAAGCTGCAGTGGCTGGTCGCAGCGCTGGGCGTCGGTTTAGGTTTTGGTTTGCAGGAGATTTTCGCCAACTTTATTTCAGGCCTGATCATCCTGTTTGAGAAGCCGATTCGTATTGGCGACACCGTGACCATTCGCGATCTCACAGGCAGCGTCACCAAAATTAACACTCGCGCCACCACCATCAGCGACTGGGATCGCAAAGAGATCATCGTGCCAAACAAGGCGTTTATCACCGAGCAGTTTATCAACTGGTCGCTGTCGGACTCCGTGACGCGTGTGGTGTTAACCGTTCCGGCACCGTCTGACGCCAACAGCGAAGAGGTGACAAAAGTGTTGCTGCAGGCGGCTGAGCGCTGCTCGCTGGTGATTGATAACCCCGCGCCGGAAGCGTTTCTGGTGGATCTACAGGCGGGTATTCAAATCTTTGAGCTGCGAATTTATGCCGCAGAGATGAACCACCGCATGCCGCTGCGCCATGAAATTCACCAGCTGATCCTGCAAGGCTTCCGCGAGCACGGAATCGAGCTGCCGTTCCCGCCTTTCCAGATGCGCCTGGATAGCCTGGGTGGGCAGCGTAGCAGTAAGACGCTGGCATCTTCGGGGAAAGTGGGTAGAACGGCGGGGAGTTTGTAAGAGGGAGGCTGTCACCCTAACCTCCCCCTCAGAGAGAACCGCTTAATCCCCTCTTCGCCAGTAAAGGAAGAGGGGAAATGGTTACTCGCTAACGAACCGCGCATCCAGACGTTTTGGATCGGGACCGTATTCGTTTTCACCTGGCGTACCGTTCTGGCAGCTAAACGCCAGAACGATCAGCCAGCCGACCAGCGGAATCAACAGCAGCAGCAGCCACCAGGCTGAACGGTTGGTATCGTGCAGGCGACGGAACTGTACCGCCCAGTAAGGCAAAAAGATAAACACGCCGTAAATTGTGGTGAGCAGGCCTTCCTCTTTCGCAATACGCAGCCCTAACATCTTATCCAGGACGGTCAACACCCCGGTCAGAACCAGGTTGACCAGGATGAACATCCAGAACTCTTTACGGCGCGCACGCCCGCTAAAGCCCACATAATTTCTTAATACTTTGAAATACCAATCCATTCGTCGCCACCTTGATTAATCATCAATCGCTTGATCTGTAAGCAATCTATTTCAAGAATAGCCGTGAATAAAGGTTACGTAAATCATTGTCCTGCTGAATTTTATCCCCTGTTATGAAACCGTTCTTCCCGTCCGTGAGGCTCATTCAAATTCTGCGCCGGACCAACAGAAACGATCCCGGTTGGGTTAATCGTTTGATGGCTGCGATAATAGTGGTGCCGGATATGGGCGAAATCGACGGTTTCGGCAATGCCCGGTAGCTGATAGATATCGCGCAGGAAGCCAGACAGATTCAGATAATCGCTGATGCGGTGCTGGTCGCATTTAAAATGGGTGACATAGACAGGGTCAAAACGAACCAGCGTCGTCCACAGGCGAATATCGGCTTCGGTCAGCTGGTTACCGGTTAAATATCGGTGTTGTCCAAGGATCTGCTCGACGCGCGCCAGCGCCGTGAAGACTTTGCTGACGGCTTCATCGTAAGCCTGCTGGGAGGTGGCAAAACCTGCTTGATACACGCCGTTGTTAAGGGTGTCGTAAATCCAGCTATTGAGTTCATCAATCTGGCTACGTAATGCCGTTGGATAATAATCCCCGGCGCGAGCGCCTTGTGCATCAAAGGCGCTATTGAGCATGCGGATGATTTCAGCGGATTCGTTACTGACGATAGTCTGGGTTTTCTTGTCCCATAAAACGGGGACGGTAACGCGCCCGCTGTAATCAGGGTCGGCCTGCAGATAGAGCTGATAGAGATATTCATGCTGGTATAAGCCATCGCCGGTTGCCTGCGGGAAATCATCAGCAAAGGTCCAGCCATCCTGCAGCATCAGCGGGTTTACCACCGATACGGAAATGAAAGGCTCAAGGCCTTTTAACGCGCGCACGATCAATGTGCGATGCGCCCAGGGGCAAGCGAGGGAAACATAAAGATGATAGCGATTTTTTTCCGCGGCAAATCCACCTTTACCGGTTGGGCCGGGTTCGCCATCTGCCGTCAGCCAGTTGCGAAACGCCGACTCTGAGCGTTTGAAGCTGCCGCCTGTGGATTTGGTGTCATACCAGACATCGTGCCAGACGCCATCAATAAGCTGTCCCATTTTTCATTCCTCTGCGTAAGCGGTAAAATCGAGTAGGAGGCGGGATTACTCCCGCCGCCCTCTCACACCACCGTACGT